>NZ_JABAIG010000024.1:0-68794 GCF_012641385.1 Rhizobium sp. P28RR-XV
TCCGACCAACCAGCCGCACGGCGAATTTTTGACCTTCATTCATAACTAGGTGTCCACCTCTTTTAGGCGGACACCTCATGCCAAAGCTCACTCAACTAAAGAAGGTGCGGAGAAACTCGCGCTTACGCTTGAGGAGTTCATGCTGTCGCTCCATCCGGACAAGACCCGCCTGATTGAGTTTGGCCGCTTCGCTGCAGTCAACCGCAAGCAACGCGGGCTCGGCAAACCGGAGACCTTCGCCTTCCTGGGGTTCACGTTCATCTGCGGGAAAACACGCAAAGGGCACTTCCAGCTTATGCGGAAGACCCGAGGCGACCGCATGCGGGCGAAGCTCAAGGACATCAAGGCGGACCTGCGGCGGCGGATGCACTGGCCGATCTCCCACCAGGGAAAATGGCTGAGGCAGATCGTCGGCGGGCATTTCGCCTACTTCGCGGTTCCAACGAACATCCGGGCGCTCACCGCGCTTCGGTATCGGGTGATTGGTCTCTGGCGGCGATGCCTACCGCGGCGCAGTCAGAGGGCCGACGTCACGTGGGAACGGATCGTGCAGTTAGCCAACAACTACCTACCCAAGCCTTGCATCCTTCATCCATGGCCAAATGTACGCTTCGCCGTCAAACACCCAAGGTAAGAGCCACGTGCGGGAAACCCGCCCGCGTGGATCTATGCGGGGGGGGGCGCCCAGTAATGGGCGTCCCTACCGCGATACGCCAAGCGTAGCTCATGTCGTGGAATATTGGCGCGTCATTCCCCGATCATCGGCATGATCGCGTTCGCCAGGTTCATAAACCCGTCAAATGGCCAGCTGATGTCGCAATTCGTCTTGACTTACTTATGGGTGCAAATATGGTGTCGAGGCGAGTTCGATTGCACGCTTGCCGGGTGGCGTTTCCTGCAGCGTAAGTGCTTATACAAAAGCACTTATACAAAAGCATATGTCAACGATACGCGTCGTTGGCATTCGTATCCCTTACACCTCGTCTTCGTGCAGTCCGATCGGCTGAAGTGCCCAAAGTCTCTTCACTTTATTGGCGAGAGGTGCGCGATGAACGATACGACTTTCCAAAACCTTCATATAAGTTCATCCATTAAGCGACGCCGTTTCCTGCAAGGTGCGGCAGGTCTTATAGCGGTTACCGTCCTTGGGCCGCCAATGAGAGCCACCGCCAGTCAGTCATCAAGCAATTCGACAGGCGTGCAGACACCTGTTCCCGGCGTGGCCAGTGAGCGGATCGACGGCCGCGCGAAGGTGACCGGCCAGAAGGTGTTTGCCCGGGACTTCAATTCCGCCGATATGGGATGGGCAGGGGATCAGTGGTACGCGCTCTATCTGCCGGCTCTGACGACCGAGCACAAATTCCTGAATGTGGATTTGAGTTACCTGCCTGATGATGCAAAGCCAAAACGGGTCGTGCTCGGCAATCAGCTGAAATCAGCGGTTAGGTCTGCTCCGTTGGCTCGGTATCGTGATCTGCAGGTCGAGGCTGAGGCAATCGATCAACACAAGGGACTGACGGAGCTCTTTAAAACGCCGCTTGCCGCGTCTGTCCAGGCCTTTGCCTCAAAGGGATCCTCGTCGGTAGAATTCGATGTCATCGTTAAGCCCGGCAACGTTCCGAATTTCCTCGGGCAGGCGGTCGCCTTGCTCATGTTCGACAAGCGGGAGACTTATCGGGCGGCAAAGCGCTACATGCAATTCAACGACGCCAGCTTTCAGGTGTACGCGTTGGATGATGCGTCTTCACAGGGCATGGGCGCGCCGTGGTCGCCTCAAACGACCTATGTAAAATACTTCGAGGATAGCGAAACCTTCAGCTATGCCACAGCCGATCCAACAACCTATCAGCAGAACGTTCCCACCTATCGCGACAAGATCAACCAATATCTGGCACAGAATCCGGATCTGATCCGCCAGCCTTTCACCGTGGACACGCAAGCCATGGATCCGATGTTCATGGAGCCGGAAAGTGGGCTCGCCTATTATGACACCAAGTCTCAAAGCCTGTCTCTCGTGCTCGGGACACAGTCGCCGGACGGCGATGTCTCGAGTGCTGCATCCATGTTCAGCGGTGCGGACTCGCCCATTGTCGTCAAGGAGGTCGTACTCCACAGCTGCTACCCCGGCGGCGGCTTTGGTGGCCGTGACAGCTCGCCCTTCTCTCAACTATTGGCTTTGACCGCGGCATTCTCCGATGGAGTTCCCGTCAAGCTCGCCCATGATCGTTTCGAACAGTTTCGCTACGGCCTGAAGCGTCCCGGCGCCGCGATCAAGGGTGAGTTGGTTGCCGGACCCGACATGAAGTTGCGCTTGGTCGAAGCGACAATGAATTTCAATGGAGGAGGGCTGCGCAACCTCTCCCCTTATGTTGCTAATCTGGCGGCGCTCTGCGTAGGTGGATCTTATGAACTGCCGATGGCAAATGTTTTCGCGCAGTCAAAGCACACTCAGGATATTACCGGCGGCTCTCAGCGCGGATTTGGTGGCCCGGAAGCCTTTCTTGCGATCGAGACGGCGCTCGACGATATCGCGGCATTCAAAGGCTGGGATCCGATCGCGTTGCGGCGCGCCAATATTACCGACACCGGGGGCCGAACCATCGTCGGCGGTCCGATCGATCAAGAACTGCGCCTCGCGGAGATACTCGATCGAGCGGAGGCTCATGCCCTCTGGGCAGACCGGGAAAAAATCAAGGCTGACTATGCCGCTCGCGGGCTGACCTACGGCACGGGCATAGCGTTGTCCATGCAGGCTTATGGCACGTCTGGCGACGGAATGGTCGCAGCTGTCCTGGTTGATCCCGACGGTAAGTTGACGGTCCAGTCCGATGCCGTCGACATGGGAAATGGTTCGGCAACGACGTTGGGCGTGGTCATCGGGCCAATTCTCGGCGCGAATGCGTCTGACGTCGACATGGGTGGCTATCTCCTGTTCGGTCAAACCGGACTGACCACCAAGAGCAATGGAAGCGATTGGAATAATCCGCACTGGACGGCCAAAGGCGTTGGTTCCTCTTCCGCCTGTCTGACTGGCCTCCATCAGGTCCACACCGTACAGCAAACGGCGCTTGCCTTCATGCAAGCCAGTATTCTGCCCGCAGCTGCAGCAATCTGGGGGCTGCAGGATCTTGGTCTCGACGATGTCAAATGGGACAATGGGCGGTTGGCCTTTGTCAATGGTGGGACCGAGCCGATAACGTGGGCTGATCTTGCAAAACTCATCTACAGCAAGGGCCTGCCGAGGGGAGCGCTCGGGCACGCGTTCATTCAGGGAAGTTGGGTCGAGGCTGACTTTGCAGGGCCGGGCGGCAGCATGCATTTGCAGCTCGACGGTTTGTCCTTCTATTTGCCAAACGCCAAGGATCCGACGTTTGTCGGTCGAACGAACACGAAGCCGCCACCCGCAATAGCACAGCGCTACTCCCGTTATGTTTGGGCACCTTGTGCAAACGTCATCGGGCTGACGGTGGACAAGGCCAATGGCTCGGTAAAGATCGAGAACGTCCTTTCTATCCTCAACGCCGGCAGATTGCTCGTGCCCCAGCTTGTCTCCGGACAAAGCCAGGGTGGGATCGCGATGGCGATCGGCTATGCGTTGATGGAAGACATGCCGAACGGCATGGCGGGACCCGCTGACGGAACCTGGAACCTGAACCGCTATCACGTGCCCCGTTGGAGTGATGTGCCATTAAACACGGCTTATGAGGCGGGCAAGCGTGCGCAGGAGCTGGTGACATTGCCGGAGAGTGCTGGCGACCGTGGTGCAGGCCGCGGCATTGCGGAGGCGGTGATGTGCTCCGTTGCACCAGCGATTTCCAATGCCCTGCATGACGCATTGGGCCGTCGTTACACATCCCTGCCGATTACGCCGGCGAAAATTCTGGAGGGACTGCGAGCATGACGATTTCCTTCAAAGTCAACGGCATCGCTCATGAGGTGGATTCGGCTCGCGCGGACGATCGGCTGATCGACTTCCTTCACGACGATCTCGGCCTAACCGGAACCAAATTCTGCTGCGGGATAGGCATCTGTCGTGCCTGCACAGTAGCTTCCATCCACTCGCCCACCGAAGCGGCGACACCGGTCATCAGCTGCTCCACCGCACTGGCGATGGTCGATGGCACGGAGATCACCACGATCGAAGGCATCACGCCAAACGAAGGATTGCTTCCTATTCAGGAGGCATTTCTGCAGGAGTTCTCGTTTCAATGTGGCTATTGCGCTCCCGGCTTTGTCATAGCATCACAAATCTTTCTGGATGGGCTGCGGCAGCTGGGTAGTTTGCCAAGCGATCTCGATGCGGCAATCGAACAGGCCGTCGGTTCCCATATCTGTCGCTGTACCGGCTATGTCCGTTATTACGACGCCATCCGCAAGACAGCCGAAGCGATGTTCGCAAAGGAAGGTTCGCACAATGGCTAGCTATCCTTTCAATCGCCAATGTCTATCCCTTCTATTGTTGTTGTCAGCCGGGCAGCTGCTGGCAGGCAATGCGCGGGCCGATCAGGCCGACGCGGGTTCGACCAGGGAACTTTATGGTGCGGAATGCCGCAAGCAGGTGGGGGATATCCCCGAATTCTCCTGTAGCGATGGGGTTCCTGTGCCGATTACCGTCGATGGCAAGAGCGTGCCGGCAACGAAGAACATGACGTGCGATCGGCCGGCCTTGCTTCCAAATGGAGCGGAGTCTGATGGGCAATGCGTGCCGAACTCCCGCATCCTGTCCCTATCAACGAAGACCATGCAGATCGCGGTCATGTGCCGGCAAAAGATCATTCGACCGGCGGACAAAATGGAGTTCGATGAAATCGATATCGTGGCTCACAACCCGACAACAGGTGCTACTTGCTGGTTTCAGGCGGAAGGGAAGCCCAATCAACCCGTGAGCGGCGAGAAAGTGCCGTCTCCGACATCCCAGCCTCCAAGCGAATTTTGGAACACGCCGGAGACCACGTTCAAAGGCGGCTGTGGAAGCTGCCACGACAACGACCCATTCATGTTCTCTCCGTTTGTGGGCCAAGTCTGGAACCATATGCCCGTGAACCCCTTCGGCCCATACTATCATGTGGATCTTACTTCCCCTCATCGGATAGGTTTCAGCAGTTGGCCAACCCAGGCCCTCAATCCGACCGACAATACGTGCCTTGGCTGTCACCGGATCGGTATCGCGGAAACGTGCCGACAACTGACGGACGAGATGACTGGGCGTTTTCCCGAGGGGGCCGATGATTGGGCAAGTCGCTTTCCGGGCTCGCATGCAATGCCGCCGGATATCGGCATCACGCAGACCAGCTGGAATGCAATCTATAAATCCTCTGTGGATCAGATCAGATCGTGCTGCCAGAAGCCTGACCAGCCGGCATGTCGCGTAACTTCGATCCCCGCCTATCCGCCACCGAACTAAATGATTGCCCGCTCCGACGGAAGAGTGAAGGGTTTGCAGCGCCGATGGCCTTTCGCATGTCGCGGCCGATTTTTTCCACCTCCTTGACGATCTGCTTCAGGGTTTGCCGGTTCTCGTGACGAGATCGACGCTGCTGCCGAGAACTGGGTTGGAGTACATTGTACGCAATACTGTATTGCGCCGCATCATTTTGTCGGATACGAACAAGCATCCACAAGGACCCGGTGAGACCCCGGGTGGCTCTTCTGGCCGCCGATCCGCTAGACAACACAGCAACGCAACCTTACCTCCCAGGGCCGGCCCTCCGGTCGTTGCATTCAACTGTGAAATTTCTCCAATGCGATCTCTTTCAAACTACCATCACGAGTGGTTCTCCAACATTCGTGCCGATATTCTTTCGGGTATTGTCGTGGCGCTGGCGCTGATTCCGGAGGCCGTCGGCTTCTCAGTGATTGCTGGTGTCGATCCTAAGGTCGGACTGTTCGCATCTGTCGCTATTGCGTGCGTGACGGCAATTTGCGGCGGCCGGCCGGCTATGATCTCGGCGGCGACAGCATCGACCGCCGTGCTCATGGGGCCTCTCGTGCGCGATCACGGCATACAATACCTCTTTGCCGCAACCATTCTCATGGGCGTGCTGCAGATCATTGCCGGGATGCTGAAGCTCGGGCGGCTGATGCGGTTCGTGTCACGATCGGTGATGACCGGCTTCGTCAATTCGCTGGCGATCCTAATCTTCATTGCGCAGTTGCCGCAGCTGATCGGCGTGCCCGAGATCACATATCTGCTGATCGCCATTGCGCTGGCGGTGATCTATCTCTTCCCGTACGTTACCAAAGCCATCCCGTCGCCGCTGGTGGCGATCGTCGTCGTCACTTGCGTGACGCTCGGCTTCGGCATTCATGTGCATACGGTCGCCGATCTCGGCGAGATGCCGACGTCGCTGCCGCCCTTTGCGTTTCCGGCCATACCGTTAACATTCGACACGCTCAAGATCATCTTCCCCTATGCGGTGGCGCTTGCGGCCGTTGGCCTGCTGGAATCGCTTCTGACGGCGCAGATCGTGGATGACTTGACCGATACGCCGAGCAACAAGAGCCAGGAATGTGTGGGGCAGGGGGCCGGCAATATCGTCTCGGCTTTCTTCGGCGGCATGGGCGGCTGTGCGATGATCGGCCAATCGGTCATCAACGTGACCTCAGGCGGCCGCGGGCGGCTTTCGACCTTCGTCGCCGGTGCCTTCCTGCTGGTGCTGCTACTCGTGCTCGACGATATCCTGCGCATCGTGCCGGTGGCAGCCCTCGTTGCGGTGATGATCATGGTGTCGATCGGCACATTCTCGTGGAAGTCGATCATAGATATCAAGCGGCATCCCGGCACCTCATCGGTCGTCATGCTGGCGACGGTTGCGACCGTGCTTGCCACGCAGGATCTCTCCAAGGGCGTCGTGGTGGGAGTGCTGCTGTCCGGCATCTTCTTTGCCCGTAAGGTGGCACGGCTCTTTAGCGTGAGGCGGCTTGAGGATCCCGTGAGCGGTCTTGTGACCTACAGCGTCGAAGGACAGATTTTCTTCGCCTCGGCTGAAAGCTTTATCGGTGCCTTTGAATTCGGGGATACGGCAAGGAAGGTGATCATCGATGTCAGCAAGGCGCATCTTTGGGATATCACCGCAGTCGGCGCTCTCGACAAGGTGGTTATCAAGTTCCGCCGCGCCGATGTAGATGTGCGGGTGCTTGGCTTCAACGACGCGAGCGCAGACATGGTCGACCGCTTCGCACTACATGACAAGGATGAGCGGGCCGCCGCCAGTGCTTCTCTGCACTAATCCATCGCGATGTTGTCGGGTGCTTCATGCGGCCGGCAACATTTCCGGCCTCGCTTGGTTTTTCTGCTGGCCAAATTTTGTGTGGTCTTTTCCGCCGCATATGGAGAAGATGTGGGCAATGCGGCAAAGGCACCCACCCACGCATAACGCCTCGCGACGGACTGCCATTCAGGTGACGTTCGGGCGATTCAAGGAGAGCGTTTCGCCAACCATTTCGAGAGGCGAGGGCTCCAATAGAAACAAAAAACGTTTGGTAAATGGGTGAGCCTCCAGCGCCTCATGTAGAGCAAGGTGCGACGCTATCCAAGCAACCAAGCAAATGCGCGGCGCAGTTCCTGGGCGCCGTCAGCCTCGTACCAGCGCCCGTGCGCCAGGATAATACGCTCCGGATTCCACTCGATCATCTGTTCTACAGCAGTTTTGAGCCGCCTGCGGTTTCGCAGAAATGTCATTCTCATGTCTCTGGGCATGCTGCCATGCGGATCCTGCACACCGCCGAGCCATGTCAGCCAGCGCATGAGAGAGCCATTGAGCCGACAGAGTTCAAAATTTTCGATCAGGTCAGTCAGCACCAATGTACGGCTAGCACGATGGAAAAATTCGATCTCAGTCATGAAGCTGCCTTCAATGGGCAGGGTGATGAGTTCCTGATCCCAGGGGTAGCCGTTCGTCGATGACAGTGCATGTGCGGTAAAATTGATGCGCCCCTTGGACTGTTCATGGATATAGGGAGCAAGATAGATCTGCGCGCTCGGATAGGCATCTCTCCAATCGGGGATCCACCAATAGTGAATGCGGTTCGGTCCTACGATCCAGCGCGGAGAGCCCAAAGCTTCCAATTCCTTCTTTAGGTGGAGGGATAGAGCCGTCGGCGAATGAAGGAAGAGTCCATCGGCAAGCCTCATCACAGTCATTCGCGTCGGGAATGACATCTTCGGCCATGGCATGCCAAATCGAATGAGCGGACCATCCACAATCCAAACATTCTCGGCAACCGGCTTCAAGATGCCAATCGGCGGATAAGTTCCTTGGGGGCACAAGACAAAGCTCCTCCTCCTTGCGCTTAACTTCGGCAAACGGACGCGGGTAATACCCAGTTCCAGCCGCGCAGCGGCAGTTCGGCCGCCAAGCGCAAGAGATTGGTGATCGACATGGGCGCTTCTCGGAAGGCCGTGGGCTATCGAATACCGCCAGGGCAGGTTGGATGAGCCGATACGAAGCTGTCTTGCTTGCCAAGAGTGGCGTTCGAGAAAGCAAATTGTCGTTGTTATGTGGCACGACCGAATATCCGCTAACGATTGATAAGCCCCCTCCGCATCCATCTATTGGCAATGGAAATTCATTTCTCGAAACGGCTGTTCCGGGCATCCCAAAGATCGTCATTGTCGAGAACATCGAGAGCAAGGTCATCTTCATCGAGTTCGAGATCGCTGAGAACAAGAAGGTGGCTGCCGTGACGTAAGTCTCGCAAGAGAGCGCTCCTGTCGTCGTCCTCGAAAAGCAATGTCGCGAGCTTGTGCCAGAATCCGTTCTCCTCACTGGTCGCGAACGCTATGGCATCGGCTCCCGTCAGCACCTCGATCTTTGTCGGAGAGATGCCAACGGAAACCAGACGCTCAATCGCCTCGTTTGCACTGGCACGGTCATCGAAAAGCGCCGCTATTGCATTCGTCTTTTGCTTTGGCGCCATCGGTAGCAAACCTGTCCACACTGCGAGGTGAGAGGCAATTTATATCACGTCATGATATACTTCGTACAGATCGATCACAATCCGCAAGGAATAAAAATCATCCGAATCCAGAACTCCAAAGCGGCTTGTCCGATAGGATGCCATGCCAGCTTTCTTCGCCGGCGACAACGCAGCGCAAGGCGAGACAATCAAGTCGCGTCGATTTCAACCGACTATCAGCGTGGCCCTTTCAATTTATATCATACTATGACATATATTATGGAGAGGAGCGGAAGGAAGAGCGGTCGGTCCGGCCAGTGAAAGACGGGGCGCTTAACCACGGAGGAGTTTCTGGTGGAACGACTTGATGCGAGAATTGATGGTTCAATACGGCTTGATCGTGATGTGCGGTTTTACGGAATAGTCACCGGAAGTCTCACGGTCCCAAGGGGACGGACATTCGAACTTCACGGGACGATTTGCCATGATCTCATTGTCGAACCCGGCGCAATCGTCGTGGTCTATGGCATTGTCGGTGGAGTTCTGAGAAACGAGGGCGGTGATGCTCGCGTCTTCGGTTCCGTTGGATCGGTGATGGACTCTGACGAGACGAGGCCGACGGATCTGTCGTCTCGAACCACTGCCGCGCGAACCGGATAAGAGCTGCCCGCGCCCATGATCAGGGCGGCTGCAACTGATCAGCTCAACGACTGGCCGGCCGACGTTTGCAATCCGAACTCCTCGGATCCTTGTCAACCCCTGGGTATTTGAACATGGCTGAGGTGGTGCACTTCAAACCGATAAAAGCGCGATCCAGACGACGGCGCGTTGAGGCTGCCGGCCGTGAGGCGAACTCCCGCCTACCGGAATTGCGTAGTTCATCGAAAGTTCAGACCAATGCCAATGTCATAGGAAGCAATCCGGAAACAACGCCCTCCGTGATGGCCCTTTTAAAGACGGTCGTTGTGCCTATCGTCATTTTGCTTTGCTCAATCGCAGCTTTCGCTATCTTCGTCGCCCATGTCAGCGGGCAACCTGGCTATTCGGCAAGGAATAACGTGTCGTCTCCTTCGTTGGTCGAATAGTCGGCTCAAGCCCGCACGGAAAGTCAACGATCACTGCTTCATCTGGGATAGATCTTGAGACCGTCAGCCACCGAATTGGCGACGTGTTCTCTGGTAATAACGCCAACGACGTCGGCTTCTCGCGGGACCCCGTGTCCACCAACAACCACGGCCATGAACGCGTTCCTGCGCCATATGCGCTGAATAACCTCGGAGGCGATCATTTCGGTCCCGACGATGGTAAAATCGCGGCTTGCGATGTCGCCGAGGCTTACGCCCGTATGCCGCTCCTCCAGGCCGCGTCGTAATCCCGTATTGATGCGTATGACACCAAACACATGGCCGCCCTTGATGACCACGACGTGGCGAAGACGCCCCTCATCCTCGTGCTGGCGCAGGAACTCATCGAAACTTTGCTCGGCTTGCAAGACCAGAATATCGCTGTCCATCACTTCGCGGGCATGACGCACGAGAAACATGTTGGCATGCAGTGCCTTGGGTATCGGCTGTCCCCGGCGGACCAGCTTAAGCGTGTAGATGTTCTCTCGAGAAAGCAGCCGCCGGACACCGACGCTCGTGGCAACCGCAAGGATCATCGGCATGACGATGTCATATTCCCGGGTCATCTCGAATGTCATGGTGATGGCGGTCATCACCGCACCGGTGCCGCCGCCGACCATCGCGCCCATGCCGACCATGGCAAACGCCGGGATGCTGACCGGAAGCGGAATTCCGAGCATCTGAACGAGAGCCGCGAAGCCGCCGCCGATCGTTGCGCCCATGAAGAGCGATGGCGAGAAGATGCCACCGGAAGACCCCGCACCCAGACTGGTTGATGTCGCGATCAGCTTGCATGCGAACAGCAAGGCCAGGAGCGACAGAGATGTCATGTGCCCAACCAGAATGCTCTCGATCGTCGCGTACCCAACACCATCGACATAGTATTCGCCGAGCGAGTCAAAGAGAACGTACATGAGAAGGCCGAGAATCCACATACCGAGGATATGGCGCGTGTAGCGGCCCGGGATTCTGTCGAAACAGTCTTCGGCCAAATGCAGGCCGCGAATGAAGGCTGCGGCCGCGACGCCGGTCAATCCGCCTAGCGCAGTATATAAAACCAGCAGAACAATCGCGCTTGCGTCCGTCGTCAGCGCCTGCAAGGGCGGAACCAGAAACGCGGGCTGCTGACCGATAAACCAACGCCCGACGAACGTTGCGGCTCCCGTGGCGATTGCTACCGGCAGAAAGGTGCTGACGCTGACTTCCGGCATCATCAGCTCGATGGCAAACATGACGCCGCCGATCGGTGTATTGAACGTTGCCGCGATACCCGCGCCGGCGCCCGCCGCAACCATGACGATGCGCTGGCCGATCGGCATGCGAATGATCTGCCCAAGGGTCGATCCCAGTGCTGAGCCGATTTGGATGATGGGGCCTTCGCGGCCGACCGACGAGCCACTTCCAATCGCGACCGCAGAGGCTAGCGATTTCACAACAGCGACAATCGGCCGGATCCGGCCTTCGTGATGATAAATGGCGTTCATGACCTCCGGAACGCCGTGTCCCTTGGCCTCAGGTGCGAAGTTGCTGACGAGAAATGTTACGACAATTCCCCCAACGACCGGCGCGCCAATAACGAATACACCCCATCGGCTGGGTGCGGTGAAGACGTTTGCATCATAGACGATTGATAAAGTGCCGTTGAAGAACAGGTTGTGCAGAAGCGCGATCAAATCGCGAAAGAGGACCGCCCCCAACCCTGTCACGATGCCGAGGCCGAGTGCCAGAGCCGACAGCAGAAGCAAGCTCAACGGCAAGTCTTCGCTATGCTCCCGCTCACCATTCTTTGAAACGCGTCGGATAAGGGCATTGTCGGTCGGCTGAACAGCCTTTCCATAATCAAGGTCCGGATTCTCTGCTTCGACCATGGGGCGTGCCTTTTGGTGGACTGCGCGGTTTGTCGTTTCGAGGCCGATGCAAACCTGGGTGCTGATAGGTGGATCATCGGCATGCATATATATCATGACATGACATAAAATCCGAGCTATGAAAAGCCACCGATTCGCTTCGGCGGATCGGGTCCAAATCAATCTTGAAGGAAATTATCCGCGGCGAGCCACGCACCGGATATGCGCGTGCTAGCTCGGGCCGGACCTCCTTAACAGAGGAAATGATAGGAAACGATGACTGTCAAAATTCTTGCAGCCTCCCTCGTGTTCACCATGTCCGCAATCACAGCAGCGCACGCCGCACCGCCCGTTCGGCTCGATCAGTTCGGAGCATGGGGTGCGTTTTCGTATAAATCAGGTGGCGATACGAGTTGCTATATCCTGTCGACGCCGACGGTCCAGATGCCCGCCAATGTGGATCATGGCGACAATTTCTTCATGATCGCGCATTCACCGGGAAAGGACTACGTCCCGGAGGCAATGGCGGGTTACGATCTCAGGCAAGGTGCGCCAATGACGGCCGTGATTGGCGGCAAAGCCTTTGCGATGTTCACCCAGGACAGGCACGGCTGGGTTCAGAACGAAGCTGACCAGCCGTCCATGATCCAGGCGCTGAAGTCGGGCGACAAATTGGAACTGCATGCCACTTCGAAGCGGGGAACCGCCACCAGCTATTCTTATTCCCTCTCAGGCATCACCGCCGCGTTGAAACGGATCAGCGCCTGCAATTGACGTCTAGTAATTTCTCTCACTGGACAACTGCCCGGGGGCTGATTGTGGCGTTTGCCTCACTTAGGCCGGCACAAACATGATCCGCTACGCCCGTGCATCTAACGGAGCCCAGACCTCGATCGCTATCATGTCACGCAGGTCTGGGCTCCGAGCCGACGGGCTCGCATTAAGCTGGCGCACCGAGAATCCAAACACGCAAGAAACGGCCCCAAATCGGTCTGCTGCCGACGGGGCGATTAACGAGATCACCCTAGACCTTGGTGATCTCGCCGTATTTTTGATGACTTTCTGCCATCGGGCCATAGAATCGCATCAGAAGACCAAGTGCAGTCAGCACGATGAGAAACGCGCATACTAAAAACATTATTCTGCGCGTGATCTTGCCTGTCATGAACGATCATCCACTTCCATTGAACAAAACCATCAACTGAAAGCCGCTGAGGGCTTTAATATTGTATTTTCAGTTTCATCTTCAGAACGAGATATGCTAAGTTGCGCGAAGACGACAATCTATGATTGCTTCTTCACAGGGCGTAAGACTATTCGATCTTGTCATCGAAAATCTTGTTTCTATCGACCTTTACGATAACTTTTTCGGGACGCTCTCCTGCCTTATCCAGGAGAAAGATAACTATGCATTTATCCTTGGTTGAGCGAAAGGACAGGAGCCGGCCTTTTGTTTTGATCAGAACCTTCTCGACGACATCCACGCAATCGAGCGGTTGATCCGAAACGAAAGTCGGCTGGGGCGCTTCAACGTGCAACGAGATCGCAGCGACTGGGCAGATCACGGTTGCAGTCCAGAATGAGGTCATATCGTTGAGCTCCATTCCCGAGGTGCGTTGACACTTGTCGTTTGCAGGGCCTTGCTCGACAGCCCCTTCCGAGCCAACTAGGTGTGGGACATATTTCTTTCCGTGCTACGCCGGGCGCGGATCGCCGCTGCGATGAAGACGCGCGACAGGCCGTGATAGAGCGGCTCGCGCGACAGCAGCCGCGACGTCACATAGCCGATCATCGACACTGCCATGATCGGGATGACGGCCTGATGGTCGCCGGTCATTTCCAGGATGATGACGAAGGCGGTCATCGGCGCCTGAACCACGCCGGCGAAATAGCCTGCCATGCCGAGAATTGCTGCAAGCGCCACACCGCCGCCGACCAGCGTGCCGACCGTGCTGCCGAAACCGGCGCCTACGGCAAGCGACGGCGCAAAGATGCCGCCGGGAATGCCCGAGATCATCGACAGGAAGCTCGCCAGCAGTTTTTCGAGGAAGAAGAGTGCGGGCAGGGCATGCCCTTCGACCGCGCTGCGGGCCTGCTCGTAGCCGGTGCCGAAGGTCTGGCCGCCGGAGAGCACGCCGATGGCGGCAACGACAACGCCGCAGAGGCCGGCAAGGATCAGCATGCGCTTGAGCGGCTGCGGCTGTGCCCAGCGGCGGATGCGGATGCCGGCATAGAGTGCCAGCCCGCTGAAGGTAGCGCCGAGCGCGCCGCCGCCGACACCACAGATCAGCATGACGATCCAATCCCGAAACATCATTGGGGCGGCATCGGCCGTGCCGAAATAGTTGTAGCTGCCGGAAAGGCCGAGTGCGGCAAGGCCGGAAAGAATGACGGCGGTCAGAACGAGGCCATTGGCGCGGGATTCATAGGTGCGGCTCATCTCCTCGATGGCAAAGACGATGCCGGCAAGCGGTGTGTTGAAGGCGGCGGCGATACCGGCGGCGGAACCTGCAAGGATAAGCCCCTTTGCCTGCGCCATGCCACCGAAGCGGGCAACCGCCAGCATGAATGAGGCACCGACCTGCACCGTCGGCCCCTCGCGGCCGATGGAGGCGCCGCTCAGAAGCCCCAATATGGTCAGCACGATCTTGCCGAAAGCCAGCCGCAGCGAGAGCAGCTTCGTGCGATCCTCGTCATGATGCAGATGCCGCGCAGCGATCGCCTGCGGAATGCCGCTCCCTTGCGAATTGGGAAACAGGGTCGCGGCGAGATAGGCTGATAGCACGAAGCCGAGCGGCGTCAGCAGCAGCGGCAGCAGCCACATCCATTCACCCGATTGAGTCACACCGGTAAAGGCGCGCTGCGCCAGATCGGCAAGCTTGGCAAAGCCGACGCTGATCACGCCGATCGCCAATGCGCCCGTCCAGAAGACCAAACGCGGCCGCCAGAGATTGAAAGAGCCCCAGATGACACGGGAACGACGGATTAATTTCGGTCTGCGGAAGTGCGATGACATCATTTGCTCAAGGAAATATGGAAGCGGCAACTGCAGGTGCTATATGTCACGAAGTGATATAAAATACGAGACTTTATTGACGTGCCGAATTCGGATCAGAGCAATCAGGACGCAACGTTACCCGATTGAGGAGACTGAAGACGAAGCCAAGCGATATCGCCTTGTCCACGCTTGACGGGCAGCAGCGACATGCAGGTTGAATATCACGGCTACCGTGCGCGCTTGCCAGTCGTGGTGTGCGTAAAATATATCGTCTCGAGACATATATAGGAAAGAATGCGCATGCGCTCCGACAAGCGGCCAAGACGATCTCATAAACGGGTATTCGAGGTGAACGAGCCTCTGGATCCCGACGTATATCAAGGTCTTGCCGGCGTGCGGCTTGCCATGAGGCGGTTTCTTTCCTTCAGCGAGGCAGCACTTTCCGAAGTGGGCGTGACGTCGCAGCAATATCAGGCCTTGCTGGTGATCAAGGTTGCCCCGACGGGCCGGGTCATGATGCGGGAGCTCGCCGAACAGATGCTGTTGCAACACAACGGCGCGGTTCAGCTGGTAAACCGGCTGGAGGCCGCAGGCCTCGCGATCCGCATACCGTCCGCGGAAGACAAGCGCAGCGTCTTGATCGGCCTCACTGAGATTGGCGAAGAGTTGCTTGAGCGATTAGCGGCGATCCATCTGAAAGGCATGTTCGAGAATGAGGAACTGCTGGTTGAATCCTTAAGGCGGCTTCGGCGCCTGTCGCGATCCGATTGATCAGCGCCAAATCCGCTCTTGGCCGAACGGGTCCAACCGCGGCCGGCACCAGAGCGCAGTCCATGACGCAAGATGGCCCGAAGCACACTATTGTTTCACCTTGCGGTCCTCCAGCGCGCGGCAGACTTCCTCCATCATGATGTGCGCAGCATTCATCACGGCCGGGGAGAGCGATTTGCCGCGGCGTGCATCCCGCCCGGCTTCGATCAACCCTTTGAGTTCAGCCATGTTTTCGAGGAGACTGGACAGCCTGTGCTGCAACTCGGCCGGCAGCTCGCCAGCCCTGGCGATTTCCATCTGATCGTGTCCATCCGGAATCCCATGATGTTGCAGCAACTGCTCAAGGCGCAATGAAAGAAGGCTGAGAGATTCGCGCGTCGCATCCATGATGCTGGCCTTCCTAAAGCTGGCCGCGTCTGTCGGACGTAAACAGGCGTAGTGCTGGGGGATGAGCTACAAGTTGATGCTTGTAAGTCGACATAAACCCCAGCACCTGCTTGATTGTCGCCGGTTGCGCGGGCTTGGAGATGACGCCGATCACCCCAAAAATGCCATCGGCAACAACCTCCGGATTGGCCGTCACCATGACGACGGAGATACCGAATTCGCCGGCCAGAAACTGCCCGATGCGCGGCCCGGTCGCGCCGTCTACGAGGTTAACATCGACAAGGGCGAGATCCGAATGTGGCGCCAGCCGTTTTGCGCTATCGAAGCTGTTGGCTATTCCGGACGTCACATATCCCAGATCATGTATCATATGCTGGAGATCGATTGCGATGAGCGGATCATCCTCAACAATCAGCACACGTTGCATTTTTCCTTACCCCGCCCTCTATCGCAGATTTGCTACCCTTTATGCGCCCACGTGCGATCGGCATCGCTATCCACGTCTCACCACCCGGCCGAAGCAATGAAATAGCGTCACAAGATCCCCGAAATTTTCCATATATTCATCCCCTATTCAGAATCACTAAAAATCACTTGAGTTCAAAATATCATGGTATGATACAAAGTGCGAGAAGAAAGCGGTCAGGCAGCTGCCTGCGAACACGTGCTATTCCGAACCCATCAGCCAACCAATCAAGCGATATTCCCAATTCACGGATTGTAAATTAAATATCTGTTTCTCATAGATATATTTGCAATTTTCCGCTTGGTTTGCTGGGGCCGCCTCCAAACCATAGCTCCCCTTCAGAGTTGTCACGACCTGTCAGAAGCTCGCTGGCAGCGAGCCATCACATTAAGAAGATTTAATGTCGTTGCCCGATTGTTGTCACAATTGCGCCGGATCGTTTCAGCGTCTCGGCGCGTCAATAACAGCCGAGCCAGCGTGCCATTATTGATTTGGGAGTGATGCGATGAGTCGCTTTCGTCATTTCCTGCCGGCCTTAGTGCTTGCCGGCGGGATGGTTTCGTATGCCTCCGTGGTCTCGGCGCAGACGGCGTCAACCAAGCCCACAGGCTTGTGGCTGACGACGGATTTTCCGGTTCTGACCGAGCGTATCGGTGAGGACACCAGCCTGCCCTTGACCCTTTCCAATTCCAACTTGCCTCCGGCGCGCGTTGCCTTTTCCGTCAACGGCCTCCCGGAGAACTGGAGATGGGAACTGGATGGCGGCGGCAGGCCGGTCAGTGCGGCGATCGTCGGCGCCGACGACAGCCAGAGGCTGACCCTGAAGGTTACCGCGCCCGAAAACACCAAGCCGGGAACCTATAATTTCACCGTTCGCGGCACATCCGATACGAATGAAGCTCTGCAATTGCCGATTTCCATGACACTGGCTGCCGCGGAACCGGACAAGGTGACGCTGACCCCGAGTTTGCCGGCGCTACGAGGAACGCCGCATTCGAATTTCGACTTCGATGTCGCCATCAAGAACGACAGCCAGGAGAACCAGACCCTCAATCTTGTGTCGGACGCTCCGTCCGGCTTTGCCGCTACATTCAAAGAGCAATATGGCAGCCAGGAGCTGACCAGCCTTCCCTTCAAGCCCGGCGAAACCAAGACCGTAGAGGTTTCAGTCAAGCCGCCGCAGAATGTTGCGGCCGGCAAGTATCCGGTCATGGTTGAAGCATCCAGCCCGAAGGTAGAGGGCAAGACGCAGCTGGTGCTCGATGTCACCGGTGAACCGTCGATATCTCTATCAGGCCCGGATGGCCGGCTTTCCGGCAGGGCGGTGGCCGGCAGGGAACAGGTCTTCAACTTCACCATCAACAATTCCGGCACGGCGCCTGCCAACGATGTCAAGCTTTCCGCAAGCGCTCCCAGTGGCTGGAATGTTGAGCTCGACCCGAAGGCGCTCGATGTCATCGCACCCGGAGCACAGCAGACCGTCGCCGTCCACATGACGCCATCGAACAACGCGATTGCTGGCGATTACATGGTCAGCATAAGGGCAGATGGTAACGGCGCATCCGACAATGCGGACTTCCGTGTCACCGTGACGACGTCAACCATCTGGGGCGCTGCAGGCCTCGGCGTCATCGGCGCCGCCGTGATCGTACTCGCCATGGCCGTGACAAGGTATGGACGCAGATGAGTGCGCCGGTCATCGAGGCTGTGGGCCTCACTAAACATTACGGCCGCTTAGTCGCCGTCGAAGGGCTCGACCTGGTCGTTAACAAGGGAGAGATCTTCGGCCTGCTCGGGCCGAACGGCTCCGGCAAGACGACGACGATCCTGCTTCTGCTCGGCCTGACCGAACCCGACGGTGGTAGCGTGCGTGTGCTGGGTCACGACCCCTTGCGAGAGCCGCTGGAGGTCAAGCGCAGGGTCGGCTACTTGCCCGATGCCGTCGGCTTCTACGACAGCATGAGCGCGTGGGAGAACCTGCGTTACACGATGCGCCTCGCCGGTATCGCCGACGCAAAAGAGCGCATTGCGAGCGCCTTGGCGCGCGTGCGCCTCACCGAGGTTGCCGATCGACGCGTATCGACGTTTTCCCGCGGCATGCGACAGCGGCTCGGTATTGCCGATCTTCTGGCCAAGGGAAGTGAACTGGCCATTCTCGATGAACCAACATCCGGTCTCGATCCGCAATCGACCCAGGAGTTGCTCGACCTCATCGTGCAGCTCGCTGGCGAAGGCATGACGATCGTACTGTCCTCGCACCTTCTATCGATGGTCCAGGCTATCTGTTCCCGGGTGGCTTTGTTCCATCGCGGTAGGATCGGGTTAGTTGGCCGTGTTACGGATCTCGCCAGCCAGGTTCTGGGTGGTTCGTACATCATCGAGGTCGAAGCGGACGGGTGTGATGCTGCCAAAATACTAGCGGAAATTCCACAGATTACGCGGGTGACGGCCATCGCATCTGATGTCACCCGCGTCGACGCGGAGATCGATATTCGCGCCGAAATCGCGAACAGGATCGTTGCTGCCGACGGTCGTCTCAAGCGATTGTCAATGGATCGCTCAAGCCTTGATGAAGTCTATGTGCGCTATTTTGAACAGGTGGATCATGCGGCGTGAAGGTTCCCCATTTTCCGGTCTATCGACGGTTGCCATGAAAGAGGCTGCCGATCACATGACGAGTCCGCGCATGCATCTCGTGATGCTGCTCGTGCTCCTGACTGCGTTCGGCTCGATCTACGCGGCGATCGGCGAGATCAAGAATGCGCTGAGCGAAGATCAGTTTCTCTTCCTTCGCATCTTCACGACGGCCCGCGAACCGCTCCCATCCTTCGTCGCCTTCCTGGGCTTCCTCTTGCCGCTGGTGGCAATTGCACTTGGATTCGACGCCATCAACGGTGAATACAATCGCCGGACGATGAGCCGCATCCTGTCGCAGCCGATCTATCGCGATGCCCTGCTCGCCGGAAAGTTCATCGGTGGGCTTCTGGTCATTGGGATCTGCCTCTTAACACTCTGGCTGCTCGTGACCGGCATGGGCATTCTCATGCTCGGCCTGCCGCCATCGGCGGAGGAAATCATGCGCGGCCTGGCCTTCCTAATCGCATCGCTTGCCTATGCCGGTGTCTGGCTGGCAATCTCGATGCTGTTTTCGACGCTGTTCCGGGCGCCTGCGACCTCTGCGCTGGCGGGTTTGACGCTCTGGCTCGTCTTCACGATCTTCTGGAGCATGATCGGCCCACTCGTGGCTGGTACCCTAGCGCCCGTCGATCCGTTCGATCCGACGACGGCGGTGCATCAGGCGGAAATCGCCCACGCCATTGCGCGACTATCTCCCAACACGCTGTTCGGCGAGGCGACGCTTGCGCTTCTCAATCCCGCGACCAGGGCGTTGGGACTTATTTTCGTCAGCCAGCTTCAGGGAGCCTTGATTGGTGCACCATTGCCCTTCGATCAAAGCATCCTGCTTATCTGGCCGCAATTTTCCGGGCTAATCGCCGCCATGCTGCTCGTCTACACAATCGCCTATGTCGTATTCCAAAGGCAGGAGATCAGAGCATAGGGGCCAACACGATAGCACAATAAGGTTAGGGCCTTTTATGCGGTGACGATGGTGCGCACAGCTTGAACCGGATCGAAGCCCAGTATCTCAGCGAGTTCCAGAAACTCGATCACATTAACCTGTCGCTGCCCGCGCTCAAGACGGGTGACAAAGGACTGACTGGATGTCGGTGACAACCACTTCGACAAACAAACGCTGCTTGAACTGAGTGGCACGATTACTTCAACAGGCCAGGGCACTCACTATCCGAGATTATGAAATCGTGTCCAAGCTTGACCTGCAATTGCGTTCCCGGGCGGGGTTCGCATACCCCAAAGGCGCTCCGTCGGACATGCACGCCAGCGGCTTGATCACTTGTCGATGGGTACCCTTAGCCGCCGAGGGATCTCTATAGGAGGGTAAGGAGAACCGCACTGCTTACCGGTTTTGTAGACCGAAACAACGCCTTACCCTCCTTGCTGACCAATACGATGCAAAAGTCCACCACTGAATTGGCGCCAAGTTGGGAACGAAAGACTTTTGAACGCAATCCACTCACGGCGCCAAATAAAGGCGTCACCTTGCCGTCGTGCACGCGCACCACCGCAAGGTCAGCTTCTTTGAGCCCCTTGCGATCTTCAAGGATCAGACGCTCCTGCTCACGACCTGCTTCCCGGGCTAGATCGCTGAAAATCACCACCACCGGCTTCTTACCCCGAAAAATCTCAAGCCCCTGGTCGGATTTGCGCGGCTGCAGCTTCAGCTCACGATATTCATCGACAATCGTCATCGGTCTATCCTCTACCGAAGTTCTGGGGGACTACGCATTCGAAGAGGAACCCGCCCTGGCTGGCTTTGTTCCGATTTCTTTCCGTCAACAAATCAGACACCGGGTCGCAATCCGCGAGCGGGCTCTATCGACCGGTGGGACGTGTACCTCCGATGCCGACGTGCAAATCGGGGCAAGCCCCGATTATTTACCAGAATAAACCAGATTAACTGAGACTGAAGCTGCTCATCGACGAATGTCTCAGTCCCACGCTCGCCACCATCGCTCGTGAGCGTGGGCCGAAGAATCAACCTGCGTTCCGTGGTTGGGCATGTCCGGACAGGCCGACCGTAGTGTCGCACGACAAGCAGTCGACGATGGCTACATCCTTGTAACGCATAACACCGCCGATTTCTTGCCGCTCTATCAACAAGAGGAGGTTCATGTCATATTTGAGCAAGCACTGCTTCATTGAGCTGTCGCTACGCGCGTGAAAGTTGTCTCCGCATGCGATTTGAGTGATGGGAGAGGTCGGCGCGCACGGCGACTTTATTGACGATGCGGCGTTCGGCGGATCTCAAAATGTAATCCGGTTCAATGCCGGCAATGGCGCAGTGGTCGGCGTCGATGGCTATGGCCAACTTAAACGATATTAGGACTTAGTGGAGCTTCTAAGACAGGAGTTCCGTGGCTTCCCCTTGCTCCGAAAGCAGTTTTACAGCCTTCTTGTCAAACGACACGAAGGTTTCGCCGCCCAGCCAACGTCCCTCGTACGCCATGATCCCGTCGGCGAAATCACCTCCGGCTTCCAACAGCGCCAGCCCGGCCTCTACTGCTTGGCGATTCATAACCACGTTCCCAGCGTCGAGTAGAGCTCGGATCGCAGCGGCCACATCCTGCTTCTCCAGTTTGGCTCCTTGCTGCAATATCCAAACCAGCTCGCACAGAGATGGCAGCGACACCGCGATCAAGGTCGCGCCCTTGAGCAGCTTTCGGGCTGTTTGGCACTGGGCGGGATCGTCTTGCAGGATCGCCCGCGCGAGTACGTTCGTATCGGCGGTGATTTTCATTCGTCGCCCAGCTGTCCGGCCCACCCGGTCGCCGCAATCTCGTTCATTTGCTCGATCGTCAGTGGTTTTTTCAACTTCACTTTGCCGTCGAGGGCATGGAAGAAGTCTTCTATGCTGCCTGTTGCCCGTGCGGCCCGCACCCGCAGCTCGCCGTCGGGGAGCTTTTCAAAATTGATCCGATCTCCGGGCTTGATGCCGAGGTGTTGCAATAAGTCCCGCTTGAGCGTGATTTGCCCCTTTGCCGTGACTGCGAGCGATGCCATCACAACCTCCATTGAGCTTACTTAGGTGTATTTGGTAATGCAAAAATCAATTACCGTCAATACAGAACCAGTTCCAGACTGAGCTGAAGTCGCGCAATTCCTGATTTCTCGATCCGGATTCCAGCAAAGGCAGTTTCGCTTGAGGAGGCCCGGGGCGCGCTCTGAAAGCTAGCATCGCGATGCGTTGGCGAAAGCCACATAACGGATGAATTATCGCATTCGGTTATCCAAACCTTGTCGGGCATGGCATGAACGAGCAGCACTGGGGCGTCCAACAGGATGTCGTCCGCTGTGGCTTTCCAACTCCGATCTCGCCGTCGCGGCTGATCTGGTCAAAGCTTCCTCGCTAGTCTTGAAGCGGCCGAAACAGGGCTGCGATCTCGGCTTCGCCGAGGACGAACGGGTTGCTTTCGCCGCTGTCGAACAGGGCATCGGCCACGGCTTGCTTTCGCTCCTGCATCCCGCAAATGGCCTGCTCGACCGAGCCTTCGGCAATCAGCCGGTAGACGAAGACCTTGCGATCTTGCCCAATGCGGTGAACACGATCCATAGCCTGACGTTCGACCGCGGGGTTCCACCACGGATCATAAAGGATCACCGTATCGGCCGCAGTCAGCGTCAGGCCAGTTCCTCCCGCCTTAAGACTGATCAGGAAAATCGGCACGTCGCCGTTCTGGAAACTGTCGACGACCTCATCCCGGTTCACGGTGCGTCCGGTCAGCCGGGCATAAGCCCAGCCTTGGGCCTGAACATCGGCTTCTATCAAATCCAGCATTTCGACAAATTGCGAGAAGACCAGAACCCGACGCCTTTCCGCCACCAAATCCGACAGAAGTTCGATCAATCGTTCCCGCTTCGCGCTCTCGGTCACGGCTTTGACGTCGTCATGCTTGAGAAGCGTTGGGTCGCAACAAATCTGTCTCAGCTTTAACAAGGCGTCGAGAATAGTGATATGGCTTGCCGCCAGCCCTTTTTCGGCGATCGTTTTGCGAACCCGCTCGTCCATGGCCAGACGCACCGCCTCATAGAGTGAGCCTTGTTGGTTGCCTAAAGGCACAAGCTCGGTGATTTCGGTCTTCTCCGGCAGATCGATTGCAACCTGTTCTTTGGTTCGCCGCAGCATGAACGGTCGGATGCGGACATTGAGGGCGGCTTGCGCGCGCGAGTCTCCCTGCTTCTCGATCGGAGTGACAAAACACGATCGAAAATTCTTTCGATCGCCGAGAAGACCGGGAACCAGCCAGTCGTAAAGCGACCAAAGATCCATAAGGGAGTTTTCCATCGGCGTGCCGGTCAGAGCCAGCCGCATCCGGGCATTCAGGCTACGGATCGCCTTGGCAATGCCGGAGGCGGGATTCTTGACGGCCTGTGCCTCGTCCAGAATGACGACATCCCATTGCCGGGATGCCAGAACACCCAAATCGCGGTGAAGCAGCGCATAGGTGGTGATCACGACATGATGATCGTCGATGATCTCGACGTCTTTCTGCCGGCCTGGCCCATGCAGGGCCAGGACCTTGAGATCGGGCACGAACAGTGCTGCCTGTCGCCTCCAGGTGTGAACGAGACTGGTTGGCACCACAAGCAACGCCGGAATCTTCGGTGCATCTTGTCCCAAAAGGCGCCGCGCCAGAAATGCCAGCGTCTGTATCGTCTTGCCCAATCCCATGTCATCGGCAAGAACGCCTCCGAACCCGGTCTCTCCAAGTGCACATAACCAGCCGTAGCCGATCGCCTGATACGGCCGTAACGCTCCATGGAAACTGATAGGCGGCTCGACGTCCGGCGTATGCGAAAGGGCTTGTAGCCTGCGCCCGAGTGCAAGTAGTTCTGCGCCCCCGTCAAAAGCAACTCCGCAGCCATCGAGCGCATCGATGACATCGTGAACGCGACCTGCTTCGGCACGGTGAAAGCCGTCGAGAAGGCCGCTCGCCGTCAGAAACACGCGTAGAAGCGGAACAAGTAAGGGCGCGTCGAGAGCGACGTAACGTCCGTCTTCCAGTTGTGGATAGAGTTTCATCCCGTCAAGGACGGCGCCAACGGCATCCTCCCAGTCCTCATCGTCGCGATCGATAAAGTCCAGTTGCGCCAACAGTTGCAGAATTGTCGGCACCAGATCGACCTTGTGACCATCCGCCATCAGGTTGAGGCCGAACGAAAACCAGTCGTTATCTGCGGTCATCGTCTGCGGCATGGCCGCGCCGCGGATTTCGACAACCCCTTCATAAAAGGAAAACGGCCAGTCGGGGGAGATATCAATCTGCCAGCTTTCAGCTTTCAGGCGGGGAACAACCGTTGCCATGAATTGCAGCACATCGACTCGCGGCGCATCAATATCAGGATCTCCAAAATCGTCGAACTCCTCGTCATCTGGATCCGAGAAGTAGAGATCCTCATCCCTGGCATTACGCGGCCATGTTTCCATCATGTCCGCCGCATATCTCGCCCCGGCGTCCTCAAGCCGGCTGTAGGCCCGTTCTTCTGCCTGCTTATCGCGCAGGAAGGTGATCACCTTGCCACCTTCCAAAAATCGCTCTTTGTCACCGGATCCGCCTTCGACGACGTGTCCGTTATAATCGAAGCTGAGCCTGATCGTCGGCAGGCGCACGGTTTTCGTATTCCAGCCATAGGAATCATGCCGCGTCGCCTTGAAGACAAACAGCTTCAGACAGGGAACAGGAGCACGGCCCTGGCGGGTTTCGGCCGCGATCATGGACGGCTCCGGGATATCAGCAATACCGATCTCGAAAACCCCTTGAGCGACCGCGACGGCATGCTCGGGAGCGATGGCCGGCGCCTTCAGCAGAACCGAAAGCATACGAGGCGGAGTGTTGGTCACAAGAGGCCCAATCTCGCCAGTTTGCGTATCGATGAACATGGGGGGATCGATGGCGAGTGGGTGAATTAATTTCTCCTGCTTATCCTTCAGGACGAGCGTCTGGCAACCGTCTGCCTGCGTGTCCCAGAAAAACCGCGCCTGTCGTTCGCTCCCCATGAACAGGGCCGGTCCCTGTGGATCCTTCCATCTACCGCGTCCCGTCCGTACGATCATGTCGATGAGTGAAACGAGTTCCTCTGCGGCTGGAACTGTCGTTGCAGGATAGTAATATCCAGTATGAGCCGTGACACCGAGAATGCGGATCCGCCCGAGGATCCGCAGATCCTGCGGACGGATGAATTTAGGACAATCGATGCTCGTTAACCGAGAGGTGTCGTAGCGCCTTGCCTTTGCGTAACCGCCTGACTTCAGCACGGACGTCTTCATCGTCTCAACGGTCAAGCCGCTCCTCGCATTCTCATCGAGAATATAGAGCAAGCGATCCCTGACAGTCGCCGGCCAATCTTCCGGATCGTCATCACCTTGAGCTTTTGCACGCCGCAACATACCGAGCCATTGGGAAACCAATGTCGGCAACTCCTGCGGCAAGGCGGGTTTCCGACGATCAGCTGACAAGATCGCTTGGTCATCCCTCACAAAACTTTTGGTATGCTGGGCAGCGATGTTGTGGCACACCGCCGCCACATGTTTGCAATTGATGCCGACCGGGCAACTGCATCTGCCGCTTAAGCCCTGCTCGTCGCGGATCGGAGAAATCGTCTGGTTATACGTTTTTCCGCCGCTGCCGCGAACCGATGCGGTGATATTCCCGTCCGCCTCATGGCGAACGCGTGAAACTCGCCCCTGTCGTGCATAGGAAACGCCACGCTCCCAGGTACGCGCGTCGAACAGGGATCGAAACTGCCGTTCAGTCAAATCCATCGAGCACCAGGTCCAAATCGTATCCATTCCCCAGGGTTTGTTAACGCCAACAGCCCAACGGGCACAAGCCGAAACCTGCTGTAATCCTTGGTATGCCGGGATTAGATCACCCCCAGCCCCCAGCCCTGAGCCCTCAGCCACCTGCGTGAACAGCGAACCTGTACATTTGATGAGGCTGTGCGATCCGCGGTTACTCTGGTCGAATGGATGAAGCGCCCAAAGATTTTCGCGTTCGATGGATCACAATGTCGTTAGCCGCCCGGCTGTCACCTGTCCTGCGGACATGAGCGATCGATGTTCGGCAAGATCAATGGAGAATTCCCAAGAGAAGGTGGCTGTTCGTTTCTGTCGATCGGACAGGACAGGCCGCCGTCAGAGGGCGTTTATTTCAGCGGCAAAAACAGCTCCGCGACCGGCGACGTCACGTTGTCTGCAGCTTAACGGTTGGCGGATACTTCGGCGAGGATGAGCTCGACGACGATCAGTTACAAGAACCACCGCTTTCCGCCGCAGATCATCGCCCGTGCGGTGTGGCTGTATTTCCGGTTTCCGTTGAGCCTGTGACGTGCCACTGAACTTTCATCCAGCGGCGATCAGAGCTTCGGCGGTGGCGCGTCAGATCGCTTACCAACCAACTTCGAGTACCCGGAGGCAAAGCTCGGGCGCGGGCGGTTCGTAGAGGCGGTTTTTCCAAGACTTCGAGGATGAGCGCGGATTGATCACCCGATGACCATCATGCATCAGCTCTTGCGGCGCGACGATGGTGGTCGCTCCGAGATGCGATGCTCGAGCGCAAAATCTGGTCCCTGGTTGTGAAGCAGGTCGGACAGGCGGCGGTAATGCCCACAGGCGTCGCATCGGCATCTCCGCTCTCCTGTGTCGGCATCAAAGCCCCGATAATGCATGCGATCGACCGCGCCACACCGCGGGCATGGGATTTCAGGACGGATCTCCATACCCAGCCGGACCTTCGCCTCCCAATGTCCTGTCGGATCGAGCTCGAGGATCCACTGGCGTGTCCGCTTGATCCAACGCGCCACCGTCACCGCTTTGACGCCAAGGGCGTCTGCCGCGTCGTTGACCGGCCGCTGTTGCGACAAGAGCTTGATGAACAGTGGAAGGTTGCGGAACTTTAGCCCCGATAGCGGTGTACCGGTCGTACGGCGGAAGTGGACGTCACAGTCGAGGCATCGAAAGACGGGGATCACCGGTTTAGGGTGTGCGGCCCGCGTGGCAAGAACAGTTTCCGTACCCTGGCAATGGGGACATCGTGGCGGTACTTCGGACAGTGACAGGATTTCATCGAGCTGGCCTTCCAGCCAAGCGGTGAGTGCTTTGTCTTCGGTATCGGGAATCTGTCGATAGTGCCCAATGAGTGGCAGCATGGGGTCAAAGACCCGTTTGGGGGTCAACGTCGTTGTCATCCATCTATCGGTATTTCGTTGGTTTCTCGTAAGGTGCTGCCGCCCGAGTTCAGTGGGCTACCGAGGGAGTATCCATGAAAATAGATCTTTCAACTCCGCCCGTAATGCGCAGCCGCTTGGTCCATAGTCAGTTGGCGGATTCGTCCGGATCGGCGTCCTTGGCCTTGGTGAAGAGGCTCTTCAGCGCGCTGGTCTTCGCCTTTGCAGCCTTATTGGCCTTGATCGCCCGGGTGGCGGCCTTCGCCTGTTCCAGCATCATCTCGATCTGGATCTGCTGAATTTCTGTCAGCCGCTCCCATTGGCGATTGAGGAGATGATCGACCTTTTCATGCAGGTGGCGGATTTCCAGTTCTGCCTTCAGGTTGACCTTGTAGTCGTTGAGCGCGCGCAGGCGATCTTTCTCTTCCTGGCGCCGCTGGCTCATCATGATGACGGGCGCCTGCAGCGCGGCGATCGTCGAAAGGACGAGGTTGAGCAGGATGAACGGATAGGCGTCAAAGGCCTGCTTTTCGCCCATGACGATATTGACAGCCATCCAGACGGCGAGAAACAGACAGAAGGAGATGATGAAGACCCAGCTGCCGCCGAAGGAGGCGACGCCGTCGGCCATCCGGTCGCCGATGGAGCGGTGGTCCTCATAATCCTCTTCGATGTTTTCGGCGAGCGTATCATGCGTCTTCAGGCTTTCGACGACTTCGTCCTCAAGTGTGGAAAGTTCGCCGCGCTCGTCGGTCAGCAGTTCGGCGATATACTGAGCACGGTAGTCGTCCATCACCTTGCGGCTGATATAGTCGTCGGCGCGAAGTTCGGGGTGCTTCAGCCGCATGAAATCCGCCAGCGAGGGACGAAGGTCGTCGACATGCACCGCATCTTTTTTCTTGAGCACCTGACCGGTGATGGCGTCGATAAGCTTGACGGACTTGGCCTTCGCCTGGGCGAGGCTCTTCGTATAGTCGTTCATCTCCACCACGGTGGGGCTCTCGCCCTCGCCCGCGTCGAAATCGACTATGCCTTCCGCCGGTTCAAAGGTCTTCGTTTCTGCCATATAAGGAGGCCCTTTTTGAGGTTTTCGCTCATCTAACCAATAATGCGAACAGGAATATGACTATCGGAAGACTGTCGAAATCGCAGCCGCCACCAAACCATGTCGTCGGGTGGTCTCGATCCCGTCGTTCCGCCTGCGTGTTTAATAGCGCTATTGTCCTAAGCAACGGCAAATGAATCTGGTTTTTGCGCATCGGGCCGCGATGTTTTTCGATCCAGCAGCCCCAAAAACAACCGAACCGTGAGCTTTAGTAAACGCTTGCGAAAGCCCTGCGTGTCGATGCGGAAATTTCTATCGATCAAATCAGGTTTATGAATTTCCAGGCCCTTGACCGAGGGCGATGGGCTTCTATTTGCCGCAGTGCAGCAGACATTCGCTACAACGAATAAATGTTAAAGTTTCAATGAATTATCGTCAACAGTGTGTTGGGCCTGTTGCCACGGGTTTTTGCAAACGTGCGGAAAGGATAGCCATGCACAATTCCCCGGCAAGAGACTTGCCCCCTGCAAAAGATTTGGAGTCTATCGCCCGGCAGGGCAGCCGCTTCAAGCGTATGGCTGTCAGGATACCAACTTACCTGACCGATCTTAAAGAAAATCCGGCCTGGCTGCCCATGTTCCTATTGGCCAGAACCCTGCCCTTTCGGCGGATCCATTGGCTTGCGACCCGGCAGTCCGTAAAACTTCCCGTTTCCGGCGCTTCGATGTTTACCGATGTCGAGCGCAGCGCCGTCGTCAATGCCTTGCGGACGGATGGTATCTATCCGAGCCTGATGCTGCCGGATCACATCCATCGGGAGATTGCCGAATTTGCTGGAAATACCGGCTGCTACGGTAATTTCAACAGGCAGCTCGAATTCGTCGCGAGCGAACATGGGCAAGCGGAAGCCCGCTTCGGGCGGCCGATTCTCAGCGGGCACTTCTTCGAACGCTCGCTCGATTGCGAGGCCGTCATGGCGGTGCAGCGCGATCCGCTGCTGATCGATGTCGCCCGCCAATATCTCGGCGGGCAGGCCAAGGTGATCACCACCCGCATCTGGTGGAGCTTTCCCACGCAGGCTTCCGAAGCCGACAGAAGCCTCGCCTCGCTCGACAAGTATCACTTCGATCTCGACGATTGGCGGATGCTGAAATTCTTCTTCAATCTCGTCGACGTGGACGAGGACACCGGCCCGCACGTCTTCATCAAGGGAAGCCATAGGCGCCGCCGGGCCCGGCATCAGCTGACTTTGCTTGTGGGGCATCCGGCAAACGAGGTGCTCGATTATTATGGGCAGGCGAATGCGCTGACGCTGACCGGCAAAGCCGGATCCGGCTTCGTCGAGGATCCCTTCGGCTTCCATATGGGCACGGTGCCCACGCGGAAGCCGCGCCTGATGATGGAGGTGGGTTTCGGCGTCTCGAAGCCCTCGCAGCGCCGCTTCCATGGGGAGCCGGTCCTTCGATAGACTTCGTTTGGCCGTCATGCCAAGGAGCGCCGCTACCGGGCGCTCCCCTCGATCCCGCCTCGGGACGAGCGGCCAAACCACCTGGCGATCAGATGATCGAGAGCGATGCGCCCAGGCCCGCCAGCAATGATCACCAGAAAGCAGGTTGCCCAGGTGCCGTGCGTCGGCCAGGCATCGGGATAGACGAAAATCTCAATCACCAGCGTCATGCCAAGCAATGCCAGCGCCGAAAGCCGGCTTGCCAGGCCGATCACGAGCAGAAAAGGAAAGAAATGCTCGCTGAAAGCCGCGATATGAGCGGCGATCCAGGGATCGACCAGCGGTAATTTATACTCCGTCTGGAAGAGATAGACGGCATTATCGGTCGCATGCCAGCCTTCCACTTTCGTCTGTCCCGACTGCTAGAAGACGGCGGCGACCGACAGCCGCGCAATGAGCGCGATCAGATCATGCGGAATGCGGTCGAGAAGCTTTAAGCCGCCATAGAGCCTTTGGGGCACGGTTTCGCGTTCGGCCGGAGCGGCCGTCATCATCGGGTTCTGCATCTTGGTTCCTCTCGTTCAGCGAATGGCCAGGAAAGCGCCTGCCGTAAACGCACCGGCGAGGTTGGCGGAAAGATCGAAATCCGCGGCTTCGGCAAGAGACGTCTCGAAGGCGCTGCCGAGATCGGCGCCGGCAAATAGCCGCTCCAGGAAGACGGCGCCGCCTGGAGGCAGGCGATGCACTTCGACGATCATCTCCGGGCGGACGACGAGAGCATCCTCGGCCGTCCAATCGGCAATATCCGCAAGCTCGATTTCGCCGGTGTTCATCGCCCAGATGGTGACGGCCGGATGGGCGCAACGCACTATCGAGGCGGAGGGATGCGGCACGAAAGCGAGATCGGCCAGGCCCGCCGGCTCGATGTTCGCCAGCAAAGCGGCGTTGAGCGGCGTTGCATCGGCGGCATGATAGGCGTGGCCCCGGGCTGCCTCCAATCTCATAACGTTGGGCAGATAAGGGATTTCCCGCGCCGGCTCGAAATCCTCGGCGAAGTCGGGAAAATCATCGCCATAGGCAAGCAGCAGCGGCGATCGCGGGGGATGCAGGCGGACGAATTCCTGCGCCATGGCTGCAAAAAACTCCTCACCGACGATCCTTTCGGCTGCCGGAAAGCGTGAGGCGAGTGCACTGATCAGGCCGATCGCGACATTGTTGCGATAGACGCCAAAGCGCCGCGCCGGCTCCGGGCCGCTCCAGGCTGTAAGCCCCTTGGGCACGGCCAGGTCAGAATCTATGAGGGCCGCGGCGAATTCGGTTTGCGTGGCGAGAGACATAATCCTCTCCTCATGCCGCTCGGCGATTGGCCGCGCGTTTGAGGATGGCGTCAGCAGCCTCGGCCTCGGCTCTCAGAACGGGCCATTCCGGCACGTCGTTATCCCATTCGACCAGGCTGGCAATCGGCCCCGTCCGGCCGATCAGCTCTTCGTAAAGCTCCCAGACCGGATCCTTTACCGGGGTATCGTGGCTGTCGATCAGGAGCGGCGCGCCGGCATCGTCGATAGTCTCCGAATGGCCGCTCAGATGGATCTCGCGCACCCATTGCACCGGGAAGCGCTCGAGATAGGCCCGTGCATCCATATGGTGGTTGGTGGCGGCGACAAAGACATTGTTGACGTCGAGCAGCAGGCCGCAGCCGGTGCGGCGGGCGACGTCCGCCAGAAACGCCGTCTCCTCGATCGTGCTTTCCTCGAAGAGCAGGTAGGTAGCCGGATTCTCCAGCAGCATCTGCCGGCCGAGCAGCGCCTGAACCTGATCGATATGGTCGCAGATCTGCGCAAGCGTCGCCTCGGTATAGGGCAGGGGCAGCAGATCGTTGAGAAAGGTCGTGTCGTGGCTCGACCACGCGAGATGCTCCGAAAAGCTCTCCGGCTCGTAGCGATCGCAGACGATCTTCAGGCGGGCAAGATGTTCGGTATCCAACGGCTGCATCGAGCCGATGGAAAGACCGACACCATGAATGGACAAGGCATAATCCTGGCGCAGCCGGCCGAGCTGGGCATGCGGCGGGCCGCCGGCACCCATATAGTTTTCGGCATGAACCTCGAAAAAGCCGATCGGCTGCGTTTCGGCATCGATCGCGGCGAAATGCTTCGGCTTGAAGCCGACGCCGGCGCGGCGGGGAAGTTCTGACGGTTTCATTGTGGCCTCCGGGTAAGAGCACTTCCAGCAAAAGTGCGAAGCGGTTTTGCGTCCGGAATTGCGTGAAAACAAAGAGATCATTCCGTCGGGAGGTGAGCGGCGCCTGTGAGAAGATGCGCCGCCCGCGTGTTCGCGCTGCCTTGTCAGACGGGTGCCGGACCCTGCACCAGGGTACCGTGGCTGTTCGGCGTCTTGATCGTCTCGCAGGTTCCGGCGGGAACCAGCTTCCACGAGTTGCGCTGATAGTCGACCTTCGCTGTTCCGGCGCAGGTCGTGCCGGGGCCGGCGGCGCAATCGTTCTGTCCCTTGAGGGCGACGCCGTAGCATTTTTCCTTGGCGTCGGCGGCCGAGGCGCTGGTTGCGCCGGCAGCCAGCGTCACAGCAGTGGCAACCAATGCCGCCAGGGCGAGCGCGGATATCTTGTTCATGACATGCTCCTTACGACGGGTGATCGGCTGGCGATCCGGTTTCGGATCAGGCCGGGGTCAGCGAGCCATGGCCCTTCGGGGTCTTCATGGAGGTGCAGGTGCCTGTGGGAACGAGCTTGAAGGACATCTTGTCGTAGCTCATGGTCGATTTGCCGGCGCAATCATGCTTGCCGGCGGCGCAGTCGTTCTGACCCTTGAGGGCAACACCGTAGCATTTTTCCTTGGAGTCGGCTGCCGATGCCGGAACGGCGACGGATGCCAGTGCCGAGGCGATCGAGCCCGCGATGGCCAGGGTGATGATGCTGTTCTTCATGGATCTGTCTCCTTGATGGATGCGAGCCGCCATTGGCTTGCATCGAGGCTACGGAGCGTCACGGTCGGATGTTACAGCCATATCGAAATTTTTTCGAGATGGCGTCCATCATACCGCGCCGGCTATCTGCCAGTCGGGTTGATATGCTCCCCGTAATGGCGAGCCTGATACGGGTATCGAGGAAAGGCGCGGGTTCGGCGGCTCCCGATGGAAACGAAAGGGCTTGAAAAATAAGTGCCGTTGCCGGTAACGAAAGCCTGCGGATCCGCGTAGAGGAGATGTCGGATGAATCATTCGGCGCGGGAAGAGGAATGGGCAGTCTGGATGCGCGCCGCCATCAGCGGCGATGCGCAGGCGTATCACCGTTTCTTGTCCGCGGTGACGCCGCATCTGCGCGCCATGGCGAAAAGGCGCTGCGATCAGCTCGGTGCCCCGGCGAGCGAGGCCGAGGACGTGGTTCAGGAAGTGCTGCTGGCTGTCCATCTGAAGCGCGGAACCTGGGATTCATCGCGCCCGATCGGGCCCTGGCTGTCGACGATCGTGCGTAACAAGCTGATCGATAGCCTCAGGCGGCGTGGGCGGCATATGAGCGTACCGATCGACGATGTGATCGATTTTCTGGAGGCGGAAGACCATGCCGACGCCTTGGATCGGTTCGATGTCGATCGTATCTTAGAGCAGTTGAAGGATCCGCAGAAAACCATCGTACGCTCGATTTCCGTCGAGGGAGCCAGCGTGCGGGAAACGGCGGGTCGGCTGAAAATGACGGAAGGGGCGGTGCGCGTGGCGCTGCATCGCGCGCTGAAGGCGCTTGCGGCCATCTATCGGAGTGAGACCAGTGAAAACCGATGACCTCATTAATCTTCTGGCGCAGGACGCGCCGGTCCGCACACGGATCGGCAAGGCCCTGACCATGGCGGTCGTCGCGGGCATCCTGATCAGCGGTGGCATTTTCTTTGCGATGATCGGCTTTCGGGCCGACATAGACAGCGCGATGCAGACCGTCCGCTTCCTGTTCAAATTCGTGGTGACCATTGCGCTTGCCGTGACCGCTTGCGCCGTCGTCTTCCGCATCGGCCGGCCAGGCGTATCGCTGCGCATCTGGGGCTGGACGCTATTGGCGGCGCCGCTCCTGCTGCTTGCCGCCGCCGCCGTCGAAATGGCCATCATGCCGGCTGACAGCTGGAGCGCGCGAATGATCGGGCACAATGCCCGCTTTTGCCTGACGCTCATTCCGCTTTTGTCGATCGGGCCGCTTGCCTGCTTCCTTTTTGCGCTACGCCATAGCGCGCCGGAAAGCCCGGGTGCGGCCGGTGCCGTCGCCGGGCTCGCCGCCAGCGGTATCGCCGCGACCTTTTACGCCTCCAACTGCACGGACGACAGCCCGCTTTTCGTCATGCTCTGGTATCCAATCGCGATCGCCATGGTGACATCAGTCGGATACGTCCTCGGCAAACGCCTATTGCGCTGGTGAAATGACCAGCCCCATGCTTCCGGCATGGCCATCATTTCGGGCATGGATGCGCATTGCCAAAAAATCGCATTTGCTTGCGGTAAACTATTTGCATTTGCGACGAATTCGATTATAGAGGCGCAGCCTTCACCGCGAACGGTTTTATCGCCTGGCGGTCGTTGGGGAATAGTTCAATGGTAGAACGACGGACTCTGACTCCGTTAATCTTGGTTCGAGTCCAGGTTCCCCAGCCAATCTCAAGTTTCCTGATTTAAATACATATTTTGATTCGTCTCGGCTCGAGGCGGATATCAATCTTCCGATGATTGAAATCTTTTCGAAGGACAAACGCCTTCTTGTCGTAAGATTTGTTTTGTCGCTGATTCGTGTCGACAATTTAGCTTTGTGCCTAAAATAGAATAGGCTTTAGATGACGATATTGGTTTCGGGCGGAGCCGGTTTTATCGGTGCAAATTTTGTGCTGGACTGGCTTGAGGGACATGACGAGACGGTCGTCAACCTGGACAAGCTGACCTATGCCGGCAATCTGGATACGCTGAAGGGGTTGAAGGGTGATGATCGCCATGTGTTCGTGCATGGCGATATTGGCGATCGCGAGCTGGTGAGCGATTTGCTGTCGATTCACCGGCCGCGTGCGATCCTCAATTTCGCAGCCGAAAGTCATGTCGATCGCTCCATCCATGGCCCCGGCGATTTCATCCAGACGAATATTGTCGGTACCTTCAATCTGCTGGAAGCCGTGCGCGGCTATTGGGCTGGATTGCCGGAGGGGGAGAAGCAAGGCTTCCGCTTTCTGCATGTCTCGACGGATGAGGTCTACGGCACACTGTCGCAGGATGATGCGCCGTTCAACGAACTCAATCGTTATGAGCCGAACAGCCCCTATTCGGCCAGCAAGGCGGCCTCCGATCATCTTGTCCGGGCTTGGCACCATACTTATGGCCTGCCTGTCTTAACGACGAACTGCAGCAACAATTACGGACCTTACCATTTTCCGGAAAAGCTGATCCCGCTGGTGATCCTGAACGCGCTTTCGGGAAAGAACCTTCCGATCTATGGCGATGGCCAGCAGATCCGCGACTGGCTTTACGTCCGGGATCATTGCAGTGCCATTCGCCGCGTCCTGGAAGCCGGCAAGCTCGGTGAGACCTATAATGTCGGCGGCTGGAACGAGAAACCGAATCTCGATGTCGTTCATACGATCTGCGCCATCCTCGATGAGCTCAGACCGAAGGCTGATGGCGGCCGCTATAGTGATCAGATCACCTTCGTTAAGGACCGGCCCGGCCACGATCGTCGTTATGCGATCGATGCCAACAAGCTCGAGCGCGAACTCGGCTGGAGACCCGAGGAGACGTTCGAGACAGGCATTCGCAAGACAATCACATGGTATCTCGAAAATCAGGACTGGGTTCGTAACGTCACCAGCGGCGCATATCGCGAATGGGTCGGTAAGCAGTATGAGGTCGAGTTGTGAGTTCGATCCTGATCACCGGCGCCAATGGGCAGGTCGGTTTCGAGCTGCAACGCTCGCTTGGTGCCTTGGCGAATGTCGTCGCCCTGACGCGCGCGGATATGGATCTGGCCAGCGAAGCCAGCATCCTTGCTGCTCTTGACGAGCACAAGCCTGGTTTCATCGTGAACCCGGCCGCCTTTACGGCGGTGGATCGGGCCGAGAGCGATAAAGAGCCGGCGATGGCGGTCAATGCCACCGCTCCGGGGTTACTGGCACGCTGGGCCGCCGATCACGGCGCCGTGCTCGTGCATTACTCGACCGACTACGTCTTCGACGGCGCGAAAGCCGATCCCTATCGGGAAGACGATGCGGTCAATCCGCAGTCGGTATACGGCGAAAGCAAATGGCTGGGAGAGGAGGCGGTGCGCGCCTCCGGCGCGCAGCATGTCATTTTGCGCACCAGCTGGATCTATGGTCATCACGGCAGCAACTTCCTGAAGACCGTTCTTCGGCTGGCCGGTGAAAGAAGCGCATTGAACATCGTTGCCGACCAGATTGGTGCGCCGACGTCGGCCGCCTTGATTGCCGATGTCACACGCACGGCGATCGAGCGCATCACGGCCTCGCGAGTTCCCGGCGATCTCTCGGGGACCTTTCATCTCACGGCGCAAGGCAGCACCTCCTGGTATGGCTATGCCGCGCATATCGTTCGTGAGGCGTTAGCAGCAAATGTCAAGCTTGCGCTGTCTCTCGAGGCACTGAAGCCGATATCAACAGCTGACTACCCGGCCCCTGCCAAGCGTCCGGCCAATTCGCGGCTGAATTGCAGAAAGCTGATGGATCGGTTTGATGTTACTCTTCCCGCATGGCAGGACGGTGTCGACGATGTCCTGGCGAGATTGCGGGCCGCGGGGAATTGAAAAGCGTAATCTTGCCGATGATTTCCGGCCATGTGCTCCGGGCGATGATACAGAGGCAGATGGATCAAGGACAAGACGTAAAGCCATGACGAAAGCACGCAAGGGAATCATACTCGCTGGCGGATCGGGAACGCGGCTCTATCCGCTGACGCTCGCGGTCAGCAAGCAGCTTCTGCCGATCTATGATAAGCCGATGATCTACTATCCGCTATCGACTTTGATGCTGGCGGGTATCCGCGAGATCCTTATCATCTCGACGCCGCAGGACACGCCTCGTTTTGAGCAGCTGCTTGGCGACGGCAGCCAGTGGGGTATTAGGCTCGACTACGCCGTCCAGCCGAGCCCGGATGGCCTGGCCCAGGCATTCCTGATAGGCGAGGCATTTTTGGCGGGCGCGCCGTCGACCCTGGTTCTGGGGGACAATATTTTCTACGGACATGACTTTACCCGGTTGCTGCACGAGGCGAGCGCCAAGGAAACGGGTGCGACCGTCTTTGCCTATCACGTGCAGGATGCGCATCGCTATGGCGTCGTCGAGTTCGATCAGGGTGGACGGGCGATCAGCCTGGAGGAAAAGCCGAAGATTCCGAAGAGCAATTATGCGGTCACCGGCCTTTATTTCTACGATGAAAGCGTCGTCGACGTTGCGAAATCCATCCGACCGTCGCTGCGCGGCGAGCTGGAGATCACCGATGTCAACGTTCACTATCTTCAGGCCGGCCGGCTGGACGTCCAGACCATGGGGCGCGGCTATGCCTGGCTCGACACCGGAACGCATGAATCAATGCTGGAGGCTAGCCATTACATTGCAACGATCGAGAACCGGCAGGGCCTTAAGGTGGCCTGTCCCGAAGAGATTGCTTATCGCGGCGGCTGGATCAGTGCATCTGATGTCGAGGCGCTGGCGAGCCTGCTGAAAAAAAATGCCTATGGGCAATATCTCCTTGGGATCTTGCGCGAGCGGGTATTTTAAGTACGGCGCTCTTTACGCCGCACCTCCCTTGCTAACAATCCGAGCAGGACGACGAATGAAGGCCATCGACACCGCTATTCCCGATGTAAAGATTATCGAGCCGATGGTGTTTGTCGACGATCGCGGCTTCTTCTTCGAAAGCTTCAGCAAGGCGAAGTTCGAAGCAGCGATCGGCCGAAGCGCCGATTTCGTGCAGGACAATCACAGCCGATCGGGCAGGGGTGTTCTGCGGGGTCTGCACTATCAGCTGCCGCCGCATGCGCAGGCGAAGCTGGTGCGGGTGGTGGCCGGCGAAGTCTACGACGTTGCCGTTGATATCAGGAAATCCTCACCGACATTCGGCCAATGGGTCGGCGTTCTTCTGTCTGCGGAAAACAAGCGTCAGCTCTGGATTCCCGAAGGCTTTGCGCATGGCTTCCTGACATTGAGCGACCATGTCGAGTTTCTCTACAAGACCACCAACTATTATGCGCGGGAGAGCGATCGCGGTATCCGTTGGGATGATACGCAGATCGCCATCGACTGGAAGGTGACGGAAGCGCTCACGCTCTCCGCCAAAGATCGGCAGCAACCATTGTTGACGGATGCCGAGCTATTCGATTAAATTCGGCTTCGATATCAGACCCGATTGTAATCGTCGCTGAGCCTAATGATATCGTTCTCGTCGAGCAGCTCGCCGTATTGAATTTCGATGAAAACCAACGGCTTATCTCCGGCGCACGAAACCCGGTGTGTCGCCTTGAGCGGAATATCGACTGTATGCCCGAGCCGCAGAGCGTGTTCCGTTCCGTCAATCTCGGCAACACCATGCCCCGAAACGGCGGTCCAACGCTCCGAACGGTGATTGTGATATTGCAGGGATAGCCGCTCTCCCGGATTCACAACGATGCGTTTAACAACGTGGTGATCACCGATATCAAGCACATGCCACGTGCCCCAAGGGCGCTGATCATTGTCACCAACTTGGTATAAGCTTCCCGACTTCAATGAGATTTCCTTTACGATAAGCCGATCGGCGACCGAAAATAATGCGCGGGATTAATTCACTGGGGCTGGCAGAGCAAGGGTTTTCTGCGAATGGTGGCAAAAAGCGCCTTCTCGCACGTTGCTATCCAAGTTGCTTAAGGACACTAGTTCAGAATTAGTCGACCCTCAGTGCGGTCGACGTCGATGCAGCCGAAATATTCCGGCGATTGGCCTGGAGATTGCGTGGCTTCTGATGTTTTCTCCGACTTAACGATGCTCGAGGTGACGCAGCCATCACTTTTCTATACAGGAGTGGAATGCGCGTTTTACATTTTTTCAAAACATATTGGCCCGACACATTCGGTGGGGTTGAACGCACCATTCACGCGATCGCCAAGGGTACCGCCAAATATGGCATAGAATCAGATGTTCTCTCACTTAGTAAAACGCCGTTAGAAAACAGCGTCGAATTCGACGGGCATATGGCGTACAAGGCTAAGCTCGACTTCGAATTCGCATCCACCGGTTTTTCGCGCGAAGCGTTCGGGCGATTTCGAGAATTGAGCCAGAAGGCGGATATCGTCCACTATCACTTTCCGTGGCCAGTGATGGATATCGTCCATCTGACCGTTCCCCCCGGCAAGCCGACTGTCGTGACCTATCATTCCGACATCGTGAAGCAGAAGATCTTGCTGCAATTCTACAAGCCGTTAATGTTTCGTTTTCTGAAAAGCGTCGACCGCATTGTGGCGACATCTCCCAACTACCTCATGTCGAGTGATGTGCTGGAAAGCTTCAAATCCAAGACGACAGTGATCCCATTGGGCCTGGACGAGGCCGACTATCCTAAGGCGGATGAAGCGACGGTAGCCCGTTGGCGCGGTAAGCTTCCCAATCGCTTTCTCCTATTCGTCGGCGTCCTGCGGTATTACAAGGGGGTCCACATCCTGCTGGAGGCCGCGAAACGCAATGGCCTCGATATCGTTATCATTGGCAGTGGGCCGATGGAGGCGGAACTGAAGCAGGCCGCCGGGCAAAATCCGCGCAATATTCATTTTCTCGGATCCTTGTCGGACAACGATAAGATTGCTCTGCTCGAGCTGTCTGCGGGGGTCGTCTTTCCCTCGCATCTTCGCTCAGAAGCCTTCGGGCTTTCTCTGGTCGAAGCGTCAATGTTCGGCAAGCCGATGATTTCATGTGAAATCGGCACGGGGACAAGCTATGTCAACCTGGACAAGATAACCGGGTTCGTGGTGCCGCCCAACGATGTCGATGCTCTGTCGAACGCTATGAAGTCCATCTGGGACAACGAGCACGAAACTGCCGTGCTGGGTGCCGCAGCGCGTGACCGCTATCTTGCTTGTTTTACGGCAGAGAAGATGTGTTCACAATATTGTCGTCTCTATCACGAGTTGGGAAGCTAAAATTGAACTCTGGAATACAAACCCGATATCGATTAGCAGCCAGATTGTTGATTTCCGCGCAGAACTGAGCCCGTTTGTCCACCGAGAAGTGAGCCTGCAAATTCCGAGGCAATCCGCCCCCTTATTCCGAGATGGTTGACAAGAATGGCGCGACCGCATTAGCACCTGCTGAAGACAGCGCTGACGTGGAAAAAAAATTATGATTTTGAGTGCGCTCCGGAATGGAATGCGAGGGATCCTCGCTACCTCAATAGTTTATCCGTTTGCGGAGTACTTTGAAGGGCGCGATATCCGGAGCAAGACCAAGTGGGTCCGCGACGAGTTCGACCGGTCACCGGCCGAACGACTGTCACGCGCGGCTTCTCGGCTTGCCGAAATGGTGGTTTTCGCAGGTGAGATGGTGCCCTATTACCAAGATCTTTTCGCAGAGAGGCGATTTGATCCTACCAAGATCCGCAAAGATCCTCGATATATAGAGGATCTTCCTTACATGACTAAAGATATAATCCGAGAACAAGGGGTACGGCTTCTTCGCAAGGATTATGCGAGCATTCGTTTGCACGGAGCGAAAACCGGAGGTTCAACAGGACCCTCCGCAATGATTTATTACGATCAGGAGGCCGTTGATTGGTCATCCGCCGTCACACAGGCCAGCCGTCAATATGTCGGCAGCCCGCACTGGCGAAGCGAGTTGCATTTTGCCTCAAAATTTCCCGAAGTGTTTCCGTGGCGAGATCGATGGCGCGAACACGTAAAGTGCTTTGCCATGAACCGCGACAATATTTTCTTCGCGACCTTTTCAAATGAAGAATTGGAAGCCATTTGGCGTAGGATTAAACGGATACGGCCACATCTTGCTCATGCGCATCCATCGACGGCCTATCGGCTAGCGGAACATGTCCAAGCGACGCGCGGACGGGATCGAGCTTTCGAGGTATTCGAGTCATCCGGTGAGCTGTTAGAGCCACGTCAGCGGGAGAGAATAGAACGGGTCCTTCAATGTCGAGTAATCAACCGCTATGGCCTGGCGGAGGCAGGGGTCATCGCTTATCAGCTTCAGCCCGCGTCTACCGACATGAGATTTTATGAATTTTACGCTTGGCCAGAAGTTCGCCCAACAGAAGACAGCGGCTTTCCGGAAATTCACGGTTCCCGAAACGGCGAGCTTGTCATTACTCCCCTTTTCAACAGGATGATGCCGCTGTTGCGATACAGAACAGGTGACAACGTCGTTATAGCCGAGGGTGTGGAGGGCCTAGTAATCTCCCAAATGGTCGGTCGTATTCATGATGTTATAACAATTGCGGGCACCCCACTTCCAACACATTATATTCAAGATGTGCTCGATCGTGTCGGAGGAATTCGCGAGTTTCAGATCGAAATGCGCGAAGGTATTCCCGTTTTTCGCCTAGTGCTTGAAGCTGAGGTGGATGAAAATGTTGTCAGAGACCGCATTTACTCGTGGTGGTCAGACAAGGTCAAAGTCGAGTTCATTTCATTGGCCGAACTCAAGTTGGTGGGAGTTCGGCAAAAATTCCGGCACCTTCTCCCGGAAAGCGCATCTCGCTCATGATTACAATTTTTGCAGATGTCACCAATAAATTGGCGTCGGATGTTATCACTGAAGCGCTGCGGCGCTCCACAACTCGCGGCATGGTAACAGTTAGCACATCGGATGATACTTCGATAATTGTCGATGGCGGTGTCTTCGTTTTTGTATCTCCGGATCATAGTCGATACGGCCAAATCGAGAAGGCGCTTAGCCTGAACTCCAAGATCTTGATCTTTGGATCTATGCCTACCGACCTTGCCTCGTTGTGTGGCCTTTCGGGCGTTGGTGAAATTCCGGCTTCTTGGCTGGACGCTGCAATGTGCCAACCTGCGTGTGCTTATGAATTTGCTGAGTCCGAGGCGGCTGTGCGGTGGCATTCGCATCCACTGGGAACTTTTTCGCCTTTTCGCTCTCGTCCCTTTCTTCGTTTTGACTTTGCTAACGAGTGGAACAATCTGGGATATGGGCGGATAGCAGCGGACGGAGGACCGTGGTCCATTTCGATGGCTGTGGAGGCCTCTCAAGCTACCGTAATTGCATCCGCATTTACTTCCACCAACAGCGAAGAAATGCCGTTTGTCACGCTATTTGAAACCGAGACTTCGTCGTTGCTCTGGTGGAATCGCGCGACGGGTGGAGTGGATAGCCTTGAGTGGGTTGTTGTAGAGACATTCCTAGCCGACTGGCGACACGAAGTCTTGCCTTGTGTTCCTGTGGTGAGCGAGACACCCTGTGGCTTTGATGGCGTCGTCACGATGCGTCTTGATTGCGATGAAGACATTGCGTCCGCGCGACCACTCTTTGAGTTATACAGAAGCCGCGGCTTGCCCTTTTCAGTGGCAGTAAAGACGGGACAGCAGGAAGGCGACGCTCATGTCGCCCTTCTAAAAGACATAATTGATGCAGGAGGGGCGGTATTGTCCCATTCTGTTACGCACGCACCTGAATGGGGTGGTTCCGAAGAAGCATGTTTTCTTGAGGCGCGAACGTCATCCGATTGGCTGGAGGAGCGCCTCCCAGATGTAACCATTCGGTATGCTGTTTCGCCGTTCCACCAGAATCCAAGTTATGTGCCGCGGGCATTGCGCCGAGCCGGCCTTCAAGGCTTCGTAGGCGGCATCATAGCGAACGATCCTGAAATGTTGCTGGCGCGAGGGGGGACCATACCTGGAGATTCGTCTGGTCTAATAACTCATAGCCAACAATGTATGCTGCATGGCGACTGCCTCCTCAGCAAGGAGGATCCACTGGCAATTAACAAGCAAGCATTTGATGCCGCGCGCAAAGCCAAATCTATGTTTGGTTATCTCGATCATCCGTTCTCGCCGCGATATGAATACGGATGGGGTTCTGAAGAAAAGCGCTTAGCAATGCATGCCGACTTCTTGAACTACATTGGAAACGCAGGGCACGATCAAAGCACGCTGTGGCTGAATGAAGTAGATGCCCTGGACTGGATTTCCGCAAAAATGCGGTTGTCATTGCGTAAAACCGAACGCGGATTCGAAATCTCTGAGGGCACGGCATTTGCTCTTGAACGCAATCTCGAATTTCGAGTTAGCTGGCGCGGCAGGAACATGCCTCTCTCGGAGATCGTTGATGGTGAGTGAACGTCATATAATGGTCATCGTGGGTACGCGCCCGGAAGTAATTAAGATGGCTCCTGTTGTTAGAGAACTACAATCACGGGCCGGCACACTGAGGTGCACTCTTGTTTCGACCGGCCAGCATCGCGAGATGTTGCAACAGACGTTGTCGAGTTTTAACCTCTCCTGCGACGTCAATCTGGAAATTATGAAACCTGGTCAATCGTTAACTGGCTTAACCAGTTGGGCAATTTCGGCGTGCGACGAGGTCTTCCGAACTGCGCGGCCGGATCTGGTTCTTGTTCAAGGCGACACAACAACAGTTTTGAGCGCCGCCCTAGCCGCACATTACAACAGGATCCCTGTTGGGCACGTTGAGGCCGGGCTGCGGACATACCATCGCTACAACCCTTTTCCAGAGGAGATGAATCGCAGGCTTCTAGCATCCCTCGCCACATTACATTTCGCTCCGACGAAACGTGCGGCTCGACAACTACAGAAGGAGGGTGTTGCGGCCTCCAAGATTTTTGTGACCGGCAACACGGTTGTCGACGCGTTGGAGGAGCTTCGGCAATCCGGGTATCAACAAGCTGTCAGTGAAGCCGTGAATAACGCCGTCTCCCTCAGTAATGGGCGATTTGTACTTATAACATCTCATCGTCGCGAAAGCTTAGAGGGAGATCTCCACATCATTGTGGCAGCCGTGAGAACGTTGGCAAAACGATTTCCCGATCGCTTATTCTTCTTTCCGGTCCATTTGAACCCAAATGTGCGCTCGATAGTAGTGCCGGCGCTTTCAGGTATCGAAAATATAACTTTATCCGATCCAATCAGTTATCCCGATATCCTTCACTGCTTGTCGGCAGCAGAGTTGGTCCTCACCGATTCCGGTGGGCTCCAGGAAGAGGCACCATCATTCGGAACGCCTGTTATCGTGCTTCGTCGAACTACGGAACGCCCTGAGGGAGTCAAGGCAGGTTTCGCGCGTCTCGTCCCCATCGTACATGACAAGATCGTATCAGCCGCAGCACGTTGGCTCCGCGAGAATCGACGCTTGCAGCTCGAGGGGCGCCCAAACCCATATGGAGATGGAAAAGCAGCGTCTCGAATAGTTGAGATTCTTTCGCAAGAGTCCCCGGTGACGTTTTGAGCGAGCGCAGGCTGACCTTCATCTTGTTCTCGACCGCTGATTGGCTCGCGCCATATTGGACGAACAAGCAACATGTAGCTAAAGGCCTTGCCGAAAGAGGTCACCGGGTTCTCTATATCGAATCGCCTGGAATTCGGCCCCCAAGAGGAAATGCCAGGGATATCAAGCGAATGGTAGCCAGGCTGCGGCGGGGGGTTTCGGCGCCGACTGAAAGGGGCGGAAACCTATGGGTTCTTTCGCCGCTCACAGTTCCGCTCGGCCACAGATTTGCGATAGTGAGGAGGCTAAATGGTTGGCTTTTACGCTGGGCAATACAGAATTGGTGTTCTCAAAGTTCTGTGGGAGATATCGTTCTATGGACCTACCATCCTTATATTAGCGGCGTTAGCGAAGCCATTCCCGCGGCCGCAATGGTCTATCACTGCGTCGACGACCTGGCAGCAATTCCTGGTGTAGACGCCACCATCTTTAGAATGATGGAAGACGATCTGTTAGCCCGGGCGGATTTGGTGTTTACAACAAGCCCGTACTTGCAGGATCACTGCGCAAGAATCGCTGGACCGAGGGCAATTTACGAGAGAAACGTGGCGGATATCGAGCACTTTGCCCAAGCCCGGCAAAAGGGGTCAATTCCGGATGACCTAGGGTGTATCAATGGTCCGAAACTCTGTTACGTGGGTGTGCTTTCAGACTATAAGCTGGATTTCCATTTTATCGAAAAATGCGTCCAATTAAGTCCAGATTGGAATTGGGTTTTCATAGGTCAAGAACCAGAACGCCAAGCTAATCCAATTGTTGCTCGTTTGGCGAAGCGGTCGAATGTACATTTCCTAGGCTACAAAACATATGATGTCCTGCCTGATTATCTGCGTGGGATTGATGTCGCTCTACTCCCTAATCTAACATCCGGTTATATGTCGGGAGTATTCCCCATGAAACTGTATGAGTACCTTGCGGCTGGCAAACCTGTGGTAGGGACGAGAATAGCAGCTTTGTCACAATTGGCCGAGCAAATTAGCATCATTGATACCCCGCAAGAAATGGTAGAAGCGGTAGCAACAATACTCGCGTCCCCGCCCGAACCGATAGCATTGGGCCACCCGGATCTGGCTAATTTCAGTTGGAATGCGCGCCTGGACAGGATGATGCAACGTCTGGTTCCGATCATAGACGCGCAATGACGAAATGGAGCCCAACATGACATTCCAGTTCGCGATGCGTTTCGTGGAGATCACGTGCGTCCGGGAATTACACGTTAAACGGGCGTTGGTATAAATCTCTGTCGTGTAAATCCGCCGCCGTCCACGGCTCCCCGGCTAGATTCGGCCATGTTCTTTTGATAAGTAGGCGCTCGGATTGCTGACGATGGAGACGTAGAGTTTGACAACTTTAATAGGTGCACAAGATGAAAGGCCGTCTGTAAATTCTGACGCAGGAAATCCGGAGCCTGAGCGGATTGTAAGCGGAGAAAACATGGCGGCTCTGGCGCAGCATGATCTTCTAGCCGGATTTCTAAAACGCGATCTTTGGCTCAAATTTGCCCTTCACGATATTAGGCAACGTTTCCGTCGATCTCTCTTGGGGCCATTTTGGATAACACTGAGTACCGGCGTGATGATTGCGTCTTTATCTGTGGTCTTTGGCAGTTTGTTTGGTCGGGACTTGACTGATTTCGTGCCTTATGTTGCGACTGGCCTCATCTATTGGACATTTCTCTCGTCAATGATCACCGAGGGGTGTGTGGCTTTCATCGAGCGTGAGGGATACATTAGAAATGTCCCCATGCCGCTTATAGTTCATTTTTATAGAGCGTTTGCACGGAACACCATTGTCCTCGCGCACAATATGGTGATCTATGTGCTAGTTTTTGTATATTTTCGACACTCCCTGAACCACAACTATCTTCTCTTTATACCGGGATTTTTGCTCTTCTTGCTTAATCTTGCATGGCTATCGCTTCTCGCCGCGCTGTTTTCGACGAGATACAGAGATATCCCGCAGTTGATCAATAGCGTGATACAAATCATATTCTTTGTTACGCCTGTTTTTTGGTCAGTCCGGCAGTTTCCGAAGCGGCCGGCGGTAATAGACTTCAACCCAGCCTATCATCTATTAGAAATCGTCCGCGCGCCTTTGCTTGGGGAGGCACCGGAATACACGTCGTGGATCGTCTGCAGTGTAATGGCAGTCGCGGGTAGCTTTGCGGCTCTTGTTGTTTATCGGAAGGCATATGGGCGCCTTCCTTACTGGGTCTAAGGATACTGTGGATGCCGCATATATCTATTACGAATCTCAGTGTTGAGTTTAACGTCTACGGAACAAATTCGCGCTCTTTGAAGAAACGTATTCTCTCACAAGCCACGGGGGGGCGTATCAGCTCAGCTAAGGGCGATCATGTTCAAGTTCGCGCCTTGAATCAGATTAACCTTGAGGTGTGCGACGGCGAGCGCATCGGCTTGATCGGCCATAACGGCTCCGGAAAGTCCACTTTGTTGCGGGTGCTTGCGGACCTGTATAGACCGACTAGTGGCACAGTCCGCACAGTTGGAAACATTGGAACACTGATTGATCCGAGCGCCGGTATGGACCCGGATTCAAGTGGAATCGAGAATATTTACCTTCGAGGGTACGTGCTGGGCCTTAGCGCGAAACAAATCTCAGAACGGATTGACGAAATCGTCGAGTTCACGGAGTTGGGTGACTTTATTAATTTGCCGCTCCGAACTTATTCGGCGGGGATGTTCGCTCGCTTGTCATTTGCAATATCGACCTCAATCAAGCCGGACATTTTGCTGATTGACGAAGGTATTGGTGCAGGTGACGCCGGATTCATTCAGAAGATGCGCGCTCGCCTTGATAAGTTTGTTAACGATGCGAGCATTCTTATGCTTGCCTCGCATGACCAAAGTTTAATCGAGCGGTTCTGTAATAAGACAATTACGTTGGAGCACGGCAATATTGTCGATATTTCATCGAGCTAAAATAGTGTATCCCTAACGCCGAGTTCGATTAACGCAGGTCGAAGTTGCGCTGGATGCTTTACCGTTGGCACGGCCGACGGAGGTATCCTCGCGCCTCTTCCTAATTTTTGGAGTACTTATGTGAATTCCAATCGGTTAAAGCGGATCGCGGTTACCGGAGCAAACCGCGGGATTGGCAAGGCGACAACCGCTGCGTTGGTAGAAGCCGGTTACGAGGTGCACGCTCTTGTCCGGTCGCATCAAAGCTCCACGTCATCTGCAGAACATTTGAATCATCCGCATGTGATCGTCCATGACTACGATCAAAGCTTAATAGCAGTGAATGACAGTGGATTTCCTAAGACATTAGAAGGTCCGTTCTTCGGCTTGATCAACAACGCAGCCATTTGCGAGCAAGAGAGCCTTGCTGATTCGCGCCGTGACACATTTGATCGTATAGTCAACACCAATTTGACGGGCGTATTTCACCTTACTCGGCTACTTTTGCCAATGATTGCGGATGGTGGTCGTATTGTGAACATATCCTCCCAGCTTGGTATCGAGGGACGTGCGGACTTCGGCGCATACTGCGCGACCAAGTTTGCACTTATAGGATTGACAAAAACTTGGGCTAAAGAACTTGGCACAAGAAAAATCACTGTGAACGCTGTCTGTCCCGGTTGGGTAGAGACCGACATGACGCATCTCGATATCGAAAAACTCGCACGAAAAAAGGACGTCTCTCCAGAGATCTATCGGAAATACGTTGAGGATCATATTGAGATGCGGCAGATGAACTCTCCGAACGATGTTGCCGCATTGATTGTTTTCCTACTATCGCCCGCAGCGGGAAGAATCTCTGGAAGAGATTGGCTCATGCATAACAACTTTGGCTAACGTCAGCTTGAGCGTGGGTAGATTTAATCAATAGCGTCGCGATTTCTAGTTCAATTACGGCGCTATTAATGCGCGCAAATTCTCTTTGCGCTTGGAGTGATAATTTTGCCTATAGAACCTCGCAGTGAATCTCGAGCAGTTGTTGATTTGCGGGAGGCCCGTACACCGCAATCAGGATCAGGCGGCGCGTTTTGGGTCTTTAGCTGGATCGCGAAAGAAATTGCGGCTCGCTACGACACCAAACTTTTGGTCAGCTCCAATTTTGATAAAGAAGCATTCGGGAACATTCCGGGCGTCGAGTATCTGGTAGAGACGTCGGATAACACGCTGCTCCGCTGGAAACCAGATTTCTACTTTTCACTCACAAACGGAAACCTCGATACACCACCCATTCCGCATGAATGTTTGATATTTGGAATCATTCTTGATGTCCAACACAAAGACGCGCCACAGTTCTTACCAAGCCATATACGAAACCAACGCGAAGTCGATTTTCAGCGCACGGTTGCGCAATCAGATGTTGTGATAACTATATCAGAGGCGCAGAGAAATGCGATTTCGCGACTCTACCCAACGGCCAATGTCCGTTGCTTGCGCCTTCATACGAACATCTCCGAGCAATCCAATGCCATTGGTTCCCTCGGAAAAATTGTCAATGGTATAATTCCAGTTAAGCCATTCCTATTTTATCCCGCTCTTAACTGGGCTCATAAAAATCACTTTCGATTGTACGAGGCTTTCGATTTTGTGAAATCCTGTCGTGCGACACCTCTACAACTCGTCCTCAGCGGTGGTTACCAGCGCGATACAGATTTTAGTTTGATAGAGGAAAGGCGCAAAGCGTCCCCTTTTGCTAACGACATTGTGCAATTGGGTTTTGTTGATGAGATTACGAAAGTCGAACTCTATCGGAACTGCCAGCTGGTGCCTTTCGTCTCCCTCTATGAAGGGTTCGGATTGCCTCTAATAGAGGCGCAGAGACTGGGTGCGCCGGTGATCGCGGCGAGGAATGCCGTTTCTGTTGAAGTCCTTGGCGAGGGCGGGCACTTTTTCAGCGATGCGCAAGATAGTTATGCGATCGCCGACGACATTATCGCTCTTTTGGAGACTCCGCCGTCGCGCGGCATTCTGGAAGAAGGTAGGCAGAACAGTCTAAGCTATACCCCCGAAGAATCCAGAAGATCACTTTTTCAAGTGATTGAAGACGCGACATTAGAGCGGCAGCGTCTCGCAAGTCCCGTCGTTGATGTCGTTCGTATTGGTGCCGCATCCCACCACCTGCATGTGGTGTTGGTTGGCGGTGAGACCTATGGATTTGACGTGATTGCGCAGGAAATAGCACGATTCAGGGCTTCGATCGATCGGGAGGTCGAATTTACGGTTGTTTGGCCCCAGGACCGCGCCATGGAGTGGAAAGCAAGTGTACTCCAGTCAGCCTTGCAAGGAATTAACGTGTACTATGGCGCACCGAAGCTATGGGGCTGTGCAACGTCGGCGGCAACACGATATGGTGGCTATGCTTCACACGTACTGGTAGCGAGACCTGATCTTTTGAAGTTGATCAGCGCTAACCGGCTGAGATTGATCGTTGAATTTCTTGCGGTTCACCATGTAAATCATTTGCTCATTCTTACTTCGGAGGCGCAGGTGCCGAATGCAATAACTCTGGAGGATAACAGGTCCATGGAGGAGTTCTACCTAGAATTCTTTCAGGCCAACGTGGATCTACCCGAGAGGTTTGGCTATTTTTTTCGCTCAGACCTGAACGATCTGCCAGCGTTTCGTCCACTGGAAGCGCAATTTGCCACATCGTTTATCAGCAAGATACGAGCGGGCTTTGTCAGCCTTCCGCACGTTCCGGAGATTGAGTGAATGCCATTGTTGGTTTGTGATATTTCTGAAATCAAGCGCCGTGTGACCTACTCCGGTGTTCATCGGGTGGTGCAGAATATCATTTCCACAATCCCGGAGCGATTTTCTGCCAATGTAATTCTGGGCTTCTTGGATGCCGATGGGCAATACCATTTTGCCGACACTGACGGGAACCCGTTGGAGGTTTCGGGCGAATTTGGCCTTTTCAATCTTGATCTAACACTCGACTTCTCCGAGGAAAAGGCCCGCCAGATTTCCCGTTGGGGGCGGAGAATGAAGTTTATGGCGACATTCCTGCCCGATGTGCTTCCAATGACGAGTCCGGCTTACTTCGAGGCGGAAATGGCGGTTCTTTTTCGGAAATACTTTGAAACCATCGCTCGCCGGTCGGATCTGATCTTGACCAACTCTCAAGACTCGATCGAATCCATCGAAAGTATTTTGTCGCAGGACGAAACCGCGGAAGCGCGTCCGCGAATCGACCGCTTCCAATTGGGGACAGATTTTCTACCTGTTCCCATCGGAGATCTACTTCAAATCCGGCGCCCCGTTTGGGAAGCGGCAACTTGTGCAAACCAGCCAGTGTTTTCTTGGTTGTCGACAATCGAGCCTCGCAAGAATCTCGCGACTGTCTTAAGCGCCGTCGAAATTTTGGCTCAAGAAGGCAAGCCCTTTAAGCTCATAGTTATGGGAAAATTCGGATGGCACTGTGATTTCGAATTTCTTAAGCTGCAAGAACTGTTGAACAAGTATCCGCAACATCTTCACTTTCTACATTTTCCATCAGATTTTGAGATCCGCTACGTTCTAACAAAGAGCCTCGGCTTAATTGTTTCGTCCTTCGCTGAGGGCTTCGGTCTGCCATTGATAGAAGGTGCGGCGCTCGGAAACCACATTATTTGTTCCGATATACCGGTATTCCGATCGATCATGGGCAAATCGGGGATCTATTTCGATCCCCATTCTGTACGTGAGCTCGTGACGCGTATGAGGCATGTCATGGATTTATCACCGCTGGAGCCAGGAACACATGAAGTCGAGCCGGCCAATTGGAGTGAAATTTCTGACGAGCTTTTCTCCAAGATTTTTGCGCAGATGAGCCAGAATTAGCTCCAAAATTCGCGGACAAAATTTCCAGCCTAATAGACGAATCCTAAACTTGGCGGACCGCGCTCAGACTACACCCTCTTTCAGCCATTTAATGGCCGTGCCGAGACTCACGCTGCGAAGCGGACTGTCTGCCTCCAATAATTGATCCAACAGAATAACGCTATTCCTCAAATATTCAGCGTCGCCACCGCCGCCATAAGTGCTGATGTGATGCTTGACCGTTGGGCCATAGAAGTTGCTTTTTATTGAGCCACGAAGCGCCAGATAGGATTCCAAAAGCAACCTGAAACGGTCCGGTTCGCTGGGCGGTGAAGACTGTATTTCGCGCCGGGCTCGCTCGTCCTGCTCGTGCTTCCGAAGATGATCCGAAATGTCATTGTAGAGTATAGGCGCGTGAACAGTCGCGTAACTGGGGATCCCATTCGCTCGCGCTCTTAGTAGGAACTCAGAGTCCGCATGGTAATGCGGGTAGTTCACCTCATCATAAAGTCCAATCCTCTCAAATACAGCGCGGTTGATGAGAACGCCATTACCCGCCGCGAAATCTACCTCGATAATATCGCGACCCTTCACTTCCGGCGGAAGCTCTTCAAATCTCATGTTGTGGAACCGCAACTGAAATAGATTCATTTTATTCCAGTCATGGTAAGCTCCAATTGACCAAATTAACCCACGGTCATGTTCAAAGTCTTGGCGAGCGGCCAGGATCATCGTCGAATATTTATTCGATATGCGGTCCAGCTCGCCCACAAACGAATTATCTATAATGGCATCATCATTGATGGTGAGAATCTTGTCTGCACCTTCATCGAGGGCCCGCTGGATGCCTCTATTGGTAGCTCCGGTCCAGTAGTCGTCGTCCGTTGCCCGCACAATCGTGGTAGTTGGATATTTCTCCAAAATACCATCGGCGGTACCGTCGGTCGAATTGGAATCGACAATATAAACGGAGAGATCAACATTGATTTGCGAATAAAGAACCTCCAAAAAGCGCAACGACTTTTCACGGCGGTTCCTTACGGGAGTAATAACGGCAATTTTGCTGGGCATGGTCATATCACCAGGAATTGGTTTCTTTCGTCGAAGCTCGAAGCGTTTCGATAGACTATCACGCTCGGAGGCTCACTATGGTTAAGTGCAGATGCCGAGCCCAGCGATGTTGTATCGATTTCATGCTGAGCGCCAAAAATGAATGCCGCCTCAGTAGGCGCTACGGAATGTTGATGAGATCTAAGCTGCAAATGGGCGATAGCGATCTGCACTTTCCGCCAATCGATCGTGCTCGACGACGGATTGGCAATCACATGAAACGGCGTTCGTTTTCCTGGGCTCGACGAAAGCCTGGCGAATTCCACTAGGCGAGACAAATCGATCACGTCTCCGGTAAAAATCGCTTCGATGACGTCGCCGGAAATCTCCTTCTTCAATACGCGAGCGGGCACGTATTCAGACGCCGGAGAGGGATGGTGTAACGTGGCGACATCCTCGGCAAGAGCCCTGCGAAAAGCCAAGGACTCCGGCTGCTTGTTGACCGAAAAGTCCGCAACGACATGCGTAAATAGGGCAAGCGCATCGTCTAACACACGTTCGCGACTAAACGGTGACTCCACCACCTGCAATGGATTTGACAGGATCGCGGCAATATCTTCATAGATTTTCTGGGGATCTTTGGGATCCCTGAAATAAGCTACGCTTTGTCCGCAGATCTCCTCCAGTGCCGGGAGCGGACTGCAGATGACGGGTGTTCGAAACTGTAATGCCTCCACGACTGGAATACCGAACCCCTCATACAAGGAAGGAAATACCATAGCCCTTGCATTCTTCATGAGAGATGCCAAGTGTTCGGAGCTAACAAAGCCCAACGCGTGGATATATTTTCGAACCTCTCGGTCTTGCAACGACTGTAGCGCCGGCAGTGATTCGGACAACGAGTGATCAGCGCCCGTCATGACCAAATGCGGGCAATTTTCTGGCCCGAGAGATTCAAATAACAGGGAATAGGCTTGAATAAGCGATGTATGGTTCTTGTGGGGCCAGGGGATCGCCGGGTAAATTAGGTACCCAGAGCCATTGTTAAAATCGGCCTGCAGAACCCGCTGATCAGCGGCCGGCGTATAATGGTACCATGTATACGGCGCCAGATAGACATAATCAACATTCGAGGCACCCCAATAATGCCGAAAATTGCGAACCTCAGCATCGGTCAGAGTCACAACTTTGTCACAACGCTCGATTGCAAACCCGTATGCGACGTCTCGAGCGGCAACCATTTCAGGGCCGAGAAATTCTGGATGAACCGAGTGTTGCAGATCGTAAATCGAACATACGACGGGTCGATCCGTTCGCACATCGGGTACGTGCATTCCATTTAACGGATCATAGAAGATGTCAGCCGTTTCCAAAATCCTATTAACGGACTCGGAAGTCAGCTCTGCAAGCTTAATGCAATTGGCACTGCTATAATATTGCAGCGAATCGTAGTTGTTTTCACTGCATATTATAGTGAGATCAGCCCTGTGCTGCAGCAGCTCAAGCAACCCATGAATGTATTCCCCTGCGCCGCCCGCGCCTTTGTCGCGGGCGAGAAGATGGTAGCATTCAACGGCAATTCGCAATTTATCTTTCATCGCTATTAGATATCCAAATCCATCTCAATCGACCGTGCGCTCTTGCTGCAAGGACATAATTCCTGATAGCCAGCGGTCTACCCTGTCACCATTGCAATACTCCTCAACTCTTCGCGGAACATTGTTTGTGAACGGCTTTTTTTCGATCTCTGCATGACGTTCCAGAAACGCGTCAAGATCTCGCGCAACCAATCCGTCGTCGTCTTGTTCGGTTAGTCGATAGTTTCCTCCCGCACGAACGCAAAGCTCGTTGACCGCCGGCTGAGCATAGCCATAGACGGGAAGGTCGAAATAAAAGGCATCGGCCACGGGGATACAAAACCCTTCATGAGTCGAGAACGTGACGAAAGCGTATGCCCGTTCGTATAGCCAACGGAGCTCAGAGTCCGATACTTCATTGAAGACATGCCATTTTTGCTTTGCCGAACCACTAGATGCGATGGTGCTCCGGATATCTTCCTCATACGCTTCAACAACCGCTCTACCCACAAACGCGAGATTAAATTGTGGCTGTCTTTCTTGCAGTCGAGCAACAACTCTAAGCAGGCGGCTTATATTTTTGTTTGGAGCTCTGCGTCCAACAAATAATAGAAGAGGCTCGGCCGGATTCAGGTTCATGGAGGGTTGCTGCGATGTCATGTTTTTCCATGACCGGATATCAGGAATCGGGGGAACTAGCTCAATTCCCCTCTTTGGCTCTGTAGGGACATGCTCTTTTATCACATCAGCGGTGAACATTGAGTTGGCGGCAAGACTATCAAAGCCGCCGAGAAGCCGGAACTGTCCATATCCGAGTAGAACGTTTCCGTATTCGGACGGATTCCATTCCCTGAAATAGGCGGGATCAGTAATATTGTGAACGTAACAATGTTTGCGGAGCGGATAAGACAATATCTCCTCTAATGCGGGATCAAAGGTGGAGAAGTGGAAGAGGATTTGATCCTCGGGAGCCAGATCGACGCCAAGACGCTGGATCGGTCGCACCAGTGAATCAGCAAACACCGTGTTTTCGGCGTAGCAGACTGCTCGGGTGCCGAGTTCATTAAGTCGACGAGCTGTGTGCAGCGCAAAACGTCCCACAGCATCATGCTCACGGATATCCCGTGCTACGACACGAATAACCGTCATCGTGAGACCGTCATTTGCTGTAGTTCTTCATATACGCTTACCAAGTGTTCGCACACCTTCGCCCAGCCGAAGTTAGCTCGAATGTGATCGCGGAGCATTGAATTCCCGTCGGTTGCGAGTGATGAGACAAGCGCGTTGCGGATATCCTCTACCGATGCCGGATTGACGTAAAGCACCCGATCACCGAAGTATTCAAAAGCGCTGCCGATCGAGGTAATCACAATGCGTTTGACACCCAAGGCGGCCGCCTCGAGTGCGGCCAAGCTTGGTGTCTCCAGCGTGCTCGGCATTGCAAAAACCGTAGACTTGCGCATCGCGAGATAAATTTCAGGCGCTTGAAAAGGAAAACCACCTAGATACCTAAGCTCGCACTTTGCAGCCTCTTGAACCCGGGTCCAGTATTTTTGGTCGCGAATATGTCCCAAGAGGACTAACGGGATATCGAGCCCTTCCATCGCCTGGGCCAAGAGGAGCTGGTTTTTTCTAGGTTCAATATTCCCTACACAAAGAACAAATCGGTCGGGGAGTTGTTTGCCCCATGCATATACCGCATCGGATATGATGTCGTTATCTATAACCTCGAGATCAACTCCGTTATAAACAGGTCTACACTTTTCACCGACGCCCGGAAAGAAGCGATCGAGCATCGACTGCTCGGAGAGTGAGTTAGTTACAACGACGTCCGCAAAACCGAGTATTTGTTCTATATCGGGAAGAGGATAATTTCTCAGCGACGCCTCCTCAAGCCAGAGGCTGGATGAAAGAACGACGGGTACTCTCCTAGAGGCAGCATAGCTCATAATATACTGACTTCCAGATATGCAGCTGAAGTGGTGTAAGATATTCGTTGAGTCGAACTGGCGCTGCCACGGGTTGTGTCGAAAAATACTCACGCGGTTCCGATCACACCAGCGAACGTAGGCTTCGATTTGGGCCTCCCCCCCACCAGGAGTCTCATACGCCCAGGGATAGGTTGAATACGTCACATGCACGAATGAGTTCACCCCTTAAGATTTGCGAGTTCGGCTACGAAGTAGTAGCCAGTTTCCATCTGAAAAATTCGTATATGAAAGGAATCAACGTCATTGTCGGATTTGCTCGTCAAAGTTTTTCAGAACGTATTTCTCAAAAATCTTACTAACTGACCAAAAGAGCCGCGATGAAATATGGGAATATTTTTCACGCATAGCCTCGACTTGGAGTTTCCGACAGAAGTGAAACACTTCGTCCCCTTCAGTTGCCGCCGCAAGAAAAGTCAAATAATACAATGAAATCCTTGCCAGTATTCTATTAAGAATCCCTGCGTTGAAGCCCACGGCCGTTCTCAACGATGGCCAATAAACCAACCCTCTGGGGTCGTTCCTTAGCGCATAAAAGCGGCAAAATAAGTTCATGATCTTTCGGAGCTCCGATTTCGACGCGTCATCGCGTCTTACGGCTGCGCCAAAATCGTGCATCTTCTTAAAATGGCTGCCGTACTCGGTTTGAATTTCTATTGAGGGGTATATGCGAAGCGTCGCTCCATTCCGTACACAACGATGAGTGAATTCGCTATCGCCATGATATTGAGGGCAATTTTCTTCATCAAACGGCATGTTCTTTTCCAATGTTGCCCTAGAGAAAAGCACGCCATTGCCACAATTGGAGTCGGCTAACAATCCGTTCGTATACACATCTTCGCTCAATTGGGGGCGACCTTGTAAGAAGCGATTGCATTGATAGATGTGTGGCCCAGCCTGATAAAATAAACCGCCATCACAAAATACAGTATCTGTTTCGCGTAGCACAACACGCGGAGCTACAATATCTGAGCCCCGAAGCGCCGCTTGTACCAGGTTTTCAAGAAAGTTGTTCGAATACCAGCTATCATCATTTAGCAGCAAGACATGCGTGCACTGCGATTGCAGAGCCGCGATTATGCCGGCGTTTATCGACCCCGTCCAAAAGTTTTCCGAGGAAACGGGCAGATATTCGGCGATACCAGAGCGGGCACACAACTCCTGCACATCGGCCGACTGGGCCGCGTCCACAACAATAACAAGAAATTGGGTGAAACTCTGCTGCGCCAATAATTTAAGGCAGCTTTCGAGCATCTCTTTACGGTTGAACGTGGGAACGATCACCGCAAGGAGAGGACCTCCATCAAGAACCATTTTCGCTCGGGTCAACATTAAGGAGCAATGCTCTTTCGACGAGATCCCATGTAATGCTGAAGCCGCTTGGATTGGGTGCGACCGCCATGGCTCCAATATCGCGAATAAGTCCCATTGTTGGCAATCCGTTTAGATTATATTTGTCAACCCTCATCACATCTAGGATTTCAGGTATTTGCCTGGCGGAGGGAACGTATGTTGGCAATCCAACGTTCTCAAAAAGTTTGCGATGGAAATCTATGAGCGATGCGGGTGCGATTCCAAGCAGATCGGCGATTATCGCACTGCAAACCATGCCAATGGCAACAGATTCACCGTGCAGACAATCGGGATAGTTTAGATGTTCAATGGCATGTCCGATGCTATGGCCGTATTGCTTTATTGCTTCCTGCGCTAGGCTTTTTCCGCTGGACCCCATGGTCTTGATTTTGTTCTCCACCGAGCGTTGAACGAACCAGTCAAGAAAAACAGAATCGTCAAATGTCCGGAACTTTGTCGAAAACTCAAAAATGAATTCCTTATCATGGCAAAGTCCGTGCTTGAGCCCCTCGGCCATACCGTCAATCAAATAACGCTTGTCCAAGGTTTGGAGAAACGCTGTATCAACTAGTACAGCGCTTGGAGGATAGTACACACCGACGAGATTTTTTCCGCGCGATGTATTGAGGGCTTGTTTGAAGTCAATCGCAGCATCGGTTTGGTTGAGCAGTGTCGTCGGAATATTTATGAAGTTTATTCCTCGATATATCGTTGCTGCGAGCATCCCTGCGAGATTCCCAACGACGCCGCCGCCGAACGCTACGATCGTCGACTGCCGGTTAACGCCTTTCTCGATGCAAAATGCTACAGCGTCATCGTACACCTTAATAGACTTCGCGACTTCGCCATGCGGCGCGACAAACCTGTGGCTCTGAAAACCTTCCCGTGAAAGCCTCGCCGAAATTTTGTCGCCGTACAATCGATCCACGTTGGGATCCGTAATAACAAATACTGGCGATGAACTATCAACTGTTGCAAAAACGCGCTGTTGAGATTCGGCCGCAAGCACATCGCGCGAAAAGACGATGCCAGTCTCTTTAGCAAAAACATAGTTTAGAAGCATAGCACTACACATAGAACTGGAAACTAGGGGGAGCAAGCTTTGGCCGACGCCCCTCAGCTACCTCGCGCGCGGAATCGACCAGAAATTCTAGAAGAGACGTCAATGTCAGTTGCGTCTTCCAGTTCAGGGTTTGTTGGGCATGTCTCGGATCCGCGCCGACATACAGTGCATCAAACTGGCGAACAGGATTAGTGCTTCCTCGCAGGAGTGGCTTTCCCGTGGCGCTGTCGATCAACAGTTGTTCTTCACCGCTAATTTCCCACTCGATGGACCAGCCCAAAATTTCCGCTATTATTGTTACAACATCGGATAGCCGACTTGATACTCCTGACGCGAATATAAAATCATCCGCCTCATGATGATGCATACATCTAATAATCGCGTTGATGATGTCCCCCGCGAAACTCCAATCACGCACAACGTTCACACAGCCAAGTTCAATTGGCGTATCAACGCCCTTTTCCTTTCTCTCCACCAGGCCAGAAATCAGCTTCGGGATCACAAAGTTTCGGGCACGGAGAGGGGATTCGTGATTACATGTTATACCCACGCTAGCGAAGATATCGGCCTGCGCGCGAGCATTTCGCGCCTGCCAAACTACATCGGCCTTCGAAATAGCATATGGGGACCGGGCGTCAAAACAACTCTTCTCCGTAAATACTTTGTCCTTGCTGCCGGGACCAAAGATCTCGCTGCTGGAGGCAAGATAAAGGCGCGCGTCAGGTGCGATCTGCGAAACAACATCTATTAACTGCGACACAAACCAGCTGTTTGTCAGTAAGGTCTCGGGCGCTCGGGCGAAAGAGTTCCCCACTGAGCTTTGTCCGAGGAAGTTGTAGATCGCATCAAACTTCGCCGAGCGAAGCAATTCTTTCAATCGATTTTCGCAGCCAACGACAACATCGAGAATCTCGATGCCAATTCCTTCAACATCAAGGAGTCCTGCCGCTTGAATGCGCGCCAGTGAGTCCTTTCCTGATCTTACCGTACCAACCACCTTGGTCCCGTTCAGAGACAGCGCGTGGGCGAGATAGCAACCATCTTGGCTATTCAAGCCGAGGATTAACACGGATTGTTGGTGGAATCCGCTCACGCGATCATCCAATTCGCAAAGTGTTGATATTATCGAGGAACCACTGGTACGTGCTCCGTAGGCCGTCCTCCAGCTTGATTTTTGGTTCATAGCCAAGCTTCATGAGCTTCTCGTTGCTTAGAAGTTTTCTCGGCGTACCGTCGGGCCTGTTGGTGTTGTAGATGATCTCACCGTCAAAGCCGACTACTTCCTTCACCATGAGAGCAAGTTCGCTGATCGAGACTTCGCGACCCGTTCCAATATTGACGGGCCCTTCATCGTCGTAATGCTCCAGCAGAAATATTGCTGCTTGAGCCAAATCATGGACGTGCATAAATTCACGGAGCGGCTTGCCTGATCCCCATATTTCAAGGCTGCGCTGCCCTGAAGCCTTCGCGTTGTGAAAGCGGTGCATCATTCCCGGTATTACATGGCTGTTTTGGAGGTGGAAGTTATCTCTTGGGCCATACAGATTGGTCGGCATAGCAGAAATATAGCTACGTCCATATTGGCGCCTGAAAGCATCGCACATCATCAGACCCGCGATTTTCGCTATTGCATACCACTGATTCGTCGGTTCAAGCGGACCAGTGAGCAAAGAGTCCTCGGTTATAGGTTGGGGAGCGTGCTTGGGATATATGCAAGACGAACCCAGAAATAACAGTTTCTCTACGCCTAGCCCGTTTGCCGCTCCAATGATATTCGACTCAATCATAAGATTTTCGTAGAGAAACTCTGCCGGATAGCTATCGTTGGCCAATATGCCGCCAACCTTTGCCGCAGCCAGAATAATGCAATCCGGCTTACGGTCGCCGAGGAAATCCTGAACGTCATGCTGGTTAATCAGGTTTAGATCTTTCGAAGTCGACGTGATGATTTCGCAGTCACGCTGCTTGAGCGTATCAACTACTGCACTGCCCACCATGCCGGTTGAGCCAGCGACCCAAATCTTCTTACCCTCGACGCTATATACTTTGCGATTATCCGTCATGAGCCTTCTCCGAGTCTTATTGCAGTACGCCGCGCGCGACACGGTCGTAGTCGGCCTTAGCCATCATTTCGACGAGCTCACCGAAACTCGTCGATGGCTTCCAACCGAATGCCGCGTTTGCCTTCCGCGGATTTCCGAGCAGGAGGTCAACTTCGGACGGACGGAAGAACCGCTCATCAATTTTGACAACCGTGGCGCCCGTTTTCCGATCGACGCCAATCTCCTTGAGCCCCTCTCCGTCCCAAATGAGATCAATTCCCATATGCGACGCAGCAATTGTCGCGAACTCCCGAACGGTGTGCGTTTCGTTGGTCGCAAGCACAAAATCCCCGGGGCTGGATTGCTGCAGCATGAGGTACATGCCCTTGACATAGTCGCCTGCAAATCCCCAGTCACGCTTGGCATTGATGTTACCAAGCATCAAGCAATCTGTGTGGCCATGCGCGATGGAGGCTAACGTCATTGTTATCTTGCGCGTAACAAATTCAGGTCCACGAAGCGGGCTTTCATGGTTGAAAAGAATGCCAGACGATGCATGCATACCGTATGCTTCACGGTGATTCACCGTGATCCAATGGCCATACAATTTCGCAGCCGCATAAGGGCTGCGTGGGTAAAATGGCGTACTTTCCGTCTGAGGAATTTCTTGAACCTTGCCGTACAGCTCAGATGTAGAGGCTTGATAAAATCGAGACTCTGGGGACGCGACACGGATTGACTCAAGCAGATTCAGAGGACCACTGCCGTCTGCTTCCAGCGTATAATAAGGCTGATGAAAGGATGCCTCGACAAAGCTTTGCGCGGCAAGATTGTAAACCTCTGTTGGCTTGTACCGGCGAACGATGTCGGTGCAGTTTGAGGCATCACTAACATCCAGGGGAACGAATTCGATCTGTCTTGTAATACCGAGCTCATCCAATCGCCAGAAGTTCGGCGTCGAAGACCTACGCATGCCTCCGATTACGCGATAACCGAGCGAGAGCAAGTGCTGCGCCAGATACGCGCCATCTTGCCCGTTCACTCCGGTAATCAGAGCACTCTTAGTCATATCGGCTTCCTCTTTGAATCATGGTCCTCGGACAATGTGATCGGGGCCTAAAATGTAGGCGATTGTTGCGGGTGTCTATACGAGCTTCTATCTTAAATCCAGAGAAAATATGCTCACAGTGCTCGGTTGAGCTTCAAGGACGCGTTCACAGCTGACCCGCAAGAACCAAATGAGGAACCGAATAGCGTCGGTGGGTAAATATCTAGCGAGAGGCAGAACGCCATCTCCAAGTTCTCCGAACCATCTTGCGCCTTGTTGCCGATCGCACCATGAGGTCTTTCCTCATTGTGTCTGCGCCAATCCTCCATCTTTTCGCGGGCATCCGCAGGGGTTAGGAACCAGTGCTGGTTCAGGCCCGCCCGGTAGCGGCCGTTGAATGCTTCAATGAACGCGTTATCGGTCGGCTTGCCTGGGCGAGAGAAGTCCAAGGTGACACCTTTGGGATCGCGGCAAGCCTCAAAATACACCCAATCAAATGGGGCGGGGACGGCGCTTACGGATGAACCGGGCGGCGGACAGCGTGGATTAGCCGAGGTAAAACGGAAAGCGACCCACCAGGGATGCTCCCGCCGTCGCCGGAGCAATCGCCAATATCCGAACCTATTTTATGCCGAAGCGGGCAAAGAAGAAGTTCTGACCCAGAGCCAGACACCAACTTTAGTCAATCACAAAGGCCGTGGGGCCATTCAATATGCTCACTTTTATGTTGAAAGCGCATACCGTTATATGCGGTCGCAAATATCATGCTTTGGACCACCAGTCGCCGCCAAATTGGCCCGCCAATCTCACATGCCGGCTGTCGAATTTCCCTGCTTGCCAGAATTCGTCATGGGCTTCAGTTTTGTCGCCAAATCCGAGAATTTTGCAAAACGATTGACCTTTGCCGCCTCATCCATCTCCTTACGACGGAAATAGATCGCTCGTCCGCAGCGAATAGGACTGTGGCCCTGCACGATGATGATCTGCTCGTCCTTGCGCATCGACTGGGTGATTTCGTGCGGCATGATCAGCGGTCGGCGCTGGACACTAATGCTTTCGGATTTGCGGGTGCTGCTATTCGAATTGCTCCAGCCGACATTGCGCGAGCGTCCCTGGACTTCGACGGTCATCTCTCCGCATTGGGCGGAGACATTGCGTGCTGTATCGAACGCCTTGATCGCGGCGTATGACGTGAGGGCGCAGCCTTCGATCCAGGAAGTCGCTCCGTCCTTGCCGAAATGACGTTCGAGTTGGCCGACAGATTGGTACATCAGCATCAATGTGATGCCATACTTGCGCCCGCGATCGCGCGCTTCTTCAAGAATACGCATGTAACCCAGCAGATCGACCTCGTCGAGCATGAAGAGAGCCCTTTGACGGAAGTCGCCATCGGCCCTGACCATAGCATTGATCAGCGAGCCGCTGATCACTCGGCCAATGCCGGGATAGGAGCGCAGGATCGACGCTGGGATATTGAGGAAGACGTCCTTCCGTCCGGAAACGATGTCGCTCGATTTGAACGCATTACCGCAGACCAATGCGGCATAATTGTCGAGCGACAGCCATTGCGTATCCTTTGATGCGGTCGAATATACCCCGGAGAAGGTCTGCTCTGTCATGTTAGTGAAGACACCGAGCGTTTCGCGGATAAAGGCGGACGCGGAATTTTCCTGGATGTCGCGCAGCATGGCAAGCACCGACGGTTCGGGCTCGGAAACGATCAGCCGCAGGCTACGCAAGTTGCGGCGGCCGGCATAGTCGGGCGATAGCATCACATGCGCCAGAAGCCCGGTTAGCAGATTATGCGCCTGGTTCTGGAAATAAGAGCCAGTCGAGGTGTCGAAGCGCAGGCTTTCCGACAAAAGCATATGGGCGATCCCAACGATGTCCTCTTCCTTGTGTGTCGATCTCTCGATCCCATCAAGAACATTGAAGCCCATGACCGGATTGGTGGGGTCGAGTACCATGACCTCGCGCTTGAGCGCATGGGTGCGATGTTCGAGAACCATCGGTGTGACCTCGGTCGATGGATCGAGGCAGATCAGCGGCCCCTTGTAGCGCAGCGCTGTCGGAATGACATTGCTGGTCGTCTTGAAGCCGCCAGAGCCTGCGAAGAATAACATATGGGTGGAATCGAAATTCTGATTGAAAGTCATCAGTGGCGCCTTGCCGCCTTTTCCCCAAGTCGCGGGATCGTTCGGATCAAAAGGCAACGCATGCACGCGATCACGGTCGACGCGGTAGCGCTCGCCGATAACGATCTCTCCGTCCGAGGGAAAGACCTTCGCTACCTTCGACATGGGCAGCCAATCGGCATCGCCGAAAATACCACGCTTGGCGCGCTTGATCGGATCGGAAACGACGATCGAGATGCGCGCGGAGGTTGCGACAATACCAAATCCGAGAATGGTCCCGGCAACCGCAAAGGCGTCGAGATATGTGAGCGCCTCGTTCCATGTGACGACGCCATTCTCCACCCAAGGAACCAAACGGGCATATTCCCGCAGTGCGTAAAAGCCTGCCACGCATAAAAAGCAAAGAAGGCTCGCAAAAGCGATCGGCCGACGGCGATGCAGCGGCAATGCCGAAACCGTCAGAAGTGAGGCGATAGGTCCGAGAAGGAGATCGGGAACAGGACCCGCTCGCAAGAACCAATAGGCGATTCGTTCTGGCATGCCGATCGGCAAATCCTGCCACTGCCATCCAGGGATACAGAGTGTCAGCGTTGTCACTACGATCGGCACCAGCATGAGAAGCAAGCTCGGATGCATTCTGTTCTTCAGCGTCATCAATAGGCCTTCTCGGGCGGTAGTGTTTTCCGTTCGTGTTAGGGCATTTTTGAACACCGTCCTTCTAATCTGCTGACGATCTGCTCACCGCGGCGGACCGGCTCGGGTGTCTGCGTGTTCAGATCTTTTGCTCGACGGCCGGGCAGCGCGCTAAGCGCGCAACATTGCGACGGCGGTGTTGACGGAGTTGATACAGCTGGTTCCCGCCCGCGCGACTGAGGCGGCGAGCAGCATCAAGGTCCGCAGTGGCACCAATCCAATTGGCAAGCTCCAACCGATATCTCTGACTAATGCTCCCTACCACGTGACGGCAAGTGAGGCGGTTCAATACCTGCGGGGAACCACTCGATTGCCTCGTTGGAGATGGCCGCGAGTTTCGAGAGACTACCTTCCAGAAGCGTTCGAATTCCGTAAAAAATGACGAGGTCTTGAGCGAAAATGCGAACAAATAAACCGTCGTTGGTTGGCCGCATGATGACACAACCGCCGCCAAAGTTGAGAAACCTGTCGGCTCCTTCGGTGACCGCAGATCGGCTACCATACCGAATCTGCGTGCAAGTCCTCTTTGCAATAGTATCCCTAGCGCCGATAATTGCGTGTCCTTCCTCGCATTTGAACTTTTTTTCCGGCTCGTTGAAGATTATCGAAGGGCATAGTTCGGCAGCTTGTTGGCAAATCTGCTCAAGCCAGATATCGGCATCGGATAAGGTGACGTAGGTTTCGGCGATATATTTCAGCATATCGATTCCGTCGGCCTTTAAATTGGCGTTGCGACAAATTCCGGCGCTTCATTCAAAATGATGATTGGGTCGATCATGGATCTGTTCCTTGTTCGGCGAGCGTCTCGTTGATCGCACGTCCCAGTCCTTCAATTTCCCGCGTGCTGTGCCTGGCGGTAGGGCAGACCCGCAAGCCGGCCTTGCCCTTTGCGACGGTGGGAAAGAAGATCGCCGAGGTGTAGAAGCCTTTGTCGAGAATATGGGCCGCGGCACGAATGGATTGTCTTTCGTCGCCGAGCTCTATGGTGCGGATTGGCAGCTTCGAGCCGACCTGCTCGCTGGAAACCATCCTGTCGAAAACAGCTATCCGATCCGCAAGCGCATCTTGGCGTAACTTGAGCTCATCGGTGCGGTGCAGCGCCTGTGACGCCATAGCAGCGCCGATTGCAGCTAAATTAAGCGACGCGGAAAAGGCATAGGCGATTGAGAAGCGCCGGAACAATTCTTCCTGCCGAGGAGCGCCGAGCATCAGCAAGCCGCCCGATGCTCCAAAGCCTTTTCCGAGTGATGCGGCAATGATTGTACGCTCGCCAAGGGTTGCGCCGACCTGGGATCGTACAAAGCCCTCCCCAGACTTCCCGAACAAGGAAATGCCGTGGGCATCGTCGATATAGAGAAACAGGCCATACCGATCCTGGAGTGCGAGGAGGTCCGCGATCGGTGCGCTTCCGCCCATGGAATAGACGCCATCGCAAACATAGGCCACGCGATCGTTACGTCGGCAAATATCCTCGAGTGCGTTCAAATCGTTATGAGCAATCGTTTCAACCAATGTTTCATTGGCGACGACCGGTTTGTGAAACGCAAGCGTCGCATGCGCCAATCGGTCGAAAACGACCGCCGGTCTTTTGTTCTCAGTGAGATATCCGGAGGCGAGGAGTGGTAGAGCTCCCATATTGGCGGCGAGGACGGTCGTGTAGGTTATGACCCGTGCCGCAAATAAGTCGGAGAGAGCTTCTTCCAGTTCGCCTAACAGGCTGAAATTCAGCCTCGTTCTCGCGCAGGACCAATGGAGCGCCTTGCATCGCTGCACCGCCTCTATTGCGCCTTCAAGGATAAGCGGGTGATTGTCGAGGCCAAGATAAGAGCAGCGAACGAAGTCAATCACTTGTCTCTTCTGGCGCACCGTTCGCAACAGGACGGAGCGATCCTTATCCGGGTCCGCGTAAAGCGCCATGACTCCCTCCTGCTCGGCCGCAGCAAGATTTTGATCGGCGGAAACGATCACGCTGAGTGTATTGCGGTGGGATCGCGACACAGCCGAAGCGGTGGGCGAATGACGATCATCGCTCATGGGAATATCCAATTTGTTCGTAGCGGAGCAGCGACACAGCAGAAAATGGACATCTACTGCGGCACATCGCATCTCATTGGCGACGCGATGCTATTTTATTGCCGTGGAATAGGTCTGCGAACAACGATCGTTTCGGTAATATTGCTTGAAGATTCTATGACGACATATTTTCGAAAGCGTAAAGCTTAATAAGCACAGCAGACGGAATGTCACATTGATGCTCAGCGGAGTTCCCCGCGATATCGGTGCTTACGAAGCCCGATCTGTCTTCTGACGCTCATCCAGCGCATAACCGGTAGCCCGCACCGTGCGGATAATATCGCGACCTAGCACGCCTCTCATGCCGCGCCGAAGGCGCCCAACGTGAACGTCGACGGTGCGGGGCTCCACAAACGTTCCTTGCGGCCATGCCGCCTCGATAAGAGCGTCGCGGCTGAAGACGTAACCTGGGTTGTGTAGAAAATGCTGAAGAAGACGAAATTCGATCGGGCTGAGTTGGACGTCCATGCCGTTGCACTCGACGCGCCTGCTATCGAGATGCATCGTGATTTCCGCATAAATAAGCAAATTGCCGGTGGTTCTTCCTGTGCAAGTTTTTGCGTTGTCGTTTGGCGATAAGTCTGACAGATAAGATAGAAAACGCTCTGGGTTGAACGGACGCATAAAAATCTCGCTCACGCCGATTTTGAGCACTTCGAGATAAAGTTGCTGATTGCCTGCTCCCACGAAGACCGCGATCGGTAGCGCTTTATCGGCCAGTATTTCCCTGATCTGGCTCACAAGATCACCGATAGGGAAGGCGTCGCTATTATAGTCTATTATCACGGCCATCAGATCATCGGATTTGACGCTAGCTAGGGCTTCCTCCGCCCCTTCCACCAGTGAAGAGTCAAGGCCTCCCATATTGAGGATCTGTGCGAGCAGAAGGGAGAATTCATAATCTGTGGAGCAAATGAGGATGAGTGGCTTCATTGGTCATAACCTTTCGATCAGTGGGTGGTAGCACGCGGAAAATGAGAGGGTTTGAGATTCCAAGTGTTCGGATATTTTGATGCAACAAAATATCCGAGATTACTCGCAATTCCGTCTCTTTTCACGGTAATTCGCTACTTGGTATTTGTCATAAATTTGTATTGCACGTAAAGAGGGAAAATGTTATGCATGTAATCACAATTTTGTTGCATCAAAAAAAGGGGGCGCTTTGCGAGCGAGTTCGGGCTGCTCGCCCCGGATTCAAGGCCGGTGGATGTTAAGATAAGCTTGGAAGTGGCCAGGGATCACACGACATATGCGGCATCCGCGGTCGTGACTCACTTGTGAGAATAAAGTCCGGCCAAACTTTCGTCCCGTGCCGGACATTCACGGGAGAGCTTCCTATGACTTTTGCCGATACATCAAAATATAGCGAGACGCCGTACTCGGATGATGACATCGCTATTTGGTCTGGCAGTGATCCGGCAGTCGCGGCGTTGGTCGCAAAGGCGGCCTATGGTCCCGATGCCACGCTTGCTGTGGCTTGGTGCGCCCTAGGCGCGAAGGTGGATGGACGTGCTACCGACGGCCATTTCTGGTTCGAGGTCTTTTGCCTGCTGCGTACCGGCGAAACGCCGGCGACGGGGTTTTCGAGTGGCACGGACTCGGCAAACGCAGATGGAAAACTGCATTAGGTTTCCTGCGGCCACAAAATGGTCGGGCAAAACCGATACTTTGTACTTCTCGGTAACGCCCCACCGCTCGGGTATCGGCCCGACGCTAAGCGATGAGATTGCGGATAGAGGGAGGTTTCGAGTATGGCGGAGCGGTGCGGCGGCATGGTTATTTGATAAGTCCCGCCTGGAGAAAGACAGCGACATGGCGGCCGGCGGTAAGAAGGTCGAACGGTGAATGCCCGCGGCGCTCAGAGCTTTTCCCGCAGCTTTTCGATATGCTCCTCGCAAATCGCCTTTACCAGCTGCTGCAGCGCGTCCGTACGTTCGCCAAGCCAGACGAGCGCTTCTTCGGTGATCTTGAAATGCTCGGAATAGCGGGCTTTCACATAGGCTTGGTTGATAATGTTGAACCAGGCAGTATGGCGGCGTTGCCCATCTTGTGGCCAGATCTCAGCAAGCCGCTGATCGCGGCCTTCCGCAAGTGTCCTTAGATGGTTGAGGTTGTGTGAGGCAGGGCTGTAATTCGTCAATGTCAGCAGTAAGGTCGAATACGCCTGTTCAATCGCTTGATGGAGGAGGAATGCTGCTTCGTCCGTGTCGCCTTCGCTTGCGGAAAAGCGAGCAACTTTAAGAAATTTCTCGCTTTTGTGAAATCTCTTAAAATGCTGTTGAGCCGCACGATATTCTTCCGCTGGTGTGAGCGGCTTTGGCTCGGCAAGTTCCTCGTCGTCGAGTTCGTAAAGAACGATACCGTCGCGACGGATTTCGCTGAAGAAATAATTGCCGAGCTTCAGTGCTGTGTTGACTTCGCGCAGCGAATGCACGGCAAGGCTCACCGGCGGCTTGACGATGCGTGGAAAACGGTCGGCCGCTTTGCGCCAGTATGAACCGAAGTCGGTAAGCTTGCGATTGTTGACGATCACCAGCAGATCGTAGTCAGACTTATAGCCTTTGCCGGTATGCTCTTCATCGACCCAATTTCCACGAGGTAGAATAGGCGACTAGCGCCGTGCTGCCTCACGGCAGTCGGTTTCTAGTCGCCTTTCACCGAACCGGACGTGCATCTTTCGTTATGCATCCAGCTCTCCAGAAGACGTGGCAAAGTCAGGCAAGT
>NZ_JABAIG010000025.1:0-58796 GCF_012641385.1 Rhizobium sp. P28RR-XV
CTTCCACTTCGAAACACACGAGGGAGCGATCGCAAGTGCTGCTGCGATCGATCGTATCGTTTCTCCGGCATTCAAGCGCGCCATCGCCCGTTCGCGAAGATCTTCGGAATATGGTTGGGTCATCCCTACCGACCGTCCTTTCCCGGTAGGAACAGAGAATCATATCTCAGCTGATTTGCGAACCTGCGATTCTGAGAAATCGAAGCGTGCTCTAAGGTCGAGTGGCACTACATCGGACCGGGAAAGCCAATGCAAAATGGCTATGTCGAAAGTTTCAACGGCCGGGTGCGTGACGAGCTATTGAACGAGAGCCTCTTCTTCGGTCTCGATCATGCCCGAAGCGCCGTTGCCGAATGGGCGGAGGATTATAATAATTTCCGCCCGCATTCATCGCTCGGATACCAGACCCCGGCAGGCTATGCCGGGTCCATCGCCGCAACCGGCTCCAACGCTGATGAAAACTTCGCGTTTCCGCCGGTTGCTTACACCGCGCCACTCGGCGTATTCAAAACCGCCGATGGATGAAACTTCAGTGGCAGGTCAGACGTTATCGGCAAAATCTGCTTGTCCTCCAGCACAATATCAGCCATTCGCTCGCGTATTTCGATGCCAGTAGCATTCTGCAAGGCGAAATCAGTACCGTAACCAAAGCGTAGCATGGGTACGCCGCGTTCGAACGCCACTGCTATCCTGTCAAGAAAGCTCCAGTCGCGTGCGTTCGCCGTTAGTTCATTTTCCCTGAATTCAGATGGAATATCACGATATCGGCATGCCATCACCTCAACATTGCAGTTGGATGGGTGCTTGGCCCGCCCCAGGCGCTTGCACCAAACACCGCATCAATCAAAGCGCCGCAGCCATGCCAGCGTTTCGTCCCGATCGTCCAAAGGTGGTGGCAGGCTTTCGAAGATTCCGCGCCGACCGAAATCCTCGAAACGGAGTGGTTTCAAAACGTTTGCCACCTTTCGATACGCGACCAATGCCTCTCCACGGTTGACATCCCCGATCCTTGGTTCCTGCCCGGCTTGGATAATGATGCCACCATCATAAGAATGGATGGAGCATTCCGGCTCTAGCGCAGCACGGATTTTATCAAGGCCCCCAACCCGCCGAAGGCGCTCGTCATCGATTAGTGTCAGCCAATTGATCGATCGTATCACTGGTGTTGCCGCTGCCTCACTCCTGACGCGCCACAAGCTCAGATCCGGATAATCAAAGCCGATAAAACGTTTCAGAAATGGAAAGGCGAGATCAATGAACGGGCCACGACCGCCTCCCTCCTCCATAACGAGGCCTAGACCAAAAGTGCCGTGGATCGGCCGACCTATGGCTGCCCAGCGGGTCAGAACGCTCAGCAGTTGCGTATAATCTCCCTGCGGCCAGTCAGCCGGGAAATAGGCCTCAAGCCGGCCGAGCGCATTATCCTTGTTTGCCAAACGCTTTTCGGCGATAGCGGGCCGCGCCACAACGCCGATGTGATATGGGGTTGGTTCATCCCTGTCGACACCGCCCGAAAAACCGTAGAGTTCGGCGTCGAAGCCTTCCACCTTTTCCTCGGGCGGGATGCTACGCATGCGGTCCGTAAAATAGCCGACATAATCGAAATTTTTCGTGGGTTTTAAGCGGTTGCCATCATAGGGCATGTAGTGAGTGATCTTATCGGAAAAGATCTTTCCGTAATCCTCCACCAAACGGATCAATCGGATACGAACTTCGTCATCGTAAGCATGGCTGAAATATAATTTGAGCACAAACCCGAATTGCAGCGCCGGATTGCCGCGTTTATCGGCAATCGTGAGCTTGGCCAAATCCGATATGGTCTTAAACTCCGACAGGATTTTATTGTAGTCGATTTCTGTCACTTTATATTCCACCTGCGAGTAGGTTTCATCAAGCTTCACAACGCGAGCGCAGCAAGCGACGCTCCGCCCGTTTCCGGAGCAAGCAGAATGGCGCCTACAGCCACAGCACCCACGCCGAGCGGAACGAGCCAGCCTGCATTGCGACTAAACCAGCTCCCGTTATTCGATGGCTCGGTCTCTCGCTCCGTCTGCGGCGCTGGTTGAGTAACAGGGGCCCTGTTGCCATCATCATCATCGCATTTACAGTCTTTTTTGAAGTTGATGTCGTTCCGATCCTGATCCGTATCCTGTCCAATTTCATCGTATGTTTCATTTTGATTGCCGCGATATCGATCCTTCGGCAATTTATTTTCGCCAAAGCTATTGTTATCGTGATCGGTGTAATCCGGCATCTTCGTGCCTTTAGGCCCACCCCTCAACTGGTTACCGCCGTCATCCAGCCGATATGCCCACTTCCCGTCCTCGCCAATTTCATAGGCACCTCCAGGGGTTACGTTGCGCCCTGCCTGGCTAGCCCACTCCAATATCTTGCCATCGATGCAACGCTGACTGAACGTGCCGGCCGCCTTGCAGGCACACGCAAACTCACAGATCTTCTCCAATATCTCGCGCTGCGGGCCTTTAACTGGCCCAGTATAATATCCCCCCGCCGATATGGTATTGCCCTTGTTCAGCAGCATGCGATCCGTCAGGCGCGTAACATTGCGACCTTCCATGAACACATTCGGCGACCATGACAGAAAGGTGGCGCGATCCTTGTTCACGCCGGAAACGATCCCCCCGCCGACGCCAGGCTCATCGCCAAAAGACCGATAGAATTCTGAGCCCTTGACCCCATTCATCGCTCCACCATGCGAGAATACCGTCGTCGTGCCTTTGGCAAGATCCCGGGCATAAGCCGTGTTGGTATAGGGGATAGGCTTGTCAGGGCTCTTGCACACATCTGGCATAGTTGAACGAACCCAGCCATCGGAATGTTTGTGGCAGAGCGTCAATCCATTGATGGCGATAGTCTCCTGCATCGGCTTCAGTCCTTCTTCCGATAGCTTTCGATAACCGCGACGCAACGCGGGCCGTCGGGATGAGATGTCGAAACGATCGACCGCATGGGCACCCTCTTATCTGAGAGATGACCATCCCGCTCGCCGGCGTCACTTGCCAGGTGAGTTTTGGATGCAAGCGCAAAGCTCGCCATCACCATGCCGTTCGTCGCCCCACAATCTCCCGTGTTTCCGAGCGGCGCTTCGAAATCTTGGACGAGAGGTTCTGGTATAAGGGCACCGGATAACGCAAAGCCGAGATCCTCTGAGCGCCAACGCTCTCCATTCAGATCGGCAAGAAATCGATCCGGAACGAAGGCCTCGAAGGCTTGCCGCAAGGGCTTGGCAAGCCCTCTGCCGACAACGCCTTTGGGAGACGAAGGCTTTTCAGTCTCAAACCCAGTAAATAGGGACTTCAAAGCGCCGACCGGTGGATGCGCTCCTGCATCTCCGCTTCCGATCAAAAGCAATGCGGCCGCCTCGCCGGGGATAAGGCCGTGGGGCGTCTGTCGTGAATAAAGGCGGTTGTTCATGGCGAGGATATCCAAAAATTCTGCGTCCATGAAGCTGTCAATGGCGCCGACGATCAGTGCGGGAAACTGTCCCGTCGATATCTCGTTCGTACCACGAACGATTTCGTAAAGAGCAAGGGTCTCCCCGTCGATTAAGATCTCGACGTCTGAAAATAGATGGGGGTAGGTCTCGCTTATCCAGAGAGATAGCCGCTTGCCGATCGAATGACCGACGAGCCAGCGCGGCGCGACAATCCGTAATGGAACAGGTCCAAACGTCTCGGCAACTACGAGATCATCCGCCGCACCGGCGAACAGCCTTTGCAGTCTCAGTTCGAAGTTGCGCATATCTTCAAACGGAATGGCACAGGACAGCGTCATTGGCATTCCGTCGACGCCAATGGGCCCCTTACGCGACTTCGTAAAATTCCGCTCATTGGCAAAATAAGCATCGCAGGCATTGGCAAACCCCTTGCCCAAGGGGCAATGCAAGCCGACTCCGAGAATTTCGACCATGGCGCTGCTCAACATTCCACTCCCGCCATCTGCCGTACATGCAAATTGCAGCCCGAAACGGACATATCTCCCCTCGGACAGGGAATAGCCGTGTTCCAAACCATCTCCAGCGTCTTTTGCGTTCCATTCAGCAAGACGGAGACTAGCCTCGGACGGCTCTGTGTTTTTTCATGCCCCATCCAAGTGGCGCATTCCATGATGATCTGCGGCAGGCGAAATGCATAATCACCGCCCGCGTGGAGGCCGATCACTCGGCCTGTCTCGCCGCCTTTCAAATCAAATATCTGGTCTTCGGGAGCAGCCTGGAAAAAGCGGTCGGAAAAATCTTGCGGAGGTAAAGGCGCTTCGTATTTCCGCCAGTTCTCGTCATACGTACCGGCGTGCGCCGAACGGGCCTCCCAGGACGGCTGAATGGCTCCGAAACCGTGCGGATCCGGCAGAGTGCCATCGTCGATCAAGGCAGCCGGGCTTTCGATGAAGGGGAGAGAAATTTCCGTGCCCTCCGGCATTTCCTGCCAGGCCGACGTCCAGCCCATGCCGATGGGATTGACACCATTCGCCGGCCCATCTGCCTTGATGAAGTCGGCGCCGCCCAGACTGTTGCGCCAGCTAAGCCGACACTCGCGGTAGGACTCGTATCCCTCGAGCTGCAACCTGCCGGATTTTTTACGAAGCCGGCGGGCGCCGAAAACTAACGCGCGCTTCGAATGTGCCCCAAGATCAAAACCGGCTTCCATTTTATTGACAGCGCGGCCCGCGGGCGCGGTGATGCTTCCGGTGAGCAGGAAATCGACTTTGGGCCGAAACGGTGAAATATCGGCCTCCGCTTTCAATTCTAGGCTGTCGTCATCCTCGTATTCGGGCGCAATGCGGATCGCGCCTTGATCTTTTACAACAGCGTTGAGGCCATTTTCCTGGACATCGAAGCGCGCGCGAACCGCAACGACCCAATTTTCCATTCCTGCGCGGTCACGAACAAAGTAACCCAAGGCGGCGAACGGAGTCCGGTTCTCAACCTGCCACATGACAGCGCCTCAATTCAGGTCAATCGTAGCGGCATCAAGCGATATATGCCGTTCCGCAGACTGAGCGATCGACACGCCGTGCACGATGATGCTGCCATCCTTACGAAGCGTGAGCGATGATTTTCCATTGCGGATCGTCATTGCGCCCGTATCAGCGTCGATTTCCAGCATATCGGCAAGCTTGCGCAATTTCGACCATGCGCCGTCCTCATCAAAGGCAACGGCTTCGACAAAAAGGGCTCTCTTGGGAATATCATTCATGATTTTGGACCCGAGTAGTTTCTCTCTGGAATACATGGCCTCACACGACGCTCGCTGTAGATAACGCATAAATTATGCGGCCTTCCTTTCATACGGAAGTATTCCCAGCGAAATTATCGAATTTAGGCCGAAGCTCCCTTATCATGGTTCGTGCCGTCCCTGGCGTGATGGACCAGCATTCGGGAGTACCGATTTCCGAAACAAGGCGCGCGCGGTGACTCTCTCTGTCATACTGAAGAAGTACTCGACACAAGGTCTGTGGGACCCCTCGATTAGAATCGCCCAGAAACGCAATCACCGCAGGCTTCACGTCCTTTATCGAGCAACTGAAAGCCCACCATTGGCCATCCGCGTCATAGGCGTAGCCACTGTTACCGAAATTCCGCCCGCCATCAGAAATAGAAAATACGACAGCCATGGTTTGCCAACGCTCATCCGCAAGCACATCCGCAGCAAGAACCGACCGTACAACAGCCGTTAGATGCTCACGCCGTCGCTGCCGCTCATCGGCAAGCGAAACAATCGCTCCACCATTTCTGTAGGGGCTATCCAACAATGCCCTATTCTCCAAGGTTAGGGCGAAGCTGCGCGATGATGGTGTCGACGTTCTTTGGTGTTACCTGCCAACGCGCGAGGTCTTCATACTCGAAGTCAGCGTTAACCTTGCGGCTCACACGATTGAATTGGAATAGGATCTTTCGAAAGCCCGTGTCTCCGTCTTGACGAAGCCACTCTCGGTATGCGGCTACTGGCTGCTCGATCTCACGCAACTTTGGTGCAACAGCGGTATAATTTCCCTTCTCATCGTAAGCATAGCCAAATATCTCGCTTGCTTCACCGCTCTCATCAACTGTAACCACAATTGAGATCTCGACCCACTCGACACCCTGCATCTTGCCCGAACTTACGATTGCTCGTGCAATATCGCCCATGAGTTCAAGGTTTTCCGACATTTATTACTCCATGTCCCGAAATCGAATTCTGTTGAAGCTTTCACCCGCTTGGTTTTTGAAGCGCTTCTCATTGCTATATTTAACGGCTCCCGTTTTGGGATCGCGAATGGTGTACTCCACATCAAAGCTGCTCGGGCGCACCGATCCAGGCGGATTGACGTCGATGTTATAATTGACTTCGTAGCCTTTGTTTACCCAGTCGGCCCATTCATTCTCCATTGTTTTCCATGCGCCGGTGTTGAGATTACCAGCTTGAGGAGCGATACCATAATCCGGCGTATTGCCCATAAACCTGTGCGCAACGAGATGGCCGCCCTGATCACCCGGATCGCCGAGTTTACCAATGGCCGTGGCATTGTCACCTCTGGCCGTGCCTCCAAAATCCTCGCGCAGAGTGCCTTTCGCATTGATCGGTCTGCCGGTTGCCGGATCGTAAGTGATTTCATTGTCATTTCTGCCATGCGTAAGCTTGCTCGACTTCGGCTTGCCAGCTGCCTCGCCATTCTTCAGCTCATTTTCAGGGGACGGATTATAATTTGGGTCTTCTGTCTTTACCCCTGGATGATGATCTTCAGGCTTTCCAAACTCGCGCTCGAGTTGATCTACAGCAAATTCACGTTCCACTTTACCGCCAGACGCATGCGTGAATTCGACAATAACTTTCGAGGCTTTGCCCGCCTCTTCCCCAGCCTTCACGACACGGACGAAAACCTTGAGCGATTTCAACATCGCCTTGGCGGCAGCGCTTATTCCTTCACCCAGCGCAAGGTCGCCGACCAGAAAGACCCCGTCTACCGTCAAGGTTGCAATTCCGTACAACCAGCCGCATTGCGTAAACCGCTTTTTGATTGCATTCCATGTTTCGCTGAAATAGCCAGCTATCGCGTCAGCGGCCTTACTATATTCCGACTGACTCAAAAGTTGCATATTCATGCCATCCTCGGCATATTTTGCAGCTTTGTCTTTGTCCCCCAACCCAAACCAACTGAGAATCTGCTCCGTTGCGGATAACTGGAAATTGCTCTGGGCCATTTCGGAATAGCCATAGCCCGACATGAGATGGCCAAAACCACTTTCGGAAACGCCTGCCATCAATTGTTTGCGCGCTTCCGCGTCGGTCGCCAGCACATAAACCATTTTTGCTATAGCGACATATTCGTAGAATTTTTCGCCGGTATAAGCTACAATCGAGCACGCATTATCTGCATGCGTTCCTTTTGTAATATCCGCACCCGCGCCTAGGTTGTTACCCGCGTTGGTCAAATTATTCGCAGCACCGGTGCCAAGACCCATCTCATGCACCGTCTATTATGGATGCTTCAAAAGCGGTGACATGCCATTGTTGAAAGAATTTCTTCATCTCAATCGGCAACAGTTCATTCCACGAAAACGCCAGGCTCGACACACCTGGCTCCAACGATCCGAGCGCCATGTCACCGATTGCCTGTGCAGCCGCAAGCGTGATGCCCTTCATCTGCGAGTTGGCCTCGGGACCTGATATCGTTTGCTGAACCAGCGATCGGAAAAGATCCATCCGTTGCGAGACCGGAATATCAATTTCGGCCGTATCCCGCGCAGGGGTGATACCAAGTTCCTCCCAAAAGGCATTTCGACGGTCATCGCGTTTCTGCTGATTGTCCGTTTCATCGCCCTCCCAGGTGCCAGTGAGGAATTTTGTCGCCATCACATCCTCAATTCATGTCAATTTTTCCAGCAGTCATCGTAACGGATGTATCCTGCTTGATGTTGAGTTTGACACCCTCAATGGTAATCGTTCCATCGCGCTCCATGACTATTCGAGATTTTCCGCAAATGATCTCGTATTTGTAACCAATCATCGACACCTTGGTCTGCCCCACCTCCTCCCATGACCCCATCGCGACGCTCTCATTCTTCACGCCGCCAACCGTTAGCTGATACCCGCCCCCGACCGTGGTTGCCTTTGCCGCACCGACGATTTCCGTAGACGACACCATTACGGTTTCCGCCTTGTTCTTGCCAACGCCGACGATCATATTGCCTTCGCCCATGGTAGCTTGAGAGAGAAAGCCAAGGACATCCGTGAAGCCGCCAAGCTTGCTCGTAAGAACGTTGCCGACTGTGTCGCGCAATATCCCCATCGCGGCCGTGACACCTTTTTGCAGGATGTTTGGCCCAACCATTAGCGTCATATTGCCGCCGATGACTTCGTGGTGATTGTTGCCGACCTCGATCGACTTATTGTGGCCTATCGACTCCGCCTGGTTATTATCGATGCGTTTGGAATGGGAGTTTTCGACGTGCACGCGATGATCGCGTTGAGCGTGCATATAGATTTCTTCCCGTCCGTTCTCGTCTTCGAAGGAGAGCTCGTTAAAGCCATTACCCTTGTGGGTCTGCGTTCTGAAGATGGACTTGGTCTTATTCGCGGGAAGCGTGTAAGGCACGCTATTGGCTGGATTCGGCACCACGCCGGTTACCAGGGGCCGGTCCGGATCGCCGTCGATGAAGGCGACCATGACTTCCATGCCGATGCGCGGGATGATCTGGCCGCCCCATGTGCCGCCGGCCCAGTTCTGAGCGACCCGCACCCAGCAGGTATCCGATCCGTCCTTCTTGGCGCGGCGATCCCAGGGATACCAAAGCTTGATGCGGCCGTATTGATCCGGATGGATTTCCTCGCCGGATGGGCCGGCGACGATCGCGACCTGAGTGCCGCGAATGCGCGGCCGCTCCGTCTTGCGATGCGGCGTCATCGCGACGCGCGACGGCACCGCTTCGAAATCATTGGTATATTCCGGCTGGTCCATATTGGTTTCGTAGGAGGGGTCGAGCGCGACGTGGGTTGCGCGCACGATCACGTGTTCCTCGTAAACATGCTCCGGATGGGCCACTTCATAGGGCGTGAAGCGGCGGCCTGCCTCCAATATGCGTGAGGTCGAACGCCCAACCACGCGATTGTGGTCGGCCTCACTTGCCTGCATGCGCAGCTTCTGCGCCCTTTCGGCTTCCGCAATCGATGAGATGCGGGCCGGATATTCGTAAAGCTCACGCTTCATCGCGCCCGGCATCTGCACAAGTGATGGTGTGGTCGTACCCGGCACCATTTGCGGCGTCTCGAAATTCCAGTCGGCGCCGGCGCGTTGGCCGGGGATATAGGCGTAATGCCTCATCCATTCATTGATATGGTTGCGGTCGGTCGAACCTTGGGCAAGCCGAACCATGCCCTCGCCCTGTGCGGATGGCGACGGCCCCGCCCATGAATTCGCGCCGTCCGCGACATGCAGCCGGTGGCTGCCGTCTTCGTGGGAAAACCAGTAGAACAGCCCGTCTTCCTCGAAACGGCGGGTCAGATAATCCAGATCCGTTTCGTTCCATTGCACCGAATAATGCTGTGGCGGCGGCGGTGTCACCACGCCGGAAACATCGGGGGCCGGAATTCCATGTTCGGAAAACAGCGTTTCGACGATATCGATGCTGGTCTTGTCCATCCAGATGCGGCAGTCCGAGCGCTGCGAGAGCAGCCACATTTGCGGCTTCAAGACCATCGAATAGGAGCGCAGACCGCGCGTGATCGGCGGCCCTTCCTGCAGGCTCGTCACCAGACCGTTGAAGGGACGGCGAACGCCGTCACCGCCATCTTCGGCCTGCCGAACTTCGATGGAGACATCGACGAGCCGGCCGATCAGATCCTGCGGCTGGATGATTTCGCGCTTGGCGCGCACGGAAAGCTGGATGTCGAAAAGTGCGGACACGCCTTCCGTTATCGTCACCCGCTCCGGCAAGAGCTGGTCCGTACCAAGCGGTGAGACGACCCGGAGATTTCGGGTCGCCTGGATGAAATCATTGGCCGAAGGCTGATCGTTCATCTGCGTTTATCCTACCAGTGAACTTGCCGAGCCCGTCTTGCCGGCGCTGCCGACCACCTGCTTGCGGCCGCCCACCAGATAGGCGATCTGGTACAAGGTGCCATTCGGCACGGTTTCGCGCATGCTGGGACCGTAGAGCACGTCCGGCGTCAGGATCTTGCCGATATCGGCGCGCGAAGCGACCGTGCCGAGCAGATAGGCACCGCGCACCATGTAGGTCCGGACCTCGGCATCAGTCACCGTATAGTTGAACTGAGCGACAAAGGCCGAATGGTGGTTGACGTCCATTTCCCGGATGATGTGAGGCTCGTTGTTTTGCAGCCACACCTTCAGCCAATGCGTCAACGACATCTCATTGGCTTTTTCCATAACGGACCGGAGACCAGAAGCGAACGCACCTGCGGCCTGGTTGCGGGCGGCATATTCGCGCGGACCTTGCGGCCATGAGAAGTAATCGTAGGAAGGACCGCGGCCCGCGCGCTTGATCGGCGGAAGGTCGGTCTGCTTCACCGGCTCCATTTGCAGAGCCGGCGATGAAACGGAAAAATCTACCATGGCGACCTCGATGAAAAAGGTTGTCGAGAATGTTCAAATCCCAGCCGCCGCAGCGATCTGGCATTGGGCACGATTCCGGCGCGTTGATTGCAACGCGCCGGAAAACGATGCTGGTGTTAGGCAGCCTTGGTCGTTGCCAGATCGTAGGAAGCGATCATCGGCGACTGCGGCGTCTGCGAGTCGTCGTAAGGCGTGTACTTCACTTCCATCTTGGTGAAGTTCAGCTTGATCGTCTCGACCGGGCGATCGCCGCTGGAATCGACCGAGTAGCTGGCGATCAGCGTATTGGTCAGCGTGTATTCGATGTAGGTATCGCCCGGATTGCCTGTTGTCACCAGATGGATGACGGCCTGCTTGCCGGTACGGCCCGAGCATGCTTCCTGGAACAGCTTGGTCGACGAGGAATCGCTGACCTTGGTCAGGATGACTTCCGAAACGGTGGGCTCGGAAGCTTCGCGGTTCGCTGCGGAACCGGCCGACGTCTTCATGTTGCGCGAGACGTTCCAGTGGATGACTTCGATGTCCATCCACTTCTTGTGCTGCTCATGGGTGGCATCGCCTTGAATTCCGTCGATCTGCAGATAAATCGGCATGCTCTCAACTCTCCTGTTTGAATTTGAATTTCACCTTGTCGCTGCAAGGCGGGTTTACCTTTCCGTCTAATGCCGCATCCGGACGTTTCGCTCGTCCGGGGCTGCTTCATTCGCCGCGCCGCCTTGTTCGGGGTCAGCGAATTCATGGTCGTTCACCGGCTTCTCCTCGATGAGGAAGCGGTGATCGTGAAAACTGATGCTGATGCCGGCAATCTTGCGCCGCTCGGCAACGGCATCGAGGAAGAAGGTCGACAATTCGGGCAGAAGATCGCGCCCGATCATGGTCTCGATGGCGCGCGCGCCCATCTCGCTCGCCTTCGCGCGGCTGACAAGCGCGTCACGGGCCGGTTCCGACAGGAAAACCGCGGTCCCGTAGGAGGCTGAGACACGATCGCGGATGCGGCCTATCTGGATATCGACAATGCCGCTCAACGTCTCGCCGTTCAGCGGCATGAAAGGCAGCACCGTGGTTCTACCGACGAAGGCCGGCTTGAAATGCTTCTGCAATTCGGGAAGCAGCAATGCTTCAAGCGCCTGACCCTCGGGCATGGTCTCCGGATCGGCGGCAAGTGCCGCCAGCAGATCCAAGCCGGTATTGGCGGTCATGACGATCGTGGTATTCTTGAAATCGATGTCGCGGCCTTCGCCATCGCGCAGCGTCCCCTTGTCGAAGACCTGATAGAACACCTCCTGGACGCCCGGATGTGCCTTGTCGATCTCGTCCAGCAGCAGGACGCCGTAGGGACGTCGGCGGACCGCCTCGGTCAGCACGCCGCCTTCACCGTAGCCGACATAGCCGGGCGGCGATCCGAGCAGCAGCGAAACCTTATGCTCCTCCTTGAACTCGGACATGTTGATGGTCGTCAGATATTGGCTGCCGCCATAAAGAAGATCGGCGAGAGACAGCGCCGTTTCGGTCTTGCCGGTTCCCGACATGCCGACAAGCAGGAAGACGGCAGGCGGGCGGCGTGGGTCGGAAAGGCCGGCGCGCGCCGAGCGCATGGCGGCCGAAATTCGCGCGATCGCGGCGTCCTGGCCAAGCACGCGCTCCTTGAGCCTTGCGTCGAGCGTCTTGACGGTCTCGACCTGATCCGACAGCAGCTTGCCCACAGGAATACCAGTCCAGCGGGCGACGATACCAGCGATCACTTCCTTGTCGACGACGCGCGGAACCAATGGCGTCTCGCCGGCAACATCGGCAAGGTTGCGCTCAGCTTGCGCCAGCGCCGCGCGAGCGGCTTCCGAGGAACCGCTCGCGGGAAAAAGCGCGACATTGCCCTCATGGGTCTGGTCGCCCCGTGCGGGCGCACTCTCCTCGGCCTGCAGCGTACCGGCATCGCTAAACGATGCCTCGATCCGGTCCGCCTCCTTCGACAGGCGGATTTCCTCGTCGAATTTGGCCTGCAAACGCTCAATCTCGAGCAGCACCTCGCGCTTCTCATTCTCGATGATCACAAGCCGCGCGGTGAGCTCAGGCGTCACCGGCTCGGCTAAAAGTGCTGCAGCTTCCGCCTCCAGCATCTCCTGCTCGTTGCGCAAGCCTTTGAGCGCCTCGGGAACGGTCTGTCGGGAAAGCGACACGGCGGCAGCGGCAGTATCGATGAGGCTGATCGCCTTGTCCGGCAACTGCCGCGCCGGGATGTAGCGGGCGGAAAGACGCACGGCGGCAGCCAGCGCCTCGTCGCGGATGCGCACCTTGTGATGAGCCTTGAAGCTACCGACAATGCCGCGCAGCATGCGGATGGCGGTTTCCTCATCGGGCTCCAGCACCTGAACGACCTGGAAACGCCGGGTCAGTGCCGCATCCTTCTCGATGTGGCGCTTGTATTCGCTCCACGTCGTCGCGGCAATCGTTCGGAGTTCGCCGCGGGCCAGTGCCGGCTTTAGAATGTTGGCGGCATCGCCCTGCCCGGCCTGGCCGCCGGCGCCGATTAGACCATGCGCCTCGTCGATAAAGAGAATGATCGGCTCCGCGGCGGCGCGCACCGCGGCGACCACGCCATGCAGGCGCCGCTCGAACTCGCCTTTCACGCCGGCTCCGGCCTGCAGCAGGCTGAGATCGAGGAGGAGAATACGCACGGACTTCAGCATATCAGGCACGCTTCCGGCGGCAATTTCCAACGCCAGCGCTTCGGCCACGGCCGTCTTGCCGACCCCCGCCTCGCCCACCAGGATAGGATTGTTCTGCCGGCGCCGCATCAGGATATCGATGACCTGGCGCAGTTCGCGATCCCGTCCGATCACCGGATCTATGCGGCCGAGCTTGGCATCGGCCGTCATGTCGCGGGTGTAGAGGCGGAGAAATTCGTTCTCGCCGGCGGCGGGAACGGCTTCAGAATGTTGCGATGGCGAGGCGGCATCCTGAGACGGAGCCGCGCTCAAGCGCTTTTCGAGAATATTGCGATCGAGGTTGCGTAGCGATGGCGCCATGCCCCGCGCCATGATCCGCAGCGATTGGTCATCCGTGAGCGCGGTCAGAAGATCGGCGAGCGTAACGCTGTTGCGGCCGCATTGAAGCGAGGCGACAAGCCAGCCTTCCCGCATCAGCGCCAGCAAATTTTGGGAGAGCACGAGGGCGGCACCATCCCCTCTCGGCAGTTCGGCAATGGCGTTATCAAGCTCCGCGCGCAGCGCCGCGGATGACACGCTAAGTTCTTCAAAAAAAGAGCAAACTTCCGATGACTCTAATAAGGAGACTATCCAATGTGCGACATCGACATTCGCATGCCGATCACGTGCTGCATGCGACGCTGCAGCCTCGAGGCCGACGCGCAATGCTGGCTCGAGCGTTCTGATCAGGCGATTGAGATCGATATTCGACACCTAGAAGTTTCCTCCCTCTAGTTTCATTTCAACCACACCTTCATGTCGCGGCAACAACTAGGGCGGTTATTCTCCGGAGTCCAGACGGACAACAAAAAATTTTTCATGTGGTCAAAAATCGGAATTGTCACAAATTCGTTGCAGAATAGACATGGTTGACAAAGGAATATATCGACATAAGTATCACGCCCTTAAACGATGTAGTTCGAGCTATGGAGCTAATATCCTGCTGAACGTCCGCGACATAGAGAATTCATTTGAAGAAAATGCGCCATGCGGAGAAAATGTGCGCAACAATACTTCTATGCGCGAAATATACTATAGAATAAAAGACGCCAGAAACCAGGCTCGCGCTACGGAACGAGGTATATCACCAGGTGAAAATATTAGTCTTTCACCTCTTTGGACAGATGTTAGCAATCTTGGATTGCAGATTGTTTCTTCTAAAAGTAAGGACCTCGAAGTATTAGCATGGCTGGCCGAGGCGGAATTACGTCTGCGAGGATTCGAGGGTTTAAGGGATGTCTACCAGGCGATTGCGTCGCTATTGGACAAGCATTGGGAGAAATTTCATTCCGTCGGAGCAGACGATATCGAAGAGCGGCTTGCCCCGCTTTCAGGTCTTAATGGTGTCGGCGGCGAAGGGACCATCATTCAGGCGATCAGGCTGTCGCCGCTCGTTCCCGGAATGAAATTCGGTCAATTTTCCCTTTGGGATTTTCAGTTGTCGCAACGGCCCAACGAGGTGAAACGGCGCGATGAGCTGAACCAGGCTGTCCTTGAAGCCGGCACGGCAGCGATGAGCTCGCATCTGGAAATGGTGAAGGGCTGCATCGCAGCTTTCGATCGGCTGGTGTCCATTTTGAACGAGCGCTGCGGACAGATGGCGCCACCCAGCTCGAATACGCACAATGTCCTGCACGAGGCTGCCGCAGCGCTTCGGACCCTTGCCGGCATCGAAACGCAGGCAGCCGAGGCCGACGTGGATCCGCAGCAGCAGGAAGGTTCGGGCGAGCCGGCGCAAGGTCGCCCGCGCCCCTTGGGCGCCGAGCAGATCGGCTCGCGCGAAGAGGCTTTCGAGCTGCTGCTGGCCGTCGCGCGTTATTTTCGCCGCACGGAACCGCATTCGCCGATCTCCATGTCGATCGAGACGATGGTCCGGCGCGGACGCATGGATTTTTCGGAACTATTGGCCGAACTGCTGCCGGAGGCGCAGGTCCGCAACGCCGTTCTAACGGCGGCGGGCATTCAGCCGAAGTCGAACAAGACGGGATGACAAATAGAACTGGTATCCTGAACTTTTTGCAACCCGCTCTTTCCAAAGGCGAGTTGTGCCACATGTGAAGAGCGAAATTGCCGCTGGGATTTGAAGGAGAAGCTTTATGGCGAGTGTTCACGAAAAACTGGAACGAGTGCGCAAGCCGAGGGTCCACATCAAGTATGAGGTGGAGACCGAGGGCGCCATGGTCGTCAAGGAATTGCCCTTTGTCGTCGGCGTGCTCGGCGATTTCTCGGGCAATCCGACCCAACCGCTGAAACCGTTCGGCGAACGCAAGTTCGTGCAGATCGATCGCGACAATTTCGACGATGTGATGCGCCGCATGACGCCGGGCCTGAACATCGCTGTCGAAAACACGCTCGAGGGCGACGGTTCGCAGCTTCCCGTTTCGCTGAAATTCGAAAGCATTCAGGATTTCGAGCCCGGCTCGGTCGTCAATCAGGTGCCCGCGCTGAAGGCGCTCCTCGATGCCCGCAACCAGCTTCGCGACCTCATGAGCAAGGCCGACCGATCCGAAGAGCTGGAGCGGCTGCTCGAGGATGTCCTGCAGAACAAGACGGATCTCTCGAAGCTGATGTCCGAACTCGGTCTGGCCGACAAGCCGACCGCAAGCTGATCGTCGTCGATTGCCGGCTGGCGCCGGTCGTCCAATCCTGTTTCAAGCAGCCGATAACGGCAGGCATCGAGCTCCACCGCTATCGCCCGCACTTTCCGCAAGGATCGAAAAAATGAGCGCTGAAAGCCAACTGAAGACCAAAGAGGCCGAGTTTGCGCCCGATGAAAATCTGCTGTCGCAGATCGTAGCCGCAACCCGGCAAACCGAGCCCGACCGTGCCCAGGATCTCTTAAGAACGCTGACCGATCAGGCTCTCAAGGGGACCGTCACCTATGATCGCAATCTAACGATCACCCTCAACAAGGCGATCGCCGAACTCGACAGCAAGATTTCGCGGCAGCTCGCCGCGATCATGCAGTCGCCGGAATTCGCCAAGCTGGAAGGCAGCTGGCGCGGCCTTCACTATCTGGTCAAGAATAGCGAGACCAGCGTCAACCTGAAGATCCGCGTCCTGAACGCGTCGAAGCGCGACGTCTCCAAGGATCTGGCGAAAGCGGTGGAGTTCGACCAGTCGCGGCTGTTCAAGTCCATCTACGAAGACGAATTCGGCACACCGGGCGGCGAACCCATGGGCGCCATCATCGGCGACTACGAATTCGACAATTCGTTCGACGACGTGCAGACGCTGCAGGCGATTTCGTCGATTGCCGCCGCCGCGTTTGCGCCGTTTATTTCGGCCGCCAGCCCGCGCATGTTCGGCTTCGACGATTATCGTGAGCTTGCCCGTCCGCGCGATCTGGAGAAGATTTTCGAAACGGTCGAATATGCGAAATGGCGCAGCCTGCGCGACAGCGAGGATTCGCGTTTCGTCACGCTCGCTCTTCCCCGTGTGCTTGCCCGCATGCCCTATGGGCCGAAAACCAACCCGATCGACGATTTCGCCTTCGACGAGACCGAACATTCGAAGACCGGCGAGCTCGATCACAACTCCTATTGCTGGATGAACGCATCCTATGTGATGGGAACGCGGCTGACGGACGCCTTTGCCCAAAGCGGCTGGTGCACGGCGATCCGCGGCGCGGAAAACGGCGGCAAGGTCGAAAACCTGCCGATGCACATCTTCTCGAGCGATGATGGCGATCTCGACCTCAAATGCCCGACCGAAGTCGGCATCACCGACCGCCGCGACGCCGAACTCGGCAAGCTCGGCTTCCTACCCCTCTGCCACTACAAAAACACCGATTATGCCGTGTTCTTCGGTGCCCAGACGACGCACAAGCCGAAGCTCTACGACAAGCCGGAGGCAACCGCCAATGCGGCCGTTTCCGCCCGCCTGCCCTACATGATGGCGACGTCCCGCTTTGCGCATTACCTGAAGGTGATGGGCCGCGACAAGATCGGCTCCTTCATGGAAGCGCAGGATTGCGAGAACTGGCTGAACCGCTGGATTGCCAATTACGTCAACGCCAATGACGATGCGGGTGAAGAGTCTCGCGCAAAATATCCTCTGCGCGACGCGAAGGTGACGGTTCAGGAGGTTCCGGGCAAGCCCGGCTCCTATAACGCCGTCGCCTGGATGCGGCCCTGGCTTCAGATGGAAGAGCTGACCACCTCGCTTAGAATGGTCGCCCGCATCCCGAGCAAGAACTAGGAGAGGTGGCGCGGCGATCGCCTCGCCGCGCACCTTCAGCCAGCACCATGACCGCGACGACGATGGAACCGAGAGCTCCCTGGCCCCGTCAGGCGCATCGCGTGATCGCCATGATCGACGATGCGCTAAACCGGCAGGTCAATGCTATTTTGCACCACCCCGAATTCCAGGCGATGGAAGCGCGGTGGCGCGGGCTTGCCATGCTCATGCGCTATACAGGGCAGTCGGACGAGGTGAAGGTCAAGATCCTCAGCGTCAGCTGGCCCCAACTGACGCGCCATCTCGAACGGACGACGGAGTTCGACCAAAGCCATCTTTTCGAGCTGATTTACAGCCGCGAATTCGGCATGCCCGGCGGCGAGCCGTTCGGACTGCTGATCGGCGATTACGAGCTTTCGCCACAGGATCCGGCCGGGGGCGATACCGTGGGGGCGTTGACCCAGATCGGCATGGCCGCGGCCGCGGCATTCTGCCCCTTCATGGCGGCAGCTGCGCCGCAGGCAATCGGCTTGCAGGATTTCAGCGAACTCAACCGCGTGCAGGATTTTTCGTGGCTGTCCTATGATCCTGCCCGCATCCGCTGGAACGGGCTTCGGGCGCGCGAGGATTCCCGCTTCCTAGGGCTCGTCGCTCCACGGATCCTGATGCGGGCTCCCTACGAGGCCTATTCTCGCGACCGCGACGATCAATTCCCGTTTCGCGAAAGCATCGCAGCCGACGGCAGCAGCCTGCTTTGGGGCAACGGCGCCTTCGCCTTCGCGATGATCGTCATCCGCAATTTCGTCGAATCCGGCTGGTTTGCCGACATTCGCGGCGTGACGCAGGATGCAATCGACGGCGGCATGCTGAGCCAGGAGGAACTGGCGCCCTACGATCTCGGCATCGAAAGCAATGGTCTTTCGCAGCAGGCTCCTGTCGAAATCCGCCTGACCAATGCGCAGGAGCAGCAATTGTGCGAGCTCGGCATTGTGCCCGTCGCGACCACCTATCTTTCCGCCTCAGCGATCTTCAATTCCAACCAGTCGCTGCATGCACCACCGCATTATACGAGCGAGCACGCCCGGCAGAACGCGCGCATTGCGGCAATGCTGCAATATGTGCTCTGCGCCTCGCGCTTCTCGCACTACCTTAAGGTCATCATGCGCGACGAGATCGGCCGGCTTGCCGATACAATCTCGATCGAACGCAAGCTGAACGACTGGCTGTCGCGCTACACGCTCGGCAACGACGATGCGGACCTGTCGCTGCGCACGCGCTTCCCGCTGCGCTCGGCCGGCATCAGCGTCGACGAAGTTCCGGGCAAGCCCGGCATGTTCGCCTGTACCGTGCGGCTGCAGCCGCACTTTCAGCTCGATGACGTATCGACCAGTTTTCATCTCATCGCGGAGACGGCAAACGCGACGCATGCGCTCTCCCGTTCCGCAAACACGCCGCAAAGGAAATCCGCATGACGCTCGCCGCCAAGATCGCCGAAGCCCTCAGCGAAAACGCGCTCGACGATGCGATCGAGCAGGCGAAAGCGCATGTGAAGGCGGCACCGACGGACAAGGACGGAAGACATCTCCTTATCGATCTTTTGATCCTTGCCGGCGATTACGCACGAGCCGACGCGCAGTGCAATCTTGCAACGACGTTTGCGCCGGAAGACATGATGGGCTTTGCCATGCTGCGCAATCAGCTGCGGGCAATGGCGGCGCGTTCGGCCTGGTTCGAAGAGGCGGCCGCACCGGATTTCCCGAACGGCCCGACGGCTCTCGACCAGGCGGCGATGAAGGTTGCGATCGCGCATCTCGACCGTTCTGCAGATACGTCCACCACACTGCGGTCCCTGGAGGAGATCAGGGGCGAACGACCGATGAACTGGAACGGCCAGCTCGTTTCGGACTTTCGTGATCTCGACGACCGCATTCCACATGCTCTCGAAGTCATCATGACGGGCGGAGCCTATCTCTGGATCGACTTTTCGAGGATTGCCTCCCTTCACGTCGAACCGATCGCGCGCCCGCGCGATCTCGCCTTCCGCAGGGCCGAGCTGGAACTCGGGGACGGGGCAAGCGCGCCCGTCCTCCTGCCTGCGATCTACCACGGCACCACGGGTGCCAGGCTGCTGCTCGGCCGTGAGACCGAATGGGTCGATGAGGCGACGGGCATCACCACCGGCCGCGGCCAGAAATGCTTCCTGGCCGGCGACGATCTTGTTTCCTTCCACGATCTGACGTCGCTTGAAACGGTCTCCGGCTCCGACGGGACGAGGCGCGCCGCCCATGGTTGATCCGCTGGAACGCTACAGGCCTCGGGAAAGGGTCGTCGCCAGATCGATCATCGATCGGCTGATCGACGAAAATCCCGACCGCCTGCAGGATCCGCCGCAGACCTCGGCCGAGCAGCTGCGTGAACTGCGCGAATGCATCCGCCGCGATCTCGAAGCCCTGCTCAACACCCGCCGCCGCCCGACGGCACCGCCCTCGATCCATGATGAACTCGGCGATGCGCTGGTGTCTTTCGGCGTCGACGGCATGGTGTCGGCAAATCTTGTGACCGACGAAGCCAAGAACCGCCTCGCCCGGCTGATCGAGAGGCGGATCACGCTTTTCGAAACGCGGCTTTCCGACGTGCGGGTGAACATCCTGAAGAGCCGGGGCAATGGTGAGCGCGCCCTGCGCATGCGCATTCAGGCAACCTTCCGCGTGCATGAGGGCATGCCGCCCATCAGCTTTGAATCGACGATCGACCCGTCGACCCAGCGCTTCCTGGTGGAGGCCAACAATGGCTGACGGTTTTCTGCAGCGCTACAACGACGAGCTTGCTGCCATCCGCAAGCGGGCAGCCCGGTTTGCCGACGCTTTTCCGAAGATTGCCGGCCGCCTGCGTGTGACAGGCGAAGTCGCCGATGATCCCCATGTCGAGCGGCTGATCCAGAGCTTCGCCTATTCGGCGGCCCGCGTGCGCCAGAAGCTCGACGACGAGTTTCCGGAACTGACGGATGGCCTGCTGGAAACGCTTTATCCGCACTATCTGGCACCGCTACCGTCGATGAGCATCGTGCGCTTTGCTCCCAGCGCCATGTTGGCATCCGTACAGACCGTGCCGCGCCATACGGAAATCTTCGCAGAGCCGATCGGCGGCGAGAGCTGCCGCTTCCGCACCACGCAGGACACCCAGGTTGCTCCCATAAAGATCGTTTCGGCCTCCCTGGCGGGCCATCCGATCAATGCGCCGCCCTCTCCTCACGCGGGGGCTGCTGGCTGCTTGCGCCTTTCGATCCGGGCACGCGACACCAATAAGCCGTTCAGCGAGATCGGCCTCGACCAGCTTCGGCTTCATATCGGCTCTTCCTGGCAGCAGGCGGTCGCCATTCACGAGCTTCTCGTCAATCATACGCTCGGCATCGCTCTGGCCCAGCATGCCGATGACCGCGCTCCGGTCATGCTACCGGCCAAGGCTCTTCGTCCCGTCGGCTTCGAGCCGGAGGAAGCTATATTGCCCTACCCCACATCGAGCTTCACCGGCTATCGGCTGCTGACGGAATTCTTCGCCTTGCCGCAGAAATTCCTTTTCGTCGATATCGTCGGGTTGAAGGCATGGCGTGGCGAGACGCTGGAAATCTTCATCTATCTCGACGAAACCAGCGCCAAATTGGAGCGAGCCATTTCGGCGCGCGATTTCGTCCTGAATGCCACCCCGATCGTCAATCTGTTCCGTCAGACCTGCGAGCCGATCGCGCTCGACGGGACGCGCACGGAATATCGCGTGCTGCCCGATGCCAGGCGACAGAAGACGCGCGAGATCTATGCGATCGAAAAGGTGCTCCTATCGGCCCGGACCGGCGAAGAGGAACAGTGCCAGCCGTTCTTCGGCCGCAGCTTGAAAGGCGGTGCCTCGTCGCTTTTCTGGCAGTGCGCGCGCCGTTTCGATGCCGACGACCACACGTCGGACATGGAAATCACCTTCGTGGATCGGGCGCGCCGCGCAAGCGATCCCGTCGATAGGATCGCCAGCATCGACGCCCTTTGCCTCAATCGCGAACTGCCCGAGCAATTGCCGTTTGGCGGCGGCCATCCCCGTCTGCAGCTCGCCTCCGGCAGCGAGGCGGTGGAGGCCGTCGAAGCCCTGATGGCGCCGACGCCGTCCGTGCGAATGAACGAGCAGCAGGGGCGCAACTGGCGGCTCATGTCGCATCTTCAGCTCAACCATCTGTCCATCTTCGACAATGATGGCGCTGCACTGAAGGACATGCTGGCGCTCTACGCATTCAGGGACAGCCGCGAGACGCGGCAGCTCGCCGATGCCTTGGTGCGGGTCGACGCCAAGAGTTCGATGACACGCCTTGGCAGCGGCGGGATGGTGACGGGCACGGATATCCGCCTCGAGTTCGATCCGGCTGCCATCGATAGGCCCTCGGCCTATCTCTTCGGCAGCGTTCTCGACCGGTTTTTCGGGCTTTACACCTCGATCAACAGTTTCACCCGCCTCTCCATCTCGATGAAGGGGCAATCGAAGCCGATTGCCGTCTGGCCGGCTCGCGCCGCCGAACGACCGCTGCTTTGACGAAAGGATGATTTGAAGGCGATGGACCAGTTTCGGCCAAGTGATAGCGAAATGCTTGCCGCGCTGCTTGAACGCGACCCCGGTCGCTTCGAGCCGACGACGGCCTTTCGCATCGCCCAGCACGCGGCCGGCGATCACCTTACGGTATCCTCGCCGGTCGGCGTTTCGCCGGCCCCCCTTGCGGTTAGCGACTTCAAGCGCAAGGGTATGATGGGTTCGGTGCGGGCCAGCATGGCCGGCCTGCTTGGCCCTCTCGGCGCCATGCCGCCGAGCTACAATGAGCTTGTCATGCGCGAAGAGCGCAATCGCGCTCATGGGTTTTCAAGCTTCTTCGATCTCTTCACCAGCCGTCTCGCGGAGCTTTTCGTCGATGCCTGCGAGAAGTACCGGCTTGCCCGCCGCATGCGATGGAGCCCGGACAGAAGCGGAAATTCCTTCATTACGGCGCTGTTTGCGCTTTCGGGCTTCGGCACGGCGAGGCTGAAGGAGCGGGTTCGGCCGGATGACGAGCTGATCCTGAGGTTTTCCGGTTTCTTTGCAGCGCAGACGCGCAATGCGGTCAACCTGCAAGCGATGCTACGGGAATTCAGCGGGCTGCCGATTCAAATCGAATTGTTCAAGGGCCGCTGGCTTTCCATTCCCGTCGAGGAGCGCAGCCGAATGGGGCAGCCGCAGGGCGTGCAGCTGGGCGTCAATGCAACAGCGGGTGCCGCGATCCATGATTTCGGCGGCAGTTTCCGTGTGGTTATCGGGCCGGTCGATTATGAGGACTACCGCTCGCTTTCGCCTGGTAGCAGCAACATCGATGCGCTCTTTGCGCTGACGCGCCTTTATGTCGGTCCGTCACTCGATTTCGACATCCAGATCGTTTTGAAGAAAGAGCATATCCCCTTCTGCCAGCTTGGCCAGTCGGGCGACCCGCCGAGACTCGGATGGAACAGCTGGGCACGCGTCGCTGCGGCAGATCGCGACAGCGGCGATGCCGTTATCGTCGAACCCAGGGTGAACCGTAGTCCCTCGAAGCAAGGAGGCGCCCATGCGGCTTGAGCTGCGGCAAGTCTCCGGAGAGGGCGCCAGCAAGGGCTGGTTTTTCGAACGCGGCAAGCGCACGCTCGGTCGGTCGCCGGATTGCGACTGGCAGGTTTCCGACCCGGATCGGCTGATCTCGAAAGTTCATTGCGTGATCGAGCGCGACCGCGTCGGTTTTCTGCTGCGCGACCAGAGCGCCAATGGAACCCATGTGGATGGCGCAGCGATCCTGGAAGGAGAGACGGCAAGGCTTTCGGACAAGTCCAGGATCACATTCGGCGACGTCACCTTCAACGTCGTCATCACCGGGGAGGCGGATCGCGATATCGACGATCCGGCCGCCGATTTGCGCCTCAGTGATGAAACCATGACGATCTCTTCTATCCTTGCCGATATTGCGCCGGGCGGCAGCACAGCCACCGGCGTACTTGGTCAGCGGGGCGGCGATGATTGGATCGCATCGGTTCCGCAATCCTCCAAAAAAAGCAAATCATCCAGCAGGAACGTCGATATCGGCTGGAACGGTCCGCCTGATATCGCCGGCATCAAGCCAACCCTTCCGGACGACTGGAATTCGGAGTTCGAGCTTGGCAGCCAGCTGGAACATGGTCCGGCGACACATGTCTCCGTTGCCGTTGCCCGCAGCACCGGCCGGGATGCCACCGAGACTGCCAAAACGATCGTCCCGGCCAACGATATCCGAACCATGGATGAAGCGGATCAAGGGACGGACGATACGAGCCTGACTTTGCAATTCGATCCGCTTCGGCAGCTCGAAGCCCTTGTCGACACATTGGAGCAGACCCTCGACGATGAGGCATCGATCTTCGGCGTGGAGAACGATAGCGCGCATTCATCGGCCTCGCTGTTCAGCCGGGAACGGACCGACCAGCTCGCTGAACGCCTTCGATCGCTTATTTCAAGGCAATCCGCGCTCAACGCCGGCCTTGAAAATCTCGTGCGCGAAGCAAGCCGGATTTTCGAGCCGCGCATGATCGAAGCGCAGGTCGATGCCTCCCCGCGCAAGGCTCTTTGGCGCGGCAGCCGTGACTATTGGAAGTCCTATCGCAGCCGCTTCGAAAAGGACGGCAAAAGTATTTCGGTCCGCGACCTGCTGGCCGAGGCGTTCCAGGCCGCTACGGATGGCCGCGACGAACAGCATAACAGCAGTTTTTTAGAGAGGACGGGCAACACCCGATGAAGAACGAAAACCGAGTGGTTTGGAACGAAGGCATGTTCCTTCGCGTGCAGCATTTCCAGCAGGCCGACCGCTGGACGGAGCGGCTGGTCCGCACGACTGCCCGGGGACTTGCGCCCTATCCCTGGGGCATCGCGGAAATCGGCATTGATCGCAGCGCGCTTGCCATCGGCCAATTTGCGCTGTCTAACCTGCGCGGCATCCTGCCGGACGGCACGCCCTTTGAAGCGCCGATCGATGCGGACCTGCCTCCTCCACTTGATCTCGACGACTCGACAAAGAATGCCATCGTCTATCTGGCCCTGCCGGCGCGCCAGCCCGGCAAGGCCGACGTCGCCATGAACGGCAGCGCCATGCGCAATAGCGTGCGCATCACCGCCTCGCAGTATGAGGCGCCGGATGCGAATATGGAGACCGACTTCATGGCGCCGATCGATGTCGGCCGCCTGAGCCTGCGCTATCTGAAGACCGGCGACGAACTTGCCGGCTATGACCTGATCGGGCTTGCCCGCATCATCGAAGTCCGCTCCGACAGGGCGGTTATCCTCGATCCGGATTATATCGCGCCATCCTTGAATTGTGCCGCCGAGGCGCGGCTGAACGAGCTCATCACCGAATTGCTCGGCATCGTGCGCCATCGCGCCGAGGCGATTGCCGAACGCATCGGCGATCCCACGGTTCGTGGCACCGCCGAGGTGGGCGACTATTTCCTGCTCCATATCCTCAATCGCGCCGATCCGATGCTGCGCCATATCGCGGCGAATGCGTCGCGGATGCATCCGATGACCTTTTATGAGGAATGCATCCAGCTCGCGGGCGAGCTGGCCACCTTTACCACCGACCGCAAGCGCGCCAGCGATTTTCCGCCCTATCGGCACGACGATCTGAAGGCAACATTTTCGGCTGTTTTCAATGATCTACGCTCTTCTCTTTCAGCAGTGCTGGAACAAGCGGCGGTCGCGATCGAGCTCATCGAACGGCGTCACGACGTGCGCGTCGGCACCATCAACGATCGCTCGTTGCTTAAGGATGCCGGCTTCGTGCTTGCCGTGCGCGCCGAGATGTCGGCCGAAGATGTGCGCCGCAAGCTGCCGGCGCAGATCAAGGTTGGTCCCGTTGAGCGGATCGCCGAGCTTGTCAATGTCGCGCTGCCGGGCATCCCCGTCCGGCCGCTCCCCGTGCTGCCGCGGCAGCTGCCCTACCGCTCAGGCACGATCTACTTCGAACTCGATACGAAGAATCCGCTTTGGAAACAGCTTGATACCTCCGGCGCAATCGCCCTGCATCTTGCGGGCGACTTTCCTGGCCTGGAGATGGAACTGTGGGCTCTGAGAGAATGAACACACCACGCTCAACACCCTGGCACGAGCTGCCGACGATCATCGAGCTGACCGAGGACGGTGCCCGCAAGAACGAGACGGCCCGCAAGATGGCCGATTTTCTGGACGAAGAACTGGACCAGAAAGCAGGAGGCAAGGCTGGCGATGCGAGCGGCGGCTGGTCGGTCGATGCCCTGATCCGCGGCTTTCGCTTCGGTGGTGAGGACGTTCCCACCATCGTACGTTCGGCGGCGCCATTGCTCAATCTCGCCCATAGCCTGCGCAACACCGAAGAGCAGCCCGACATTGCCGAACTGCGGCGGGTGACGATCGATGCGGTCGGCCGTTATGAGCGCGATCTTGCCAGCGCCCGCATCAGCCCGGAGCGGGCACGGGCGGCGCACTATGTCGTCTGCGCGACCATCGACGACGTGGTCTTAAGCAAGCGCTGGGGCGTTCGCGCCGGCTGGGCGCGGTCCGGTCTGGTCTCGACCTTCCACATGGATGTCACCGGCGGCGATCGCGTCTTCGATCTTCTCGATCATTTTCAGCAGAGCCCCGGCACCAACAAGGATCTGCTGCTCCTCATCTATCTCTGCCTGTCGCTCGCCTTCGAGGGCCGGACGCGCGTTTCCCCGCGTGGCTCGCTGGAGCTTGGTCGCATTCGCGACAGCCTTTATAAGACACTGCTTGGCCAATATGGCGTCTTCGAGCGCGAGCTATCGCCGCATTGGCGCGGTGTTTCCGCGCGCCACAAGCCACTGCGGACGGCAGTCGCCCTCTGGACGATCCTTTCCGTGCTCGCGCTACTTTTTGCGCTTGGCTATATGTTCTTCACGCTTTCCCTCAACAGGGCCTCTGATGCCACTTTCGAGCGTCTCGCCAATCTGCCGCCGCGCGATACGCCAAGCGTTCTGATCGAGAAGCCGAAAGAGGTTACCGTACAAGTTCCACCTCCGGCAACCAAGCAGCCCGACATGCCGCCGCCCGTGGTCAAGGCGCAGCCGAGCCCGCTCGACAATCTTCTGGCCTTCCTGCAGCCGGAAGTCGATCGCAAGCTCGTCACGCTGTCGAATTCCAACGGACGGCTGCTTGTGCGCATCAACAATTCCGGCCTGTTCGACACCGGCAGTGCCGAAGTCAGCGACAAATTCCGCGATCTTCTTCAGCGCATCGGCGGCGCGCTGGCCTCGGAAAAATTCCGCGCCGTCGTGGTCGGCTATACCGATAACGTGCCGATCCGCACCGCGCAGTTCCCATCGAACTGGCATCTTTCCGAAGCGCGCGCGCGCGCCGTTGGCAACATCCTGGCAGCTTACACCGGCAAGGAGGCTATCCTGACCGAGGGCCGCGCCGACAGCGATGCTCTGGCAAGCAACGATACGCCCGAGGGCCGCGAGGCAAATCGCCGAACGGAAATTCTGGTGCTGACCGATCCGGCGCAGCGCCTCGGCGATGCTGCCCTCAACCCGCAAGCGACGCCACAAACGCAGACCGGCAAAGCGCCGGCGCCCGCGACAACGACGGGGGGTGGCCGATGAATCCGCTTGGCGCGTTCTACACGCTTCGCTCCTACGTCTCGGCCTATGCTGGCCTTCTCGGTCAGCGTTTCATATCGCTCATCTGGGTCGCGGCGATCTGCATTGTCATCTGGTTCTACGGCTATATGGCCGGTTATGGCAACTTCAAGCCACTGGCGGGTACAGGCGCGCGGATGATCGCGATCGGCGTGATCATTGCCGCCTGGCTTCTCTACATGCTGATCGCGAGGCTACGCGCGCGCAAGCGCGACAAGGCGTTCGTGGACGGCATCGCCGACGATGCAGCCAGCCAGCAGGCCGAAGTCGGCGAAATCCATGGCCGCCTGAAGGAGGCGCTGCTGCTGCTGCGCCGCATCAGCAAGAAGCGCTTCGGCTATATCTACGAACTGCCCTGGTACGTCATCTTCGGCGCACCCGGATCGGGAAAGACGACGGCACTGACCAATTCGGGACTGAAGTTCCCGCTCGGCGATGCGATGGGAAGCAGTTCCGTGCAGGGCGCCGGCGGCACACGCAACTGCAATTGGTGGTTCGCCGACGAGGCGATCATGATCGATACTGCCGGTCGTTACACGACGCAGGACGATCTGAACGGCGCATCGAAGGCCGGATGGGAAGGTTTTCTCGGCCTCCTTCGCAAATATCGCCGTTCCCAGCCGATCAACGGTGCCCTCATTACGCTCTCGATCGGCGACCTGCTCGGCCGCGATCATGAAGCCCAGCTCGACGAAGTGCGCTCCATCCGCAAGCGGCTATCGGAGCTCGATGAATTCCTCCACGCGCGCGTACCTGTTTACGTCATCCTGACCAAGGCCGATCTATTGACCGGCTTCGTCGAATTTTTCGACGGCCTTGCCAAGACAGACCGCGAGCAGGTCTGGGGGACGACTTTCAATCTCGACGAAAGCTACAAGGGCGAAAACCTGCCCGAGCGCTTCATGGAAGAGTTCGCGCTTTTGCAGCAGCGGGTCGATGCCATGCTGATCGAGCGGCTGCAGCAGGAGCCGAATGTCGAGGTGCGCGGCCGCATATTCCGCTTCCCCGCGGAGCTAGCTTCGCTCGGCGAACGCCTGCAGGAAGTACTGAGCGAACTTTGCTCGTCATCCAATCTTGTCGAAGCGCCGCTGATGCGCGGGGTCTACTTCGCCTCGGGCACACAGAGCCGGGAAACGGAAACACCGCGAACGCGCCGCAGCTATTTCCTATCGCGTCTGTTCAAGGACGTCATCTTCGGCGAGGCGTCGCTGGTCGCGCGCGACAGGCGCCTGTCCGGCCGCCAGGCCATGATCAGGCGCATCGCCTATAGCGCAGCCGCAATCGCGCTTGCGATCGTCTTCACCGGCTGGACGGCAACCTATTTTCAGAATTCCCGCGCGATCGCTGCGGCCGAACGGCGCATCGACAACTACGAGAAGCTTGCGACCGGCATCCCGGTGCGCGATGTCACCGACGCGGATTTCCTGCGGATCTTGCCGGCGCTCGACAATCTGCGCGCTGTTACCAGCGGCTTCGATGAGGCGCGTGTCTGGCCGACGAGTTTCGGCCTAGACCAGGAAGACAAGATTGTCAGCCGCCAGCGCGGCGCCTATCAGCGGGCGCTCAATTCGCTCCTTTTGCCGCGCATGCTGGTGGAGATTCAAAATGAGCTCAAACAAACATCGGACGTCCAGAAGACCTTCGATGCCTTGAAGCTATACGGCATGCTCGGCGGCATGGGGCCGATCGACAAGGATTTCGTTTCGCAGCAATCGGAAGACATGTTTGCGGCACTTTATCGCGGGGAAGGACGATCTGCCGCGCGCAAGACACTCGTTGAACATGTCGAGGCAATGGCTGCAGGCAGCCTGCCCGCGATCGAGCTGGATAACACCTTGATTGCCAAGGCGCGGGAGACCATCCATACGCAAAGTCTTGCGGCTCGCGCCTATGACATCGTGATCCATTCGCGACAGGCGCGCCGGCTTGACGCCTGGCTTCCGGTCGATGCTTTGGGGCCGCTGGGCGCTCAGATCTTCCAGCGGAAATCCAAGGCGACGCTCAGCGATGGCATTCCCGGCATTTTCACCGGCAAGGGCTATCGTGACGTGGTGCTGCCGTCGATCGCAGCGGCAGCAGCCGAGGCACTCAGGGAGAAATGGGTTCGCGGTGACGGTGGAGCGGCGTCCTATGGGATGACTACGGACGCGATTTCGCAGGCGGCGCTACAACTCTATTTTGATGCTTTCCAGCAGCGCTGGTCTTCGCTCCTCGCCGATATGCAAGTGCGCCCGTCGAGCAACCTTGCCGACGCGACCGAGACGGCGCGCATTCTGGCGGCCAATCCAAGCCCCGTGGAGATGGTGCTGAAATCAATCGCCGCAGCCACGGATCTGCGTCCGGCTGCCGGCGCCGAAGTCGCCTCGCTAGACGATGCTCCGGATGCGGCACTTACGGCCGCCACAGCAAGTGCTGTCAATGCACCTGATCCTTACGGTCCACTGCGTGCCGCACTTGAAGTAAATTCCGCCAATGCGCAACCGTCGCAGGACGGAAAGGACGCTAGCAGCGACAAGCCGCGCTCCCATATCCAGAGCCTCCAGCCAATCCTGCAGAATATCTACAGTCAGTTGTCGCGTGCGGCCAATTCGACGGCGGAGGTTGCCCGCGTCTTCGACGCCGGCGGCCAGCTCGCCAATGCCAACCAGGATCTGTTGCAGCAGGCGCGCGGCTTGCCCGCACCGGCGGATGCATGGATGGTGGCGGTTGCAGCCGATATCGGCTCGCTGGCGGTCAAGACGGCCCGCGCCCGCATCAATGATCTTTGGGCGGCCGAAGGCGCCGATCTTTGCGCTCGGATCGTCACCGGTCGCTATCCTTTCGACCGGACATCCAGCCAGGATATCGCCATGGCCGATTTCGTTCGGCTCTTTGGACCGCAGGGCATATTCCAGAACTTCTTCAAGAACCGGCTTGAGGCTTTTGTCGATACCAGTGCCCAGCCATGGGGCTGGCGCGGCACCTTCGGTGGTGACAGCATTCCGAGCCAAGCGATCGCGCAGTTCGAGAATGCCAGCAAGATTGAGAACGCCTTCTTCCCGGCTGGCAGCGAGAAACCCGCCATATCGATCAATATCAAGCCCGTCTCGCTGTCGGACTCGGCCAATGCTGTAATCATGGATATCGTTGGCGAACGCGTCGTCTATAACCACGGACGCATAGTCCCGAAATCCATTGCCTGGCCGGCGGCCGGCGCACAGAACCAATCTCAGATCGCATTCTTGCCGGGAGGCTGGCAGGAGGCCATGACACAGACCGGCGACTGGTCGCCCTTCCGCCTGTTCGATGCCGCCAAGGTGACGGTTCAGGCCCCCGATCTCTTCCGTGCCAGATTCGAAGACAAAGGCCAAGAAGCGGAATTCGACGTGCAATTCGGCTCGGTGCTCAATCCTTTCCGGCTGCAGGCATTCTCCGACTTCAGCTGCCCGGCACAATTCTGATGGTCTGCCGATGAACGATGCCCTTCCCCGCGCTCAATCGCCGATGCAGGCCGATGCGATCGGCTTCTTCGGCAAATTGCCGACACATGGCGATTTCGTTTCCTCCGCCCTCGGATTGCGCCTGCAAAGCGAGCTTGACCGATGGATTCACGGCGGCCTCATCGCCCTTGAAGCGACGTTGGGCGAGGAATGGCGCCGGCTTTTTCATGCGACGACGGCCTGGCGCTTCGTGGTCGGCAGCGGCATCTGGGGGCCGACCGCCGTTGCGGGCGTGCTCCTGCCGAGCCGCGATCGTGTCGGACGGAGCTTCCCTCTGATCATCGTCGCACAGCTGCAGCGCTTTTCCGGTCAGCTGCGCGATCTTTGCGAGGATGACAGCTGGTTTACAGCGGCAGAAGCGCTCGCAGAAACCTCCGACAACGCCGACTTCGACATGCAGCGCTTCATCGAGGGCACCAAGCGGCTTCGCTCGCCCTTTGCCGACAAGCGATCGGCGACGGCGCAATCGGCTGCCGCGGGCGAGGCCGGCCCGCCCGCCTCGCTCTGGTGGCGCATCAATCCCGGCACGCGCCATGGCAAGGGATTTCGCACCATGGCAGCACCCACGGCGCAGGATTTCGTCAAGCTCGTGACAGCCGAAGCCATCCGGGCGCCCATCGCCACGGAGCCGTTGGTGCGCGCTGCGGCATCCGTTCCAGACACACCGGACAAAGAGGTGCAGGTCGCACCGGCAACCCGGGTGGATTGGACGATAGATTACAGTCGCGCCAGTCATCCGGGAACACGTTTTTCGCTGAATGCCGATGCCCTTCTCGTCAGCGCACCTCGCATCTTCGCGATTGCCGATGGCGTCGGCGATGGCCTCAGTGCCATTGAGGCGGCAAGGATCACGACCGGGATCCTCGCCGGCATTCCCGAACGCGAGAGCGCGCAAGCATTGGTGCAGGACGTCAAAGGCAAACTCAGCCACGCACATGCAATCCTTCGCGCCAAGGGCGCAAATTCCGAAAAAGAAGCCGCCGTTGCCAGTTTCGTGGTTGCAATCGTGCTTGATGACGAATTCGCGGCCATATGGGCAGGAGACGCGCGCTGCTATCTGCTGCGCGATGGATTGATGCGGCTTTTGACGCATGATCATATCGACATTGGGCTTCGGCGCACGCTTGGCCGCGGCCTGGGGCTGAAGGATCAGTTCGTCGCGGAAACCGTTAGCGATCAACTTAGCCGCGGCGATCGCCTGCTGCTTGTGAGTGGCCCGCTCTCCCGCGCGCTTACGGATCGCATCATTGCCGAGATCCTGATCGAGACACCTCTGGAACAGGCAGCCGAGGCGCTGATCCAGGAGGCGCTCATCGCCAACTGCCGCGAAAACGTCAGCGCAATCGTCATCAGCGCCCAATGAGCGGAGATCCAAGCACCAATGAGATGAAAGAGATCGCAACGCGCTTTGCCGAGCTGCTGCATCTCATCACCCACGACGGCGAAACCGAGCGGCCGAAGACCATGAGCGATCTTCTGGCCGATCGATTGCGCGATGCGCTGGATCGGCGCCTGCCCTCGATCGCCGACGATCAGCCGAGCTTCGTCGCGAACACGTTTCTGGTGGAAGCGGTCGTGCATCGCAACGAGCGGACGGAAATCAGCCGGTTGCGCCATCGCGATCTGGGAACGCGGCATGCGCTGAAGACGATCAGCGCCGAGCGAGCCGACGAAGCCGTCACCAAGGCCCTGCTGTTGCGGGAGGCACGGATAGGCATGACCCTTTGCCATGTCCATCTCGCCGCCGTGCAATGCGCCATCCGCCTGGCCGATGGCCGCCCCGCAATCATCGCGGAATGGGCCGGGCCATCGCTGCCGCAACGATTGGCCGCCAGCTCGATTTCGTTGGGGGATGTCAGGGCGGCTATGCGGTCCCTGCTTGCGGGGCTTAATGCAATTCATGCGGCTGGCTTTGTCCACGGCGATATTTCGCCCGCCAACCTGCTGCTATGCGAAGACGACTTCAGGCGGCTGAAGATTACCGATTTCGGCACGACGATCGAATACGGGGCACGCTATCGCGACCTGGATATTGCGAAGGCCGCAACAGCGGGTTTCAGCGCGCCGGAACTCTTAAGAGATCCCGGCGCCGATCCGCGTGCCGATCTTTATTCGGCCGGTTGCGTGATGAAACTGCTTCTCGATCATTGCGACGAGGCCGATGAAACGGTTGCGCGGTTGACGGCCGTCGCGCAGCACCTGGCAGATCAAAGCCCATCGAGCAGGCCGCCGAGTGCAACGGCGGCCATTGCCTTGATAGACGAGGTCTAGTCCGAACCCTGTCAGTTCGACGATGAACTGCCCGGTAGCGGGGCGGCAGCCGTCGGCACGCTCTTCTGATAGACGGTCAACAGCTTGGCGGCATCGACCATGTCTGCGTTGCTGGCGTAAATCGTGTCGCCATCCTGCATCTTGAACTGTTGCATCAGCACGAAATTAGAGACTTGCTTGAGGTTGACGCTGTAGATGACTGGCTTGACCGAAACGACGGTCGGCGCACTGGCGCTCTTAGCTAGGCTCGACGCAACCTGCGAATAGATCTTCTGATTCCGGAAAAGGTAGAAGTTGCGGGAGTCAGCACGATCGTCGAGCATACCACCGGCGCGGGCAAGCGCCTGGGCCAAGGTCGTCTTGCCCGGTTCCAGCGGAAATTCACCGACGCTCTTGAAGGCGCCAAGCGCCGTGAAGGTTTGCGACGCTCCGTCGACGAAGACCTGATCGCCAGGAACGAGATACACGTTCTGCTTATCGTCCTGGAGAATGCGAGCGAGCGGCGCGGTGGCGCGCTGCGTTCCACGAGTCACTGTAACGGTGGTATTGCTGGGCGCAGAGGATGCGCCGCCGGCCAGCGCGAGAACATCGAGCACGCGCTCCTTGCGCGCCGTCAGCGGAAAGCGTCCAGCCGAGCGAACCTTGCCATCGACCGTCACGGCGTTGGAAGGCTGGTCGACGACCGTGACCACAGCCTGGGGATTGACCGAGGAGCCCTTAAGGGCGGTGACGATCTGCGATTGCACGCCTTCCGGGCTCGAACCGCTCACCTTCTGCTTACCGACGTAGGGCATCGTGACAAAACCCTTCGGATCGACCGTGAAGCGACCCAGATTAAGCGACTTGCTCTGGGTCGCGGACAACAAACCATCCTCGCCCGTATCGAGCACGGTCACGTCGAAGACGTCTCCCGCGCGCAGCCGCGCATTGGAATAGCCGCCCGAGCGGAGGCTTGCGAGCCCCAGATCGGTGGGCGCATAGGACGGCGCAACGACCTGCGCGCCCATCGGAGCCTCGGAGAGCGGCACGACCGGAATCTTCCGCTGCGTGTCGGGCATCCTGGCATTGCGGATATTAAGGGCGCTTGGCCCGTCAGACGGCCTTGCACAGGCGCTGAGGACAACCAAGGGTAAAATCGCCGCCCATTTCCGCATTCCGGAATCTCCTTCGGATGTTAGAAGCAAGGCAGAAATATCAACCACAGGGCGGGAGGCAATATGCCGGGCTAATAAATAATGAATTATGACAGTCCGGTTGTTTACGATTGTGTCCAAATAGCAACCGATCACCCGCTTTGATGGTTGGGACCACGCCTCCGCATTCATTTCGACTACGACTTAACGGCCGAAATACACGGAGAAATTACGAATCAGGCGGCAACCACGGCGATAGGGAATGCAGGATGCAGACACGGTCGTCCATAATCATTTAGAAGATGAAACCTCTTTCACTCAAGCGACGCGTGCAAGGCGACGATGATACATTTCCGTCGAAACCCTCCCTTCACGCGTGTTTCCTCGATAGACGCACTCTCTCCAAAATAGTATCAAGATTACGCGTTGACCTGACCGTCTTTCTCAGTAGCAAAAGGCTATGAAATCATGATTACAAGGATAGCTTGCGTATTTGCGCTCGGCGTTTTTTCCGCCGCCCCGGCGTTCGCGGACGCTTGTTCGGATCATTACGAGAGCAGCGGCGTGCCGCTCGTGACGGGCATCACCTACAAGACCTGGATGGTTTTCCCGTCCGTCAATACCACCGCCGCCTTCGACAAGGTGTCGCGCGCTGTTTTGGCCGAAGGCTTTGTCGATGTGAACGTGGAGAAGAAACTCGGCACGCTGACCGCGCAGCAGGAAACGAGCGGATCCGGCAGACCGCAAACTCTGCGCGTGGTCGTGCGCAAGAATGGCAAGGGCAGCCGCGTCGATGCGGTCTTCATCGTGCAGCAGGGCCAGGTGGCGCCGGGCGTCGGCAAGAATCTCTGCCGTATCGTGAATGCGGTCGGCGAATGAACCGCCTGCGGGCGAAACCTTGTTCGCTCGGCAGACCTCATCTTACCTATCGCCGTTCCGGGGCCGTCTCGCAGTCTCGGACGGCATTTCGCCAAAGGCCTGATGATAGAGCGCCGCAAAGCGCCCCATGTGGGAAAACCCCCAATCGCGTGCCATCTCGGCGACCGGCCGTGAAGGTCCGCAGTCCATCAACGCCTTGCGAGCGCCCTGCAGACGGATCATCCTCAGATAGTTAAGGGGCGTCATGTTCTTGAATTGCTGAAAAGCGGCCTGAACCGACCTCACGCTTGTTCCGGCCTCGCGGGCAATTTCACCGATCCGGATGTCGGCGCCGACATTGGCATGCATAAATTCGACGGCGCGCTTCAACTGCTTTGGCATCGCCGGTGAAACCGGCCGGCGCAAGTGCGCTGAATAGGCATGCGGCACCACTTCCAACAGCGCGATCATCATCGCCTGCAGCAGACGCTCGCTGAACGCCAGGGACGAGCGGTCCGCATCGTCAACCGTCAAATTCTGCCAGATCAAATTTCCGAGTGTCGCGATCTGCGCGCCTCTTTGCGTCATGAGATCGACGGCGCCGCCCATTTCCAGATCGTCGAGAACGGGCGCGTCCAGCAATTCGCTCAACTGACGGATCATTGCCGATTTTTCGAAGGCCATGCCCATATGGCCGCGCCGCTCTTCCAGGGTCAGCTTTTCGAACGACGACATATCTGCAAGCAGGCCCTCGCCTGCCTCCGATACCAGCTGTCGCCCTCCTGCATCGATCAACATTTTGCCCATGGTTGGGAGATAGAGACCGTAGGCATTAGGACCACCGGGAAGCGTCACGCTCATTCCGGAATGACATTTCCCATTCCACACGCTGCAGGAACCGACCGTATAATGTCGGTCCTCCACCGAAATCGAAGCGCGTCGTTTGAGAGGCTCGACGACGGCGGGAAATAGGGTTCTCGCATAATGTGCCGTCATCTCCTCAGCATCGGCATTGTCAATTTTGAATATCGATTGAGTAACGTACGTCAAAAATTTTCCTCAGATGCACGCATTGAGACGCCTTCCTTTAGAATTTCTCAACGCGTGCGGCGGCAGCTCGTCATTCATATCTCCGGCAAATAATTTTAGACGAGATGTGATCCAAGCGCACTACCTAAGAAATATTAGTCCAAATAGAGGATGATACAACTCTAGTTAGTACTATGAACGTTTGGCGAGAAAAGATCATCATTTCATAAGATGATTGCGGCCATCAGTTTTTTTATTTTAGATATAAAGAAAATCACTTCGGAAATACAGATTACAATTCTTTCAACATTAAAGGAACGCATCCAGCAATGAGGTTCGGAGCAGAAGGCCTTGACGGAATGTTATCGATAACATAGCCTCCTTCCATCGAAGCTTTGGGAGGAGCGGGATGGACGACGGAAAGCTGCTCGAATTTTGCGAGATCACCAAGGAGTTTGGTGGAACGCGCGCCCTGTCGAATGTTTCGCTCGATCTGCGGCCGGGTGAAATCCTGGCGCTTCTTGGTGAAAACGGCGCAGGCAAATCGACGCTCATCAAGACGCTGGCAGGCATCTACAAGCCCGATGGCGGACAGATCCTGTTTCGCGGCAAGCCCTATCATCACCGCCCGCCGCAGCCTAACCAGCGTCAGCCGGTCGCCTTCATCCACCAGGATCTCGGGCTGATCGAGTGGATGACGGTCGGCGAGAATGTCGGGCTGGCGCAGGGTTATTCTCTGCGCGGCCGCCTGATCGACTGGCGCGCGACGGAGCGGCGCACGGCAGAGGCGCTGAAGCTCGTGGGCTGCGACTTCGATCCTTCGACCCGCGTTCAGGAACTGACGCGCACGGAAAAATCACTCGTCGCAATCGCCCGCGCACTCGCCGTCGAAGCAGATGTGCTGGTCCTTGACGAACCCACCGCCAGCCTGCCCGCCGACGAAGTCGAGAAGCTGTTTGCGGCCATTCGGCCGCTCAAAGAACGCGGCGTGGCCATGATTTACGTCTCGCATCGGCTGGACGAGATTTTCCGCATTGCCGACCGCGTCGCTGTCTTGCGCGACGGTCAGTTGGTCGGCCAGAAGCCGGTTTCGGAGACGACGCCGGATGAGCTCATTCGCATGATCGTCGGGCGCAAGGCCGACCAATTGTTCGTCAAGGCGGAAAGAGCGGCAGGACCTGCAGTCGTTTCTGTCAAGGAGCTTTCCTGCCGCGGCGCCGGACCCGTGTCCTTCGATATTCGGCAAGGGGAATTGCTCGGTCTTGTCGGTTTGCGCGGTGCGGGGCAGGAACTGATCGGACGCGCGCTGTTCGGCTGCGAGCCATCGCACGGTACGGTGCGACTGAACGGGAGCGAGCCGGACCTTTCCAGCACGGTCGCAGCGATGGCGTCCGGCATCGGCCTGATCGCCAGGGACCGGACCGAAGAGTCCGTCGCCATGTCGCTCAGCCTGCGTGAAAATACCTTCCTGAACCCTGGTGCGTCGGGGCGTAGCTTGTTTTCGTTCCTGTCGCCGCGCCGGGAGGCGGAAGCGGCCTACTCTCTCGGCGCCCGCGTCGGTCTCAGGCCCAACGATCAAAGCCTCGCCATCGAGGCACTATCGGGCGGCAACCAGCAGAAGGTCGTCGTGGGACGATGGCTGGCGACGGGTCGCAAATTGTTGATCGCCGAAGATCCGACGGCCGGCGTCGACGTCGGCGCCAAGGCCGACATCTATCGCCTGATCGCCGAGGCAGTCGAGGCTGGCCTTGCCGTTCTCGTCGTCTCAACCGATTTCGAGGAAATCGCCCATATCTGCCATCGCACCCTCGTATTTTCGCGCGGAAGGATCGTGCGCGAGCTTAGCGGCGCTAACCTCACAACACCGGCGGTCATCGCCGCCGCATCGGCATCCGAAGCGGCCTGAACCGGAGAGAAACATCATGCAATCGATCGAATCCAACGCGCTCGAGCCGACCCGCGCCGAGCTTTCGGCTATGAGCTTCGGCCAGAAGGTCCAGCGTCTGCTGCCCGTTTACGGCCTCGTCATCCTGACCGTGCTGCTGATCGTGCTCTTCTCCATTCTGCTGCCGCAGACGTTTCCGACCATGCTCAACCTGCGTTCGATCGTTTCGGATAAGACGATCATCGCCATCCTGTCGCTTGCGGCAATGATCCCGATGGCGGCGGGCCGCATCGATCTGACGATCGGCTATGGCATCGTGCTGTGGCACGTGCTTGCGATCAGCCTTCAGACAATGTTCGGCCTGCCGTGGCCGGTCGCCGTGCTTATCGTCATTGCGCTCGGCGCGCTGACCGGTTTCCTGAATGGCCTTCTGGTGGAAATTGCCAAGATCGACAGCTTCATCGCAACACTCGGCACAGGCACTGTCCTTTATGCGATCGCGCTCTGGCATACGGGCGGCCGGCAGGTTGTGGGCATGTTGCCGCAAGGGTTTTATGCACTGAACGGCACCATGGTTTTCGGCCTGCCGATCACCGGCATCTACGTCCTTGGCCTTGCCTTCGTCATGTGGATCGTCCTCGAATATCTGCCGATCGGCCGCTACATCTACGCGATCGGCGCCAATCCGAAAGCCGCCGCGCTGAACGGCATCCCGGTTCGTCGTTTTGTCATCGGCGCCTTCGTCACCTCGGGCACGCTTGCCGCCATTGCCGGCGTGCTGCTTGCCTCCAAGCTGCGCATCGGTCAGGCAAGCGTCGGGCTTGAATATCTCCTGCCCGCGCTGGTCGGCGCATTCCTTGGCTCGACGACGATCAAGCCGGGCCGCGTCAACGTCTGGGGCACGATGATCGGCGTCATCATCCTAGCGGTCGGCATTGCCGGCATCCAGCAATTCGGCGGTTCCTTCTATGTCGAGCCTCTGTTCAACGGCGTCACATTGCTGGTCGCGATCGGCATTGCCGGCTATGCGCAGCGACGCCGCAGCCATGCAGGGCGCATGGCGCCGGCCCAGGCACCGCAACTCTCCGCCAAGCCGGCGGAGAAATGAAAATCATCTGAAGTTCAAATGTCCAAAGGGAGGAGACGACATGAACCGTAGACAATTCCTGCAGGCGACCACCGCCGTTCTCGTGCTGTGCGCCGGCCAGGCCTATGCCGATCCGATGGCGGATGCGAAGGCCGTCGTCGACAAATATGCGACGCCGGTGACCAAATGGGACGGCCCGACGACCGGCCCGAAGGCACAGGCCGGCAAGACCATCGTCGTGCTTGCGGGCGACCTCAAGAATGGCGGCATTCTCGGCGTCAGCAACGGTGTCGAGGAAGCAGCCAAGGCCATCGGCTGGCAGGTGAAGGTTCTCGACGGCGCGGGCTCGATCGGCGGTCGCACGGCTGCCTTCGGTCAGGCGATCGCGCTGCAGCCGGCCGGCATTATCATCGATGGTTTCGATGCCGTCGAGCAGGCACCGGCGCTGGAGCAGGCAAAAGCCGCCAAGATCCCGCTGGTCGCCTGGCATGCGGGCCCGGTCATCGGCCCCGACGACAAGAACGGCCTCTTCGCCAATGTCAGCACCGACGCCATGGAAGTCTCGAAGGCCGCCGCCGACTGGGCCTTCGTCGATGCCAAGGGCAAGCCGGGCGTCATCATCTTCACCGACTCCACCTATGCGATCGCCATCGCCAAGGCGGACAGGATGAAGCAGGAAATCGAGCGGCTAGGCGGCAAGGTGCTGGAATACGTCGACACCCCGATCGCCGAGACGTCGCAGCGCATGCCGCAGCTCACGACGTCGCTCCTGCAGAAATATGGTGACAGCTGGACCCATTCACTTGCGATCAACGACCTCTATTTCGACTTCATGGGTCCCTCGCTCGCCTCCGCCGGCAAGGGCGGCACCGACGCACCGATCAATGTCGCCGCCGGCGACGGCTCGCAATCGGCCTATGAACGCATCCGCGCCGGTCAATTCCAGAAGGTCACGGTGGCCGAACCCCTCAATCTTCAGGGCTGGCAGCTGATCGACGAACTCAATCGCGCATTCGCCGGCGAAAAATGGTCGGGCTACCTGTCGCCGCTGCATGTCGTGACGGCCGACAATATCCAGTCCGATGGCGGACCGAAAAACACGTTTGATCCGGATAACGGCTATAAGGACGAATACAAGAAGATCTGGGGCAAGTGATCCCGTTGAAACGATATGGCGCGGCCTACGGGTCGCGCCATATCATTCGGCAAGATGCTAAACTCGGCGGCTGCTATCGCGCGCAATCAGTTGCGGTGAAATCCTAACATCGGTGACTGGCTGTGTGCCATCGAGAATATCCAGGATCAGTTGCGCGGTCCGCTCGCCGATTTCCCGCGCAAAGGCGTTGATCGTCGTCAATGTCGGCACGCAGACTTCGCCGATTTCATAATTGCCGAAGCCGCCGATGGAAAAGCGCTCTGGCACCGGAATCCCAAGTCGGCGACATTCGGTGAGCGCGCCGTAGGCGGCAAGATCCGAGACGCAGACGACGGCCTGCGTATCCGGATAGAGCTCGATCAACTTCGCCATGGCATTGGCGCCTTCCCGCATAGAAATCGGCGGCGATCCCGCGGCGATCAGCCGGGTGGCATCAAGGCCATGCGCCTGCATCGCCGCGATGAAGCCAAAGCGGCGCTCGCTGCCGCGCGAGTCCCTCTCGACATCGCCGCCGATGAAGGCGATGCGCCGACAGCCAAGGGCTACGAAATGGTCCACCATATCCCGCATGACGGCCGTGTTGGAAAAGCCGACATAGTGGCCGATCGGATCGGCCGGGATGTCCCAGGTCTCGATCACTGGAATGGCGACGGTCTGCAGGAGCCTGCGGGCACGGTCCGTATGCGTGCCACCGGTCACGACGATCGCCTGCGGCTTGCGGCGCAGCAATTGCTCGATCAGCCGCTCCTCCTCCTCGACATTATAGTTCGTGTAGCCAAACAGGATCTGCATGTCCCGCTTGGATAGGATATCGGAAAGGCCGCCGGCAGTCTCCGCGAAGTTGGCATTGTTGATGGAGGGAATGGTGACCGCGACAAAGCCTGACTTTTGCGAACGAAGATTGGAGGCCGTACTGTCGAAGACATAGCCGAGTTCCTCCGCCGTTCTGAGGATGGCTTCGCGCGTCTCCGGGCTGACGAGGCTATCGGCCTTGAAGGCGCGCGATACCGTCATGGGAGAGACTCCCATGACGCGGGCTATATCTGCCATGGTGGGCGTTTTGCGATCGTTGCTCATCGACGGCCTATGTTATCGTTACCATCAGAGTAATATGCCTCTCCCATGGATGGCAAGAGCCCGCCCTTTTACCCCGATGTGGGAGCGCCGTTCGGGCGTGGCCCCGAAACGCTTTTTGCGAGGGGCAGCCTATAGCTGGAACTCATGCGCAAGCGTCACGTGATGATGGATACGTCCTTCGAAGAACCGGGAGAGGACGGCTTCTGTTGCCGCGCGCGCTTGCGCACGGACCGGGCTTGCAAGTGCGTTTTCCACGGCAGCCATGTCCGGATAATTGACGGCCAGGATCATTGGGAATTCAGGGGCGCCTTCGTCGCGTGCTTCGGCGAATGTGACCCGTACGTCAAGGGCGCCCGGAAACTGCTTCCATTTTGGCAGGATGGTTTCCATGACGGCGGTGCGAAACGCTTCCGCCTGCCCTTCCCTGACTTTGCCCTCGAATAATGCGTATCGGGTAATCATCCGGCGATCTCCTTGTTCGGCCCTTTAAAGAATTCCATCAATGCCGCCTGATCTTCGCCACCGAGGCCTGAGGCCGTCAGCATGCGATGTATCTCGGCGCAGACCGCCGTCAGCGGCATGGCCGTGTTGGTCCTGCGGGCGAGATCCTGCGCGCCGTTCAGATCCTTGACCATGTTGTCGATCCTGCCGGTGCGGCGATAATCCTTGGTGACGTAGCGCGGCATATATTCCTGCAGAATGGCGCTATCGGCCCGCCCACCCTTCAGCGCCTGCGGGATCTTGTCAGCATCGACGCCGGCATCGAGCGCCAATTGCGTCGCCTCCGCGACGGCCAGGAAGTTCAATGCGCAGAGAACCTGATTGATCAGCTTCGTGGTCTGGCCCGCGCCGACAGGCCCCATATGCGTATAATTCGAGGCCACGTGACGCAGGACCTGATGCGCCTCCGCGACATCCTGTTCGCGACCGCCGGCCATCAGGGTCAGTTGCCCGATCAGCGCCTTCGCCGCGCCGCCGGAAAGCGGACTGTCCACCCAGCGCAGTCCCTTTTCCGCAACCTCGGCGGCAAGCGCCTTCGTCGCGTCGGGATCGATCGACGACATGTCGATGATCAGCGTTCCCGGCCTGGCCCCTTCGGCAACGCCGCCCGGGCCGAATACCGCAGCATGCACAATCCTGGGCGAATTGAGGCTCAGAATCACGAAATCGGAAACGCTCGCCGCCTCCGCAGCGCTGGGGGCTGCCATGGCGCCTTTTGCAGTCAGCGCGGCGACCTTGTCCGTGTTGGGATCGAAAACCGTCAGATGATTGCCGGTCTCCACCAGGCGGGAGCCGATTGCACCGCCCATTGCGCCGGCGCCGATCAACGCCACCTTGTTGCTCATGATTGGTCCTCCTCCAATGCGGCTATGATGGCCGCCACCACCGCGTCCAGCGGCTGATCGATATCGACGGTGATCGCCCGTTCGTCAGCGCCGGGTACCTCGAGCGCGGCAAACTGACTGTCGAGCAACGCCGGCGGCATGAAGTGGTCCGGCCGCGCCTGTAAACGCCGCAGGATCGTTTCTCGCGTGCCGGCAAGATGAATGAAGGAAACCGGCGCGCCGACAACCTCGCGGATCCGATCACGATAGATGCGCTTCAGCGCCGAACATCCGATCAGCGCCGTCTCATCCGCCAAAGCCAGGTAGTGACCGACCTTGTCGAGCCAGGGCCATCGATCGGCATCGGTCAACGGTATGCCGGCACTCATCTTGGCAACATTGGCCGGTGGATGAAGATCATCGCCATCGACATAGATGCCGCCAAGGCGCATCGCGATCGCCGAACCGACAGACGACTTGCCGCAACCGCTGACGCCCATGACGACGTAGCGCTGCAGCCTGGCATCGTCAGAGCGAAGCTGTGATGCCGCCATCGACATAAAGCACGTGTCCGTTGACAAAGGAGGAGGCGTCGGAGGCGAGGAAGATGCAGGCGCCGACCAGTTCTTCGACGCGACCCCAGCGGCCGGCGGGCGTGCGCTTTTCGAGCCAGGACGAAAATTCGGCATCGGCAACGAGGGCTGCATTCAATGGCGTATCGAAATAGCCGGGCGCGATGGCATTGCATTGCAGCCCGTGCCTAGCCCAATCCGTCGCCATGCCCTTGGTCAGATTGCCGACGGCACCCTTGGTTGCCGTATAGGGCGCTATCGACGGCCGCGCCAGTGCCGTCTGCACGCTTGCGATGTTGATGATCTTTCCGGCGCCGCGTTTGATCATGTGCCGTGCAACGGCCTGACCGACGTTGAAGACGCTCGATATGTTCGTGCGTAAAAGCCGCTCGAAGGCGTCGGCGGGAAAATCCTCGAGCGTCGTGCGGAATTGCATGCCGGCATTGTTGACGAGGATATCGATCGCGCCCGTTTGCGCCTCAAAAGTATCGACAGCCTGGCGCGCGCCCTCGTGATCCGTGGCATCGAATGCCAGCAGGTGCACCTTGCTTTCGAAGCTTTCAGCTGCCTTGGCAAGCTTTTCCTTATCGCGTCCGTTGAGAACCAGCTCGGCGCCCGCCGCGGCCAAACCTTTGGCGAGCGCAAGCCCGATGCCTTGGGAAGAACCCGTCACCAGGGCTCGCCGCCCTTTCAGATCGAAGAGGCCAAGAGACATCGTTTCCTCCGTTTTTTTTAACTCGACAATGGTTGTCTTCCCCGTTTATGTTATCGATAACATTTGATGTCAAGGGAGGACGTGAAAAGATGGACAGGCCATCAATCCTGCAGATTGGCCCCTATCCGCAATGGGATCAAGAACCGCTCGATGCGGCATTTCGGGTGCATCGCTATTTCGAGGCCGTCGACAAGGCGAAACTGCTTGCCGACGTCGGATCGTCGATCAAGGCCATTGCCACACGCGGCGAACTCGGCGCCAATCGAGCCATGATCGAGGCCTGCCCGAATCTCGAAGTCATTTCGGTCTATGGTGTGGGCTTCGATGCCGTCGACCTGCAAGCCTGCCGCGAGCGCGGCATTCGCGTTACCAACACGCCCGACGTCCTGACCAACGACGTTGCGGATCTCGGGATTGCCATGATGCTGTGCCTATCGCGCGGCATGATTGGCGCCGAGACCTGGGTGCGTGACGGCAGCTGGGCGCAAAAGGGGCTTTACCCTCTCAAGCGGCGCGTCTGGGGACGGCGTGCCGGCGTGCTTGGCCTCGGCCGCATCGGCTTTGAAGTCGCCAAGCGCCTGAAGGGCTTCGACATGCATATTGCCTATTCCGATGTCGAGGCGAAATCCTACGCATCCGACATGACCTTCTTGGCCGATCCGGTCGAGCTTGCCAAACAATCGGACTTCCTGTTCGTCACGCTCGCCGCTTCGCCGGTAACCCGGCATATTGTCGGCCGCGAGGTGATCGAGGCGCTCGGCCCGGAAGGCATGTTGATCAACATCTCCAGAGCTTCCAATATAGACGAAGACGCACTGCTCGACGGGCTGGAGACGGGCAAGCTCGGATCGGCCGCTCTTGACGTCTTCGAAGGCGAGCCGAAGCTCAATCCGCGCTTCCTGGCGCTGAACAATGTGCTGCTGCAGCCTCACCATGCCTCCGGGACCGTGGAGACGCGCAAGGCCATGGGCCAGCTGGTGCGTGACAATCTGGTCGCCCACTTCGCCGGCCAGGCTCTGCCGACACCCGTTCTTTGAGGAGAGGAAAATGAAAGCCATCGTCGCTTACGCCGCCAAGGATGTGCGGATCGAGGATCGTCCGGGGGAAGAGCCGGGTGCGGGAGAAGTCAAGCTGAGGCTCGCGACCGGCGGTGTCTGCGGCAGCGACCTGCACTACTACCATCACGGCGGCTTCGGCACCGTGCGCCTGAAGGAGCCGATGATCCTGGGACACGAGGTCAGCGCCACCGTCATCGCACTCGGCTCCGGCGTGCAAGGCCTCGAGCTCGGTCAGCTCGTTGCCGTCTCCCCTTCCCGCCCCTGCCGGACCTGCCGCTACTGCTTGCAAGGACTGCCCAATCAATGCCTCAACATGCGCTTTTATGGCAGCGCCATGCCCTTTCCGCATATCCAGGGCGCATTTCGCGAAACACTCGTCGCCGACGCCATCCAATGCGTGCCGGCCGATGGGCTGACGCCTGGCGAAGCGGCAATGGCGGAACCACTGGCCGTGACCTTGCATGCCACGCGGCGCGCGGGCGAGATGCTCGGCAAGCGCGTTCTGGTCACCGGCTGCGGCCCGATCGGCGTCCTGTCGATCCTGGCTGCGCGCCGGGCGGGCGCCGCCGAGATCGTGGCGACCGATCTTTCGGATTTCACCCTCTCGCTCGCCAAGCAGGCCGGCGCCGACAGGATCATCAATACGAAGAATGAGCCGGAGGCTCTTGCTGCTTATTCCGCCGACAAGGGCACCTTCGATGTCCTTTACGAATGCTCAGGCGCTGCCGCCGCGCTGGTCGGCGGTATCGCAGCACTTCGTCCGCGTGGGATCATCGTGCAGCTCGGTCTCGGCGGCGATATGAGCCTGCCGATGATGGCGATTACCGCCAAGGAACTGGAGCTGCGCGGCTCCTTCCGCTTCCATGAGGAGTTTTCAGTCGGCGTCGATCTGATGCGCAAGCGCCTTATCGATGTGCGGCCGCTCATCACCCACACCGTGCCGCTCGCCGAGGCGATCAGTGCCTTCGAGATCGCCTCGGATCGAAGCAAGGCGATGAAGGCGCAAATCGTCTTCGCCTGACCGTTTGCGACCTCCCTCGGATCGGCAGGATCAGAGGGAGGTCGTCTGTCCGTTAGTCGAGATCGGCGCCGATTGCCTTAAGGGCGGCGCGGGCTACCTGTTCGTCCTGCTCGCCGGAGCCCGATCCGACACCGATGCCGCCGACAAGCGTGCCGGCAACACGGATCGGCAAGCCGCCGCGCAAGCCGGTCATCCCGCCATGGGTTGCAACCGCAAGCGGCACCCTGGCATGTTCCGGCAAGGAATGGCTTGGCGCACCGATGGAGGCGGCCGTCTGTGCCTTGGCCGCGGCACTTTTCAGCGATTGGAAACGTGAACCGCGCATGCGAAAGGAGCCCAATGTCACGCCGGACTGGTCGACCACGACGATGCATTGCGGCTGCCCCATCGCGGTGGCCGCGGCGATGGCCGCCGTCAACAGCGTCGTCACACCTTCGTCGCTCAAGACACTCGACGTCAGAACATGGCTCATGCAACTATCCTCCCGTTTGCGGACTCAATTCTATATGTTATCGATAACACATCGATCTCCAGATGTAACCTTATGGGAGGTATTGTCATAATGTCGTTCTTCGAGATTTTCGATCCGGCCTTCGGGAAATTCATCCTCGGCAACGCTCCCGTCAAACAAATTGCCACCGGATTCGACTGGGTGGAAGGACCTGTCTGGTTCGGAGATCTGAATTGCCTGCTCTTTTCCGATATTCCCAATAACCGCATCATGCGCTGGGTACCGGGCTTCGGCGTCAGCGTCTTTCGCGAGCCTTCGAATTTTTCGAACGGCCATACGCGCGACCGGCAGGGCCGGCTTGTCAGCTGCGAGCATGGCGGCAGGCGCGTGACGCGTACAGAATATGACGGATCGACCACGATCATCGCCGACAGCTATCAGGGCAAGCGGCTGAACTCGCCGAATGATGTCATCGTCGCCTCGGACGGTGCCATCTGGTTCAGCGATCCCCATTATGGCATTGCGACGGATTATGAGGGGCATAGAAGCGAGCAGGAATTGCCCTGCAATGTCTATCGTGTCGATCCCTCCGGCGCGATCTCCGCTGTCCTGACGGATTTCAATTGCCCAAACGGACTTGCCTTCAGCCCCGACGAGAAAAAGCTCTACGTCGCCGATACCGGCCGCATGCATGGTAGCGACCCGCAGCATATTCGCGTCTTCAATGTCGGAGAAAACTGGCGGCTGTCCGGTGGCGACGTGTTTCATACGATTTCACCGGGCTGCGCCGATGGCATGCGCCTCGACAGCGACGGCAATCTCTGGTCTTCAGCCGCCGATGGTGTGCATTGCATCGCGCCGGACGGTCACCTCATGGGCAAGATCCTGGTGCCGGAGACCGTCTCCAACCTCTGCTTCGGCAGCCGTGGCAAGCACAAGCTTTTCATGACGGCGACGACCAGTGTCTATGCGATCTCGCTCAACCGGAGCGGCGCACTCTGACGGCAGGCCCAGCACGTTGCGAAACCGGGATTGGGAACGCTGGGAAATAGTGGCAATCGCCGATCCCGTGGCGATTGCCGTCGACAAATCCAGGTAGATAATATCAGCGCAAATCGATCCGCGGTACCGACCGCGCGGCCGCATGCGCAATCGGTGCAATGTTGGCAGACAAAGCAAGCTCCTGCCTGCGGGCGGCATCCTGCAGCAGGTTCGCCATCCTTGAAACGGATATGTGATCTGCGCGCATGACCTGGCGGATCAGCGGGTCTCTAAGAACTTCGGCGATCGTCAAGTCCCTATGGGTCATGGTTACCTCCTGTTCGTTGGAGCAGAAGATAAACGGCTTAATTAGCAGCGCGATGTCAAAAGACGGACAAAAACAAGGCAGTTCGTTCGATTTTGTTACAGAATAATTGCAAAAACGAACGGTGGAACATATTCCCAAACTGCAACAGGACCCTAGTTTTCGGTTGTAGAAAGGTTGATCGGTGACGATCGGCCTGAATGGGAGGTCCGTTTGCTCCGCGAAGGTGCAACGTTTTTGCAATAATTTAGACTATAATTTTGCAACTTTTGCGTTCATCATCGCGCGATGCCGGGGCTTTGCAGTTTAAACATCAATGATCGGCCGCGCCATGTATTCAGATCAGACCACAGAAGATGAGCGCCTCATCTATCATGCAGATCTTCTCAGCCAGCTTTCCAATCCCAAACGTCTCGAGGTTTGCATTCATCTCTCACGCCACGAAGAGGATGTGAACAGCCTAGCCAGGAAGCTGGGAATATCGCAATCGGCGCTGAGCCAGCATCTGACGCGGCTGCATCATTCCGGTATCGTGAAAGTGCGCCGCCAGGCGCAATTCAGATATTATACCTGCGATCACCCCGGTGTTCGGCAGATCCTGAAGACATTGTCGAAGCTGTTCGATGCCGAACTCGGGCCAATGTCACCAGACGCGACCGACGAGGGTGCTCACGGCAAGAAATCGTGACATGGCGCCTTGCGGCCCTTGAGGCCGCACGACATCGATAACGAAAGAGGCCAGATCGCAGCGGCTCAAACGCCGCGCTTGTTGCCCCAAATCAGCACGTGCAATTGCGGCAACACTCTTGCCTCAAACCATCGGTCGCCGCTGACCTTGTCGACGAGCCAGCGCATGCGCTCGACGATGCCTTCGATATCGACGATGGCATCGTCGGCCTCCGGCGGCGGCGGCGTGTGATTGCCGGGTTGCAGATAAAGCGGCAGGTCGGGATAGCGCGACGCGGCCTCGCGCGCATAGGTGTAATCGACGTCGTTGAACACGACGATCTTCAGCGCGACCTGCGGCTTGCGAGCCGCCATGCGCAGACAGTCGTCGAATGCGCCCCAATCCGTCGCCATACCGCTCGATGGCGGCTTCGGGCTCAGCACCAGCACGTCGAGTTCGGCGAACCAATCCTTCGCCAGGGTCCCTTGCGTTTCCAATGCGAAACGATAGCCCTCGGCATGACCGCGCGCGATCAGCGGGCCGAGAGGCTGGATTGCGGGATTGCCGCCCGACAGCGATATCGTCAAGGGCTTGCCGCCGGAAAGCCGCGTCACCTCCGACCAGATCTCGTCGACCGACATCGGCTGCCACTGATCGCGGTAGTCGCTGTCGACCGCGTGCAGCGTATCGCACCAGGAACAGCGATAGTCGCAGCCGCCGGTGCGCACGAAGATTGTCGGAAGGCCGATCAGGATACCCTCACCCTGGATCGTCGGCCCGAAGATCTCGCTTACGCGAATGCGCGCTTCGCTCATGGCCGGTATTCCGCCCAGGTCTTCGGCGTCTCGCTGACGCGCACCGCCGATGTCTCCGGCAGGCGAGACTTGCACCAGTCGTAGAAATGCCTGGCCAGGTATTCCGAGGTGACGCGATCATGGCCAAGCACATCGTTGAGATGGCGATGGTCGAATTCCTCGTCGATATAGCGCTTCAGCGGCTGCAGCTCATGATAGTCACGCACAAAGCCGTTCCGATCGAGTTCGCTGGCCGAAAGCTCTACCACGACGATGTAATTGTGCCCATGCATGCGCGCGCACTGATGGTCGTCGGGAAGATGCGAGAGCTGGTGCGAGGCTGAGAAGTGAAATTCCTTGGTGATGCGGAACATCACTTCACCTCCGCAGCGACAAAGCCCGATGTCGCCGACACCCAGAAATCCGGATCCTCATAATCGGTGGGATCCGCGATGCCGGCGATATGGAAGGCTTCGCGCCGTTCGACGCAGGTGCCGCAACGGCCGCAATGGCGTTCTCCGCCCTTGTAACACGACCAGGTCTCGGCAAAGGGCATTTGATGCCGTGCACCATCCGTGACGATATCGGCTTTCGAGATAGTCACATAGGGCGCATAGAGGGAAACGCTGGCATAGCCATCGAGCGCGTGGTTCTGCATCTGCTGAAATGCATCGATGAAACCGGGCCGGCAATCCGGATAGATGAAATGGTCGCCGCCGTGAACGGCAACGGCGACCGCATCCGCCTTCTGGGCGGCCGCCAGCCCGAAGGCGATCGCGAGCATGATCGCGTTGCGGTTCGGCACGACGGTCGCCTTCATGGTTTCTTCGGCATAGTGCCCGTCCGGCACATCGACATCGTCGGTTAAGGCCGATCCGGTGAGGTGCTTGCCGATGCCGGTGATGTCGATGATCTGATGAGGGACGCCCAGACGCCTGGCGCAAGCGGCGGCGAAGTCGAGTTCCTTGCGATGGCGCTGGCCGTAGTCGAAGGAGACGAGGCCGATAAGCTGATGTTCGGCTGCGACTTTATGGGCGAGCGAAACCGAGTCCAATCCGCCGGAGCAGATGACGATAGTCTTCATAGTACAAGATCCCTTGTTTTGACCGGGTGGGCTGCGACCGGATTTCATGGCTCTTCGACGCCACGGCGCGGTCTCTAACAGCAGAACTCGGAGGAAACAAGGCATCCGCTCTATTTCAAGACAACACGCCGGCGAGTGCTGGCGCGCTGATGATTATTGCCACGGAATTAGCTGACGCCGGCAAATTGTCCGGAAATATTCAGATCCGGATAGTAACCGGCAGGCTTGCCTCCGACCGTCTGACCGCCGGTTAGGCCGCCCTGGACCTCCGGCCCGAAGAACGAATAGGGAAAGGCCGGCTGCAGGGCGCTGATTTCGTCGAGACGGCGGCGTAGCTCGGATGGTATTGCGAAATCCAAGGCGCCGAGATTGTCGTTCAATTGCTCCAGCTTCGTAGCGCCGACGATGATCGAGGCTATTCCGGGCTGCGTCATCGCCCAGTTGACTGCCACCTGCGCCATGCTGCGCCCGAGCTCCGCCGCCACCTTCTCCAGTTCGGCAACGATGGCCCAGTTGCGATCGGTAAATTTCTGGAAGCCGGGATTGGTGGTGCCGCGCACCGTCTCGAGCCGGCCGGCGGTCTCGCCCTCGCCGCTTGGGCGATATTTGCCGCTCAAGAGGCCGCTCGCCAGTGGGCTCCAGGCCATGATCCCAGCGCCATAGCGCGTGCCGAACGGCACGAACTCGTTCTCGATATTGCGCTCGGCCAGCGAATATTCCAGTTGCAGCGCCGAGATCGGCTCGTAGCCGCGATGCTCGGCAACGGCCTGGGCGCGGCTGGCGTACCAGGCGGGCACATCGGACAAGCCGACATGGCGTACCTTGCCGGAGCGAACGAGATCGTCGAAGGTGCGCATCACCTCTTCCGGCGGGGTCAGGCGATCCCAGCAATGCATGAGATAAAGATCGATGTGATCCGTATTGAGGCGTTTCAACGAGCCTTCGACGGATCGCAGGATGTTCTTGCGGCCGTTGCCTGCCGCGTTCGGCGTGCGGGCGGTAAGATTCATGGTGAACTTGGTCGTGATCACCGCGTCATCGCGCAACCCGCGTTCGGCAATGAATTCGCCGAGCCAGGTTTCCGACGTGCCACCCGTATAAGCATCGGCCGTATCGAAGAAGTTGCCGCCGGCGTCGACATAGGCATTGAAGATGGCGCGCGCCGCTGCCTTGTCCGATCCCCAACCCCATTCCGTGCCGAACGTCATGGTGCCGAGGGCAAGCCGCGTTACCTTCAAGCCACTGTTGCCAAGCGTGTAAAACTCTATGCTCATAGCGATGCTCCTCTTTGACATGCAAGCCTGAGTTCGATGATCGAAGGGACCCGCAGCGATTTGATGCCACTAAGTTCGCTGCTTTTCGGCCATTCGATAAGATCATTTAATTTGCATGCATTATGCGATATCATGCATGAATGGATCGCGATCTGCTGTCACATCTGCCTGTTATCGCCACTGTCGCGCGCCGAGGTGGATTCGCGGCCGCCGCCAGCGAGTTGGGAATGAGCGCATCGGCCGTCAGCCATGCGGTACGGCTGGTGGAGGAAAGGCTCGGACAACCGCTGTTTGCGCGCACGACGCGCAGCGTGGCGTTGACCGAGGCAGGTCGGAGCCTGATCGGCACGATCACCCCGGCGCTACAGGATATTCATGAGCGCATCGAGCGCATAAAGGCCGTCCAGGGAAGACCGAGCGGCCTCCTGCGTATCAATGCGTCACGTGTCTGCCTGCCGCTTGCCGTCACCCGCGTGATAGCAGCCATGGCCGAACGCTATCCCGAAGTCGAGGTCGAGATCTTCTCCGATGAGCGATTGACCGATATCGTTGCCGAGGGCTTCGATGCCGGCATACGTATCGGCGAAATGATCGCGCAGGACATGGTCGCCGTCCGCCTCACGCCGCCCTTCCGATCGGTCATCGTCGCCTCCCCTGATTACATCGGACGTTTCGGCTGCCCGAACACGCTCGGCGATCTTTCCAGTCACAATTGCATCGGCTACCGCCTCATGCGTTCCGGCGGCCTCTATCAATGGGAATTCGTCGAGAATGGGCGGGATGTCGCCGTCACGGTGCGCGGCCAGGCAATCGTCACGGAATCGCATTCGGCAATCGAGCTGGCCTTGGCCGGCGTAGGGCTGGCCTATGTCTTCGAACCGCTTGTGCAGTCGGAAATCGCATCCGGCAGGCTTGTTCAGCTCCTGAACGACCATGCCGTCACGGAGGCCGGCCTTTTCCTTTACTTCCCGCGTCGCGCCGAGCTGGCGCCAAAGCTGCGGGCCTTTATCGAAACGGTGCGCCATCTCGGTCGCGGGTCGTCCGCTGGCTAGGCGGGAGCGCTTTTTTAGCGTCAGCACCTTTCCGGGATAGTCAAATTGCGCAGGTATTGTACCGAATGCGCACCAAACAGACGGCTCTGCCTCCATCGGGGTGAATTGACGTTGCCGTTTTTCATGGCACCCGGCAGTCATAGGCGGAAGGCTTGGAAAGAATCCGCTTAAGAGGTTTCGCGGCCTTCGCCTCCGTCCATCGGCTCCCCCAGGTTTGATGGGTGGTTTCACGGTCAAGACATGAGGATCCAGTGCAAGATAGCTCCCCCAAAAGACTGCCCAGTCCCATCGATGTCGAAGTCGGCAAGCGCATACGCGCGCAACGTCGTTTGCTAGGCATGAGCCAATCGGCGTTGGCTGAAAGGCTGGATCTAACGTTCCAGCAAGTCCAGAAATACGAGAAAGGCACCAATCGTGTTGGTGCAAGTCGTTTGCAACGCGTGGCGGAGAGCCTTGGCGTTCCGATCTCGCATTTCTTCGACAATCCGACGTCGAGCAACGATGCTTCGACCAATGAGGCGCATGCGTTCAAGAACGACCTCGTCAGTTTCCTTTCATCCGAGGAAGGCGTCGAACTCAATCGCGCCTTTGCAAAGATCAAGGATGCAAGGACGCGTCAAAAAATTGTGGGCCTGATCAAGTCGCTTACCGTGGCCTAGATCGCTGCTCGCGCGTTGGCGATCGCGCTTCCTGCCGTCAGCTTGTAATGCGCGGCGTGCGAATGACTTTCAGGAACAAGGCGTTCATCGCGTCGGAAATACCCTGTGTCGGACTGACTTCGAAGTAGAGGCCAGGCGAGGCGCAGTTCTGCAGATTGGTCCCAATCTGCGATTGGAAAGGCGCGATCCATTGATTGTACCAACCGTTGGTCGGCAGCGGCAGATAGGTCGTATAGAGAATGGCGATCTTGATGTTCTGATTCTTCAACGGCCGGCAAAAGGACGTATCGAGCGGTTCCTGACAACGGCCATTGGTCGTCGGCTTAGTGCAGGTGTTCGGCTTGTTGCTGTCGCCGACGCCATCGGTGACGAGGAAGAGAATCTTCTGCCGATCCGTACTGGTTGTACCGCTGCCGCCTGTTCCTATGATGGGCGCAAGCTGCGTCAGCATCGTGTCAAAGCTTGTATCCTGGTCATTGTTATAGCCTTGCTTGGGAACCGTCATCAGATCAACCGCGCTCGTCGTGTCTTTGACCTGCGTCATGTCGGATGACAACGACGATACATTGGTCAGGCCAACCTTTTCGGCCTGCGTCCCGAAAGTATAAACGGCCATCCGATATTGATCCGACGTGACGCGATTGGCGACCGCGGTATCGGTCAGCTTCTGCGTCGCCTGTCGCACGACATCGATACGGGTGTTGATCTTGAGCACATTCTTCGCAAGATTGTAGTAGTTGTTGGGGTTATCGAGATTGTGGCAGGCAAAAGCACAGCTATCGGACGTGTGGGACACCATCGCCTGGATGTCAGTTGTCGTCGCGCCAACTCCCATCGAAGGCGTGTTGTCCAGCAACATATAGAAGTCCATGAAGGTCGCCGTCTGATACTGCGCGGATGCGGAACCACTCACGGGAATGGATGTCTTCCCGATAATCTGGCTGAGCGTGGTCGGCACATTGGCCGAGAAGCTGACCGTCGACGAGACGACGTTTCCCGTGCGCGTCACCGCGACATTGACGGCGACAGGCGTGTTCGGAAGATCGCCGGATGCCTGACCTAGAAAGAGCTTGTTGGCATCATCCTGACCGATCGTGACGGTGCCGTCCTTCGTCATGGCCATGGCAGCCGCAACTGCCGGGGACGAATCGGCGATTGCACCGACCGCGGCTGCATCGGCGGCGTTTTGCAATTCCGTCCTGACGAGCATGGCGTTAGTGACATCAAGCGCCAGGCCACCCGCCGCAATCAACGGCACGGCAATAAGAGCAGTCGTCATCCCAAAGTTGCCCGCTCTCTCCGCGAGCAATTTTCGCAAGAGCTTATACATTGCATCGAACGACTGTAGGCGGATCCAGACTCTCTTCACCAGGCAAGCTCTCTATTATACAAGTTGCATTCTCAAAACATTCGTCGATTACAAGTATTATCATTTTCAGATATACTAATTTATAGTATCGCACCAAAATATTGAAATTCCGATAAAAGCAATATCTCTATTTTATATTGCTAGCCTCCACGAAAAATTTACCAGTATTCAAATTATGTTTGAGAAACTACCTGACAGAGGAACGAAAATAAAAACCTCTTTTGAGCAGAAATGACGTACGTCTGAATTGCAATCGGTGGCTTTCGAAAAAATAATTCCGCAAAACTCGCAAACCCAGTCAGGACAGTACGTGCAATAACGCCCGCCTGTCACAGTTTTTGCTCAACTGTCTTTACCCGATTTTCAGTGTTTACCCGCAAAAGGCGCGCCGTTGACTTTAGGTTGCAGCTTTAGTTGAGGACTCCCCTCACCTATTGACCGTAGTTGGGATCTTTTGCGTGCGCGTTCTTTCCTGCATTTTCACGGAACATAATCTGTGGCTTGTTCTTCTTGCAGCATTTGTCTGCATCAGCGGTGGATGGATCACGTTCGGCCTGTTGCGGCAAGCGGGAAAGACACGCGGACTTCAACGCGGCGGATGGATCTTCCTGACAGCGGTCGCGGCAGGATCCTCGATCTGGTGCACGCATTTCATCGCCATGCTGGCCTATCAGGTCGAAGCGCCGGTTACCTTTGATCCGATCCTCACCATGGCATCCCTTCTTCTGGCCGTGACCGGCTGCGCCTTCGGTTTCGCAATCGCTTTGTCCAAGCTGTCACGGATGGCGCCGGAAGTGGGGGGTGCCGTCGTCGGCCTTGCGATTGCCGCCATGCACTATACCGGCATGATGGCCTATCACGTCGATGGAATTGTCGAGTGGAATGAGAGCTATGTCGTCGGTTCCGTCGTGCTTTCGGTGATCTTCGCCACGCTCGCCCACCATCAGGCGATCCGTCGTCCCTCGCATTTTTCAGGACTTGCGGCACTCGTCCTTTTCGTCGTTGCCGTCGTATCGCTCCATTTTACCGCGATGACAGCCGTATCGGTCACGCCGCTGGTAACCGGCGCCGGACTTGCCGATTCCTATGCGCTAAAGGCCATGGCCGTGGCGGTCGCCGGCGGCGGGCTCATCATCATCGGCACGGGCGTCGCCAGCTACATGATCGATGAGCGCGCCTCGCGCGAATCCATCCAGAAACTCCAGCATATGGCATTGAACGATCTGCTGACCGGCCTGCCCAATCGCGGCAGCTTCGCCGATTATCTTCAGGGCGAAATGCAACATGCCAAGGAAGACGGCGCAAAGCTTGCCGTGATCGGCATCGATCTCGACCGCTTCAAGCAGATCAACGACCTGCGTGGTCACAAGGCCGGCGACCAGGCCCTCAAGGCGATCGGCCGGCGGCTTGCGCGTCTCGTCAAGGATGGAGAGTTCGTCGCACGTGTCGGCGGCGACGAGTTCGCCGCAACCAAACGGTTCCAGGTTCAAAGCGAACTCCTGGATTTCGTGGCTCGCCTTGAAAAGACCCTGTTCGAGCCCATCCGCATCGATGATTTCGAGACGGCGACCGGCGCGAGCATCGGCGTCGCTGTCTATCCGGATGACGGCATCGATGAGGAGCGCCTGGTGAGCAATGCCGATCTCGCCATGTATCGCGCCAAGGCCGATGTTGGTCGCGCGGTCTGCTTCTACGAGTCCAAAATGGATGAGGCGGCGCGCGCCCGGCATATGCTGGCGCAAGATCTGCGCCGCGCGGTCGAGCTGGATCAGCTCGAACTGCACTATCAGGTGCAGACTTCCGTCAGCACCGGCGAGATCTGCGGTTATGAGGTTCTGGTCCGCTGGTACCATCCCGAGCACGGCGCCGTGCCGCCTGCGGAATTTATTCCCATCGCGGAAGAGAGCGGCACGATCCTCGTTATCGGTGAATGGGTGTTGCGTACCGCCTGCAGGGAGGCCGCATCATGGGACAAGCCCTACAAGATCGCCGTCAATCTTTCGCCGGTACAATTCGCCCATGCCGATCTTGCCCGGCTGGTTCATTCGATCCTTGTTGAAACCGGCCTGTCGCCAAAACGGCTGGAATTGGAAATCACCGAGTCCACCATCATCGCCGACAAGAGCCGCACCTTGCATGTGCTTCGGCAGATCCGGGCGCTGGGCGTCACCATCGCCATCGATGATTTCGGAACCGGATACTCGTCGCTCGACACACTGCGCTCATTCCCATTCGACAAGATCAAGCTCGACCGATCCTTCATGAACGAGGTAGACCGGAGCATCCAGGCAAAAGCAATCGTGCGCGCCGTGCTGACACTCGGCAAGAGCCTGGAAATTCCGGTTTTGGCAGAGGGTGTGGAAACCGATCATCAGCTGGAAATCCTGCGCGTCGAAGGCTGCGACGAAGCACAGGGCTTCTTCCTTGGGCGGCCGAAGCCGGTCGCGCAGATCTTTCAGATGACGGCTGCCGACGAGGACGAGGAATCACCATTCTCCGGACGCATTCCGCCGCAACGCATGCGCCGTCGCTAGGAGCGTTCCGGACGCAACGGCACGCTGACCGGTCGTCCAAGGGCGCAGTCGTTGCGCCCTGGCGCCCATCCCCCCGGATCCGTTTGCTGCTGACCGTAACGTCAAATCGAACGGTCGCCGGTTTCGCCGATCCATTCATCTGCAAGCTCGATCGTCACCGTGGAGCGGATGTCGGCGGCATTGGCGGCGGCAACGAGCTCGTAGCGGCCGGCGGCCGCGCGGAACGCCTTCGTCCCCTCGTCAAAATAGCTGAGATCACGCGGCCGCACGACAAGAGAAGCCGTGCCCGTTTCGCCGGGCGCCAGCCGCAGCTTGGCAAAGGCGCGCAGTTCCTTTTCCGGACGCTCGATCGTGGAATCGATTGGCCGCACATAAAGCTGCACGAGTTCGGAGCCGGTTCTCTCGCCAACATTGGTGACATCGATCGTCACGGTGACACCCTCTGCGCTCATCCGCGTCGTCGACGCCTTTGCCTCGCCCCAGGAAAAGCGCGTGTAGCCAAGACCGAAGCCGAACGGAAACAGGGGTTCGATACCGCGGGTATCATGATGACGATAGCCGACAAAGACGCCTTCGGCGTAACGCACATGCCCATCCTTGCCAGGATAAACCTTGGGATCCCCAACCATGGCGCAATTGTCCGAGAGACGTTTCGGGAAGGTCTGCGGCAAGCGGCCGCCGGGCTCGACATCGCCGAACAGCACATCGGCAACGGCATGCCCCAATTCCTGACCGGGATACCACATCTGCAACACCGCCCTGACCTTGCCGATCCAGGGCATTTCGATCGGACCGCCCGTCTGCAATACGACGACGACATTGGCGTTGACGGCTGCCACGCTCTCGATCAATTCCTCCTGTCGGCCGGGCAGGCGCATGTCGGGTAGATCGAGCCCCTCGGTATCCCATTCGCCGTCACGACCGACAAAGAGCAGGACGACATCGGCGTTCTCGGCCTTTGCGACGGCATCCAGCATATCGGCCTCACCGAGCGGCTTTTCGACGCCGAAACGGACCGCCGTGAGGTTGATCCCCTCCTCGCTCGTCGCCGGCGAGCAATATTCGACGATCATCTGATATCGCTGGCCGGCCTCAAGATGAATAGCCTGCCGCTGTTCGACATTGGCCGTGCCGAAATAATTGTCGCCGCGCGACCAGCCGTCATAGCCATTCACGACAAGCTTGCCATTGACATAGAGCCTGGCGAGGCCGGCATTGGTCATGCCGAATACATGCTCGCCGCTTTCCGCCGGAATATAGGAGGCTGTCATGCGGGCGGAGAAATTGCTGGGATCGAGCTCGGAAGACGGCAGCTCGAACCAGAAGAACTCGCCCTTGTTCGCCGTTTCGATGGCCATTGCCGGGCCGGCAAAATCGCGGCCCTTGAAGTACTCCACCCGCATCTCGCCGGAAAAGACGTTGATCAGCCGATTGTTACGGCAGGCTGCTGCATAGTGAATGCTGTTGGCATTTGACAGCGCGTCGCGAATGCCCTCAAGGGGGCTGACTTTATAATGCGCGGCAATCTGGGCACTGCCGCCGCCCATGACACGGGCTTCGGCCGCATTTGGGCCGATGACGGCTACATGCCCGAGCCCTGTTTTCTGCAGAGGAAGAATGCCGTCATTCTTCAAAAGGACTGCGCCTTCGGCGCCTAGCTGACGGATCAGACCGTATGTTCTCGGGGTGAGCGTGGCCCGCCCCCGCAGTAAGCTGAATTCGGGGGTTGCTCTGGATTGGCCGGAGCCGAGCCCCAAGCTTAGCGAGGGCGAACCATGAAAGAAGGTAGCGTAAT
>NZ_JABAIG010000026.1:0-42399 GCF_012641385.1 Rhizobium sp. P28RR-XV
ACTTGCCTGACTTTGCCACGTCTTCTGGAGAGCTGGATGCATAACGAAAGATGCACGTCCGGTTCGGTGAAAGGCGACTAGAAACCGACTGCCGTGAGGCAGCACGGCGCTAGTCGCCTATTCTACCCCGCGGCGGCTGGGTCGATGAACCCCATACGAAAAAGGGTTATCGTTCCGACTTCGACATATTGATCATCGTCAACGATAAGAGGCTGACCGATTTCGACCGCTACTGGCAAAGGGCGGCCAATCGATTCATGCACGAAGAGGAGTTCAAAACGCCGGTCAATTTCATCGTGCACTCGCTTCGTGAGGTGAATATTCTGCTGGAGCAAGGCCGGTATTTCTTCGTTGACCTGCGCCGCGATGGCATCGTTCTCTATGAATTTGACGACAAGCCGCTGGCCACGCCAGGACTGCTGCCCCCAGCCGACGCTTACAGATTTGCCAAGGAATATTTCGAGGATCGGCTGCCTCACGCGGAGACTTTCGCGGAGGGAGCTGAATTCTTTAAGGAGAAAGGTAGACTCAAAGAAGCGGCCTTCCTTTTGCATCAGTCGATCGAGCAGACCTATGCGACCTTGTTGCTGGTTCTGACCAACTACAGCCCCGCCGCCCACAATATCAAACATTTGCGCAGCCTCGCTGAAAGTCAGTCTCAGCAATTGATTGAGGTATGGCCACGTGATCAGCAGCGCTTCATTGCGTGGTTCAATATCCTTAACGAGGCCTATGTTAAGGCACGCTATTCAAAACACTTTGAAATCAGCCGAGAAGCGCTCGTTTGGCTGCAAGGGCGTACAGCGGACCTGATCGACCGCGTGGCAAAGGCTTGCCTGACGCATCTTGAAGCGTTGAGACAACAAATCGAAGACGCCGAGCGGCGCTCCGGTAACGCGTGAATTCGCCTTGATCGGGAAGGTTCCGAATCGCTTTTTTTCGAACAAGAATTTCTACTCTAAACTACCGCTTGCAAATGCCATGGACTGCCAGAAGTCAGTCGAAAATATCGACTGATGTGCCGCTGAGCACCAAAGTCCGGCTTCGATCTTTGTTCCCTGCGCCGGACGCAGGAGGCTTTTGCATGTCACGAAACTCAACAACCCGCCCGATCGGCGGCGACCATGGTGCCGCATTGGACGTCGCAGACAATAGTCATCAAATTGTCCAGGATATCATTGCACTCCACGGCGATCAGGCGCCGACCGCTGCAGCCTGGTGCGCTTTCACTGCCTGGTGCGAAGGCGACGATGAAGAGTATCGTTTTTGGTCGCGCATCTTCCTTAGACTGCGCAACTAACGTTGGCTTGCTCGCCCTTGATGACCAGAGCTATTTCACTTTCCGCAATCAGATTCGGACCCAAGGCATAGCCTTGCGAGCGAACAGTACGAATAAGATCAGGGCCAAACCTACGAAGCGCTCGGCGGATATGGCCCATATGGATATCGACGGTCCTGGGTTCCACATCCGCGACCGCCGAACGGGATCGAAAGGCCGCAAGAGAACAAAGTCAGCGCCAGTCCCGTCAAACCTGTGATCGGGAAGCACCCGCCGCCGACCAAACCCAAGGCCTGTCGTTATCGCAACGGTTCTGCGCGACACGCAAGAGCGTGATGCCGAAAAGTGTAGGCGGTTTTCGGACGACATCACGCTCTCCTTCTTTGATTCTAAAGCGAATTCAGATTTTAGGTCAATTCGACCTAAAATCGTCCGGCTCTAGCAAAAGACATGGGCAGCGTCTGGATCGAACTCCAGATGCACATTGTCGCCGCGGCTCAAGCCCGAGATGGCCTCGTGGCCGAAAGGCAGCCTAACGGACAGGGTTTCGCCGGCGGCGATCCGGGTCGTCACATGCACGTTGTTGCCGAGGAAGGTGATGTCGTTGACGGTCGCGCTGAGGCCCTTGTTCGCGCTCGCTTTGCGCCCGAGGCGGATGCGTTCCGGCCGCAACATCAATGCCGCTTTGCTGCCCGATGTCGGCCGGCCGTGAACCGGAATGCTTTCGAAGACGGTCTTGTCGCCGAGTGAGATCGTCGCCTGGCCATTGTCCGAAGACAGCAGATGGCAGGAGATGAAATCGCTGTCGCCAATGAATTCGGCCACGAAGCGGGTGCGCGGATTTGCGTAGAGCTCTGGTCCCGTTCCGATTTGGTCGATGACGCCCTTGGAGAAGACGGCGATGCGATCCGACAACCGCAGCGCCTCCTCCTGATCGTGCGTGACATAGAGGATTGTTACTTCCGTCTGCTGGTGGATGCGCCTGATCTCGTGCTGGATCTCCTCGCGCAGCTTCTTGTCAAGCGCCGACAGCGGCTCGTCCATCAGCAGCACCGGCGGATCGTAGGCCAAGGCTCTGGCAAGGGCGACGCGCTGCTGCTGGCCGCCCGACATCTGCGCGGGCTTGCGATCCTCGAAGCCTTCGAGCCGGACGAGACGCAGCATTTCCTTAACGCGGCTGTCGACCTCGGCCTTGGACTTGCGACGGACTTTGAGCGGAAAGGCGATATTTTCTCCGACGGTCAAATGCGGAAACAGCGTATAGCGCTGGAACACCATGCCGATATTGCGCTTGTGCGACGGCGTCGACAGCAGCGTCTCGCCATTCAGCAGAATATCGCCCTTGGTCGGATTCTCGAAACCGGCCAGGATATAGAGCGTCGTGCTCTTGCCCGATCCGGAGGGGCCGAGAAAGGTCAGGAACTCGCCGCGCTTGACTTCGAGATTGACGTCGTGGACTGCGACGACGGGGCCGTATTCCTTGCGGATACCTTTGATCTTCAGGAGGGATTCGCTCATGATTTCAGAACCTTGCGTACGATCGCGGCCAGCGTCATCAACATGACCGTCAACAGAATGAGAAGTGTGGAGGCGGCAGCGACGACCGGGGTCAGATCCTGCCGGAGCGTCGCCCAGACCTTGACCGGAAGCGTCTGCAGCGTCGGGCTTGCCATGAAGATCGCCACGACCACCTCGTCCCAGGATGTCAGGAACGAAAAGACGGCTGCCGAGAATAATCCATGGCTGATGGCGGGCAGCGTGACCCTGATCTTCGCCTCGAGCGGAGATGCGCCGCAGAGCACGGCTGCATCCTCAATGGACTTGTCAAAGCCTTCGAGCGCGCCGGAAATCGACAGGATGGAGAAGGGCAGCGCCAGGACAAGATGCGACAGCACGAAGCCGATCAAGGTGCCCCCCAGCCCGATCCGCAGGAAGAAAGCGTAGAGGGCAACGGCGAAGACGACGACCGGAAGGATCATCGGCGTCAGGAACAGCGCCTTCAATGAGTGGCGAAACAGGAATTTTCCGCGCACGAGGCCGAAGGAGGTCACCAAGCCGAGCAGTACCGAAAGTATCGTGACGATCGTCGCGATCTTGAAGCTCGTCCAGGCGGACGCCAGCCATTGCGGATCGGAAAGCAGTTCCGTGTACCAGCGCCAGGTCCAGCCCGGCGGCGGAAAGATCAGCCATTGCGAGGAGCCGAATGACAAGGCTGCGATGAAGAGGATCGGCAGCAGCAGGAAGGCTGATGTGAGAACCGTGATCGCGAGAAGCACATATTTCCACCAACCAAGGCGGTCGAAATTCAACAGCATCTCAGCGCCCTCCCGTATTCTGGACGCCGAACAGCCGCAGCTGGACGGCATAGAGCGACAAGGTGACGACAAGCAGGACGAAAGCAGCCGCTCCGCCCATGCCCCAGTTGACCAGGGATTGCACGAATTGCGCGATGAGTTCTGCCAGCATCATGTTCGCCGTGCCACCCAAGAGCGAAGGCGTCACGTAGTAGCCGAGCGACATGACGAACACCATCAGGGCGCCCGCCATCATGCCGGGAGCGGCAAGGGGCAAGAGAACACGGATGAGACATTGCAAACGGTTCGCACCGCAAAGTGCCGCCGCCTGCAGCACGGCCGGATCGATCTTCCTGATCATGCCGTAGAGCGGCAGAATGATGAAGGGCAGCATGATATAGGTCATGCCGATCGTCACGCCGGTGAGATTGTTAACGAGAGCGAGCGGTTTGTCGATCAACCCCATGCCGACAAGGATCTTGTTGATCAATCCCGTGCGCTGCAAGAGCACCATCCAGGCATAGGTCCGCGCCAGCAGGTTGGTCCACATCGACAGAAGCAGGATCGCAAAGACTACCGAAGACCAGCGCGTCGGCATGATCGCCAGCGTCCACGCGACGGGAAAGCCGATCAGCAGCGATATGACGGTGACGAGGCCCGACACGATGAACGTGTTGGCAAAGATCTTCAGATAGGTCTCGGATCCCAGCAGTTCGGCATAATTGCCGAAGCCGAATGCCGGTTCCAGCACGCTGCGCAGGAGCAGCGCGATGACCGGAAATATGAAAAAGATCGTCACGAAGGCGAGAGCCGGAGCCACCTGGACAAATCCGTTGGGCTTTGCCGCCTTGCGTGCCGGTGCAGCCTCGTCCGCAACGTCAATATATGTCGACATGGCAATTCCTTCCCACCAGGGGGCCTGCGCGCAGCGATCGCCGCCAGTAGGCCCGGACCTCGCATTGCCCCACCGCGGACCTTAATCCGCGGTGGCGTAGTCGTCCCTTACTTTGCCTGCCAGGCGTACCACCTCTTGCCGATCTCATCGCGGTTTGCGGCCCAGTAGCTCATATCGGCATTGACCTGGCTCGCCGTCTGCTGGTCCGGCAGGGTCTTGGCCGTCTCCGAATCCATCAGTTTCGCCGAGTCGAGATTGATCGGCGCATAGCCCGTGGCCTTTGCCAGATCGGCCTGCGGCTGTGCCGAGGTCGCAAGCGCGATGAATTTCATCGCCGTCTCCAGGTTCTGCGCGCCCTTGGGGATGACGAGAGAATCCGCCGCCGTGATGTTCTGGCTCCAGGAGGTCTCCGTCTTAACGCCGCTATTGGCGAGCGCCGTCATGCGGCCGTTCCAGAGACTGCCGAAGGGTGCTTCCGCCGATGCCAGAAGCTGCTGCGACTGCGCGCCGCTCGACCACCAGACGATATCCGATTTGATCGTATCGAGCTTCTTGAACGCACGGTCGAGATCGAGGGGATAAAGCTTGTCGGTGGGAACGCCGTCAGCCAAGAGCGCCGCTTCGATCACGCCCGGCGCGGACCACTTGTAGAAGGTGCGCTTGCCCGGAAATTTCTTCGTATCGAAGAGATCGGCCCAGGTCTTCGGGCAGGCGCTCACGGCATCGGCATTGCATCCGATGACGAAGGAATAATAGAAACTGCCGACCGAATAGTCGCTGACGAAACGCGGATCGAGCTTGGACTTGTCGATGACGGAGAAGTCCAGCTTTTCGAGCAGGCCGTCTTTCCCAGCCTGCGCGGCATAGTCGCCCTCGACGTCGACAACGTCCCAGCTGACCTGGCCGGCTTCGACCATCGCTTTCAGCTTGCCATAGTCCGTGGGGCCGTCCTGCATGACGCCGATGTTGGTCTTTGCCGTGAACTGGTTGGCCCAGGCGACCTTCTGCGCATCCTGCGTCGTTCCTCCCCAGCTCGTGAAGACCATGGTGTCGGCCTTGGCAGGCATGGATGCGGCCATCATTGCGGCAAAGGCCGCGAGTGCAATTTTTGCTTTCATGTTCCCTTGTCCTTTTTTTCAGTCTTTGGAGGCATGCCTTATGCGGCCGGCCGTTCATCCCGTTGGAGAAAACCCGGCAGGCTTCATAATCTTGTTTTCCGCCACCTCGATCAGGTCGCGGATCTTCGGCAGGAAAGCCTGCCACTGAGGGTCGGCAGCCAGTCGCTGGCGCCGTGCCTCGCGATCGTCAAGGCTTGCATAGGACCAGATGTGGACGATCTCGTTGATCGTGCCGATTTCCGAGTAGAAATAGCCGACGAGATTGCCGAGATGCGCCTTCTGGATGGCAATCCCCTCTTCCTCCACGACCTTTAGATATTGCGGGATCGTGCCGTTCTTCAGCCGGTAGGTGCGGATCTCGTAGAACATCGGCCTCACCTCATGACAAAGGGATCGGGGATCGGATCGTCTGACGTGCGAAGCCAGATGGTCTTGGTGCGGGTGTAATCGAGCGCTGCCGCAAGCCCACCTTCCCGGCCGTGGCCGGAGAGGCCGAAACCGCCGAATGGCGCGATCGGCGATACCGCGCGGTAGGTGTTGACCCAGACGACACCGGCACGAATTCCCTTCATCAGGCGATGGGCGCGCGTGAGGTTCTGGGTGAAAACGCCGGAAGCCAGCCCGTAGCGGGTGTCGTTCGCAAGTCTCAGGGCTTCGGCCTCGGTCTCGAAAGACACGACGGACAAGACCGGCCCGAAGAATTCGTCGGTCAAGGAAGGCGAGCTGACGCCATCGCAATCCAGGATCGTCGGCGGGAAGTAATAGCCCATGCCATCGGGCCTTTGTCCGCCGGTGACGAGCCGGGCGCCGCTCTGGATGGACTTCTCGACAAGAGCCGCTACATGATCCTGCTGGCGCTTCGTGGCAAGCGGGCCGACCTCGGTCGCCATGTCGAGCGGCGAGCCGATGCGGATGGCCTCGGCCTTGCGCTTGAGGATCGACAGGAATGCGTCCTTGACGCTGCGCTCGACGATCAGGCGCGAGCCGGCAACGCAGCTTTGGCCCGTCGCCGCGAAGATCCCGGCAACCTGCGCATTGACGGCACTCTCGAGATCGGCATCGGCAAAGACGATGAAGGGCGACTTGCCACCCAGCTCCAGCGACGTCGAGGCAAGATTTTCGGCCGAGTTGCGGATGACATGGCGTGCCGTCTCCGGTCCGCCGGTAAAGGCGATATGCGCGACTTTGGAGTGGCGCCCGAGTGCCGCGCCGCAGGAAGGGCCGAAACCGGTGACGATATTGACGACGCCGGCCGGGAAGCCGGCCTCATGAACGAGGCGGGCAAACTCCAGGAGCGGTGCCGGCCCATCCTCCGATGCCTTGACGACCATGGTGCAGCCGGCCGCAAGCGCCGGCCCGATCTTGACTGCCGACAGGAACAACTGGCTGTTCCAGGGCACGACCATGGCGACGACGCCGATCGGCTCGCGGCGCAGCCAGACATCCATGTCCGGCTTGTCGATCGGCAGGTAAGAGCCCTCGATCTTGTCGGCGATGCCGGCATAGTAGCGGTAATAGTCGGCGACATAAGCAATCTGCGCCGAGGTCTCGCGAATGATCTTGCCGGTGTCACGCGTTTCCAACTCGGCAAGCCGTTGTGCATTGGCGGCAACGAGATCGGCGAGCTTGTAAAGCAGTTTGCCGCGCTGCGTCGCCGTCGTCTTCGCCCAGGGACCGTCGTAAAGCGCCTTCTCGGCGGCATCGACGGCGCGGTCGACATCGGTCTCGCGCGCTTCCGGCATTTCTGCCCAGACGTTACCGGTCGCGGGATCGATGCTCTGGAAACGGGCCTCCCCGTCCAGGAACTCGCCGTCGATATAATACTGGAAGTGCTGCATGGGGTTCACTCCGCAAATGCCGGCATGACCTCGGCGATGAAGCGTTCGAGCGAAGCTTTCTTGCGTTCGAACGACATGCCGGTGTCGATCCAGAAGGAATATTCGTCGTAGCCCATTGCCTCATAGCTCTTCAGCCGGGCGATCACGGTCGAGGCATCGCCGACGACATTGTTGCTGCACATGACTGCTTCGGACAGCATGGCGTTGGCGCGAATGTCTTCTTCCGGGATGCGCTCGATCAGGCCCTGATGGATGGGCTTCTCGTTCTTGAACCAGGCAAAGAAGTAATTGTAGTAGACGCTAAGCTCATGCGCGGCCCGCGCTATGTCGTCCTCGAACGAGCCGACATAGGTATGGCGCAGAAGCATGATCTTCGGCCGCTCGATGTGAGAGTTCTTCGCGCAGGCATCGTTGAAGCGCCCCATCAGCGCCTCGACCTCGTCATCGCCCTGCCAGAGCGGTGTCACCTGGACATTGCAGCCATTGGCGACGGCAAATTCATGCGAATTCGGGTCGCGCGCCGCAACCCATATCGGTGGGTTCGGCTCTTGCAGCGGCTTCGGCGCCGAGGTGGTCGATGGAAATTTGAAGAACTCGCCCTCATGGGCGTAATCCCCCTTCCAGATGCCTTTGACGGCCGGGATCAGCTCGCGCATGCGCTGGCCGGCACCCCAGGCGTCGAGACCCGGTAGCAGACGTTCATATTCGAAGGAATAGGCGCCGCGGGCAATGCCTATATCGAGCCTGCCGTCGCAGATGATGTCGGCCATGGCGGCTTCGCCGGCGAGTTTGATCGGATGCCAGAACGGCGCGATCACCGTTCCCGTGCCCAGCCTTGCCCGCGACGTCCGCCGCGCCAGATCGGCGATCGTCACGAAAGGGTTGGGCGCGATGGTGAAATCCATCCCGTGATGCTCGCCCGTCCAGATCGCATGCATGCCACCCTTGTCGGCAATCTCGCAGAGCGCGACGAACTCCTCATAGAGGCTCTTATGGGTCTGGCTCGCGTCGAGGCGCTCCATGTGAACGAAGAGAGAAAATTTCATGCTTGCACCGCCTTCCCCGAGACCGGACGCACCATGCCGGAGGTCTCGTCGCCGAAATAGACCCCGAAATTGCCGATCTGGCTTTCCAGCGCGAAGCGGGAAACGATATCGGCTGTCGAGCTCGTCTTGAAGCGCGCAGTCTTCAGCGCATCCGGCTTCAGGAACCTGCCCTGGCGCGGCTCGCCTTGCGAAGCGAAGGCGCGATAGACGATATGATGCTTGCCGTCGCTCTTGCCTTCATAGACCGAATAGAGGAAGCCGACGGTTACCGTGAGACCGGTCAGCGCCTGCAGGTATTGACCGAGAATGTCGGCGGGGCTTCCCTCGCTACCCTCGCAATCCGGAAGAGCAAGGACATCATCCCCAAGCAGCAGGATCTCGCCGTCGCGCTCGAGGACGGCACCCAGCTCGATATTGCCTTCCGCGGCAGCGGAGACCGCCTTGCTCGCCAGGATCGGCGTGAAATAGCCGCCTCGGGCATAGCCCAGGCCATTGCGGCCGCTATTGTCGAACGAGACGATGCGCCCCATCAGGACAACATGGTCGCCGGCTTCGATCACCTGGTTCATGGCGCATTCGAACCAGGCAGCGACATCGGAAAGGATCGGACAGCCATCAGCTCCCGAATTCCATTCGACGGCGGCGAACCTGTCTTCGACGGGCCGCGCAAAGGTGTTGGAGACGGCCTTCTGCGCCTCCGACAGCACGTTGATCGCAAAATGCTTGGCGCCCGTCATGGCCTCGAAATTACGCGAGGTCTTTGCCAGGCAGACAAGAAGAAGCGGCGGGTCAAGCGATACCGAGGTGAAGGAGTTGGCCGTAAAGCCGATCGGCAGGCCCGCCTGATCACGCGCGGTCACGACCGTAACACCGGTCGGAAATGCACCGAAGGCGTCGCGCAACGCCCGTGGATCGAAATCTTGCGTCGTCATCTTGCGTCCTCCCCGCATGAAAGCCACTCGGCGAGCAGCTCATTGACGATTTCAGGTGCCGTAAGGTTCACCATATGGCGGTGCCCCTCGACGATCCGTACCCAGCCTTTGGGCGTCGCCGCCGCCATCTGTTCGGCCATCAGTGGCGTCGAATTCGGATCGTCCGAGCCCGTCAGGAACAGTGCCGGCGCCTGCACTTGCGGCCAGCGATCGGCATAGGTCTCATCACCACCGGCGAAAGCCGCATAGGCCGTCACATATCCTTGCGGATCGACAAGGCTCAGCCAGTTGCGCGTCAGTTCGCGCGCCATCGCGCTTTGAGCATCATCGCCAAACCAGCGCAGCAGCGGGCCTTCCTTGTCGACACCGACAAGCGTTATTGCCGCCGCACGCGCAAGTACGGCCGCCTTGGCCTCGGGATCACGGCGGTAGACGCCGTTGAGATAGGCGATCCGTTTGATCCGTTCGCCGAAGGTGGCGGCCGCCCCGCCGGCAACGAGCGCGCCCATCGAATGGCCGGCGACGCTGACCTCACTGAGCGCCATCTCATCAAGGAAGCCGCCGAACCAGGCGACGAAGGCCTCCAGTTTGCTGCCGACAGACAGGGCAACGCTTTCGCCATGGCCCGGCATATCGACGGCAATGACACGATGGCTCCGGGAAAAAGCCGCGATCTGCGGCAACCAGGCTTCAAGCCGCATGCCGACTCCGTGGATCAGAACCAGCGGCTCGCCTTTGCCCACTTCATGATAGGCAGTACCACGCGCCGTATGCTTGCGGAGCAAGCCTTCCGTATTGAGATGATCCGCCTTGTTCTGGTCTATGGTTTCCATCGCCGGCATCCAGACGCTCGATCTCTCACACGCCGGCCGGATTGGCGACATCCTGTCCCAGATCCTTGAGGTCCTGGTAACGGTCGCCGATGCGATGATGCGGCCGACCGCCGACCGAGGCGCCGAGCGCGACAACGATTTCGTCGGCCGCCGGCGCATCCGGTATCGACGTCTGGATCGTCAGATAGTGCGAGCGACGACCTTCATCATTCTTGTCCATGAGCGGGATCATGACCGGCGCATTGGCCGGTCCGCGCGTATTGCAGAAGGCGAGATAGGACTTGGCGCCGACGGCGTGGCGATAGTGATTGCCGAACCGCAGTGTGTGGATCAGCGCGGATGCATGCTCGATCTCGCCATCGAGACCGACAACGGCCGATTTGCCATAGGCTTCTACCGCTTCACCCGATCCCACCGCATCGATGATCATCTTGGTGAGCAATTCGCCGAGCACAGGAGCGGCGGCGTGAATCTCCGGCTTGAGATCCTCGACAAAACCGCGGCCGGCCCAGGGATTTTTGACGATCGCGCATGCCGAAAAGAGCTTCAAAGGCGCGGCCGCTGCCCTGCCCCCTTCAACAAGCGTCGTTTCGATCTGCAGGACAGTTTTTCGGATCTGAAGGCTCATGGCTCACTCCCGTTTAGGATTAGATGTGATGGTATGCCATAATACCAAACTGTCAAGCAACTTTGAGCAGACGGATCAAAGGTCGCGGTGCATATGAAGAATTAACAGTTACAACAATGACTTATTGATACAAAAAGGAGGCGCTGCCGGTCATCGCATGTCTCCAGCGATCCGTCGTTCCCGCTTTTGTATTCATTATTATGGTATACCGCCACATCGAACGGAAGACGGAGTCAACCGGCGTCGTCAGCCGGACGGCGATTTAATGTGACGTGAGCTCTTCGAGATCGCCCGGGCGTCGTAAGCTAGTCGCGATAGGCCATCGATGCATGGGCACGACCAAGGCCGATGAAGCGAAAGGCTCGGTATCAGCGCTCGCAATCGGATCGACCGCGAACGAGGTCTCGCATGGCCGCTATGCTTGCGGGAAGCCGACTGGGTTCAAACCTGCCGGACGATGGCGCCGATCGCGTTGACGACAATGCGCGACGCCGTCAGGGCCGACAGACCGTCGATATCGGCGGGAGGATAGAGTTCCACCAGATCGAAGCCCGCAATCTTCGCCCGCCTACCGAGGCCGGCGATCAGATCGGTGATCTGTGTGTAGGTGAGGCCACCGGGTGTCCGCGCCGCGACGCCGGGCATGATACCGGGATCGATACTGTCACAATCCAGGGTGACGACGACATGCGCTCCCTCCGGAATATGCCGGAGAGCCGCGTCTACCCCCTGGGCATGGATTTCGCGGGCAGTCACGAAATGGCTGCCGTAGCACCGTGCAGCCTCGATATCGGCAAGACGCGCACTGCCGACGCTGCGAAGGCCGACTTGCACCATTCCGGCGACATGCGGCATCTCGCTCGCCCGGCGCATCGGGCTCGAATAACCGTAGCGCTCGCCATATACTTCGTCGCGCCAGTCGATATGGGCGTCGATCTGCAAAATCCAAACCGGCCCGTGATCCGCAAAGCCGGCGAGGAAAGGCGTGGTTACCGAACAGTCGCCGCCGAGCAGGATCGGCACGACAGGCAATGCCAGCATCTCGCGCGTCTTCGCCTCGATCCGAGCGCGGTTGCCTGCATTGTCATGCATGATGGTCGCGATATCGCCGGCATCGATGCAGCAGGCCGGCTTGCCGTCGAACAGCGGGCCGCCGAGATCGAAATCCCAATGTTCGACGAGTGCGGCGTCATCCTGGCTTGCTGCACGGATCGCGTCAGCGGCAAGGAGATAGCCGCTGCTGTCCTTGCCGGGATAGGTGCTGCCATGACCGGCCCCAAAGATCGCCACGCGCGGCGAAAGGGCATCGTCGAGGCGATATGGAAAGCCGAGAAACGACGGAGAGGCTGTCATTTCGTGATGGCCTTGACGAGGGTTTCGCTGAGGGCTCGATGTGGGCGTGCGGAAATCAATCGGCGGACTGCCGCCCGGAAAGCACGGCCTGAGCGATCGCGCTGGCGCTTGCGACATGATCCATTGCGGCCTTATACGCGCCCTCGCCGTCACCGCGCCGGATGGCATCGACGATGCGAGCCATTTGAGCCGGCCCCTGGACATCGCGATTTTCCGTCTTGATCGTCATGGAACGCAGGTGATTGATGCGCACGGTCAGAAGGTTGACGACGCCCCAGGCCACATGGCGGTCGACCATGCTGAACAGCGTCTGATAGAAGGAAGACGTATGGGCGAGCACGCCGGCCATGTCCCTCTCGCGATAGCTGTGCCTTATATCCTCGAGCGACTTGTCCAGCGCGTCGGCGATTGCGGGATTGTTCTGCTCGGCGCAAAGCCGCGCCGCCATTCCTTCGAGGGCACCGCGGATCTCGTAGATCTGCTTGGCTTCGTCATGATTGAGCTGCGCGACGATCGGCCCCTTGTTCGGGAGATTGGCGACTAGGCCCTCGGATTCGAGATGACGCAGAACCTCGCGCACGATCGTGCGGCTGACGCCGAGCTGGGCGCAGAGATCGCGCTCCACCAGGCGGTCCCCCGGGCGGAAATAGCCGTTGACGATCGCTTCCCGCACCTTGTCGAGGGCAAGCTCACGCAGCGTCTTTGCCGGACGCTCCACGCGAATTGCGGCGCTGTGCGCATGGTCATTCATTCCCGCATCCCTTGCTATCCGGATACCATATTATGGCCTACCAAGATCATTCATTGTCGAAATGAAGTCAATGCAGCAGAGAGCGCCTCAGAGCAAGGCCTGTTGCCGGATGCCGAAATGCTCCTTGAGCCCTTTCCAGCCTTTTGGCGTGACGTCACCGGCACGGGACGATGGCGATCGCCGTATCCAACCCTCCGCAAAGAAGAGATTGGCAAGATGAATACCAAGCGGTCCGGCGAGGTGATGTTGCCGCTCCGTCCAGTCAAGCAATCCGAACGTCTCCGGACAGACACCGAAACATTCGGCTACCGCATCCTGGAACTTGACGGTGCCGAGATCCGAACACAGGTCGTTCTTTTCGCCGGATCCGGCGCATGCGCGAGCGGATGAATGACGCCGCGATCATCGCTTGCCATGCGGTGCAACTGCATCATACATCAACCTGATGACGGCCTTCGGAGCGGCTCCGGTCAATGCACCGGTGCCGGCTCTGCTTCTGACGCAGCCTGCTTGTGGTGGTCGGCGGCGAGCAGCATGTAGACGGCGGGCACCACGAAGAGCGTGAACAATGTCCCGATAGCGAGCCCCGTCGCGATCACCAGGCCCATGTTGAAGCGGGCCGATGCGCCGGCGCCGGTCGCCAGAATCAGCGGCACGACGCCCAGAACCATGGCACCGGTCGTCATCAGGATCGGACGCAGACGAATGCTGCAGGCACCCTCGATCGCCTCCCGCTTGGTCTTTCCCGATGCCTGCAGCGTATTCGCCACCTCGACGATCAGGATGCCGTGCTTGCTGATCAGCCCCATCAGCGTCACCAGGCCGACCTGCGTATAGATGTTCATCGTCGCGCCGCCGATGCCGAGGCTGATGAAGGCGAGCGCGCCCGCGATCGACATCGGCACCGATACCAGGATGATCAGCGGGTCGCGGAAGCTGTTGAACTGCGCCGACAGCGCCAGGAAGACGATGATCAAGGCGAGAGCGAAGGTGGTGGCCATGCCGCTCGATTCCTGCACGTATTGACGTGACTGCCCTCCGTAATCGACCGAGTAGCCCTGTGGCAGCGTGCGCGCTGCGATCGACTTGAGGGTTTCCAGGGCATCACCGACAGCGACGCCCGGCGCCGGCACGCCGGAGACGGTGGCGGAATTCAATTGCTGGAAGTGCGCGACCGAGCGCGGCGTCGCCTCGAGTTTCGCAGTAGCGATCGCCGAAAGCGGGATCTTGGAACCATTCACGCTTGCGATCGGATAGTTCATGATCTGATCGATGGTCTGGCGCGAACGCTGCTCCACCTGCGGAATGACCTGATACGAGCGATTGTCGATACTGAAATAGTTGACGTAGCCGCCGCCCAGCATGGAGGCGAGTGCAGAACCGACATTGCTCATGGACAGGCCAAGCGTCGCCGCCTTGCTGCGGTCGATCTGGATCGAGTATTGCGGATTGTCGACGTAGAGATCCTTCGTCAGAAAGATGAACTCGCCGGATTTCTGCGCTTCCTGCAGGAAGGTGTTGGATACGTCGTTGAGCTGGTCGAAGCTGCCGGTGCTGCCGACGGCGAACTGCACCGGCAAGCCGCTGGCGCCGGGCAGCGGCGGTATCTGGAAGACCACCGCCTGTCCGCCGGCGATCTTCGCGAGGTCCGCCTGCACCAGCGGCTGCAGTTGGTCCGCCGTCCGGTTACGCTGGTCCCACGGCTTCAGCACCATGCCCTCGAAAGACGTGCCCGGCACCTCGACCTGCAAGGTCTTGTCGGTTTCCGGGAAACTACGGAAGATCTTGGTGACCTGGTCGGAATTGAGCAGCTTCTGTTGAAGCGTCGCATTGGGGGCGTTGGTCACCTGTGAGGCAAGGAATCCCTGATCTTCATTGGGAGCCAGCTCGCTCTTGGCACTGGTGTAGAGGAAATAGATGCTGCCGAGGACAATCACGGCAAATACCAGCGTCACCGGCACGGTATTCAGGCTGCCATGCAGCATGCGCACATAGGGCCGATGAATTTCCGAGAAACGACGGTCGATGAAATCGGAAACGCGCTCCTCCCAGCCGCTACGGTCAGTCAGATGCGGTTTCAGGATGCGCGAACACATCATCGGCGTCAGCGTCAGCGCGATGATCATGGAAACGGTGACGGCGCCAACCAGCGTAAAGGCAAACTCCGTAAACAGAGCTCCGGTCAGGCCGCCCTGAAAGCCGATCGGCACATAGACGGCGACAAGCACGACCGTCATGGCAAGGATCGCCCCCACCAGTTCGTGCGCCGCGGCCAGCGCCGCCTGCATCGGCGGCGCCCCCTCCTCGATATGACGGTTGACGTTCTCCACGACAATGATGGCGTCATCAACCACGAGACCGATGGCAAGCACCAAAGCCAACAAAGTCAGAAGATTGATGGAGAAGCCGAAGATCAGCATCATCGCGAAGGTGCCGACCAGCGATAGCGGTATGGCGACGATGGGAATGGCGACCGATCGCGGCGAGCCGAGAAATGCGAACACCACGAAAATGACGATCAGCAGAGCCTCGACCAGGCTCTTGACGACCTCGTCGATCGACTGGGTGACGAAGGTGCTGGAATCGTAGACGATATAGCCCTCAAGCCCCTGCGGCAGTTGTGCCAGAATGGCCGGAAACACCGCACGCACACCGGCAATCACATCGAGCAGATTTGCCGTCGGCGCGATTTGGATACCCATGAACACGCCGTCCTGAGCATCGAATCCGATCTGGACATCGGGGTTTTGCGAGCCGAGCGCAACGGTGGCGACATCCTTCAGGCGAACGATCGTATCGCCGATCTGCTTGACGACCATCTCCCGGAACTCGTCGGCCGAATGCAGATCTGTCTGCGCCGTCAGCACCGTCTGCGTCATCTGGCCGCGCGTCGTGCCGATACCGGAAATAAAATTGTTGTTCGCAAGCGCGGTGCTGACATCGCCGGCCGTCAGCCCATAGGCGGCGAGCTTGTCAGGCTTCAGCCAGGCTCTCAGAGCAAAGGTCCTGCCACCGAGGATTTCAGCCGTCTGAACGCCCGTGACTGCCTGCAGTTTCGGCTGGACCACGCGCGTCAGATAGTCGGTGATCTGGTTGCTGGCCAGAACGTCGCTGCGGAAGCCGATATACATCGCGTCAATCGTCTGGCCTATCGACACCGACATGATGGGTTGCTGCGTGCCCGTGGGCAGCTGGTTGAGAACCGAGGATACCTTGGCGTTGATTTCCGTCATCGCCGCATCGGCATCATAGTTGAGACGCAGGTTGACCGTGATCGTCGAGGTACCGCTGGTGCTCGACGACGTCATGTAGTCGATGCCGTTGGCCTGGGCGATGGCGTTTTCAAGCGGCGTCGTGATGAAACCGGCGATAACGTCGGGCGCGGCACCCGGATAGGTGGTCGTCACGGTCACGACGGCATTCTGGGTCTGCGGGTACTGACGCACCGTCAGCGTACGGAACGACTGGTAGCCGATCACGATAATCAACGCGCTGACCACGAGAGCAAGCACGGGGCGCTTGATGAAGATATCGGTGATATTCATCGCCACACCTCAGTTCGGGTTTGCCGGATTTGCATTGGGATCGTTCGACGCCTGCACCTCGTTATTGATGATAACAGGCGAGCCGTTGTTCAATTTCAGCTGGCCGGAGGTCACCACCACCTCGCCTGCGTTCAACCCCTTGGTCACCGCGATCTGATCGCCACGCGCCTGTCCTGTGCTGACGAATTTCTGATTGGCGACAAGCTGCGGCTTTCCATCCTGTCCGCCGCCCTTGTCGGTCACGACATAGACGACGTTGCCGTAGGGGTTGATGGTGACGGCGGTCTGCGGCAGGGCGATATAATCTTTCGGCTCCCCAACCGTTACCGATACGTTGCCGAACATTCCAGGCAGGAGCTTGCGATCGGAATTCGGGAAAGTCGCCCGGATGGTGATGTTGCGGCTTTGGGTATCCACCAGCGGGCTGATTGCCGTAATCTTGCCCTCGAAGGTCTGGCTCCCATAGGCATCGACCGTTGCCGTCACCGCCTGTCCGACCTTCAGTTGCGACAAAGCCTGCTGCGGCATCGAGAAATCGAACTGGATCGGGTCGAGCGACTGCAATGTGACGACCGCGGTCCCGGCCGCCAAATATTCGCCGAGGCTGACCAGCCGGATGCCGAGGTGCCCGTCGAAGGGCGCGCGGATCGAATATTGATCGATCAGCGCCTGCTGCGACGCGACTTGTGCCTGCGCAGCCTTCCATGTGGCGAGATCACTATCGACCTGGCTTTGCGCGATGGTATTTGCCTTGATCAGCTTGGAATCGCGCTCATAGGCGATCTGCGCGTTCGCCGACGACGCCTGATATTGCTGCAGCGTTGCGATCTGCTGGTCGGCAAGCAGCTGCACGATGAGATCGCCCTTCTTGACATCCTGGCCATCCTGAAAGCCGATCTTCTGGACGATGCCCTGCACCTGGGCGGAGAGATTGGCGCCCTCGACCGCATTGAAGCTGCCTATGGATTGCAGCGTGGTTTGCCACGGGCTCGTCGCCGCCGTAATTGTCGAGACCGTCTGCGGTGGCGCCTTGAGGTTAGCCAGATACGCCGCGATCATGCGGTTCTTGAATGCCTGGAAGCCGAAAATCCCACCCAGGATCAGGCCTATGACGATCAGCATGATCACCATGCGTTTTATCATGACTGGTAACTCTATTTTTCGGGAACAGGTCGCTGGGAATTCTGATGGTGCCGGCTCCGGCGAGGCTTACGAGAGACCCTTCCGCGCCAAAATTGTCTCATCCTTACTGACGCCTGCGATCGGCGCCTGCTTTGAAAGCGATCTTGATCGGGTTTGGCTGGATCGCGGGAAACGGCGCTTTTATATCGGTGGCCGCCGAACAACGTCTTTCGGCCGCCGTAGGCGGCATCGACTTCGCCATGATTGAAGCTGGTGGCGTCCAAATCGGCCGTCCTCAGCAAACAGACCAGTCAAACGTCATTCGCACGCCTCTGCTTCTGATTCAGCACGAGTTTTTACGATCCGAATTACGATAGGCAATTTGCTATGTCCGAAACTTTATTTAGTAGAGTCCTGAATAAAGGCAATAATGGTACAGAAACTATCACCGCTGGGCGAAACGAACTCATTCGCCCGATCAATATTCTGTGCAGTCTGGCGAAGCTTCCCAGCCGGTGCCGCAGAGAGCCGATCCTATCTTATCAGACCGAGCCGAATGGCGATCGCAATGGCGTTGGTTGTGTTTCTCGCCTCGAGCTTGTCGCGAACCGAGCGCAGATGCTTTTCGGCGCCATGATGGGTGATGCCCATCCTCACCGCGATCTCATGATCGCGCAAGCCGTCCGCTGCCAATTGCAGCGCACGTCTTTCCCTTAGCGTGACGCCCTTCAGCAAAGGAAGCTGATCCAGTTCCTGGAGCTGGAGGGCACGATCCACGGCAAAGGTCGCCAGCAATTGCAGACCGCCGCGCTCCTCCTCCCTGATCTCGAGATGCTCACCGCCGATGGAAAAGCCTATTGCGGTCCCATCAAAAGTCTGCAGGGCAATGGTGAACCCCTCGCGCAAGCCAAACTCCCCGGCTTCGCCCATGACATCGCGCGCCATCACATTCTGCAGTCTCTGCCCCTCTATGTCCCGCCAGAAGAACGGCGCATGCTGCTCCTTGACCATGCCTATCGTCGGATCGTGGCGCAGATAGTCATTGCTGAAATAACGGGAGATCCAATCGGTCGGCCACGCATTGAGAAGAATATGGCCGACTTGCTGTCGCTTGGTGTCGCCGATCGGCGGCATCGTGCCCGCCAGCACGTTTGTCGCGCCGAAGCGGCCGATATAGACGAGCACCAGCCGCAGGATGTCGGCTTCGGTCTGCGCTGCCTCCATGGCCGTTATCAAGGCCGTCGTTTCTTCAAGCAGATGCGCTGGCATCGTTTCCGCGGAGGGTGGCGAGGAACGCGTGTTCATACTGATCTCACAGACTATTCGAAGGCAGAGAAGGACTGCTTATATTAAGCATTCCTCATTAATTATGAATGCCCCAGAGAAAGGAAAATTGAAAGGCGAAAACCTCCGTTCGATGCCGCGCAATATCCAACAATTCGCCGCAGAACAGGCGACACCAGTGGGATGCGTCAGGCGCTCCAGCACGGAACTGAGCGACCGTGCTGGAGGGCTGATTATATAGAGGAAGGAGGCTGCATATCGAATAGCAGACGTGCGCATGCCGCTAAAGCATCCGATGGCATTCCATCTAAGCCGCGCGACGGCGCAGGTCTGTCTTCAAGGAACGAAGCTTCGCCAGCGTGCGTTCATCGAACGATGCGGTGACAGCCACGACATCCTCTCCTGAAATCGACTGCGGCAATCCAAGCGCGCTGACCCGGAAATGAAGCTGCAGCAGCCGGAGGATCCAGAGTGGCTGCATTTCGATGATCACGGTATTGATATCGTTTTCCAAGCCCCATTCGACAAAACCCGAAAGCAGCGTGTTGGAAACCGCGCTCAAGGCGCGGCCATGCTCTCTGTAGGCCGGCTCGACACAATAGCGCGTCCATTCCCATATGTGCCAGCCGACGGGCCTTTCCTGCTCGCAGAGTTGCGGCAGCACCTCGGACAGGAGGTGAGGTTTGGTGGAGGGCAGCATTCGCTGATATCCAAGAACCTCGCCTTCATTGATGAAAAGCATGTGCACCGCATCTGCCGTATCGAATTGGTCGGTCTCGCGACCATCGGCACGCGTCAGATCATTCCATCCGCGCTCCTCGACGAATACGCGGTGCCGCAGGCGAAATGCCTGATCCATCTCGTCCTGATAGTCGTGCATGTTCCGGTCGGTGATAATATGAAGCATCTCTACAGCTCTCCTGTTTGGGCAAGCTGATCATCGAGCCGTTTCACGATCACCACAGGTACGGAAAAGCGTACCTCACGAAATCAGACCCTTTCGCAGAGCAAGGGCAATTGCGTGATTAGTATTGCGCGAACCAAGCTTTTCGCGGCAGGAGCGCATGTATTTGTCGATGGCATGATCGGTGGTTCCGAGGCGAGAGGCGATCTGCCGCTCCTTCCAGCCTTCGGCCGCCAGCTGAAGAACCTCACGCTCCCGTGCCGTCAATTTAAGGACGCTGCTGTTTTGCTGAGTGCGCCGGATCCGCAAGGCGCGATAGACTGCAAAATTCGCAACAAGCGCCAGATTCCTCTTGTTTTCCGGCGAGAGCTGAAGCCGCTCGCCGGCGATCGAAAACCCGACATGTTCGTGTTCCTGCCCCAGGCTCGGAAGCGTCATGGTGAAACCCTCGGCAAGGCCGAACTCCTTGGCTTCGCCCATAACACGCAGCCCGGACCGAAATCCGACGACTTCGTCGTCGTTCCAGAAAAAGCTTTCAAGCCCTTTGCGCACCAGCGTGATCGTCGGATCCTTGAAGAGATAGTTCTGAGAAAAATAGCGAGCCGACCAATCATTCGGCCAGGCATTGATCAGGACATGGCCTATCTGCTGGCGTTTAGTCGCGCCAATCTGGGGCATGGTGCCGACCAGAACATTGGTCGCGCCGAAAGGCTCCACATATCGAATGACGACCTCGGCCAGCTCCTCCTGAGTTGTGCAGGCTTCGAGCTCAGCCAGAAAATACTGTGTCTCCTCGAGAGTACGGGTCGGAAAAATTGGATTGCCGGGCAATATCCAGTGGTTTGACATAACAACGATCTTCGAAGTTTCACGATGAAGCAAGAAACATGGCCACGACACCGGCCAGAAACTTCGGGCAGTGCATTGGTGATTATTTGCTCATATATTCAACGATACGGTCTTATCAACGCGACCATACCAGGAAGGCATCACGTAACGCGCCTGACGCGGCAATGCCAAAGTATTTCAGCTAATATACACTTCATACAGTCGTTTGACGACCGGCACGCAGCGTCTCAATCTTCTTTATCGATAGGACGGCCGGCCAGGCTATCGGCAGTGCCCTTCACCGATCCTGCCGAGCGCTGCATGACCGAAAATCGTTCCTCGTTAGAATTTTAAATAAGCCTGCAAGTCGTCAGCAAGACCGCTGCTCTACTATCGGTGTGTCTGGCCGAGCTGATTTCGGCGGCACCATGACAGTGCCAAGGCATCCGCGAGCCGGTTCGCCTCAGACGGCTGCACTTTTGAGCAAGGGGTCCCTCAAGGGGAAAAGTGCTTTCATGGCTCTGTCAGCTTTCCTTCGCCGCCGCGCTGCGATGGCGGTTCGCGTGCACAACACGCTATGTACCTTCGTTGATGGAACGATCGTCGCGCGAGCGGACAATTGGCGACCGCTCGGCAAAGGCCCGGATTCGTGTCGTGCGACACTCGGTCACACGTCGTATCGTGGCGAATTGGTACCGGTTTACGATTTGGCGCCGATGCTCGGCGACATTCCCTCAAAGAGCTGCCAACTCGCCATTGTGAAAATGGCGGCCGGGCATATTGCATTCCTGATCGACGAATTCATCGGACGCACGACTGCAGCGAGCGAAGCCATCAACCTCTCGCAACTCGGGATTTTCCACCGTGAATTTACGGCCGCATGACATGCTTGTCCCACGACTCTAGGCATCCTTCCATTTGGAAAATGTGGCGGCCTGCCCGCGCAAATTCCCGTCGCGATCCACGAGCTGCCAGACAATGCCGTCTTCGATCCAAAAACGACGCCCGGATTTTGCAATCCGCAGCCCGCGATAGTCGGAAATAAAGCCATCGCGCGTCACCGCGTCCAACAGCCGTTGGCGCTCCGCACGATCGGGAAGCTCCGCCGAAAGCCGCGAGGGGAGCGTCACAAACTCATCCCACGGATATTCGAAGCAGTTCTGCGCTGCCTTGTTGGCGTAGACGAAACGGGGATCGGCATCCGTATTATGGGCGACGACCACGAAGGGCGCGTCGCGATAGAGCCAATCCGTCCCGGTTCCTTCATCGACAAGGGCAACGCCTACGATGCGACGAAAACTATCCGTCAGAAGGTCGAAGAACGCATCATCGACCGATAAATCCACAGCCTTGCCTCTAGCTTCGCCTGCCATCAATCCCATCCTGTCACTCGGTGCATCGACGGCGATACTTAGTAAAATGCCATGAAGATCAAGGGGCGACGGCCGGTCCTTTATAGGCCGGCTTGTGGATTGCCGGCGCAGGCAGCTCAGGGACAGACGGAGCGCCGACAGAAATCGGTAACGGCGTCGACCAGTTTCTGCCGATCGACGGTCGGTCCGTCGGCCAGACAGTCATCGACGGCGCTGTGCATGGCATTGAACTGCATGACGGCCGAGAGCCGGGCGTCGATGAAGGAGAAGGCTTTGGCTTCCTGCCCTTCCAGCAGGAAGGATGAAAGGCGTGCTACCAGCGGGTTGGCGCGTTTCATGCCGCGTTTGGCCGGGTGGAACTCATGGAAAACCAGATCGTGCAGCGCGACCTCGTCGAGATAGCCGACCACGCATGACCCTATCCAGACATCGAGCCTATGCATCCAGCTGCCGGAAGACGCCGCCGCGGCTGCCGCGTCTATCTTTTCGCAAAAGCGCTCGATGAAGCGCGCCTTCAGAGCGGCAAGAACATCCTCTTTCGTCTGGAAATAGAGATAGAAAGTGCCCTTGGCGACATCGGCGGCCTCGACGATTTCCGCAACGCTGGTCGCGGCAAAGCCCTTCTCCAGAAACAGGCGCTGCGCGGCGTCCATCAGTTCCTCCCGGCGGATTTCCGGGGGCTTGGTGCGCGGGCGCGGGCGTTCTGCGGCGGTCACGGGCTTTTCCTCATCTACAGCCTATCAATGGCAAGGCCCGCCGGCACGAGAATGGAACTGCGTAGCCATTCCGCCGCGGGCGGAGCCTGGTTGAAGATTTCTAGCGGCATATGAAGCGGAAGACGAGCAAGACTTTGCCGCACGCCGTCAGCCGTCGCCGCCGGAACGACGACGGCAATGCCGAGCAGAAACCGATGAAGCGCGTCGCGGACAATCCCGATCCGCTGCGCCACCATAGCCAGCAAGGCCGCATCGCTGGCAAGCGGCGGTCCGTATGCGGAGATCAACAGAAGAGCAAACGGCTTTTCGTGCGCCAGCCAGCGCTCGATCGTATCGAGGTCCGATCCTATCCCATCGGCGCCCAGCCTTGCCTCCGCGACCACGATCGCCAGCGGCCAGTGCGTCTCGTCGCAATCAGGCAGCAAGGTTTTGAACGCCATCATGACGGCCTGCACAAATCGGTCAGGCTTCGCAGCACATGTCCCATGTGCACCGGCTTTCCGCGCACGGCGGAAACCGAGGCGAGCCACATCGTCGCCTCGTTGGCCTCATCGAAGATCTGCGCCGGGACGCCATACAGCTTTTCGGCATTCATCCGGCTCATCTCTTCCAAGGCACTGGCCGGCACGACGGTCGCCATGCCGATCACGAGCCGCTTGATCCGCTCGCCGTTGGACTGAAGCCAGGCCCTTGCCTCCCTTGCGCTGCCTTCGGGGCGCTCGAGCGCGTCAACATCCGTAAAGACACGCAGGGTTGAAAAGGGTTCGCCGCGGTCCAGCCACGACGTCCAGTCGGAGAGGAAAGCAAGCTGTTCTTCGGGCGACATCGAATCACGAGCGGCGGACAGCACAAGCGGCCATTGGCTAAGATCGTGACGGATCATGATGGGGATTTCTCCTATGCGATGAGATGCGGACAGCAACGGCTCCGCGCTGCTGCGGTCCCCACACCCAAAATAAGGGCGACCATTCGAACGTCTCCAGATTCCGATGATGGCGTTATTTATGACTGACCGTCGGTCATTTGTAAAGAGCGTAGTTGGATGACCGCCGATTTCGTCCGGCATCGCCTTGCTCGGCTCCCCATGCGACGGTGATCGACCGTAGCCGGACCAAGGCCTATTGTATGTCGCGCGACTATGCGGGAACGTATGTCAACCTGATCACGTCCTTGCCAATGCGATCGCTCGCCACCAGGTGGAGCGGCGGCCGCGGACCGGCAAAGAATGGCTTGCCGCGACCAAGCACGACGGGATGGAGATACAGCCGATATTCATCGACAAGACCAAGGTCGGTCAGACTTCGCGCCAACTCAGGCCCGGCAACTTCAATCTCGCCATTCAGTCGAGCCTTCAATTCGCGTATCGTCGCCTCGATGTCATCAGCGACAAGAGTGGCATTCGGGCCGACTAATTTCAGCGAGCGCGACACGACCCATTTCGGCAGGCTCCGCCAGGCTGCTGCATAATCACGTCGCTCCTCGTCCCACTCGGAATGATCGTCGTCCCAATACCGCATCACCTCGTACATGCGGCGACCATACACACTGCCGGCCAGCCCGCGCACGTCGTCGATGAAATGATGAAAGAGCGCGGCATCGGGCGCAAAGTCCGTGTGGTCGACATAGCCGTCCAGCGACTGGTTCAAAGCGAACACAAGCTTCGCCATGTCGCAGGACCTCCCCCCGAGTTTCCCAAAAAGGCGTGAGCCGATGCTACGCGGAAATGGAGTTGGCTACAATCCGGCAGCCGCTTCGCTGGTGAGCCAATAATTGGGCTCCGCTTTCCAGCCTCTACGAAAGGCCTTCTTCCCAATCGCTGCTTTTATAATTGATTGACCGGTCGGTTTATGCAAGAATTTTCCCCAGTCGCCATGGGAAAGGCGACGGGGAGGAAGCATGTCCGATTCCGACACCATTCTGTCGGCACTAGCCGATGGCGTTTTGAGCCTCACGCTCAATCGACCCGACAAACTCAATTCCTTCAACGAGGAAATGCATCTGGCGCTGCGCGCCGGTTTCGAGCGTGCGCACAAGGATGCGGAGGTGCGTGCGGTGCTCCTGACGGGAGCCGGCCGCGGCTTCTCGGCCGGCCAGGATCTCGGCGACCGTGACCCGCGCAAGGGAACGCCGGATCTCGGCCATACGATCGAGACCTTCTACAATCCGTTGCTCCGCCTCATCCGCAGCCTGGAAAAGCCCGTTGTCTGCGCGGTCAACGGCGTGGCGGCCGGCGCCGGCGCCAATATCGCTTTTGCCTGCGACATCACGCTTGCCGCCCGTTCAGCCCGCTTCATCCAGGCCTTTGCGAAAATCGGCCTGGTGCCGGATTCCGGCGGCACCTGGAACCTGCCGCGGCTCATCGGCGAAGCTCGCGCCAAAGCGTTAGCGCTAACGGCCGAGCCGCTCGATGCGGAAACGGCGGCTGGCTGGGGCCTGATCTGGCGCGCGGTGGACGACGACAAGCTGATGGACGAGGCAACGGCCCTTGCCATCAAGCTCGCTGCCGGTCCGACGAAAGGCCTTGGTCTGACGAAGCGCGCCATCCAGGCGGCGGCGACCAACTCGCTTGACGAGCAACTCGATCTTGAGCGCGACCTGCAGCGCGAGGCCGGCCGCAGCGCCGATTATGCCGAAGGCGTCACCGCCTTTCTCGAAAAGCGCAAACCGGAGTTCAAGGGGCGATGAGCACAGTCGAAAACCTTACCACGCAGGCGCTCGCGGAAGCCTGTGCAAGATGCATGTGGGACGAAGACAATGCCAGCCGCCGCCTCGGCATGGAACTGCTTGCCGTCGTCCCCGGCGAAGCAAGCCTTTCGATGGCGATTACCGAGGCAATGACGAACGGTCATGGCACTTGCCATGGCGGCTACATCTTCACTTTAGCCGACTCGGCCTTCGCATTCGCCTGCAATACCTACAATCAGCGCACCGTCGCCCAGCACTGTTCGGTGACCTACATCGCGCCGGCGTTCAAGGGCGACCGGCTGACGGCGACGGCACGGGAGGTGTCGCGCCGCGGACGAGGCGGTATCTACGACATCGCGGTTACCAATCAGGAGGGCGAGCAGATCGCGGAATTCCGCGGCCACTCGCGAACGGTCAAGGGCACGCTTCTGCCGGACTAGCGGTTCACGCCGGCAACATCTGGCATTTCTGGAGGAGACATTCATGGAAAACCTTTCCCCGCGCGCCGGCGAGCTCGAGGCGATCGAGATGGCCTCGCGCGACGAGATTTCCGCGTTGCAACTCGAGCGCATGAAGTGGTCGCTCACACACGCCTATGAGAATTCGCCCTTCTATAGAAAGCGTTTCGATGAAACCGGCGTGCATCCCTTAGACCTGAAGACATTGCCGGACATCGCCAAATTCCCTTTCACCACGAAGAAGGATCTTCGCGACACCTATCCTTTCGGCATGTTCGCCGTGCCGCGCGAGAAGCTCGTCCGCATCCACGCCTCGTCCGGAACGACCGGCAAGCCGACCGTCGTCGGCTATACGGCCAGGGACATCGATACCTGGGCGAGCCTCGTTGCCCGCTCGATCCGCGCCTCCGGCGGTCGCGCCGGCGATATCGTCCATATCGCCTATGGCTACGGCCTCTTCACCGGCGGCCTCGGCGCGCATTATGGCGCGGAGAAACTCGGCTGCACGGTCGTACCGGTCTCCGGCGGCATGACGGAGCGGCAGGTCGCGCTGATACAGGATCTCAAGCCGCGCATCATCATGGTGACCCCTTCCTACATGCTGTCGATCCTCGACGAATTCCGCCGCCAGGGCCTCGACCCGCGCGAAAGCTCGCTCGCCGTCGGTATCTTCGGAGCCGAGCCATGGACCAATGCCATGCGTGCGGAAATCGAGCACGCCTTCGACATGCACGCCGTCGATATTTACGGCCTGTCGGAAGTAATGGGGCCGGGTGTCGCCAGCGAATGCGTCGAGAGCAAGGACGGGCTGCACATCTGGGAAGATCATTTCTATCCGGAGATCATCGATCCGGTCACCGGCGCGGCATTGCCCGATGGCGAGATCGGCGAGCTGGTCTTCACCACGCTCACCAAGGAAGGCCTGCCGGTCATCCGCTATCGCACGCGCGACCTGACGCGACTGCTGCCCGGCACGGCTCGTTCCATGCGCCGCATGGAGAAGGTGACGGGTCGCTCCGACGACATGATGATCCTGCGCGGCGTCAACGTCTTTCCGACCCAGATCGAGGAGCAGATCCTGAAATGCCGCGGGCTCGCGCCGCATTTCCAGATCGAACTGACGCGCGCCGGCCGCATGGACGACATGACCGTTCATGTGGAGTGCACGCCGGAGGCGTCGGACGAAGCGGCGCGAAACGTTTCGGCAAGGGAACTCATCCACCATATCAAGAGCGTGGTCGGCATCACGACCAAGATTACCGTGCATCCGCCGGGCGGCGTGGCACGTTCCGAAGGCAAGGCGAAACGCATTGTCGACAACCGCCCGAAAGAATGATCGGCACCCGGCGGGATAACGCATGTCGCGCAAAAGTGTGCAGCGGTTTTGCGGCAACGACATGCGCGACATCAAAGGCCTAATGCACGAGAAGCGAATCTGAAAGATCGCGACGCGCTTTAGTCTGGCAAGCATTTGATTGTATATAGGAAGAACGGCCGCCAGGTACGGTTAAGGTCAATCGGGAATGAGCAGAGCAGGATCACATGGCACGCACGCGCGCAGTTGATTTCGAGGAAAAGCAGCGTGGCATCTTGGCAAGCGCAGCGGCAGTCTTCGCCGATATGGGCATGGAGAAGGCATCCATGTCGATGATCGCCTCGCATGGCAACATCTCGAAAGCCCTGCTTTATCACTACTATCCCGGCAAGGACGCGCTGATCTTCGACATCGTGCAAACACATCTGACGGAGCTGGAAAGCGCGATCGAAACAGCGGATCGCACTGATGTTGCGCCGCAGGAACGCCTGCGCCTGCTCGTGAAAGCGGTGCTGAAGAACTATGAAGGCGCCGACAACGAACACAAGGTTCAGCTGAACGGCACGCATGCCCTATCGCAGGAGCAGCTAGCGGAATTGCGGACGATCGAACGGCGGATCGTCAAACGCTTTTCCAGCGTCATCGAGGATCTCAACCCGGACCTCAACAAGAACAGGCCGTTGCTGATGCCGGTGACCATGTCGCTCTTCGGCATGATGAACTGGGTCTATATGTGGTTCCGGCCCAATGGACCGATCACCCGTGACGAATATGCTGACATTGCCACCACCCTCATCCTCGAAGGGGTCAAGGCCGTCCGTTGAGGCGGCGTTGACGCCGCCGGTCAGTCGCCGAGCTTCATCCTTTCAAGGATAAGCGGATCGTATTCCGGCGCCCGAATGCGGCGTCGATCCGGCTCGGGCGCGGTCAATGGCTCGACGGCCACCAGCTTCTCCTTCGCCTCCAGCGCCAGGCGCTGATAGATGGCGGTACCCTGGCGCTTCCAGGCGATCTCCTCCGGCGTCAACTCGCGCACGACACGCGCCGGCGAACCGACGGCGAGGCTGTTTGCCGGGATTTCGGCGCCGGCCTTGACGAAGGCCATGGCGGCCACGATGGCGTTCTCGCCGATGACGGCCTCATCCATAATGACAGCATTCATGCCGACCATGGCATTGACGCCGATGCGACAGCCATGCAGCACCGCGCCATGGCCGATATGCCCCGCCTCGCCGATCGTCACTTCCAGATTCGGGAAACTATGGACAACGCAGGTCTCCTGTACGTTCGAACCGCGCTCGAGCACGATGCGCCCGAAATCTCCGCGCAGCACGGCACCCGGCCCGACATAACAGGCGGGACCGACGATGACATCGCCGATGACGGTTGCGGCAGGATGCACGAAGGCTGCGGCATCGATGACCGGGATCACGCCGTCATAGGAATAGATCTGCGCCATTCAGTCGCCTCCCAATCCTTCCACGTCGCGTCCGGTCTCGGCCACCGCATCAAGCCGCTGCGCGAATTCGCGGCGCAACGTCCGGCGAAGCTGGGCGGCCTTGTGCCGGCGGATATCGGCCGGCGTTACCGGCACCAGCTCGGGCACGCGAACCGGGCGGCCGGCCTCGTCGACGGCGACCATGGTGAAATAACAGGAATTGGTGTGGCGGCGCTGGCCGGACCGGATGTTTTCCGCCTCGACCCGGATGCCGACTTCCATGGAGGTACGGCCCGTGTCGTTGATCGAGGCGCGGAAGGTGACCAATTCGCCCACCTGAATCGCCTCCTTGAACAAGACCTGGTCGACCGACAGCGTCACCGCATATTGTTTGGAATAGCGCGACGCGCAGGAAAAGGCGACGCGATCGAGCAGGTTCAGAAGGGCGCCGCCATGCACCTTGCCGCTGAAATTCGCCATGTCCGGCGTCATCAGCACGGTCATTTCCAGGCGATGCGGGTCTTGCTCGATTGTCGTCATGCGCTCACTCTCTCGTTTTCGCCACCATCGTCAGAACGTCATATTGCGCGACGACGGCATCCAGCTGGTTGGTTACCTTGCAATCCCAACGCACCTCGCCATGCTCGGCATTGATGCGGGGATTGATCTCCTTGCAGGTCAACTGCACCTTAAGCGTATCACCCGGATTGACCGGTGTCAGGAAGCGCAGATTATCGACACCGTAATTTGCAAGGACCGGGCCAGGAGCCGGATCGACGAAAAGGCCGGCCGCGAACGAAACAATGAGATAGCCATGCGCCACGCGGCCGTCGAAGAACGGATTGGCCTTGGCAGCCTCATCGTCCATATGGGCATAGAAGGTATCGCCGGTAAAACTGGCGAAGTGCTCGATATCGTCGAGCGTGACCGTGCGCTTCGCGGTTATGAGCTGGTCGCCGATCTTGAGCTCGGCGAGCGACTTGCGGAAAGGATGTTCGCTGCCGGTGCGGGCATCCGCGCCATCCATCCAGCGTCCGGTAACGGCCGAAAGCAGGCGCGGCGTGCCCTGAACGGCGGTGCGTTGCATATAGTGCTTCACGCCGCGGATGCCGCCGAGCTCTTCGCCGCCGCCGGCGCGGCCGGGACCGCCGTGGACGAGGCCAGGCAGTGGCGAGCCGTGGCCGGTGGAGCTCCTGGCGCTGGCGCGGTTGCCGATCATCACACGGCCATGGAACGGCGCGAGCCCGAGAACCACGTCCTCGGCGAAATGCGGATCATTGGTGAAGACCGAGGCAACGAGGCTGCCCTTGCCGCGTCGCGCCAGATCGACCGCCTCTTCCGCCGTGTCATAGGGCATGACGGTGCTGACCGGACCGAAGGCCTCGACCTCGTGAACGGCACGCGCCGAGCCCGGCTTGTCGCAATAGAGCAAGACGGGATTGAGGAAGGCGCCGACATTCGCATCGCCAGACACGACACTCGGATTATCGGGATCACCGCCGACGATCTCGGCATCGGCAGCAAGATCCCGGATACGCGCCCGCACCTCCTCGCGCTGGCCGAGGCTCGCAAGCGGCCCCATGCGAACCGTCTCGTCGGCCGGATTGCCGATCGCCGTCTTGCCGAGGCGATCGTTCAAGGCGGCAATCAGCGCCTCGCTATAGGCGCGGGGAGCGATGACACGACGGATGGCGGTGCATTTCTGGCCGGCTTTCACGGTCATCTCACGGGCGACTTCCGTGACGAAGAGGTCGAACTCCTCTGTGCCGGGTGCCGCATCGAGGCCGAAGATAGCCGCGTTTAGGCTGTCGGCCTCCATGGTGAAGCGCACGGAATTTTCGATGAGCGCCTTATGCGTCTTCAGACGTTGGCCGGTTGCAGCGGAACCGGTGAAGGTCACCACATCCTGGCCCTCGACGTGATCGAGGAGATCACCAACCGAGCCGCAAACGAGTTGCAGCGCGCCTTCCGGCAGCAGGCCGGTCTCGATGATGCGGCGAACCATGAGTTCGGTGAGATAGGCCGTCTGGCTCGCCGGCTTGACGATGGCGGGAACGCCTGCAAGCAAGGTCGGCGCCACCTTTTCCAGCATTCCCCAACAAGGGAAGTTGAAAGCATTGATGTGAACGGCGACGCCCTGGAGCGGGCTCAATATATGCTGCGCGGAAAAGCTCTGATCCTTGGAGAGTGGCTCCACATCGCCGTCGAGCAGCACGCGTGCATTCGGCAACTCGCGCCGGCCCTTGGAGGCGTAGGAAAGCAGGGTGCCGATACCGCCTTCGATATCGACCCAACTATCGGCGCGCGTGGCGCCGGTCGCCGTCGAGAGCGCGTAGAATTCTTCCTTCCTGTCGAGCAGCGCCTGGCCGAGCGCCTTCAGCATGGCGGCGCGCTCATGGAAGGACATGCGCCTGAGCGCTGGGCCACCCTTGTCGCGACCATGCGCCAGGGTCTGCTTGAAATCGATGCCCGAGGAATCGATTAAGGCGACGGGCGCACCGGTCGACGCATCGAGCAGCGGCACGCCTTGCTTGGCGCCGGCGACCCAGGCGCCGCCGACATAGCTTTCAAGCCGCCGCGGCTGGTTTGCCATGATGTTCATCCGAATTTCCTTCCTTCGTCTTTTCCGGCAATCCCGAACGGAAAACCGCTGCACGCTTTTCCTGGGATTGCTTAGATCAATCCAAGCGCAGACATCTGCGCATCGACCTCGGCCTGCCATTCGGCAAGCAGGGTCTCGTTAGGCGTATGGCGCAAGCCGAAGCGCGACAGTGTCTCGAAGCGAGCCGAGCCGGCATGGCCGAAACTCGCCGCAACGCGGGGATACCAATAGGCGACCGAAGCGCGCGCCTTCGCCCGCCCCTCGTCATCGGCGACGATGCGGGCTAGACCGGCAGCGCCGAGCTCCGCATGGCGCTTTTCGCGCGGCAGGATTGCGCGAAAGACTTCGGCGACCGGCTGATAGGAAACGCGTGCGAGCTCCTTCAGCTGCACAACGCTGGCAGCGCCCATCAACACGTTCATGACAACCGCATCCACCCAGCCTTCCAGCGGATAGTGGAAGACGGAAAGCCGCATGTCGCCGCCCTGCCTGACGGCACCGATATCGGCCTCACGAGAAAGCCGCACCGCCCAGGGGTGGTGCACGGCATACCGGCCGCCGTCGACACCGAAGGTCTCCATGATCTTCAGGACCTGGCCGGCATGATCGGTCTTTTCCAGCACGATGCGCGCTGCGGAAATCCTTTCCTGAATGCCAGGCGCATCGTTGATAATATCGGCAAAGCCAGCTGAACCGGCCAGTTCGCTGTCGACGAAGCTCGCCATCAATCGCAGCAATTCGCCGCGATAGCGGGGAGGCGCATTGTCGGGAGAGGACAGGATGCCGCCCTCCTCCAGATATTGCTCGATCGGCATCGTCTCGGACATCTTATTCCTCCCTTCGATGCGACCCTACTGGTCGTAGCTGACGACGATGCGGTCAGTGAGCGGATAGCACTGACAGGTCAGCACATAGCCCTGGCGCACCTCATAATCCTCAAGCGCGTGATTGACCTCCATCTCGACCTCGCCTTCGAGAAGCTTGGCGCGGCAGGTGGAGCAGACCCCGGCCTTGCAGGCATAGGGCACGTCCATCGCGTTTTCGAGCGCGGCATCGAGCAGGCACTGGCCATGCTTGGGAAACTTGAAGACACGCGTTGCCCCGTCGAGCGTAACGGTCGCCTCGCAGCTCGTTCCATGATCCGCGGCGGCTGCGCTCTCCACCTTGCGGCGGGCGCGGCCCGGCTGGGAGGAGGCGAAGAGCTCGAACTTGATCTGGTCGTCGCGCATGCCGTGCTCGCGCAGCGCCGAAGCGATCGCCAGCATCATGGGCTCGGGGCCGCAGATGAAAGCGGTCGCAACCGACGTCAGATCGATCCAGCTCTTGAAGAGCGCCTTGCATTTTTCCGCGTCGATCCGACCGGTGAAAAGATCGATCTCCTGCGCTTCGCTTTCGAGAAAATGCAGCACCGACAGGCGGCCGAGATAGAGGTTCTTCAGATCATCGAGCTCTTCGCGGAACATGATCGAGCTGATCTGCCTGTTGGCGTAGACCAGGGTGAAGACCGAGCGTGGCTCGCGCGCCAGCACGGTCTTGATGATCGAGAGAAGCGGCGTGACGCCGCTGCCGCCGGCGAAGCCGATATAGTGCCTTGCGAGATCGGGCTCGATCGCCGTGAAGAAAGCGCCCATCGGCGGCATGGCTTCCAGCGTGTCGCCGGCTTTGAGGTTTTCATTGATCCAGGTCGAGAAGCAGCCGCCATCCACGCGCTTGATGCCGACCTTCAGCACGCCTTCGTCCTTGCCGGCGCAGATCGAATAGGAGCGACGCAGTTCCTCGTCGTCGAACTTGCGGCGGAAGGTGAGATATTGCCCTTGCGTGAAATCGAAGACGGCCCGATCCTCCTCGGATGGCGCAAGCGTGACGACGACCGCATCGCGCGTCTCGCGACGCACATCGGTGACGGTCAGGGGATGGAAACGTGCCATGGATGCGGGGCCTCGTCCTATTGGGGTCAAATGCACTTGAAGTAATCGAACGGCTCGAGACAGTCGGTGCAGCGATAGCTCGCCTTGCATGGCGTCGAACCGAACTGGCTGATCTTTTCCGTAGTTGTCGATCCGCAGCGCGGACAGGCGATGGTAAGGTTGGAGCGGCCGGAAAGCCGGTCGATACGCTTCATCAGCACGCCGTCGGCAGCCGTGCCATCGATCGGCGGGGCGATGCCGTAGGCGCGCAGCTTCTCGCGCCCCTCGGCACTGATCCAATCCGTCGTCCATGCAGGCGACAGCTGGCGCTCGAGGCGCACCCGGTCGAGGCCCTTTTCGGCCAATGCCCGCTCGATATCGAGGTTGATCACCGTCGTGGCGGGGCAGCCCGAATAGGTCGGCGTCACCGTGACAACAATCGTATCGTCCTGCCAGCCGACGTCGCGGATGATGCCGAGATCGGTCAGCGAAATCACCGGAATTTCCGGGTCCGGCACCTCCGACAGCCAGTGCCAGACCTCGTCGACCGAAGGATGAAGTGCGGTCGCCATGCCAGCCTCCTACCAGGTCGCGCCCGGATAGGCGCGCTGCAGGAATTGCATCTCGGCAAGCAGATAGCCAAGATGCTCGGTGTGAACGCCGCGCCGGCCGCCCTTGTGCATGTAGCCATCCGCCGGGCGAGCGAGGGTCGCATCGGCGAGCGCATCGGAAACGATCTCGTCCCAGCCGGGTTTGAGGCTTTGCGGTTCCGGGATCACCCCGGCCTGCGCCAGCGCGACATCGGCGGCGTCGCCGACGAACATTTCGCCGGTGAAGGGCCAGAGATCGTCCAGGGCATCCTGCATGCGGCGATGGCTTTCGGCCGTGCCGTCGCCCAGGCGGATGATCAGGTCACGGCTGCGATCGAGGTGGTAGGAAACTTCCTTGAAGGCCTTTTCGGCAATCTCGGCGATGCGACGGTCGCTCGAACCCTTCAACGCTTTCAGCAGCAGATAATGCCAGGCGTCAAAGAGGAATTGCCGCATCAGTGTCTTGCCGAAATCGCCGTTGGGGCGCTCGACGAGCAATATATTGCGGAACTCGAAACCGTCTCGCAGATAGGCGAGATCATCAGCCAAGCGGCCCTTGCCTTCCACCTCGCCCGCCAGACCGAGCCAGAGCTGCGTCTGGCCGATGAGGTCGAGCGCCGTGTTGGCAAGCGCGATATCCTCCTCCAGCGCCGGCCCGCGGCCACACCATTCGGAAACGCGATGGCCGAGGACCAGCGCATTGTCACCGATGCGAACCAGGAATTCGACGAGAGCGGCTCGATCGACTGTCGGCTCAAAGGTAGCGGTCGCCATCACATGTGCCCCACTTCATCGGGAATGTCGAAGAAGGTCGGGTGACGATAGACCTTCGAATTGGAGGGGTCGAAGAGCGGGCCTTTTTCCGAAGGCGCGCTGGCGGTGATCTCGGCAGACCGCACCACCCAAATGCTGACGCCCTCGTTGCGGCGGGTATAGACATCGCGCGCATTGTTGATCGCCATTTCGGCATCGGGCGCGTGCAGGCTGCCGACATGGCGATGGTTGAGGCCGTGCTGACCACGGATGAAGACTTCCCAAAGCGGCCACTCGCTGGACATGTTCTCACTCCCTATCCTGCCGGCTTTATTCGGCGGCGACCTTTGCGGCGGCCCGGCGCTCCGCCGCCTTTTCGGCATGGGCCGTCAAGCCGTCGCGGAACCATGCACCATCATCCCAGGCCTGCTTGCGGGCATTGAGACGCTCCGCATTGCAGGGGCCGTTGCCGGCGATCACGTTGAAGAACTCTTCCCAATCCGGCTCGCCGAAATCGTAGCCACCCTTTTCCTCGTTCCATTTGAGAGCCGGATCGGGAACGGTAAGGCCGAGATATTCGGCTTGCGGCACGGTCTGGTCGACGAATTTCTGCCGCAGCTCGTCGTTGGAATTCTGCTTGATCTTCCAGGCCATCGACTGAGCCGAATGCACGGAGGCGTCATCTGAAGGGCCGAACATCATCAGCGAAGGCCACCACCAGCGGTTCAACGCATCCTGCACCATGGCCTTCTGAGCCGGCGTGCCCTTCACCATCTTCATCAGGATGTCGAAGCCCTGGCGCTGATGGAAGCTTTCTTCCTTGCAGATACGGATCATGGCCCGCGAATAAGGGCCGTAGGAACAGCGCTGCAAGGGAACCTGGTTCATGATGGCAGCGCCATCGACCAGCCAGCCGATCGCGCCGATATCGGCCCAGGTCAACGTCGGATAGTTGAAGATCGAGGAATATTTGGCCTTGCCGCAATGCAGCTGCTCATACATCTCGTCGCGGCTGATGCCGAGCGTCTCGGCGGCACAATAGAGATAGAGGCCGTGGCCGGCTTCATCCTGGACCTTGGCGAGCAGGATCGCCTTGCGCTCCAGTGTCGGCGCGCGGGTAATCCAGTTACCTTCCGGAAGCTGGCCGACAATTTCGGAATGGGCGTGCTGGCTGATCTGACGGATCAAGGTCTTGCGGTAGCCTTCCGGCATCCACTCCTTCGGCTCTATCTTCTGGCCGGCATCGATGCGTTCCTGAAAGGCGCGCTCCTCAGGGTCCATCTCGTCGAGGGAACGGATGCGGGCGCCATCGGTTTTCACCATCTGTGCGTACATTGATCTTTCCTCCGTCCTAGCGCGTCCGGCGCGCTCATGAGCGCGCAGACCTGCCGTAGTCTTGAACCTCAGCCGAGCTGAAGCTTCAACGCACGTCAGTATAGGCCTGTTTCACGCTCTCCTCCATGAAACGCCTACTTGGCGGCATATGCATTAACCGACCGATCGGTCATTGTATTAGCACGCGATATGTCACAATACAAATCAATTTTCCGAGTTTTCTGTGACATTTAACGTCGTGAAAGCACGCTACGGGGAGGACCCACACGCCATGTGACTGAGAGAACTGATCTTTCAGCGGAACTTGAGGCGATCGAGCCGGTTTTGGCTTGCCGGCGTCGCCTCTTTCAGCTTTCCGGCCTCGTTGACAAAACGGCGGCCGACATAGGCATCGGCCTTCTTCGACAACAGCAGATAGAGATCGGCAAACAGGCGCCTAGCCTCCTTGCCCGGCCAGTTGCCCGGCAGGGCCGATTTCGGAAGATGCGGCTCGCGCAGCATGATCAGCCGGTATTGGTGGACAAGCAGCAGCCGCGCGATCAGGCAATCGAATGATGATAAAGCCGCACAATCTCCGACTCGCTGCGAAAACGCGCCAAATCGCGCGGTAAACTCGCTATAGGCTTCCGCGAAGTGCTGCAGGTTCCAGGCCTCTTCTGCAAACTCCCTCAAGGCGCCGTTCTCGGTTGCGAGCTGAGCATCGAAGACGACAACGCGACCCGGCAAGGGCAGCGCGGGATGCGTTCCCATCGCAAGACGGGGGCCCAATCGGGCGAAGCCGTCCCGCTCGAGGCCCTGCATGATCTCTTCGGGAGCGGGGCCATTGATCAGGACGAATTGCCACCGGACGGCAGGCTCCGGCCCATAGAAGAGACTGGCGGCTTCGGCGAATTCCGCTTGGGCCGCGTCCGTCAGTCGATAGTAGCTGCGGCGCCCTTCCCGCTCTCCGGCAAGCTGGCCGGCCGTAACCAGTCGCGACACGGCGGTGCGCACCAGCGTCTCGGTGATCCCAACGCTCTTGCATGTCTCGATGAGGTTGCCGATCCAGACGACTCCGCCCCGCGGCTCGACGACATCGCCGTAGATCGTGACGATGAAACTCGCGGCCTTGATGGGCAGATCGACGAGAAGCGCCGTAACCGCTTCGCTCAAATCATCGCCGAGTTTGACGTTATCAGCCGACAATCCAACTCTGCTCCGCATCCGCAATCGTTAGGATCTATTAGCGTGAGATGCTCATAATGTTCAAGGTGAGCGCAGCCAGAGGCTTCTATCGTGTGACATTCGTCGGCAACGCCGTCGTGTATTTGACGCATTTCAGCGAGAAGTGCGACGACGAGCTCAACACGGCTTCATGGGTCAGGATACCGCGCATCAGCAGTCCTTCATATTCCCGGACATCGGCAACCACCGCGCGGATCAGATAATCCCACTCACCCGACATGGAATAGCATTCGAGCACTTCGCGATAGCTCGCGATGAATTGTTCGAAATCGCGGCGGGTCGCGGGATCATGGGTCTTCATCTTGACCTGGCAGAAGACATTGAGACCCTTGCCGATCTTGTCGGGATCGACCAGGCGGACCGTCCTGCCGAGCACGCCGGCGCTTTCCAGTGCCTTGATCCTTCGCCAGCAGGAGGCAGGCGACGCGCCCACCTTCTCGGCCAGCGCCGCCTGGCTGATATCGCCTTCTTCCTGCAGCACGCGAAGGATCGCTCTGTCGATATGATCAAGGTCGAAATCTTCCATTCAAAAATCTGCCATTTATGAATTAAAACCATCAAATACTAGGTCAATTTCCATGAGATTGAAAGGAATAACGCGGCCACTTGAATTAGAATCATGCGACCAGATGCAGGAGGAGCAAATGGCCCAACTGGCGATAAAAAAGCATGAGAGCAACGCGCCCGACCACCGTATCGACTGGCGCAGGGTCGCCCGCCTCATCCATCTCTCAAGAGCCCTCGATGAGCTGGAAGAGACGCGCCTGGTTCCGGAAAAAAAGGTGCTCTACCAGTTTTCGGCGCGCGGCCACGACATGGCGCAAATCCTTCTCGGCACGCAGCTGACCGGCCTGCACGACGCGACCTGCGGCTATTACCGCTCAAGGCCGCTTCTGCTCTCGCTCGGCGTCGATCCGGCCGATGCGCTCGGCTCGGCCATGGGGCGCGCCGGCGGCTATTCCGACGGGCGCGATATTGGCGTCGTGTTCAATTATCCGAACCTCTCCGGTGCCTCGGCCCTGCCCATGTGCGGTGGCGTCGGTGCGCAATACACGCCGACTGCCGGCTGGGCGCAGGCGATGAAATACTACGCGACCACATTGGGCCACGAAGAGTATGCGCGGGATATCGGCGTCGTCCTCGGGGGCGACGGCTCCGTCGCCTCGAACGGCTTCTGGGCCGCACTGAGTGCCGCAACGACGCAGGCATTGCCGATGCTGTTTTTCATCGAGGATAATGGCTTCGGCATTTCGGTGCCGTCGACGGTTCAGACACCCGGCGGGAATATTGCAGCCAATCTCGCCAGCTGGAAGAACCTTGCGATATTCGATGGCGACGGCTGCGACCCGGCCGAGGCCGCACACCTCGTACAGGATGCGGTCTCCTTCGTTCGCGAAGCGCGCAAGCCCGCTCTTTTGCGGCTGACGGTTCCCCGGCTCGAGGGCCACAGTTTTCAGGACACGCAGACCTATAAGAGCGAGGAAACCGTGAGGCGTGAGTGGGAGCGCGATCCGCTACCGCGCCTGAAGGAATTTCTCGTCCCCGCCGTTATGTCGATGGAGGAATGGACCGCCTGTGAAAGCGAAGCGCGCGAGGTAGCCGAAAGCGCCCGCGCAGCAGCTGAGGAACGGCCGGTCGCCGATCCCACTTCGGTGACCCGCCATGTGTTCTTCGATGGCGACATGCAGACGATGGGGGGCCAGCATCCAGCCGGATATGTGCCTCCGGCGACAACGAACGAACCGGCGACCTCCGGCCCGCGCATCAACATGGTCACCGCCATCCGCAGAACGCTCGAACACGAGATGTCGATCAACGAGCGCGTCGTCATGTTCGGCGAGGATATCGGCCTGAAGGGCGGCGTCCATGCCGTAACCCTTGGGATGCAGGAAAAATTCGGCAACGAGCGCGTTTTCGATACCTCATTGTCCGAGGAGGGGATCATCGGCCGCGCGGTTGGCATGGCACTTGCCGGGCTCGTGCCCATCCCGGAAATCCAGTTCCGGAAATATGCGGAACCAGCCACCGAACAGCTGAACGACTGCGGCACCATTCGCTGGCGCACCAACAATCGCTTCGCCGCCCCGGTCGTGGTGCGCATGCCCGGCGGCTTCTTCAAATGCGGCGACCCCTGGCACAGCCAGACCAACGAGGTGGCCTTCGTTCATCAGCCCGGATGGAAGGTCGCCGTTCCCTCAAATGCTGAGGATGCCGTCGGCCTGTTGCGTACCTCGATCCGCGGCAACGACCCGGTTATCTTCTTCGAGCACAGGGCAATGCTCGATCACGCATGGGCACGCCGCGCCTATCCCGGCGACGATTTCGCGCTGCCCTTCGGTAAGGCGAAGCTGACACGGACCGGCAACGACATCACCATCGTCACCTGGGGTGCGATGGTGCACCGCTGCGAGGAGGCAGCCGAAGGCATCTCCGCCGATGTCATCGATCTTCGCACGCTGATGCCCTGGGACCAGGAGGCTGTGCTTGCCTCGGTCGCCAAGACGCATCGCTGCCTGATCGTTCATGAAGATCTCGAGACCGGTGGCTTTGGCGCCGAAATTGCCGCCGTCATTGCGGACAAGGCGTTCATGGATCTCGATGCGCCGGTCTCCCGCCTGACCATGCCCGATATCCCGAGCCCACATAACCCCGTCCTATTGGAATGGGCCGTGCCTTCGACGGAACGGATCGCCAAACGCATCGCCGAAATCCTGGAGTTTTGAGCATGACGAATACCATCGAGATCACGGCTCCGCTCGAACAGGAAGGCACGAAAGCGATCGTCCGTAACTGGTTGAAGCAGATCGGCGATCATGTGAAAGAGGGCGATGCCCTCGTCGAACTCGAAACCGACAAGGTGACCCAGGAGATAGCGGCGCCATGCGACGGCATCCTGAGCGAGATCGCCATGGAAGACGGCGATGACGCAGCGCCGGGGGCGATCCTCGGGCGAATGAGCACCAAAGCGAACAGCGTTGCAATGGAAGCACCCTCTGCTCCCTCGCAGGTGCAGCCAGTCCCGACCACAGCCGCAATAGCCTCCAACTATTATTCGCCGGCCGTTCGCAAGGCCGCCGAAGAATACGAGATCGATCCGGCGACGCTGAAAGGCAGCGGCAAGGGCGGGCGCGTCACGCGCGCCGATATGGATCACGCGCTCGAAGCCGGTAAGCCCCATCCGGCCGCTCCGGTACCGCAACAGGTCGGCGGCGAGCAGCCTTTCGCGGCAACTCCGGTTGACGGCAAATCCCGGACCGTACCCCATTCGGCCATGCGGCTTGCGATCGCAAGACACATGGCCGAATCCTTCACGACGGCACCGCAAGTCACGGCGGTTTTTGAAGCGGATTTCATGGCGATCATGCGCCATCGCGATCACCATAAGGAGCGCCTGAAAGCCGAAGGCGTGAACTTGTCCTATACCGCCTATTTCGTGGCGGCGTCTGTCGCGGCCATGAAGGTCGTACCAGAGGTGAATAGTCAGTGGCACGATGACAGCCTTGAGATATTCGAGGACGTCAATATCGGCGTCGGGATCGCATTGGGCGACAAAGGCCTGGTCGCACCGGTGATCCGGCACGCGCAGGATCTTTCGCTTGAGGCAATCGCCGCCCGGCTGCAGGATCTGACGAACAGGGCCCGATCCAATACCCTCAAGGGTGACGAGCTGAAGGGCGGAACATTCACCATTTCCAATCACGGGGTTTCCGGCTCGCTGCTGGCATCCCCGATCATCATCAACCAGCCGCAGTCGGCCATTCTCGGTATCGGCAAGCTGGAAAAGCGTGTCGTCGTTCGGGAGGCCGACGGAGTCGATACGATCCAGATCCGCCCGATGGCCTATGTCTCCCTGACGATCGACCACCGTTCCCTGGACGGCCACCAGACGAACGCATGGTTGACCGAATTCGTGCGGGTCCTGCAGGATTGGCCTCAATAAATGGAGGGAGGCACCAATGAACAAGACGGCGTTTTTCGATAGTCTGACAGAGCAGAAGCCCGATCCTCTGCTGGAATTGATTGCCAAGTTCGCGGCCGATCCGAGACCCGGGAAAGTCGATCTCGGGGTCGGCGTCTATCGCGATGAAACGGGCCGCACGCCGGTCATGAAAGCCGTCAAGACGGCCGAGCATTATCTCTGGGAAACGCAAGAATCCAAATCCTACATCGGCCCCGAGGGCGATCCTCTCTTCCTGCGGACATTGGCACACGAAGTCTTCGGCGGGCGCCATTGCGGCAGGCTGCTCGCCGGAATTCAGACGCCGGGCGGCACCGGCGCCCTGCGCCTGGCCGCTGAGCTGCTTGCTCTCGACAAGCGGCGCAAGATCTGGATCGGTACGCCGACATGGGTCAACCATCAGGCGATCTTTGCCGCCGTCGGCCTTCAGGCCGGAACCTATCGTTTCTTCGATATCGGCAAGCAGGCCGTTCTGATCGACGACATGCTGACGGCCCTGCAGAACGCCGCTCCCGGCGACGCGGTGCTGTTGCAGACGAGCTGCCATAACCCGACCGGCGCAGCTTTATCGCAACAGAACTGGCGAGATATTGCCGACATCGCCGCCGCCCGGGGATTGCTCCCCCTCTTCGACAATGCCTATCAGGGCCTGGGGCACGGCCGGGCCGAAGATGCAGCCGGCATGATGATGGTCATCGAAGCGGTCGGCGAAGCCATGGTTGCCGTCTCCTGCTCGAAATCCTTTTCGCTCTATCGGGAGCGTACCGGCGCGGTCTATTTGGTCGGAGACCGGCAGGCATCGTTGAACAAGGCGATCGGCAATCTCGCAGGCTATGCCCGCGCGAGCTACTCCATGCCGCCCGCGCACGGAGCGGCCATCGTCGCGGCAATCCTCCAGGATGCGTCACGCCGCCAGGCCTGGATGGATGAGTTGAATGACATGCGCATCCGCATAACGGAGATCCGCCGCGCGGCCGGAGAGGCCTTTGGTCGATTTCGTTCCGAGCTCGCCCATATAGGCGCCCAGGAGGGCATGTTTTCCCTGCTGCCGATCTCCCCCGAAAATGTCCGGAAACTCCGGGCCGAACACGGCATCTACATGCCGGACTCCGGACGGATCAATGTCGCGGGCATGCGGGTCGAGGACGTGGCGTCCGTGACCGAATGCATCGGTCCGTATCTGGCTTGAAGACGGGCCGAAGTGGTCAAGCGTTTCAGGCGAGCGCTTGACTGCAATGCACTATTGAACCGCGACGTTGGAACTGCGCTAGAGCCTGCTGCTTTCATACGGAAGCATATCCTGAGTTTGTGAGGTAGTTTGCGCATTCGGCTGGCGAGAAGCAGTCGAGCATTTCACCAGCCTTGCGCCATGTCGCTTCGACTGTGCGAGGCTGT
>NZ_JABAIG010000027.1:0-38169 GCF_012641385.1 Rhizobium sp. P28RR-XV
AAAGCCGCGTTCACCGCATCCAGGCGATCGCACAGTGGAAGGCTGCGGCGGGAGCCGTGGCCTGAGATCAATCCTGAAGGCCGAACGTCAAACGTGCTTCCGAATTCAAGTTAAGGTGACATCGCCCGCGCTGGCATTTCGTCAGATAGGCCCTCGCCTCAAGCCGTGTGCTGCCGTGGTGTCTGACCGAAGGTTCGACGAAAAGCGTGGCTGAACGCACTTTGGGATATGTAGCCGACACTCGCCGCGACGTCGCTGACGCTAGAATGACTTTCAGCCAGCGCGGCACGGGCGCGGGTCATCCGCCAGTTGCGCATATACGCGAACGGCGCCTGTCCTATGCGGCGAGTAAAGGCGGACGAGAAGGCCGCCCGTGACATGCCCGCCTCAGCGGCCAGATCAGCAACGGTCCATGGCCGCGCGACATCGCCATGAAAACATTGAATCGTTCGCCCGAGGCGGGGATCCGCCAGCGCGCCAAGCCATCCGCTTGTGGTGTCGGAACCTGACGCGAACGTGCGGATAGCATGGATCATAAGAACCTCCGCTAACCTGGCTGTGACAACCTCGTGTCCCATAGCGGACTGCTCTGCCTCCGCGTCCAAAAGACCCAGAACCGCCGTGATCGCTGCGGCTCCCGTCGACATTCTAGGGACGTGCATGAAAGCCGGCAACATATCGAGGAGGAAGGCGGCGTTCCCGGGCGAGAAGGAAATGCCGCCGCCGATCGTCACCGTCTCGTCACCCCCCAGCTGCACAAGGTCATTCCCTTCGGCGCACAGGCGCGAACCGTCGATCGGCACCAGCGCGGGATCGCTCGCAATCGCATAGGCTGTGCGGCCGATCAAGCAGCAGTCGCCTGTCTCAAGGCGTTGCGGAGCGCTATCGGGCAGCAGGAGCCAACAGGCCCCACGCAGCACTGCGACGAATTTCAGGCGTTCCAGCGCTGTAAACGCCACCGCCCAATCGCCCGAGCCCTCGAAGCGAGTCCTCCGGGTTGCCCGCGCATCGAGCACTGTGAGCACATCTGATAATGGATCGAAGGTTCGAGACGATTGCGATAAATTCATGGCCTTTCAAGCATAGTACGTCCAGCGCGCTTTTCCTATAGTTATCGGGAAGGAGACGGACATATGAGCATTGCAGGCAAAGTAGTGGCGATCACGGGCGCGAGCAGCGGCATCGGCCGCGCAACCGCAATTCTTCTGGCGGAAGCAGGCGCGACGTTGGTGCTTGGCGCGCGGCGCGAAGACGTCCTGGCGGAGGTCGCTCGGGACATCTCTGCTGTCGGAGGCAAGGTTGCCTACAAGGTGACTGACGTGTGCGTTCGTTCCGATCTCGAGGCGCTCGTGGCACTTGCGGTAGAGCGCGGAGGCAGACTGGATGTCCTTGTCAACAATGCCGGCATCAGCCCTATTTCGCGCTTTGATGCCCTGCGTGTCGAAGACTGGGACGCGATGATCGACGTAAACCTGCGCGGCACGCTGTACGGTATCGCCGCTGCGCTGCCGATTTTCGCACGGCAGCGCAGCGGGCATGTCATCAACGTGGTATCGACCGCCGGCATCAAAATCGTGCCGACGATGGGCGTCTATGCCGCCACCAAGAATGCCGTCCGTACGATCAGCGAGACCCTGCGGCAGGAAGCGGGAGCGCATCTGCGGGTCACGGAGGTGTCGCCGGGCATGATTGCGACTAATCTCACTGACTCGTTCACAGACACGGCCGTCAGGGATGCCATTGCGGCACGGATCGCAGACATCGCAATCCCTCCTGCCGCGATCGCTCGCGGCATCGCCTACGCCATCGATCAGCCTGACGACGTGGACGTGGGCAGCATCGTAATCCGACCGACCGCGCAGGATTGAACGTCCATACCCTGGGACGCGCTGCCTATGGTTGAACTAAGGCTTCTCCGGGCAACGACCGGCAGGTCGAGCTTTCGACCGGCGCATGCGTGGGATCATTCCAACAAACCCTGGTTTAATGTGACGCAGTGAAGCCGACCGCAAAAACGCCGGAACAGCCGCCGAATTTCATAAATACCCGTGCAGAAACCTATAGCCGATAAACCTCTTGCCGCAAGTTAATGCGGACCGGGGAGCAGTCACGCTTCGACCGGCGGTGTATAGCGCCGCGCTCGGCGACCGAGCTTGCTCCGCGGGTGGTGCATATATGCACAAGCGATGTTGAGGATTTTGGAATCCCGACGGCGCGCGCATCTTCCCACATCTCCCCCCGATAAGGAGCCGGCCGGCGCAAATCCCTCCGCGGAATCCAAGCAACCGTTCGCCTTGTCGCGCGCAATCGAGAATGCAGAGGTTGATATGTACGAAGCAGTCAAATGGCCGCAGGACATGGCTCCCAGCCGGTCGCCGATCCATTTCACAAATGAGCTGAAGGTCGCAGCCTCCCCTGAAACAATCTGGTCGCTGCTGGTGGATCCCGCTGCGTGGCCGAGTTACTATCCGGGCGTCGAGCATGTGGACCTGCTGGACGGCCATGAGTCTTTACGCCTTGGCACGCGGTTCGAAACCAATCTGGCCGGCCAGGATGTCTACGCATCGGTACAGGAATTCGAACCGATGACGCGCATCGCCTGGGGCGGCGGCCCCAAGGCGTCCCTGGAATCCAGGGCCTATCACGCCTGGATCATCACCCCGACGGCGAACGGAACCCATCTCTGGACCGAAGAGACGATGCAGGGTCCGCTGTGGATCGAACTGGCGAAACAGGCGCCGGACATCTTCTGGCGCACGCATCAGACGCTTCTGGAAGACCTTGCGAAAGTTGCCACGCTACGCGGCGGGCCTTCCGCGAACTGAGCCCGCGCCCGGCAAGTCCGGCGCAATCGACACCAATACAGATCGGAGAAGCAACATGAGTTACGCAATTATCGGCTTCGGCGCGGTGGGTCAGGCACTCGCCCGCGCCTTCGCCCGTAAGAACATCGAGGTGACTGTGGCCAGCCGGCGGCCGGCCGAGACGCTGGCCCCGCAGGCGCGGGCAATCGGTCCGGCGGTCGCCCCGGCGACGTTGAAGGAAGCTGTCAAAGCCGACGTAATCATCCTGGCGATCCCGTTTTGGCAACATCAGGAATTCACCAAGACCCTGCCGAGCTGGCAAGGCAAGATCGTCATTGATGTGACAAACGCATTCGGCGTTTCTGTCGAGGACCTGGACGGCCTTCCCTCCTCTGCCGTCATTGCCCGGGCGCTGCCCGGCGCTCGACTGGTCAAGGCCTTCAACCATCTGCCGGCGGGCGTCCTCGCCGAAGATCCGGCAACCAAGGGCGGACGGCGGGTGATCTTCCTGTCGAGCGACGACGAAGATGCGACCGCGACGGTTGCCGCCCTGGTCGAGCAGCTCGGCTATGCGCCGGTCAGCCTCGGGAAGATCGCCGAGGGCGGTCAGCTCGTACAGGCACGAAACAGGAGCTGGGCGCCCCTGATCTTCCAGGACCTGTTCAAGAAGGAGCAATGACCGATGTACGACCATGTAATTTGGCCCGAGCGCTACGATCCGAAGACATCGGCGATCTACGCGCTCAACGACATCGACGTGAAGGCGCCTCCCGAGGTGGTGTGGAAGCTGCTGGTCGACGCCGAGAATTGGTTCAGCTACTTTCCTGCCGAAGATCAGGTCAAAATCCTGACCGGCGAGCCGGAACTGGCGCTTGGAACCAGATACAGCAGGGTGACGGTCGGCTTTCCGATGAGTCTCGTCGTCACGGAATGCGAGCCCGGCCGCAGGCTCGCCTGGGCAACAACGGTCGATGGCGATGATACCGGATCGAGCGCCTACCACGGCTGGGTCATTACGCCCACGGACGCCGGGTGCCATGTATTGACCGAGGAAACGCAGCAAGGCGCCTTCTTCCTCGACGTGATCGGGCACAAGCATCCCGGTGCGCTTTACCGCTACCACCAGGAATGGGTCGAAAGCCTCGCCCGCGCGGCGGAAGCAGAATTCGCAAGGAAGGCAGGCTGACACCCCAACCCTGAAGCTTTGGCCAATCGGCCCCGGCCCATCTACAAATGGAGATGAACAAGATGAATATCGAACTCAAGGGCCGCAAGGCGATTGTCACAGGATCGACAGCAGGGATCGGACGCGCAACGGCAGAGGGATTGGCTCTTGCCGGCGCATCGGTCGTCATCAACGGTCGTGGAACGGCCAGGGTCGATGAGGCTGTGCGGCAGATGCGGCAAGCATTCCCTGCTATCGATATCGCTGGCGTTGCAGCCGACCTGGCGACCGCAGAAGGTGCTGAAGCCCTGATCGCGCAGGTCCCGGACGCCGATATCCTCGTGAACAATGTCGGCACGGCCTACTTGCGCGACTACAACGGCGTTGACGACATCGCGAAGATTCCCGACGAAGACTGGCTTGGGCTGTTCCAGTTGAACGTGATGAGCGGCGTGCGCGTGACGCGTCACTACCTGCCGCGCATGGTGAGGAACGGCTGGGGCCGCGTCGTGTTCGTCAGCAGCGAATCCGCGGTTAACATCCCTAAGGAGATGCTTGACTATGGCATGACCAAGACCGCGCAGCTCGCGGTCTCGCGCGGCCTTGCCGAGGCAGTCGCCGGTACCGGTGTCACCGTCAACGCTGTCCTGCCGGGACCGACCCGGTCTGAAATCCTGGGCGACTTCATGGCGAAGCAGGCCGAGGCAAACGGAATCACACAAGAGCAAGCCGAGCAGGGTTTCCTGAAGGCAATGCGTCCGACCTCCCTCATCCAGCGTTTCGCGACGACCGAGGAGGTCGCCAACATGATCGTTTACGCATGTTCCGAGCAGGCTTCGGCGACAACCGGTGCGGCTCTGCGTGTAGATGGTGGCGTGGTCCGCTTCGTCGCCTAAGTGCGAATTTGGACAACACTCACGAGAAGAGCCAGCAACCTTGCCTCGTTGAGCAAGGCAAGCTTCAATTCCACCGATGGCTTATCTATCTGCCTGGGGTTATCCTCAAACGACGCTCATGGGTCGAGGCCTATGGGCGTTGATCAGTACAACGGTCTTGATGGGGTCGAAACCGACAACCCTGTTATTCTAGCTTGCCACTGTAACAAATTATCTAGGAATCAGAGGAGTTTGGCGTTGTGGACTCACTGGTTTGGGGCCGGGAGCGGAAAGGCCGCCACATCCCGCATGTGTCGGATAGCTGCCGCGAAACTCCTCATTCCCTCGCCGCACCTGGCGGCTAGAGTCGCTCGTTCGGATCAGTCGCCGAAACCGTCGAATAAATGACTGCTAGTCGCGGCTCCATCCTTTAGACCATCAGATCATCGCTTGGGTCTTCGGCCGATCGATTTCGGTGATAGCGACGCGTGCTGCACGAGCTCGTGCCTGTAGTCCTGGAATGCACGTCGAAAGTCGTGGTCCAAGATTTTTCCACATACGTCAGAGCAAAAATATTCCCAACGATGCGTCCAAACGGAATGACCTGTCTTTCTCTTGAGGGTCGGCCCGCATAAAAACCTCTCTCGCTGCACTCCCATGTCAGAGCGCGCTGTTTCGAGAAGGCTCCGCAAGCAGTTCGATGAAAGCTTCCATTTCAGATCACATCCTCGCGTCTGCCGGCGCACTCTTTTACCGCGAAGGCATCCGCGCTGTCGGCATCGACCGCATCGTCGAAGAAACCAAGGTCGCCAAGGCAACGCTCTATCGGCATTTCCCGTCTAAGGATCATCTCGTGGCGGCCTATCTTCAGGATCGCCACGAGCGAGTCATTCGCTCTCTGAAAGAGGTTTTGAACGAAGTTCCCCGCCCGCGGGATCAGCTCAATCTCGTCTTTGAGCGGCTGCATGACAAGGCGGACAGCCCGGAGTTTCGCGGATGCGCGTTCGCCCTGGCGGTGGCCGAGCACGGCGATTCAGAACGCGTTGTCACCGTCGCGCGCGCTCACAAGGCGGCGGTCAGCCAGATGTTTCGCGCGCTGATGGAAAGAGCGGGTATTGAGGCAGCGCAGCCGGCCGACCATCTTTCCCTGCTCTACGAAGGAGCTCTGGCGACCGTCGCCGTTGGTCGCGATCCCGAGGCTGTTCTCACCGCCAGAGACTGCGCCCTCTTCGTATTCGACGCCGCACTTTCTTCCATCAAGACCGCTGAAAAAGGCAAAGCATGACAAAGGTAATAGACTATTTCTTCGGCATCGGTTCACCCTGGTCCTTCATTGGTCTTGATGCTTTTTCAGAACTTGCACTGAGACATGGAGCGTCGATCCGACCACATCTGATCTCGGTGATCGAGGACAATGGCGGGATCTACTCCCGCAACCGGCCGGAAGCCCGACGTGCCTACTGGACCAAGGACCTGAAGCGCTGGGCAGTCCTGCGCGGCAAGACGCTGAACTTCGAAAATCGCGCTGCCCTGTCCGATCCCACGCCCGCCGGCTTCATGGTCATCGCGGCCGTCGAGAACGGCTTGGATTGGCTTGGGCTCACGCGCGCTCTGCAGACGGCATTCTGGACGGACGCGGCGGATATCGGCCGGAGCGAGGTGCGCCAGGCAATCGCCAATTCGGTAGGGATCGATGGCGCAAAGCTGGAAGAACGCGCCCAGGCCGAGGGCACCCAATCGATCTGGAGATCCAACATCGAAAGCGCCAAAACCGCCGGTGTCTTCGGTCTCCCGACGTTTCGTTACGAAGACGAGCTCTACTGGGGGCAGGATAGCCTGCCCTTCCTTGAGCGCCACCTGAACGGGGAGAAAATCGCCGTCTGACAGCGAGCCTGGTGAGACCTGGTGCGGTCAATCCGCATCCGTGCCGGATCGTGACACATGGCACGATTTCGGCTGGCATGGTCAACATCGAAAGAGAGACGTGAAAGATGGGCATCCTTTCCGCTGAGCTATCGGGCCAATTCCTGGCGAGGTTCGGTGATCGCTTCTCGATCTCGCAGGCCCTGCGCGAGCAGCACGGCCGCGGCGAGCCCCATCACGCGCCGGCAATCCCGGACGCCGTCGAACTGATGCCTCTGCTGAAGCATGGCATCGATCCCAAAGGCATCATGAACCCCGGCAAGATCCTGCCGGCGTGAGTGTTGCCGATCTTTCCACTTTTGTCGCGGGAAACGGTGCGATGGACGTCTTCAAATCCCACAGCTCTCATTGGGGTGCATTCTATGGGCGGAACCAGGACAATGCGCTCGAAATCCGTCCCCATTCCGCCGACCCGCATCCATCTCCCCTGCTCGGAAATCTGTCCGCAATCGCCCATAGCCCCGCCCGTATCCGTCGCCCGGCCATCAGGCGCGGCTGGCTTGAAGGCAAGCCTGATAATGCCCGGAAGCGCGGGAGCGACGGTTATGTCGAGGTCACCTGGCCGGAAGCGCTCGATCTTGTCGCCAATGAGCTTCGCCGCGTTCACGCCGAAGCCGGACCGCAGGCGATCTTCGGCGGCTCGTACGGCTGGTCCAGCGCAGGGCGGTTTCATCATGCCCAAAGCCAGATCCACCGTTTCCTCAACATGCTTGGCGGATATGTCAGATCGGTCAATACCTACAGTTCGGGCGCGGCGATGGTCATCATTCCGCATGTGCTCGGCCCTTATGACACCTTCGACCGAAAGAGCGTAACCTGGGAAGCAATCGAGCGCAGCAGCGAGCTGATCGTTGCCTTCGGCGGCATGGCGGTCAAGAACACCGATGTCCATGGCGGCGGTATCAGCCGGCATGTCGTACGCCCCGCGCTGAGCGGTGCCCGTGCGCGCGGCGCGCGCTTCGTCCTCGTAAGCCCGCTCAAGGACGATCTTGCCGCCGATCTGGAGGCCGAATGGCTGCCGGTCATCCCCGGAACCGATGTCGCGCTCATGCTCGCAATCGCCTTCGTCCTCGTCAGCGAGGGGCGGCATGACCGGGAATTTCTCGACCGCTATACGACAGGCTATCCACGCTTCGAGGATTATCTGCTGGGACGCGGGGATGGCGTCGAAAAGAGCCCGCAATGGGCAGCCGGCATCTGCGGTATCGCGGCCGAGACGATCGTTGATCTGACGCGGCGCATGGCGAACGCCCGAACGCTGATCACCGTCAGTCATTCCTTGCAGCGCGCCGACTACGGCGAACAGCCTGTCTGGATGGGGATCGTGCTGGCGGCCATGCTCGGACAGATCGGGCTCGATGGCGGCGGTTTCTCTTATTCGCTCGGCGCCCTCGGCAACATCGGCAAAAGCCAGCTTGCCGTTCCCCTTCCGACGCTCAAGCAATTTCACAATCCAGTGCTGGACTTCATTCCCGTCGCGCGGATCGCCGACATGCTGCTGAAACCGGGCGAACCCTTCCACTACAATGGCCAGGCTCTGCGCTATCCTGACATCCGCCTCGTCTATTGGGCCGGCGGCAACCCGTTCCATCACCATCAGGATCTCAACAGGCTCCGCCAGGCGTTCAAGAAGCCGGAAACGATCATCGTGCATGAGACGGCCTGGACGTCCTCGGCACGCCACGCCGATATCGTCCTGCCCGCGACGACGACGCTTGAGCGCGACGATATCGGTGCAGCCGACCGCGATTCCATGATGATCGCCATGAAGAAGCTGATCGAGCCGGTCGGCGAAGCACGCGACGACTACGAGATATTCGCGGATATCGCAGAGCGCCTCGGCAAACGCGAAGAATTCACCGAGAACCGGTCGAGCCGCGAATGGCTCGCTCTCCTCTTCGAGACCACGCGCACGGCCCTCGCTGCCGGCGGTCATCCAGCGCCGGATTTTGAAACCTTCTGGGAGAAAGGCGAACTGCAGCTGCCGGTAAAGCCTGACGAAGGCGGCCCTGCGCGTGCATTCCGGGCCGATCCGGACGCCAATCCGCTGCCGACGCCGTCTGGCAAGATCGAAATCTTCTCTGAAGCGATAGAGAACTTTGGTTATGACGATTGCCGGGGCCATCCACGCTGGTTTGTACCGGACCCGACGACAAGGGCGGCGGAGAGCCGCTATCCCCTCTATCTCGTCTGCAACCAGCCCCATTCGCGTCTTCACAGCCAGCTTGACTATGGCGACTTCAGCCGCTCCACCAAGATCGACGGCCGCGAGCCGGTGCGCATCAACCCAACGGATGCGGCAGAGCGCGGCATTTCGGATCGTGATATCGTCAGGCTGTTCAACGCCCGCGGCAGTTGCCTGGCGGCTGCGGTGATCAGTGCGGATGTGAAACCTGGTGTGATGCAGCTTGCCACCGGCGCTTGGTTCGAGCCCGATGATGCTGATGCCGAGATGGCCATGTGCATTCATGGCAACCCGAATATCCTGACCCGTGATGCCGGCACGTCCCAGCTTGCCCAGGCCTCGACCGGGCAGCTGACAAAGGTCGATGCCGAGCGCTTCGCCGGGGAATTGCCGCGCGTGCGCATTCTCGACGGAATGACGTTCATCGACGAAGAGACCGCCAACGGCAATACCCTTACCGGCGAACAGGCACCGGAAATCCTGATCCTCGGACGTCAGATTGCGCTGATAAAATAATCTACAAATTTGATAGAAAAAGAACAACAAGTCTTTCTCGAAATCGATCCGCTCACATAGGCTCCTGTTCGTAATCAGCCTCGGCAACCCAACAGGACCGCTTTATGAACGACCGTTCTTTCCGCCCTCATCTTTCCAGGCGTCGTCTGCTGACCGTCACCTCTGCGCTGGCATTTGCCGCTCTGGTCGCAACAGCGAACGTAACCCCGGCATTGGCTGAAGACGGAGCGCATGATGGCGGAGACATCGTCTTTCTGATCGACTCCCTCGGGGACACCTGGATCCCCAACAACAGCGCGATCTCCAGCTTTCAGGGCCATATCTGGGGCCATGTGACCGACAAGCTTCTCTATGTCGATGCCGACGGCAAGGTCAGCCCGTGGATCGCCGAGCGCTGGGAGCAGAACGACAATGCGACCGAATTCACCCTGCATCTCAAGACCGGTGTGACCTTCTCCGATGGCAGCCCGCTCGATGCGGCAGCCGTCGTCGCAAATCTCGACATCTGGTATGCCGGGCGTAAGAGCGAGGGCATCAATCCGATCGGCCTATTCCCCAAGACCTATGATCACGCCGAAGCCGTCGATGCGACAACCGTGAAGGTCTTCTTCAAGAAGCCGACCCTCGGCTTCATTCCGACGCTCGGCTACCACGGCTCGATCCTCATTTCGCCGAAGACCATCGCCTCGCCGGCAAGCGCCCAGGCGGACTTGGGCAAGACCTCCGGCAGCGGCCCTTATGTCGTCGAGTCCTGGAAGGAAGGCGACTATGTCAAGCTTGCCAAGCGCAAGGATTACAACTGGGGGCCGGCAGCGGTGGGCCAGACCGGTCCCGCCCATCTCGATACGATCACCTACAAGCTCGTGTCGGAACCGTCGCTGCGAGTTGCGGCAGTGCAGTCCGGCCAGGCCGATGTCGCCTACAACGCATCGCCTCAGGAACTCGAGTCCCTCAAGTCGGAGGGCCTCACGGTCGCCACGCCCCGCTATCTCGGCTTCGTCAACGGCTGGGCGATCAACACCAAACTTGCCCCATATGACGACGTGAAGGTTCGCCAAGCGCTTCAGGCAGGCATCAATCGCCAGGAAATCATCGACACCGTCTATACGCCCGACTGGAAGCTCGCAACGTCCTTCATTCAGAGCAACGTTCCGGGTGCGACCGATCAGAGCGCGCTCCTCGCCTACAATCCTGAAAAGGCGGAGAAGCTTCTCGACGAGGCAGGATGGAAGAAGGGAGCGAACGGCATCCGCGTCAAGGATGGCAAGCCGCTGTTACTGACGCTGAACTCGAACCCCTACCTCGCGACATCGAAATCGATCGACGAACTGATTTCGCAGCAGCTCGGCAAGATCGGCTGGAAGGTCGATATCCGCGCCTATGACGTCGTCACCTTCGGCCAGAAGGTCAAGTATGGCGGCGCGGGAGTGCCGGCATATGAGGTGACACGCTCCTTCATCGACGCAGGCACCGTCGCCGGCATTCTGACCAACGCCAACAATGGCGAGAACTGGTTTGCGCTCGACGAGAGCGACAAGACCCTCAACGATCTGCGCGACAAGATCGCTGGCGCCGGCTCCATCGAGGCTCGCAAGCCGCTTCTCGACGAGCTGCAGAAATACGTCCTCGACCTGGGCTATTTCATTCCGCGAACGCAGATCGTCCAGCGCATCTACGTGCAGTCGCCGAAGCTCAAGGGCGAGGTCTACAACGGCGTCGCCTATGCCAATTACTACACCGCGACGAAGAGCGAATAGCCCGGCCATTCAACAGACACGGAGGTGATGGGCATGAGCAAAGCCTATTTCAACTATGCCGGAAAGCGGCTGCTGCAGGCGATCGTGGTGATCCTGCTGTCTTATGTCTTCACCTTTGTCGTCGTCAGCATCCTGCCCGGCGATCCGATCACCAATGTCCTGAACAACCCGCAGAACGGCTTCACCCCGGATGAGATCAAGGAGATTATCGCAGCGCAGGGGCTGGACCAACCGATCCCCGTGCAGCTTTGGAACGCCTTTTCCGGCTTCGTGACCGGCGATCTCGGTCTGTCGATGCGGACCAACAGGCCGGTAGCGACGCTGATCGCCGAGGTTCTGCCATCGACGTTGGTGCTTGCCTCGGCGGGCCTTGCTGTTGCACTCTTCCTGGCAGCGATCATCGCCTACGGCACACAATTTCTGCCCCGGCGGTTCGGACAGGGTCTGCTGCGCGGCTTTCCCTCGCTGTTCCTCTCGGTGCCGAACTTCGTGATCGGCCTGGTGCTGATCCACCTCTTCGGTTTCCAGCTCGGCATCTTTCGCGTCATCGAGCCCAACAGCTTCTGGGCGACGCTTTTCGCAGCGATCGCCCTCGGCATTCCGATCTCCGCGCAGATTGCCGAAGTCCTGATTGCCAATCTCGACCATGAATCCGGCCAAGACTACGCCGCAGTCGCGCGCGGACGCGGGCTTGGTCACATGCGACTCTTCGTCATGCACCTGCTGAAGCCGTCCTCACTGCCCGTCATCACCGTCGTCGCACTGACGATAGGCGAATTGCTCGGCGGGTCGCTGATCACCGAGACGGTGTTTGGCCGAAACGGGCTTGGCAGTCTGGTCCAGCGGTCGGTCAGCACTCAGGACCTGCCGGTTCTACAGGCCGTCGTTTCGCTCGCCGCGGTGGTGTTTGTCGTCGTCAACCTGATTGCCGACCTCACCTACCCGCTGCTCGATCCCCGCGTAAAACTCCTCGGCACGCAGCAGCGTCGCCCGACAACCGCTGACGACAGCTCTCTCCCCATCTCCAAGGCGGTGACCCCATGACACTCGCCTCCATTTCTTCCACCCCACGTACGACGCGGGTCGGCCGTCTGACGGGCCTGCGTGTGCCGCCTGTCGTAATCCTCTCCTTCCTGGTCGTCGCTCTGGCGATCGCATGGTCCTTGGCGCCTGGTCTGTTCACCGGCTACGATCCGGTGAACGGCACTCCCGCCCAGAAGCTGCTCGGCCCAAGTGCAGCGCACTGGTTCGGCACCGATCACCTCGGCCGCGACCTCTATGCCCGCGTCGTCTATGGCACAGCCTCATCGGTAGCCAGCGCACTGATTGCGGTCGTGATCGGCGTTGTCGCCGGCGGAACTATCGGACTGCTGGCCGGCTTCTTCGGCGGCTGGGTGGACACGGTCTTTGCCCGCCTCGTCGACGTTTTGCTGGCCATCCCCAAATTCCTGCTGGCGGTGATCGTCGTGACCGCAATCGGTTTCGACACGACGAACGCGGCAATCGCGACGGGCGTCTCGGCCGTCGCTCTTTTTGCCCGGGTGATGCGCTCCGAAGTCATCAAGACGAGGCAGGCAACGTTCGTCGAATCGTCCTTCCTTCTCGGTGGCTCCCCCTGGCACATTCTGTGGCGCCACGTGCTTCCAAACGCATCGCGATCGGTGCTGCCACTTGCGGTCTTGCAGTTCGGCGACTCCATCCTGGTAATCGCCAGCCTTGCCTTCCTTGGCTACGGCGACCCGCCACCTGCTTCCGATTGGGGCCTGCTGATCTCGATCGGCAAGGATTACCTCAAATGGCCCTGGCTGGTTTACGCCCCTGCCCTCGTTACGATCGCAACCGTTCTCTCTGTAAACAGGATCAGCCGATGGCTCCGCAAGACAGACTGACAACGTTTTTGAATCGTCCATCGTCCCCGTTGCTGCGCACTGAAGGATTGTCGGTCGCCTACGGCACCCGCAGGGTCGTGACCAATGTCGGCTTCGAGCTTGGACGCGGCAAAAGCCTCGCGCTGATCGGCGAATCCGGATCGGGCAAATCGACGATCGCCCGTGCCGTCCTGCGGCTGCTTCCCGGAACGGGACAGGCCACGGGCCGCGTCGAATTCGATGGCCAGGAGCTTCTGGGGCTTCCGGAGCGTCGCTTCCGTCCGTTCAGGGGACGCAGGATCGGCTTCGTGCCGCAGGATCCGGGCAACTCTCTGAACCCGGTTCGCACCATCGGCGCCCAGGCGATGGAAGCTGCCGCACTGCTGGATGAGCCCGACAAGGCGCTTCGCAAGGCACTTGTTCTGGAGACATTCGCGCAGGTCGGGCTCGACAATCCGCAGCGCGTCTATGACTCCTACCCTCATCAGCTTTCCGGCGGCATGCTCCAGCGCGTGCTGATCGGTCTCGCCGTTCTGCCGCGACCCTCGCTGCTGGTCGCAGACGAGCCGACCTCCGCGCTCGATGTGACGATCCAGAAGCGCATTCTCGACCTTTTATCGAAGCTGCGGGAGGAGCTGCAGATCAGCCTTCTCCTGATTACCCATGACCTGGCGATCGCAGCCGAGCGCGCGGATTCCATTGTGGTGCTCAAGGACGGCGCCATCCAGGAAGCCGGCAGTACCGCTACGGTATTCTCCGCCCCTTCCTCGTCCTATGCCAGAAAGCTCCATGGCGATGTGCCGGCTCTCAACCCGGACCGGTACGGGCCGTTGCGAGAGCCCGGTTTCCGGCACCTCGCCGCCAGGCGCGAAAGGACCCCGAAGATCGAGGTCAGCGGCGTAACGAAGAACTTTGCCGTCGACGGCAAGGTTCTGACCGCCGTCAACGAGGTCTCGTTCAACGTGCAGGCGGGAACGACGCATGCGCTGGTCGGGGAATCCGGATCCGGAAAGACGACGGCGATCCGGCTTCTGCTTGGGCTGGAACAACCCGATACCGGGAGGATCACTGTCGGCGGCGAGCAGGTCAACGGTCGGTCACCCCAGCAGTTGCGCTCCGTCTGGCGGCACCTGCAGCTCGTCTACCAGAACCCCTTCACGTCTCTTGATCCGACCTGGAACGTCGAGAAAATTGTGCGCGAGCCGCTGGAGCGCTTCAAGATCGGGGCACATCGGGAGCGGGCACTCGCGGTGCGCAAGGCGTTCGCAGATGTCGGGCTGGGGGAGCATCTCTTGTCCCGCAAGCCCGCCGCCTTGTCTGGCGGCCAGCGCCAGCGCGTTGCCATCGCCCGGTCGCTTGTCCTGAAACCTGATGTGATCGTGCTTGACGAGCCCACCTCGGCGCTCGACGTCAGCGTTCAGGCCGATATCGTCGAAGTGCTGCTGTCTCTGCAGGTCAAGCTTGGCCTCACCTACATCTTCGTGTCGCATGATCTGGCGCTTGTACGCCAGCTTGCCCACACGGTCTCGGTCATGCAGCGCGGACGCATCGTCGAGCACGGCACAGTCGGAGAGATCTTCGACACGCCCCGCCAGCCCTACACCCGCGCGCTGCTGGAATCGATCCCATCAGGTGCCGCGCGTTTTGCGCGCACCCAGCCCCTGCAGCAGCGGCAGGTCTTCAATGAGGAAAAGATCGCATGACCGTCATCGCTTCCGCCCCGACACCGTCCGCGTCATTCCGTCCGAAGAAACGGCTCGGGTTCAACACGCGCGTCTCGTTCAACGATGAGACCGGCCCCGCCCACGGCTTGCGGGAGGGCATTGAGCTTTTCAAGGCGGCCGAACGTCTGGGCTACCAGTCAGGCTGGGCCTATCAGCGGCATTTCGACCACTATCTATCCTCGCCGCTGCCCTTCTTTGCCGCAGCGGGCCAGCATACCAGCCATATCGTGCTGGGCTCGGCCGTCATTCCGATGCGCTATCAGGATCCCATCCTATTGGCGGAAGCCGCGGCGACGACCGACCTCCTGATTGGCGGCAGATTGGAACTGGCGATCTCGACCGGCGCTAACGCAGCCTTCGATGCCGTCTTCGGCACGGTCGAAGCCGATGCCCGGACGGAAGCCAAGCGCCGTCAGGCGCGTTTTCTGTCCGCGATCTCCGGCGAGGTTCTTCACACCGTCGCAGAACCCGGCCAGGGTGCCGCCGAAGGCAGCCAATTGAGGGTGACGCCGCACAGTCCGACCCTTCGCTCGCGCATTCGCCAAGGGTCCGCGAGCCTCGGGTCAGCGATCCAGGCCGCCGAACTCGGAATTGGGCTGATCGCCGGAACCGTACAGCACGACCACGCCGAGGGTGAGAGCTTCGGAAGCTATCAGGCCCGTTGCATCGAGGCTTTCCGGGCAACCTGGCGAAAGCAGCGGACAAGCGAGCCGCCGCCTGTCGCCGTGGCGGCCTCGGTCCTGGTCGGCACGACGCCGGAGCTTCGCGAGAAATATGCAGCCTATGATCTCGAGCGACGTACCCAGGGCATCGCCGCATCGCGGCCGAAGGGTGCCCTCGAACCGAGCTCGCGGACCAACCAGCCGCCGGGAAGCCAGATCTCGCCGGTCTTCCACGGCACAGCGGACCAGGTGATCGAAGCAGTACTCAGCGATCCCGGGCTGGCTGCGGCCGACGAGATCGTTCTCTTCCTGCCGCCGGCCTTCGGCCTCACCGAAAATATCCAGCTGCTGACCGACCTTGCCGGGACCATCGCCCCGAGCCTTGGTTGGTCGCCTCATTGGTAAAACCACCACTGAAATTTGAACGCCGGCAAACGTCGATTAGAGATATTTTCTATAGTTTAAGTAGAAATAGAAAGACCTGTCTTCCTTAACCTTTGTCTGCCGCCTAACTTTCGACCACCATCGACAATCAGAGGAGCTCCCATGTCCGCGGAATTCATCAGCGTCAGCTTTCCCAACGCCTCGAACGACCTCAATCCCATCCCGGACGCTCCGGTCGATCCCCAATATCTCGAGCGCTACTCGCGCGCCCTTGACGACTACGGCTTCAACTACACGCTGATCCCCTACTCGTCGTCCTCGTTTGACCCCTTTACCCTTGGCGCCACCGTTCTGGCGCATACGAAGCACATCAAGATCATCGTGGCGCTGCGGCCCAATACCGTCTACCCGACGGTCGCTGCCAAATCGCTTGCCACGCTTGACCAGTTGAGCGGCGGCCGCGTTGTCGTCCACTTCATTGCCGGCGGCAGCGACGACGAGCAGGCGCGCGAGGGCGACTTCCTCAACAAGGAACAGCGCTACGAGCGGCAGGAGGAATATATCCGTATCCTGCGCCTTGCATGGACCTCGACCGAGCCCTTCGATTTCGATGGCAAGTATTACCAGTTCAAGCAGTTCCGCAGCGCCGTTCGTCCGACGCAGGGGCTGATCCCGATTTCGGTTGGCGGCTCCTCTGATGCTGCGTATCGAATCGGAGGTTCACTGGGCGACATTTTCGGACTATGGGGCGAGCCTCTGGCGGAAACCAAGCAGCAGATCGAGCGTATCTACGCCGAGGCGGCGAAAGCAGGCAGGACGGACCGGCCGCGGATCTGGGTGACCTTCCGCCCGATCGTCGCGGAAACTGACGAACTGGCATGGGAGAAGGCCCACGGGGTGCTCGACCGTCTCAAGGAAAACCGGGAAAAGGGCCTTCATCGCGCACCGCCCTCTGCCCCTCGCCCCGCCAATGTCGGATCGCAGCGGCTCCTTGATATCGCCGCGCGCGGCGATGTCCACGATCGGGCCCTGTGGTATCCGACGGTGACGGCGACCAATGCCTCCGGCGCCACGACCGCACTCGTCGGATCACCGCGCACCATTGCCGATTCAATCCTCGACTATATCGATCTCGGCGCCGACCTGATCTCCATCCGCGGCTATGACAATTTCAACGATGCCGTCGACTACGGACGCTACATCCTGCCGCTGGTGCGCGAGGGCATTCGGGAGCGGGACGAGGCAAAGAAGAAGGCCGCAGCCTGATGATCGCGCGCGACATGGCTTTCGATGCAAGCCTGTTGAGCGCGACGACGCGCGCTCTTGCGGACGCAGCTGCCGATGCGGACCGAACCGGGGATTTCCCCTGGACGGGCATCCGTGCGGTTCATCAAAGCGGCCTGCTCGAAAGCACTGTCGCGGCGAGATATGGCGGCGCCGGCGCAACCCTCCACGACGCCGCGACGATCCTTGCCGCCCTCGGCCGGGGCGATCCGTCGGTCGCGTTGATCAGCGCGATGACGATCTTCAACCACCTCGGTCAAGCGACGAAAAACCATTGGCCCGAGGACCTCTACAAACGCTTGCTTGCCCAGGCCAAGCAGCATCCGCTGCTGCTCAATGCGGCGCGTGTCGAACCGGAACTCGGCTCGCCCGCCCGTGGCGGCCTGCCGGCGACGGTTGCCCGCCGTACCGCATCCGGCTGGTCGATCACCGGCCGCAAGCGGTTCGTGACAGGCGCGCTCGGTCTGACCCATTTCCTGGTCTGGGCTCACACCGACGAAACGCCCGCCCGCGTCGGAACATTCGTCGTTGCGAACAAGCTTGCGGGCATTCGCGTCGTCGAGAGCTGGAACAGCCTTGGCATGCGCGCCTCCGGCTCCCACGATGTCGAATATGCCGATGTCGAAATTCCGCTGGAGAATGTCATCGACCTGGTCGATCCATCCGTTGCACAGCAGGACAACCGCGCCCACGCGGCAATCACGCTGGCGCTGACCGCGCTCTACCTTGGGGTGGCTGAAGCGGCTCAGGACGCGTTCATCCGCTTTGCTCACGAGCGCGTTCCGACCAACCTTGGCCAGCCGATTGCCAGCACCGAACGCTTCGTGAACCTCTCCGGCGAAATCGACCTCCTCGTCTCCGGCGCCCGGCAGATCATTTTCGATGCCCTGAACGACAAGCAAGCCGAGGCCGAAAAGCACATCAGGGCACGGCTGATCGCCGGCCGGCAGTTGCGCGACGCGGTGCAGATCGCCGTGCGCGGCATCGGCAATCCCGGCCTTGGGAACGAACTGGGTCTGGAGCGCCATTTCCGGGACATTCAGTCGGTGCTCGTCCATGCCCCGCAGGAAGATACGTCCATTTCCATTCTCGGGCGCGCCGCCTTCAAACGCTGGAAGAGCGAAAAGGACGCGCCATTGGCGCCTTCGGTCAATCTCGCCGTATTGAAGACGGCCTGATCATGACACGCTACATCATCATCGGTGCCGGCGCAGTCGGCGCGAGCCTTGCTGCTTCGTTTGCGAGTGAAAGCGCCGACATCAAACGAGCAAGAGCGAAATAGGCTGCTGAATTCTCAGCTCGTCCTTCGCCTTCAGCGTCCAGATATTTCTTGTCCATCTCAGCACTTAGAGATCAAAATCGAAATCTTGGGGCAGTTCACCGGCGACTAAATCCCGTCCACTCGTGCAAATGGCGCAGGTTCGTCAACCAGCGACGGGCAAGCGAATGGTCACCTCAAGCCCTCCATATTGGGATCGTTCGAAAGCGATCGTTCCGTTGTTGAGCGAGACGATTTCGCAGGCAATCGCTAGGCCGAGGCCGGTGCCAGGGCTTGTCTCGTCGAAGCGTCCGCCACGCCGTCCGATCGAACGAAGATCGGCCGATTGAATGCCCGGTCCATCGTCGGATATTCGCAGCTCGACGACTGTCGCGTCTTTCTTGGCCTGCACGCTAATCATTGAGTCTGCCCATTGCGCCGCATTCTCCAATATCACGCCGACAAGCTCGATCAGATCATTTGCGTCGATATCGACGTTTAGACCATCGATAATGTTGACTACCCAGTCGACTTGCTCGCTGGTACGCGTTTTCTTCAATACGGCGATCGCGCGCGGGACAATGTTGCTCAAGGACGCACTGAGAGCGTGCATCCGGATGCGCTGACGCAGCCGGACGAGACGCAACTGATAATCGATGCGACCGCGCATCTCGTTCGTCAGCTCAATGATCGTGGCAGCACTGCGCTTGTCACCGCCGTCTTCGAGTTCGTAAGCGATCGTACCAAGCACCGCGAGTGGCGTTTTCAGCCCGTGCGCAAGATCTGACGCACGCGCTCGTGCAAAGTCCATTGATTTCTGCTGCAGGGCCAGCAACGCGTTTACTTCGCTGACGACGGGAACCACTTCCAGGGGATAGGTGGCATCGATTGAAGACGCGGCGCCCTTGCGGATGCCTTCAATATCCTGACGCAGCTTCCTGAATGGCGACAGGCCGAACCGTACCTGCAGAATGGCAGCAAGGACTAGGACGACACCGAGGATCAGGAGCGCCACGGCCAATTCCCGCCCAAAACGGGTGATCGCCTCATCGAGGATTGACCGGTCCTGGGCTACGATGACCTGGAAACGGCGCTCGTTTTTGGCTTTCGCAAAGCGCGCCGTTAAGGAAAAGGCAAGCAATGATTGCCCCACAGGGCCTTGAACAGTGGAGAGCTGCCCGCCTTCGTTCGGCGTCTCGAGCTTGAGGACATGGTCCCAAAGCGAGCGTGAGCGGATCATCTGCTGCGTGCCCAGATCCGTGATCTGCCAATAGAGACCGCTGATTGGCGTATCGTAGCGTGGATCAGGCAAGGACCCCGTCAGCACTGGCGCCGTGTCGCGCGCGTCTGCATTGATCAAAGCGACAAGGCGCGACATCGTTGCCGACAGATCAGCGGAAGCGCCACGTTCGACGCTCTTCGTGAACAGGTAGCCGATAGCGACGCCGGCCAGCACCAGCGCCACGGCGATCCAGACGCCGGCTCCCAATATCAGTCGAACCCGTAAGGACCGAATTCTCAACGATCATTCCCACCGAGAATGTACCCAAAACCGCGGCGCGTCTCGATGATATCGGCGCCCAGTCGTTTCCGCAGACGGCCGATGAGCACTTCGACGGCGTTCGAACCGCCTTCGAAGTCCTGGGTATAAAGATGTTCGGCTATCTCAAGTTGCGAGACGACGCGGCCGCCCTGATGCGCCATGAAGGCGAGCAGCCGGTATTCCTGTGGTGTAAGTACGATCGGAACGCCCGCACGCGATAGCTGTCTCATCCGCGTGTCGAGGACAAGCTCGCCGATTTCGATCTGCGATGATGCAAAGCCACCTGCTCTTCGCACGATCGCGCGGATACGCGCCACGACTTCTTCCATCCGGAAAGGCTTTACCACGTAGTCGTCGGCGCCCGACTCAATTCCCTCCACCCGCTCGTCCCATTGCCCACGCGCGGTGAGAATCAACACGGGAACGTTGCGTCCGGCACGGCGCCATCGCTTGAGGATCGTCAAACCATCCAGCATCGGAAGGCCGAGATCGAGGATTACGGCATCGAATGTTTCGGTGTCTCCTCGGAACCAGGCATCTTCTCCGTCCCTGGCATATTCCGTGACGAAGCCGGCGCTCGATAGCGCCGTGCCAAGCGACTCGGCGATGCGGCGATCATCTTCCGCAACGAGTATCCGCATGTTTACCTCACTCTTATGAGTTTGCCTGTGCGGGCATTGAAAGAATAGCGCCGAACTTCGTTGTTGGTCTCGAGCACCTTCAACTCATACTGGAGAACACCCTTCACAGGGCGCAGCCGCGTGTCAATGATCTGTCCATCGGTCAGGTGTCGGGCGATTGCAACGATACCCTCCAGCGGAAGGGCCTGATCGGCTTGGACGGCTTTCAGAGCGCCATTCGGTCCGTCAAGTTCCGCGCCGGCATCGTTTCGCCCGGATTCTTCCCGACCAGACGGCTGGTCGTCCTCAGAATCATCTGAATCCGCATCTCCATCGCTCGCATCCGAGTTTGATGCTGTGGCACCGGTCCCTTGGTCTGAAGAGCCCTCCGATTCACCGGCATCTGCGATTTCGACGTAGCCGACATCCAGCGAGCCATTAACTGCTTCCTGTGCGTGCACCAGTACCGGTAGCTGCAATGCAAGAGCAACTGCCGTGAACCATGCGAAGGCTCTTGGGGACCGAAAAGGCACACATTTTCTCCTCAAGTCATCCGAGCCGCTCCAGCAAATAGCTTAGATGAGCGAAGCTGACAATTCACTGACAACGCCCTCACGGGATTTTCAGGCACTATGGAATATACCAATCGCTATTGAGGCAAAACAAGACGGACGGAAGCAAGGACACGGTGTCTGCGACCGCTGCCAACTTGTAGTGACCGCGCGCGAAGTTACGTCCCTTCGACGTTCGATCACAACCGTAGGAATGTGCCATGCAAACCATGTTTCGCTTTATGCCGGTTCTCATCTATCTAGGTGCGTTATTGACTATCGTTTTGTTGATGTTGATCATTCGATCGACGCACACATGTGGGCCATCTGGGATGTTCAGACACCCTCGAGCCTGCCATTCGTCACCATGCCAGAGCAAAGAGGCGGGACAGCAACCATCAATCCGCGCCTGCTCAATGGCTTCCTGACAACCCAGCAGGTGGACCGCCGTCCTCAAATTGGCGTTGATCCTGGTTTCCCAAACATATGTCTCTTCGACATTCGATAACTATCGTGAGAATGCAAAATGCAAATCCTGTTTCGCCTCGCGCCAGCCCTCATATATGTGGCTGCGTTACTTGCCGTCATTTTGTCGATATCGATCCTTCGACCGACACATGCAAGCGGACCTTTTGAGCTGCATTGTCAAAATGCGAAATACTCCGATTGCAGGCTCGTGAGCCGAGATTGAAACACGGACATGGAGAAGCCAGCTTGCCGCGATGGTTCATTCGTATCTGTTCGATAGCATCCATGTTGGTGATTTCGGTGCCCGGAGAATTGACAATTGCGCGCATCAAGCTGCGATAGCTCCCGGAAAGAATGTGCGTGCGGGCTAACTTAATAAATCTGCTGCCCGAAACCACTAAACACGCGGACTTCGTTTCCAAAGTCCAAGTCGCCCTGGAAGGCCGAGAGTATAGCAATGTCTGGCGGGGTATTGCGGCCAGACGCTACCCTCCACTCCACCTACGGGCTTGGAGCCATTTGTGAACTCTCAGTCGTCTTCTTCACCAAAAATCCGCTCCAAAAACACCGCGACAATTTCTCGGTCAGACGCTGGAATGAACTCCGCGCGCACGGGAATGCAAAATAAGGATTCTTTGAGATGTGCATAAACGCAATATTGAAAAAAATGATGTCAGGCAGTTTGATGCTTGCGATCTCTGGGCATGCAGCGAGTTCGATACCGATTGTCGCAACGGTCTTTGCTGCTCAAGTGACCTTCGCATCTCCCTCAGCTGCCGCTTCTCCGACCAAACGGAATGCTCAAGGGTTGCTGTCCGACATGCGTGTCTCGCTCGGCATGATCGCCCGGAGCTATAAGGACGCTTCCGGCACGCGGCACCGAAGCACTGCCAGTGTTCTCGAGGCTGTTACCTTCGCGGCACGTGCAACAGAGCGATTGGAGGGTGCGCTTGCGACCCCTAACGGCAAAGCGATCGCTGACGCTACAGGCGGCCTGTCAAAGGCGATAGGCGACCTGCAAACGCGATACGCTTTGACGGTCTCGCAAAACAAGCAGGCAGCGCAAGGCATGCGCTATCTGAATGCGGCATGGAAGAGTTACGCCTCCCGATATATTCTCTCAAAGCCGGCGAATGAAACCAGAGCTGTGAGCAAGGATGAAGTTCGAGTTCTGCGTAAAAGGGTGAGTCTTCTCGAAAAGCGCGTAGCGTCATTGGAGGATCAGGTTGCCAGCAATGCGGCACTTCGACGGGAGGTCGTACGACTGAGGCAGGACCTCGCCTATTACGATGACCGCCCTGACGATTACCGGACCTATCAGAGCATGCTGCTTACGCTCACAATAGTGTCTGGATCTTTCGATGCATTCGCCTATACCACACGAACTTACTATCCGACCTATCATGTTTACTTCGAGCCGATCCACCCGGAATTCGAAGTCTGGCATTCCTATTGGGATGGATACTATGATGGCTATTATGCGGGTCAAAATTTCGTATGGTATAACGAGCCAACCATTGTTGAAGGTCCACTGGTAGAAATAAATCAGATCGAAATCAGCCAGGATATTACCTACCAGACGATCTACAATATGACGAACGAGACGCGCATTGAATATGAAGCCCTGCCCGAGGAAAGCTTGGCCGATAGCAATATTCCCGCCACGCCAGATGATGCTATCTTTATGGTGCAGGAGTTGCCGCAACAAGAAAATGGTAGTGCCATATTGAATATGGATGAGGCTAGGCCGGCCACTGTCGAGCTGAATCACAATTCAGCTCAATCGAATGAGGCAATTGAGCCGTCGAATGATCAGGCACCGGATATGGATATGCCACAAAGACGCGAGGAATTTCTGGATAGTGCAGAGCAGCAGCATAAGGAAGACGAAGAGGAAGTCATCCCCAGCAATGATCGAGATGACGCGGCCGACCTATCGGGAGATAGGCTAGAGAAAGGGGACGTCTCATCACAGGAAAGTGACAGCTATTCTGATCAGCTCCGAAAAGCCGGCCAAGTTCCTCGGTAACAGATAGAGCCGGAGGTCGACGTGACGGGCTCCACAACATGCCCGGACGGTTCTGACAACTGCTGGTCCCGATGAACAGTGCCTTGCTGCCGGGCTTTGGCAATGAACTGCTCGGACGAGCACAAGCCTCAGGGATCGCATACCATCATCATGCCATGGTTTCTCAGCGCGTTCGCAACGCCATTTCGATGGAACCTGCATCATCGAGAGGTGTCACCATAGCGACTCTCGCCATTTCCGCAGTCATCTTCGCTCTCGCGTCGGTTTCGGCGCATGCAGGCTCCAGTACCTCGAGCACTGGAAATGCGAAAGAAAACGTCAAAGCCTTGAACAGTCCCACCTCAAAAACGGAAACCCAAAGGGACCCGTCGCTTTTGAAGAGGCAGAACTCGACGGCGAAGGGTAAGACGAAGTAGCGAAACAAATTATATCTACATGCCAATGTTGTTGCGCCTGGAAGAAAGGCGCAACATCTCAATAAAGATGCGCCGGGTCACCAAGGCGCAGATCGGCATGCGCGATCGCGAGAAAATTGCCTGCTTCGGTATATGGGCATTTTTCTTGGATATACCGAAAGCAATCGGGCAGTAGCTCGTTAGAAGCGCAGTTTCTGGCGATGGTGAAATCGAAATAGATAAAATCCAGTGGGCAGTCGGCTTCCCAGCAAGATTATTGGAGCGTGAGTGCTTAAGGCTCCAAGAGCTTTCGCCGATGGCTACGAAAACAGAGTGGTCTCATCGTCGTCGGCTGGGGTGGGCAAGTGCCACGCGCCGCCGATTCAAGATGCCGCCCAAATCGCTCTCAAGCAGATCGTCTTATTCAGGATAGTCGGTGCATCCGCCTGGAGCGTGCTGGTAATCCGAAGCCCGTCTTGCGGAGTCGGCCGCATGGTCGATTTTTGCACCAACTGTCAGTTCACTCTCCACACAATCTGGATATTGCGGTGCTCTACCTTTCTCCACAAGGCATTACTGAATGAGGAAGGGAAGATCTTGAAACACGACAACAACTCCCGCCCGGCCAGCAAACAAGCGGTTCCTGTACGGCAAACTCCCCATACTGGTTGCGAAGAATCTCAGCTTAGTTTCTCCTCCCAATTTAGGCGCCAGGATAATCTATCCACAATGGGCTTCATCATCCACCTGCTGCGTGTCAAACAGCGGCAGCAGCACGCCGAAAGGTTGTTGAGACTTCTTCCTTTTCCCACATCGATCTTGCCTGCTGTCGACGGTCGCCTACTCTTCAAGCGGGAGCGGCGAGGGTTCTATCAGCGACGCTTGCATCAGCCTTTCTATCCTTTCGAGCTTACCAATGCCGAAATTGGTTGCTTCCTTTCGCACCGAAAAGCATGGCAGACGATGGTCGATCAAAACATCGATATCGCTTTCGTCATGGAAGATGATATCGAGCTTGATAACGGCTTTTACAGGAGCCTCGCGCTGGCGCTCGCTCATATAGGTTCGGACGATCTTATACGGTTCCCAATGCGTAGAGGTCGTGAGAGCGGCCGCCAGATCGCCAAAACCGGCAACTTTGCCTTGATCGAACCCACCTGCCCAGGACTTGGAATGGGAGCGCAGCTGATCACGCGCGGCGCGGCGATCAAGTTGCTCAAGGCAACCGAGCAAGTGGATCGGCCGGTCGATGTGTTCTTGCAGATGTTTTGGTTGACGGGCGTCGTACCGAAGTCGATCAAGCCCCATGCCATTCACGAGATTTCCGGCGCATTGGGCGGGAGCACGCTCAAACGACGCAAGCCGCTTTTGCAAAAATGCATCCACGAGATCTTGCGTCCGCTTTATCGCGGTAGGATCAAACGGCTCGCTCGATTGGCCGGTAAACGTCGCATACCGTCCTCCAATGTTGCGGCAAGATAGCATGCCGATATCGATTTTGAGATACAGCCAGATCGCTGACCCCGCTGAGCAAGGCATCTACCTCCGCTATCGGACCGTTTCCCCGAGCAATTTTCGCATCCAGATGCGACGATTGAAGAGACTGGGATTTACCGGATTGTCCCTGCGTGATCTCCAGCCCTATTTGCGCGGAGAAAAGTCGGGCAGAGTCTTTGGCATCACTTTTGACAATGGCTTTCGGAGCGTTCACACGCATGCTCTACCAATCCTTCAAGAATTGCAATTTACAGCGACAAGCTACTTTGTCGCGAGCCAAGTTAGCGGATTCAATATTTGGGACTCGCCAGTTGGGGCTCCATACTCGCGATGCATGTCGAAAGAAGAGATACTGGAATGGATGCAAATGGGCCAGGAAGTCGGCGCCCATAGTCTTGATCATATCGCGCTGACGGAGGTCTCGACTACCGAGGCAAGACGGCAATCACCCTTGCTCGTTGTAAGCTCGAAGACATGTTGGGAACTTCGGTCGACAGCCTCTCCTATCCGTACGGCGCCGTGTCTGAACTGGTCAGATATATCGTTGAGCAGGCTAGCTATGTCAGCGCGACCACGACCTTTAGCGGGAGAATCTTACCGAAGGATGACATGCTGTGGCTACCACGACAGACGGTTCGCCAAGTGGATAGCTGGCTTAACGTCCTGGGCAAATGTGCGCTCCGTTAGATCCCGATGAAGTTATCTCATCTCTATACGGCAGGTAGTCGCGAGAGAACGATTTGCGTAGGGACGGTCACTCGTGCAAGGCCACAAATGCTTTCAAATCTTCTGAAATCCTATAGCAGGCTGAATGTGCCTGATGGAATTCGTCTCCATTTTATCGTCGTCGAGAACAATGAAACCGCTTCGTTAAGTCAAGCTATCGAGCATTTTCGAGCGCAAGTGCCAAACTCGACCGTTCAATACGAGCTCGAGACGCAGCTCGGGATCGCCTTCGCTCGCAATCGCGTCCTTGAGACTGCACTTGCGTTGGGTGGCGACATGCTGACCTTTGCCGACGATGACGAAATAGTCGCGGAAGACTGGCTTGAGCAACTGCTCGCCGCGCGAGACGCTCAAGACTTCGATATCGTCGCGTCACCGGTCAGGTTCACACCGCCGCCGGTCGACGCCTCCCCATGGAACAGGATGGTTTGGTCCGGAATGAACAGAATGAATCGCAACAGCGAAGCGAGGTCCATTCGTCTCCTCGACAGGGGCGAAGCCAAGCACATTAAGCTGGCAACCGGCAGCTGGATGGGAAAGCTTGAGTTCTTTCGCCGCACTGGCCTTCGTTTCGACAATGCGCTTGGCCTGGCAGGTGGCGAGGATTGGCAATTGTGGACCGATGCCTTGAAGCTCGGCGCTTATACGACGTGGACTCCCCATGCGATCGCTTACGAGACGGTTCCTGTCGAGCGCTTGACACTCCATTACCATTACAGGCGTTCCCGGGATCACAGCAGCATTTTGATTGAGAGACGAAAAAGCAATGGCTCGAAGACGGGATCGCTGCAAATGTTCGCTTCGATTTTAGGCCGAGTATGGACGCTATGCTACTGTATTCTCGCCGCTCCATTGACGGGGGGCAGGACATTGGTGCGCGCGGCAGCGTGCTTGGGAAGCATAGTTGGGTTGCTCCGGGGTCGTCTCGGGTTTGCATCGCCGCATTATCGGACGACCAACGGTTCTTAACTGCCGCAGTATGTCAGCTCATCGATGAGTAACTTCATACCTCCATCAAACGCGACCTTTTGGTCCACATGGTCTCGCTTATCGTTTCTTGTGGAAACAGCCAAATGCGCCGACATCCGAGAAGCCGGCACCGGTGTCTGCGAATGAACCGCGACTGAATGGTGCCTTCAGCTTCCGTTCCAACGAGGGCATCTAGAAGAAAGACGTTCAACCGCGGTCCTATCCGCCTGAGGAGATACAGTCATGATCCGCACGTCTTTCATTGCAACCGCACTCGTCGCTCTCGCTGGCCTCACCGCCGCAGCTCCCGCCATGGCCAACGATGTGCGTATCGAACAATATGGCTGGTCGAATTCTGCCGGTGGCGCGCAGGAAGGGTACGGAAACCGGATCAGAACCTACCAGAACGGCGGCTACAACCGGATTGTCGGCCATCAATATGGTCGTCATAACCTTTCGGCTGTCGGCCAGCAAGGCAATGACAACTATGGCGCCACCTATCAGAACGGCGACCGCAACGTGGCCGGCATCGGCCAGTTTGGCTCCAACCACACGACCATCCTTACCCAGGACGGCAATGGCAACATCGCGGCTGGGGTCCAGGTCGGTCATGGCTGCAGCGCCAATGTCAGCCAGGGCGGCAATGGCAATGTCGCGGCCTTCGTCCAGGCCTGCCCGTAAGCGGCCGCGCGATGACGCAAAATGAGGTTAAGATCGCAACAGCAGGCCATTAGGGAGATGATCCATGCCAAATAGCCTCAAACATCAACGCCGCCTGGTGGCGATTCTCGCGCTGGTCCTGCTTCCTGTCGGCGCGGTTGCGGCGGTGACGACTGCCAACCAATCCGACGAGGCGCAGCTTTGCGAAATCAAAGCAACGCCTGGGGCAGGTATGGTGAGACTGGATGCGCTCGTCCACGCCGACAAGCACGTCGGCGGGACCTACACCTTCCATGTCGAGAAATCAGGAGACGGCGGTAGCTCCACGATCAACCAGGGTGGCGATTTTGATGCAACGGCGGGACATGCGGCAACCCTCAGCTCCGTCTCGCTCGACGCCAAGGGAACCGGATACAAGGCGACACTCGATATCGTGATCGGAGATAAGCGTTTCAGCTGCACGAAGCAGATCGACGGCAACTGAACGGCCCCCACACTCTGTAGATCTCTTTAAAAGGGCGCCGGTTTCTGGCGCCCTTTTGCTTTCGATCAGGCCGCAACGACTGAACGGCAACTGAACGGGCAATTCCGAATGGGTTCAGCTTAAAGATGCGAAAGTTGATCATCGGCTAAGAAAGCCGGCAAATGGAGAGCAAGATGCCCCGCAACGTGTTTAAGATCCTTACCGTAACGCTTGTTGCCGCGAGCCTGGGGCAGGTCGCCTCGTCTGTGCCGGCCTATGCCGGCGGCCGGATCTCGTTCAACCTCGCGCCTGATAATGCCGAGGATGCGGGTCTTTTCTCAACCGGGCTGCGGGTCTATTCGCTCTATCGCGGCCTGAAGGACGCCGACATCCGGCAGCTGGGCCGGGGTAACGCGGCTGGTATCGCTCAGGCTGGCCGTGGCAACCTCGGCTTCATCCAGCAACGGGGCAACGGTCATTCCGCAACCTTGCGGCAGAACGGCAACAACAATGCCTATGGCATTTTCCAGTATGGGCGAAATACCGAAACCGACGTAGTGCAGGATGGGGATAACGGCAGTGGCGCTACCTTCAGCTATGGCTGGTAATGGAGCCCGGCGGAACCTCGTTCTTGCGATATCGCCGGTAGGTTTCCATCTTGTGCCTTCTTACATCGGCGGACATTTGCCGAATGATTGTCGAATTGACTATGATCCGAACCGTCCGGCCTCGGCTTGGTTCCCGAAGCCTTTGCCCGATCAGATCTGCGGCTACATGCCCGGTTGCTTCCGGGCGCAAATGCCCTAACTAGCGGTAGTCGACACCCTTCATTCGAGGTTGACATGACCGACGATGTCTTGCTGACGTTCAATGCCGGATCCTCGACCTTGAAAATCGGGATCTTCGAGCTGGCGGGCACGCAGGCGCGCAATGTCGGCCGCGGCAAGATCGACTTCGATCAAGCTCCGCTGATGCTTCGCTATTCCATCGGAGACGATAAATACGAGAGGTCGGTCAAGGGCGATAACGATGCAAACTTCGTCTCCGTCGTCGCCGAAACCCTGGACCATATGCTCGCTCACCTTCCAGGCAGGCTGCGCGCGGTCGCCCACCGCGTCGTCCATGGCGGCTTGACGTTTCGCGAGGCGACGCTGCTCGACGGTGCCGCGATCGGCCGGATCGAGAAACTCGTTCCCCTTGCTCCGCTGCATCAGCCGCAGGCGCTCCGTGTCATCCGGTCTATCGAAAAGCTTCGACCGGAGGTGCGGCAAGTCGCTTCGTTCGACACAGCCTTCCACTCGTCGCAATCAGACCTGGTCCGACGGCTGGCAATCCCGCGCGGCATGCATGATGAGGGCGTGCGCCGCTACGGCTTCCACGGCCTTTCCTACAAATACATCGCCTCGCAGCTTCGCAAGATCGATCCGGCAACCGCCGGGGGCAAGGTCATCGCATGCCATCTCGGCAGCGGCGCCAGCCTGTGCGCGATGGAAAACGGCATCAGCCGCGACACCAGCATGGGGTTTTCGGCCCTGGACGGAATCCCGATGGCGACACGTCCCGGCTGGCTCGACCCGGGCGCACTGCTCTATCTGATGAGGGACGGGATGTGGCAACCGGAACGGATCGAAGACTTTCTCTACCGTGAATGCGGCCTGCTTGGTGTTTCCGGCATCAGCGGCGACACGCGTGTTCTGCTCGAAGACGACAGCCCGGAAGCGGCTGAGGCCATAGAGCTGTTCTGCCTGCGCATATCGGGCGAAGTCGGCCGGCTGTGCGCGACGATCGGCGGGCTCGACGCTCTCGTCTTCACCGCCGGCATCGGCGAAAACCAGCCGCAGATCAGGACCCACGTCGCACGGAGGTTGCAATGGCTGGGTATCGAGATCGATGACGACGTGAACCGGCGCAATTCGACATCGATCAGCGCGGCCTCCAGCCGGGTAAAACTGTTCGTGATCCCGACCGACGAGGAACAGGTCATCGCCGACGAGGCCTTAGCCCTTATCGCGTGACGAAGACGAGGAGACGGAAATGACTGCAGTCACCACGCCGCTTTCGCCCGAAGAACTCTCTCTGATCGACCGCTACTGGCGGGCCGCCAACTATCTATCGGTCGGCCAGATCTATCTGATGGACAATCCGCTGCTGCGCGAGCCGCTGAGGCCCGAGCACATCAAGCCGAGGCTGCTCGGCCACTGGGGCACGACGCCCGGACTGAACTTCATCTATGCTCATCTGAACCGCATCATCAAGGCGCGCGATCTCGACATCATCTACATATGCGGACCGGGTCACGGCGGCCCCGGCATGGTCGCCAACACCTATCTCGAAGGCACCTATAGCGAGATTTATCCAGATATCGCCGAGACGACGGACGGGATGCGAAAGCTGTTCAAGCAATTTTCCTTCCCCGGCGGCATTCCGAGCCATGCGGCACCCGAGACACCGGGCTCCATCCACGAGGGCGGCGAGCTCGGCTATGCGCTCGTGCATGCCTTCGGCGCCGCTTTCGACAATCCCGACCTCGTCGTTGCCTGTGTTGTCGGCGATGGCGAAGCCGAAACCGGGCCGCTGGCGGCAAGCTGGCATTCCAACAAATTCCTCAATCCGGCGCGGGATGGCGCAGTGCTGCCCATCCTTCATCTCAACGGCTACAAGATCGCCAATCCGACGGTCCTCGGCCGGGCAAGCGATGATGATCTCAGAAACCTGTTCTCCGGCTATGGCTACGAGCCGTTTTTCGTCGAGGGGCACGAGCCGGCTGCCATGCATCAGGCGATGGCCGCCACATTCGATCAGGCGTTCGATCGCATCCGCGGCGTACAGAGGAACGCACGCGAAAAAGCATCCTCGGAAGGGATGCCGCGCTGGCCGATGATCGTCCTGCGCAGCCCGAAGGGCTGGACGGGACCAAAGGAGGTCGACGGCAAGAAGGTCGAAGGCTTCTGGCGGGCGCATCAGGTGCCCGTCGCCAATTGCCGCGGCGACGAGGGCCATCGCAAGATCCTGGAAGACTGGATGCGCAGCTACGATCCGGACGACCTCTTCGACCGCGATGGGCGGCTGAAGACCGAGTTGCAGACGCAGGCACCACAAGGTGAAAGACGTATGGGCGCCAACCCTCACGCCAATGGCGGCCTGCTCCGCAAGGAACTTCTGGCTCCCTCCATCGAGGATTACGCTGTCGAGATCGGCGAGCGCGGCAGCAAGCAGGTGCAATCGACGGAGATACTCGGCCACTACCTGCGCGACATGCTGAAGCTCAATGATGTCAAGCAGAATTTTCGCATCTTCGGGCCTGACGAGACGGAATCGAACCGCCTCGGCAGCGTCTTCGAAGCCACCGATCGCGTCTGGATGGAGCCGATCGAAGATTATGACGTCCATCTCGCCCCGGATGGCCGGGTGATGGAGGTTCTGAGCGAACATCTCTGCCAGGGCTGGCTGGAAGGATATCTGCTGACCGGCCGGCACGGGCTCTTCTCGTGCTACGAGGCCTTCATCCATATCGTCGATTCCATGTTCAACCAGCATGCCAAGTGGCTGAAGGTCTCGCGCGAACTGCCATGGCGCAAGCCGATCTCGTCGCTGAACTACCTGTTGACGTCGCATGTCTGGCGCCAGGATCACAACGGCTTTTCCCATCAGGATCCCGGCTTCGTCGATCTCGTCGCCAACAAGAAAGCGGACATTGTACGCATCTATCTGCCGCCGGATGCCAATACGCTGCTATGGGTCGGCGATCATTGCCTGCGGACATACGACCGGATCAACGTCATCGTCGCCGGCAAGCAGCCGGAATCCCAGTGGCTGAGCATGGACGAGGCGATCGCCCATTGTAAGGCCGGCGTCGGCATCTGGGATTGGGCAAGCTACGAGAACGATACCATCGCTCCCGACCTGGTCATGGCCTGTGCCGGCGATGTCCCGACCATGGAGACGCTTGCCGCCGTCATGCTGTTGCATGCGGCGATCCCGGACTTGAAAATCCGCACGGTCAACGTGGTCGATCTTCTGGCCCTGCAGGATCCGGAGCAGCATCCGCACGGCCTCGAGCATCAGGCATTCGACCGGATCTTCACCACGGACAAACCTGTCATTTTCGCCTATCACGGCTATTCCTATCTGATCCACCGGCTGACCTACCGACGAACCAATCACGAAAACATCCATGTGCGCGGGTTCATTGAGGAAGGCACGACGACCACGCCCTTCGACATGACCGTGCTGAACGAGCTGGATCGCTATCATCTTGCTCTTGAAGCAATCAGCCGCGTACCGGGTCTGGCCGAAAAAGTTCCGGAGGTCGTGGAAGACCTGAAGGCAAAGCTCGTCGAGCACCACGACTATGTCCGGCGTCATGGCGAGGACATGCCGGAAGTTCGGGACTGGCGATGGAAACGATAGGGCTGAAACGGGTCAGCGTTTCAGGCCATCACCGGACCGTCAGGACTTGGCCGCGTGCTCCGGTTTTCCCTTTCGCTTGGTCGATGCCATGTCGCGAAGTTCCTTTTCGCTCATGGAGTCGACCATGCTCTTCGATGCACCCTTCAGCTCGCTCTTTTTCCTCTCGCCGCGTTTGGCGGCGAGCGCCGCACCGGCTGCCATTTGTTGCGATTTCGACTTTGCGGGCATGATGAGCCCTCCTTCGACTTGTTTTCGATCTCGTTTGCCTAACCGGCGAAGCGCACCAGCAGGATGACCAGCACCACCGCGGCGAGGCCGCCGATGAATATGACGCGCTGCCAACGCCGTTTCAGGATGATCTCGCCCTGGCGAACATCCTCGGCCGCGAAGGTGCGCGGTTCGTCCTTGTCCGAATCGCCTTGATCTTTTCCGCTCATCGCAACCATCCAGCGGGCGCCTGATTTCGGCGGCCATTCATCTCGTACCGGGTGCGGCCGGCGCTGAAACGCCGGTCGCGCTGGCCGGCAGAGCGTGGCCTATGATTGATAGGTGCCGATGAGGCTTGCCTCTGCCAGCGTATGTTTCTTCACCTTCTGCCACATTGCCTCCGCCCCGACGGCATCCGGAAGCGTCACCCTCGGCACGTCAAGGGCGGCGAGCCGAAAAATATAGCGATGAGGGGGGTCGCCGCGCGGCGGCCGCGGACCATCATAGCGGGCATTGCCGAAATCGTTCCTGTAAAAGCGCAGCGCCTGCTCCTGCATCGTATCGACGCTTTCGGCCAGCCCGGTCCAGTCCGCCGGAATGTTGGCGATGCCGCAATGGCAAAACGTGCCGCTTGGCGCATCCGGATCCTCGACGATCAGGGCAAAGCTCTGGGTTTTATCGGGAGCGCCGCCCCAGGAGAGCGGAGGGAATAAATTCTCGCCTTCCAGCGCGTATTTGGTCGGCATAGGCTCGTCTTCAGCAAAGGCCTTGCTGATCAACGTCAAAGCCATCAGGTGCTCCTTTCTGTTGTGAATTCATGCGATTGTGAAGTTCTGAACATAAGGTGCAACCCATCAGCACCATTATTGTTCCCCGTGCGGAACATTCATGCTCAATCGCGGTTCGGTGCATCCAAAAATGGAGGAGAAAGAATGACGGATGAACGGTTCGAATGGATCAGCAAGCGGGCTTACGCCATCTGGGAGGCCACGGGGCGCCCCTGGGGATGCAGCCACCTCCACTGGGAACAAGCGGCCGCGGAGCGTGAGATTATGGAGCGAACACGAGCATCCACCGATGGTGAAGACGTGCTAATAAGGCTTCGGCGGAAAGTTGCAACGCTCGAAGCCGAGAATGATGCCTCTCCGAAGGACCGTAACGTCGGATAGTTTCTATATGCAAGGAATTCTCGCAGAGACAATTTCCGGGCGTGCATCCGCCCGGCTGGTTTTGGTTGGCCGGATGCAAAGCGCATCATGGCTGCTTCGCACATTTCTCTCCTAATTCTGAGTTCCGTCACGGCTCGGCTGGGCCTGCGTGCTCTTGGTGCCCTGCTGATTGCTTTCCGACCGGTCGGTTGGCGCGGGCTGGGCCGCTTGTCCGGCAGGCGGAGTATTGTTGATCGTGCCGCCCTACGGCTGCCCGCCGGAGGAGCTTATCGTCGGTGCCGCGTTCTCCGATTTATTCGGCTCGATGTAATGGCCCCATAGTTCAACGCCAGCCCACACGATTGCAGCCAGCACCAGCGCAGTGACCAACATGGCGAAAAGATGCACGCCGCGCACGCCCTGACGGGCCTCGGTCGCGGATAGCGGCTTCTTTGGTTCCTCAGATGCCATTGTAAGCCTCCGTTCATTGCAAATGCCATAGCGGCCTAACCTCAGCGCTGCGAGATGGTTCCATCCCGCGACGCCGCATCCAGCCGGCATCGGCGGGAACAATGCGCATAGCCGGACGTTACCCTTATGAGGCTGCAGATCGTGCCAAGCGGACGCGATGGTGCTGAAGAATATGGAGATTTTTCCGCTTTCTCTCCATAGCCAACGAAACGGCAGGCGAGCTTCCCACCCATCCGATCCGCAGCCTTCCCGGCATCTGGCTTCCCGGCTATGGGAGATCGATGGACCTCAAGTCGGCTGGCTCCGATCGCGATGGACGACGACCCCAATCGGAAACGTTTTTCGCCACGAGAACTCCATACGGTCATCGAGGTGAACAATGGCAAAGAAAATCACCAACGCAGTGTCGCCGACGGCTACATCATCGACTTCGGCACGATCGTTTCAACGCAGGTTCGATTGGCCGCGCCATTTGAACAGCTGGACCCTGCCCAAATGCCGCCGCCTCCTGCTGACGGCGGCAATAGCGGTTGCCGTTTCCTCGACTTTCGCATTTGCACAACAAACGCCGAACGACGACCGATGCCAGGCTGCGGACACCAATCGACAGACCGAAAACAAGCAGACAGGCGACGCGCAGGCAACTCCGGCACCGGACAGCAATCCAAGTCAGAAGCTGGCGGACTGCGGCGGCGTTCTCAAGCCGCCGGCCGTCGGCGATAGTCAAATGGAAAAGCCTGCACCAAAGGTCGGCAATACCCTTGTCATCAAGCCGGGTGATCCGCAAAATGGCCAGCAGAACAGTCAACAGCCCAGCAAATGAGGCTGCATCCTTACGGCTTCGGCTCCGGCTGTTCGATCGGCCCACTGGTCACGGTCGAATCCCGGCTGTTGCCGGCGGTAAATGGCTTGATGACGAGAATGGCCAATACCGATGCGATCATCAGGCCGAAGACAACAATCAACAACATACGCATCTCGACGTTTCCATCTATCGCGCCTTGCGAACGGCAAGGTTGCTGTCGTGGCCGACGATGCCGGCCGCCTGCCGGGAGATCGCTTCCGCGCGCTGCTTGGCTTCGTGATTTTCGACGGATCCCTCAATGATGACGCGACCGCGGCTTACGGTTACGAAAATACCCGCCGCATCGAGCAGCCCATCCGCTTTCAATCTGCCTAAGATTTCCGCGCGAATTTCGGCATCGGCCCTTTCCTGTTTCTGTGCCGAAGACGCGCCTTCCTCCGTCACCAAATCGTCGAGCGGCTGCGATCGGGAGCCGGACTGCACATCGGAGATCCTGAAGAAAATTTCATCGACCTCCTGTTTGCGGCGCCGATCGCATTCGGCCGAATCCTCGCAGCGCGCATCGTCCGTACCCGGCTGCGGCGGGATATCCTGCGCCGCCGATGCTCCTATCGCGGGACCTGGCGTGACGTCTCCGGAGCCGCCGGCCGCCTGATCGAGCGCCTGCAGGGTGCGAATATCGGCGCGATCCGGCGGATCCCTCGCCGTTTTCCTATTCTTGATCTCGGTCATCGTTTTCTCCCATGTTTGATAGGGAAAAACCTTTGTCGTCGGGGAATGTTCCGATCTTGATGTCGATGGTCACGTACCTGTCGTCAGCATCTCGAAGGATACGATCTTGTGATACTCCTGGAGAGAGGTGAGCAGTTGCGCGCCGCCGGCATCCAATCCCGCCTGCCTCCATCGCACCTCATAGGAAATATGCGCGGTGGCCTCCATCGGCCCCATCGTCTTGGCAAGAAAGGCAAAGGCATATCCGCGCGGCTCGAGCGCCGTTTGCATGTCGGTGACCGCAACACCGGCGTCGCGCGGAAGCTCGATCACGAACCGCGCCTTTTGCCGGCGCGGTATCCGCTTGTCGAACCATTTGAGGGGCGATAGCACGATAAAGGCGATGACGGCGCCGGCCAAACCGACGACCAATTGTCCGCCGCCAATGCATAGGCCGATCGCTGTCATGATCCACAGGGTCGCCGCCGTCGTCACGCCGGTCACCAGATCCCCGCGCTTGAGAATGGCGCCGCCGCCGATGAAGCCGACTCCGGTCAGCACACCGAGAGGAAAGCGCAGCACATCCATGGAAGCGAATGACTGCGGTGTCTTACCCAATGTCGACAGCAGGAGATTGGCCTGGATCATCGTCAGGCAGGCCGCCAATCCCACCAGGATCGTCGTGCGAAATCCAGCGGCATGACCGCCAACCTCGCGGTTGATGCCGACCAAGGCACCGGCAGCCGTCACCAATGCGAGCCGAACGAGGATATCGAGCCAGCTGGGATCGAGGGGCATATCATCCATCAGATTTAGCACGGCATTCTCCGGCGGAAGACTCGCTGGGACAGTTTCTCTCACGTGAGAACCGCGCTGCTGGCTTTTCGTTCCGCGGTACCGCTCATCGGAAGACGGCGAATGCCAATCGCCAACGTTTAACAGTGCGGGATCGTAAGAACGATCGTCGTGCCTCCGCCCTTGCGGCTGTCGATCGTGGCGTGGCCGCCATGCGCCTCGGCTATGGCCTTGACGACGGCAAGACCAAGGCCGGATCCCCCACCCCGTCTCGTCCTGGCGTCGTCCGCCCTCCAGAAACGCTCGAATGCCCGCTCGCTCTCAGCGGTCGTCATGCCCGGTCCGTTGTCCGAGATCATGATGACGCACAGGTTCTCAACCGTTTGCGAGGCCAGGCGCAATTGCGACCTGGGAGCGTAGCGCGCGACGTTGTCGAGGAGTGCAAGCACGGCCTGGCGGATGCGCGCCCGATCAGCCTTCACCACGATGCTCCGCAAATCGGCATCGATTTCGATGCCTGCGCTGGCGAGCGTCGGCGAAACGGAGTCGAGGATATAGCCTATTTCCTCCGCGACATCGAAACGCGACTGCTGCAGTTCCATGCGCCCGGCATTCATCAGCGAAAGCGTCCTCAGATCGTCGACGATACGGGTCAAGGCATCGATATGTCCGATCAGTCCGCGAAACACCTCCTGGCTAGGCTCAAATAGGCCATCTGCCAGCCCCTGCACGCGGCCTCGCAGGATCGTCAAAGGCGTGCGCAGCTCATGCGCGATGGCCGAATTCGAATATTGCAGCTCCTTTTCCGCCTTCTGCAGCTGCTCCGCCATGCGATTGAAGTCGTTGATCAGCCGATCCGTCTCGCCGAAACTACCTTCGCCGGTCGCACGGCCGGCAAAGTCTCCGTCCGCGATGAGGCGGGCCGCCTCCGTCACCGCCGTCAAGGGCTTTACGAGGCGGCTGGCAAGCCGCCATCCAACATAGGCGCCGACCGCCTGACCGATCGCCACATTGATGCCTAGGACGACGAAATCGCTCATTGCCCAGTCGTCGGAATATCCGGAATTATTGAAAAGCCAGTCGTAGAGCCAGCCATAAATCAGGAATCCGAAGAACATGACCGACAGGGCGACGAAGGCGACGATCGTCGTCGACCAGATGATCTGCCGATTGAGGCTGTTGCTAACCGAAATCGCCAAGGCGGTATCCTACTCCCCTGACGCCGTTGAGGAGATCGCCGACGCCGGCGGCATCCAACTTCTTGCGCAGCTTGCTCATATGGCTGTCGACGGTTCG
>NZ_JABAIG010000028.1:0-35756 GCF_012641385.1 Rhizobium sp. P28RR-XV
ACCAACAAGCCGCACCTGCAATTTAGGAGCATCTTCATCCATGATTTGGTGTCCACCTATTTTTTGGTGGACACTTCATGCCTCAGAGCGCTGCGCCTCAAAAGGCGCACCGAAATTCGCGCTTACATTTTAGGTACGCATCATATCGTTCCACATCCCAGCTATTGTCCGCGATAAGGCCGGCACCGATGTCGCGACCTCGCTCAGTGTCAATGACGACGCTAAGCGCATGGCTTCGCATGATCCGGTCCACGTCGGCTGGAGAAGAAATATAAAAGCCGCCCGCCATGCCGGAAGGTTCATTCTCAGCCAGTTCTAGCTCCTGAACGAACATTCCCGCGCTGATCTGATGGAGACGGATCCTCTTTTTCACTATGAATCCCGTGAGTTGCATTAGATTGCACTGACACAGCCTTGGGTAAACGCTCCGCTTAGCATCCAATCTCGATGATTTGGGTCAACACCCGCCACAGACAAGGCCAGTGCGGACAAATGACCTGTAGTTGCAGGATAGCAATTCCAAATACAATCATCATATGAACGCGGATGCTGCCAAACTAGCTGAAGCGCTCCACTTTTCGAAAGCCATTGCTCATACTGGGCGATAGTGCATTTGCGATTAATTAATTGAAGTGCGTCAGTATTATTTTCGAATCAATTTGCGTCGGACGCGCATTTTCTGGGAGACCGCAATGCATATTCTTAATCGTGGCGCGAATGCTATATCTGTTCTTGCCGCTATTTCCAAATCTCAGGCCATGATCGAGTTTGATCTTTCCGGCAAAATTCTCACCGCCAATGAAAACTTCTGCAGGGCCCTCGGCTACAATCTTCCGGAGATTGTGGGAAAACACCATAGCATGTTTGTTGAGCCGGCTTATGTGGCCTCGCCGGACTATAAGGCATTCTGGGCAAAGCTTGCCACGGGAGCCTTCGATCAACAGCAATATAAGCGCATCGGCAAGGGCGGCAAGGAAATCTGGATCGAGGCCTCCTACAATCCCGTTCTTCGCCGCGGTAAGCCCGTTAGGGTGGTCAAGATCGCAACGGATATCACCGGGCAAAAATTGAAGGCTGCGGAAGATGCCGGCAAGATCGAGGCTCTATCACGCGCACAAGCCATCATTGAATTTACGCCCTCCGGAGAAGTCCTGACCGCCAACCAAAACTTCCTCACCGCCCTTGGCTATTCGCTTACGGAGATCCAAGGCAGACATCATTCGATGTTTTGCGACCCGTCCTATACGACGTCGAGCGCATATCGAGACTTCTGGGCGACGCTTTCCAGCGGCGGGTTGGTTGCAGATGAATTCATGCGAATTGGAAAGGGCGGCCGCAAGGTTTTCATCCAGGCGTCCTACAACCCAATTTTCGACCTCAGCGGGAAGGTGTTCAAGATTGTCAAGTTCGCGACAGACGTGACCGCGCGGGTTGAGAACGTCGACCAACTGGCCGAATGCCTTACCAATCTTGCTGAAGGCAATCTTTCGCAGGCGATCGCAAAACCCTTCATCCCCTCACTTGAACGGCTTCGCGGCGATTTTAACGGCGCATGCGATAAGCTCAGCCAAGCCATGAGTACTGTTGCAGATAACGCACATGCCATCTCATCCGGCTCAAACCAAATAAGGGCGGCAGCCGACGATCTCGCCAAGCGTACCGAACAGCAGGCAGCCTCCATTGAGCAAACGGCGGCCGCGCTCGAGGAAATCACGAGAGCAGTCAAGGATTCCAGCCGCCGTGCCGGAGACGCCGGTGGGCTCGTTGTAGAAGCGCGAAAACATGCCGAGCATTCGGGTGAGATCGTCCGAAATGCAATCGGTGCCATGGACCAAATCGAAGCATCGTCACGCGAGATCTCGAACATAATCGGTGTCATCGATGAAATCGCATTTCAGACGAACCTCCTGGCGCTGAACGCGGGCGTTGAAGCGGCAAGAGCCGGCGACGCCGGCAAAGGGTTTGCCGTTGTGGCTCAAGAGGTTCGCGAACTCGCCCAAAGATCGGCGAAGGCAGCAAAGGAAATTAAAACCCTGATTACCGCCTCCGGTGCACAGGTCGCCAATGGTGTCGCCCTTGTCACCAATGCCGGATCAGCTCTTCAGGAGATAGCCACCCAAGTCCAGGAAATCGATACCAATGTAGCGGCCATCGTAGAGGGCGCGCGTGAACAATCGACGGCGCTCGCAGAAATCAGCCAGGCCGTCAATACAGTTGATCAAGGTACGCAGCAAAACGCGGCCATGGTGGAGGAGCAGACGGCCGCCAGCCACAGTCTCGCCCGAGAAGCGACGGCTTTGTTCGAACTGCTCGCGCAGTTCCGATATGACGGCGATGTGGGAACCTCTACAGCGGGCACGGCGGATCAATGGTCGCTCAAGCCTATAAACAAAATGCATGCCCGCCCGCAGGCGGACTTTGTCAGACTGAAATCAATCGCCACACCAGCAAAACAAAGCGCATAGAAATTAGCCGGTCCGCCTTGACGAACCATATTGCGTAACGGCTACGAAAACGCGGATTTATGTGGCGCAAATACCGCCAACCGATAACGAAACGGCATTGGCAGCCAGAAGTGGTCACCAGCGCCGTTAAACAACCTGTCCGGAAACATGGCGCAAGCCGACTTATACCGTGTGATCGGAATGTCATGCTCTCATCTGCGTCAACATGGCTGATGTTGTCTGCAGCAGTTTTGCGATAGTGCTCCTCACGACAGATAGTGTCGGGTAGTAGCCTGGAAATAATCAAAATGTGGGATTGGTTCCCTATAGTCTTCCTTCCGCTCAAGCTTCTCGTGTTGGGCAACAACGCGGCGTACCAGCTACGAATAGCTGACCGCGCCGCCTGAGAATGCGGTCTTTCCCGCGACGACATCCCACTATTCAAAGTCCACTGGCGGAGAGAGCCTGAGAAGCTTTTCGCGCCGCATCCGCCAGGCACCGTAAACAATGCTACGATCGCGATAAGCCCACGACCCCTGTTCTCGACCGCAACGAAACTGCTTCGTTCGAAATCAGAAGTCTCGCCGCCGAACCGCCGACCTCCTCGGCCGCCGATCGGCACCCCCTGAAAACAACCGTTCTTTGATGACTTCCATCCGGTTCGATTGTCATTCCACACAGCACCAGTTCGCTGCCGTGACAGGTTGCATGCGCAGCTATCGGCGTGCGGCAAGAGCCGTCGAGGGAGCGAAGAAAAGACCGCTCGCAGCGCACCGCATCTGCAGTGGCCTCATGATCAAGAACGGATACCAGTTCGGTTACCAGACTGTTTGCAACCGAGCTTTCAATACAGATGGCACCTTGAGCGGGCGCTGGCGGAAAGTCGCTGGGATTGAGGATCTCCGTTGCCACTTGTCCCAGCCCAAGCCTGTTGAGACCCGCTTGGGCGAGCAAAGTGGCGTCAACGACGCCACTTTCCAGCTTTTGCAGTCTTGTCCCAACCAGACCACGAAACGGCACGACGACGAGATCCGGTCGGTGTAACGCAAGCAAGGCCTGTCTTCGTATTGAAGATGTGCCCACCACCGCGCCGGGCGGCAACTCCCAAAGCCGACAGCCAGTCCGGGAAATGAAGGCGTCCCGCACGTCTTCTCTAGGCAGGCAGGCGCTTATATGGAGGCCTCGCGGAAGCACCGTGGCGACATCCTTGCAGGAGTGCACCGCAAGGTCGATCTCTCCGGATAACAGCCGCTCCTCCAGTTCTTGCGTGAAGAGGCCCTTTACACCGATGTCAGGAAGCGGCTGCTCCCTCAATTGATCACCCTTCGTCGTCAGTGATACGATGATAAAGGCTTCGGAGGGCAGCCCGTGACACGCGGCCAGACGCGCGGCAACTTCAGAGGCTTGGGCGCGCGCAAGTGGGCTTGCCCGCGTGCCGATCTTGATTGGCTTTGCGCCTGATAAGCGAATGCGGACGGTCATTAGGCCGCGTCCCTTGCAAGGGAAGGCGAAACCGGAGCGGTGAACTGCAGTTCGGCGAGCCTGGCATAGATCCCGCCCTGACGAACAAGACTTGCGTGGGTTCCTTCCTCAACGATCCTACCCTCGTCCATCACTAGAATCCGATCTGCCTTTAATACCGTCGCGAGCCGATGGGCAATCACGATCGTGGTTCGGTTTTCCATAAGGCTCTCAAGCCCACTTTGCACGAGCATCTCGCTTTCGGCGTCGAGGGACGCGGTGGCTTCGTCGAGAAGGAGGATCGGGGCGTCTTTCAGCACCGCTCTAGCGATCGCAAGTCTCTGGCGCTGGCCACCCGAAAGCGTAAGCCCTTGCTCGCCCAAGACCGTCTCGTACGCCTTCGGAAGGGCCAATATGAAGGCATCTGCCTGCGCCTTTGAAGCTGCGGCCTGAATTTCTTCGGCAGTTGCATCTGGTCGGCCAAGCGCAATATTCTCGCTGATCGACGTTGCAAAAATCGTAACGTCCTGCGGGACAATGGCGACCTGACGGCGAACTTCCTCCGGCGACAAACTCGCAATTTCACGGCCATCAAGCGATATCTGCCCCGATTTCACCTGGTAAAATCCAAGCAGAATCGAGAACAGGGTGCTCTTCCCGGAACCTGACGGTCCGACGACTGCCACCGTTTCGCCGGGTGCCACGCGCATTGACAAGCCCTTAAGCACCTCTCGTTCGGGGCTACCAGGATAAGCAAACCGCACACCGCTGAACTCGACAGAGCCTGAGACCGGCAATGCTAACCGTCCCATTCCCTTTGCAGCCGACCGATCATCCTCTTTCTCGTCCATCAGTTCGAAGAGCCGTCCGGCAGCCCCGGCCGCTTGTGCGAGCTCACCCCAAACTTCCGAAAGTGATCCGAGCGAACTTGCGGCGATCACCAGATAAAGAAGAAACTGGCTCAAGCTGCCGGGCGACATCGCACCTGACATGAGGTTCTGTGCACCAATCCAAAGAACCCCCACGACGCTTGTGAATATGAGTGCGATTGCAAAGGCAGTCAGTAAAGCTCTCGATCGGGCGGCGATCGCTGACCTGGCATAGGAAGCCTCAATATCGCGGAGATATCTGCGCTTGGCGGTGTCCTCTGCATTGAAAGCTTGGATCGTGCGACTCCCTAAGATGATTTCGTTCGCGAAGGCGGACGCCTCGGCCAAGGCGTCCTGTGCGGAGCGAGATTTTTGGCGAACTGAGCGACCGAATACGACAAGCGGGATCACGATGAGCGGAATCGCTCCGATCGTTATCGAAGAGAGCCTGGGGCTTGTTATGAACATCATTACGAGTGCACCAACGCACAGGATGGAGTTGCGAAGTGCTACTGAGGCCGCCAAACTGACTGCCGATTTGATTTGTGCCGTATCTGCGATTAACCGGGTCGAAATTTCTCCGGCGCGATTCACGTCGAAAAAGCTTGCCGGAAGGTGTACCACTCTCCCAAAGGCGGAAAGCCGAAGGTCGCTGACTAGTCTTTCTCCAAGAGCCGCGACGAAGTAGTAGCGGCAAGCACTGGCGATAGCGAGAGCGACGGCCATCGCGATCAGCATCAGAAAATAGCGATCCATAAAGGCGCCGTCCGAGCGGCTGAAGCCATGATCGATCATGCTTCGCACGGCGGTCGGCAAAGCGAGAGAGATCAGTGCCGCGGCGGTCAAGGAAGAGATAGCTCCGCCTACGAGCCAACCATGCGGGCGCAGGAAAGGAATAAGTCGCCCCAGGCCTGCGAGCGAACGAGTTGCACGTTTGGATTTACGACCCCTGACGTCAGAGACAAGGGACATACCATCGGTCGATTCTGCTGGACGGTCGTGGCTTGCGATCATCAAGGCCTTGAGCTCCTGTTTAGAAATTTACGCCTTTTCTGTCTTCACACGGCGCTTTCGTCTTTGATGACGATCAATTTGTTGTCGGACAGGGTTGCTCACATCAGCGCGAACATACGAAAGGCATGAAAGGATTGGAAAAGCATCTTTTCCGCAATCGAATGACGCCGAACGCCACACTCTTAATTCGCCTTCAGGCGGCGGCCCGCGCCAGCGCACAGCGCGACCACAGCGCATGCAGCGCACCGACCAGCTGCTCGATATCGCCATCCGAATGCAGCGGCGTCGGCGTGATGCGCAGGCGCTCGGTCTTCTTCGGCACGGTGGGATAGTTGATCGGCTGGACATAGACGCCGGCGTCGAGCAGCAGATCCGAAATCCACTTGCACTTGGCAGCATCGCCGACCATGACCGGCACGACATGGCTCGGGTTCGGCATGTGCGGAATACCGGCCGCATCGAGCTGCGCACGCAGCTTGCGCACGCGATCCTGATGGCGCATGCGTTCGAACTGGCTGACCTTCAGATGCTGGATAGAAGCGACAGCGCCCGCGGCCAGAGCCGGGGGCAGCGAGGTGGTGAAGATGAAGCCTGACGCAAACGACCGGATGAAATCACAGAGCGCGGAGGAAGCAGCGATATAGCCGCCCATGACGCCGAAGGCCTTGCCGAGCGTGCCTTCGATGACAGTCAGACGATCCATCAGTCCCTCGCGCTCGGCAATGCCGCCGCCGCGCGGGCCGTACATGCCGACAGCATGCACTTCGTCGAGATAGGTCATCGCGCCATACTTGTCGGCGAGGTCGCAGATTTCCTTGATGGGGGCGATGTCGCCATCCATGGAATAGACGCTCTCGAAGGCGATCAGCTTCGGCGCCTTGGGATCGGCCGTCTTCAGCTTGGCTTCGAGATCGTGCAGGTCGTTATGCTTCCAGATGACCTTGTCGCACTTCGCATAGCGGATGCCTTCGATCATCGATGCATGGTTGAGCGCATCCGAGAAGATGATGAGGCCGGGAATGCGCGCGCCGAGCGTGCCGAGCGTCGCCCAGTTCGAGATATAGCCCGATGTGAAGATCAGCGCCGATTCCTTGCCGTGCAGATCGGCGAGTTCCTGTTCGAGCAGGACGTGATAGTGGTTGGTGCCAGAAATATTCCGGGTGCCTCCCGCACCCGCGCCACAGTGATCGATGGCCTCTTTCATCGCCTCGATCACTTTCGGATGCTGGCCCATGCCGAGATAGTCGTTGGAGCACCAGACGGTCACTTCCTGAGGGCCATTGGCCGTATGCTGGATTGCGCGCGGGAAATTGCCGCGGCGGCGTTCCAGATCTGCGAAGATCCGGTAGCGGCCTTCCTTGTGAAGACCTTCCAGCTCGCCCTTAAAAAATGCTTCGAAATCCATCATCTGCTCCTTCGATTTCCCGAAGGTGTATCCGAGATACTTTGAGCGGTATTTGACTTTCGTCAAGTTGGAATTCGAGTGGTGCCAATCGTCTTCACTTCGGCTGGCAGTAGTCGTGTCGCGTCTCTGGCAATCTTTGACCTGGATCAATCACTCGCAACGCGGGGCACGGTAAAACGGCCGCATGATCACCCTTCCCAGCTTTGCAAAATTGCTTACAACCCTCGCACAGCCGTCACGGTTTCTTGAGTTCGCCGAGCGGGTTCTACCGTCGCTTGGTGCATTGACGGCCCTTTTGCTGGTCGGCGGCCTCTGGCTCAGCTTCGGCACGGACAGCGATTACCAGCAGGGGGAAACGGTCAGGATTATGTACGTCCACGTCCCCTCGGCGTGGATTGCGATGCTCTGTTATTGCGTGATGACCGGAAGCGCCATCGGCTCGATCGTCTGGAGGCATCCGCTGGCCGACGTCGCGGTCCGTGTCGCGGCTCCGCTTGGCGCAGCGTTCACATTCGTATCGCTCGTCACCGGGGCGATCTGGGGCAAGCCGATGTGGGGCACTTGGTGGGTTTGGGACGCGCGGCTTACGTCGATGTTCATCCTTCTCATCCTCTATCTCGGTATTCTGGCGATCAACAGGGCAATCGACGATCCCACCCGCGCAGCCCGGGTGACCGCGGTGCTGATCATCGTCGGCTTCGTAAACATTCCTATTATCAAATTCTCTGTGAACTGGTGGAATACGCTGCATCAGCCGGCGAGCGTGCTCAAATTGAGCGGCCCGGCTCTCGACATCGAGTTTCTCCGGCCACTTCTTCTGATGGCGCTGGCTTTCTCTACCCTTTTCGCGACCCTCTATGTCGCGTCGATCCGAAACGAAATCTGGCGCAGAAAGTTAATCTCTCGCGACAGAATGGCCGCAAGGACCGCAGCGTACCTGGAGAATTGAAATGAATCATCAATTTTACGTCTACTCAGCATACGCAATCACGTTCTTGGTCATGTCCGCAGCTACAGCCAGGATTTGGCTCGCTGGCCGAACATATCGTCGTCGCGTCGAGGCGCTCATGCCGGTACGTGTCGCGCGGATGAGAAGCGATCGTTAGGATGTATCGCCAGCTGCTCGCGGGGATGCCACTCCTCGCCTTCCTAGGCTTCGCCGGCGCCGTTGCGAGTACGCTCTATCGCGAAACCACCGGTGAATACTCGCCAGCCGCGATTCCATCCGCGCTCATCGGGCAGCCGCATCCCTTCCTCGATCTGCCCTCCATCGGTGGGCTTTCGTCGAACGGCCTCGACGAAAGCATCGTCAAGGGCAAGGTGACTGTGGTCAACGTCTTCGCATCATGGTGCGTGCCTTGTCGACAAGAGCACCCCTATCTCATGAAACTGGCTGAGGATTCCGGAATCTCGGTGGTCGGCATTAACTATAAAGATGCCCCCGAGAACGCCAAGGCCTTCCTGAAGACGAACGGGAATCCGTTCTCCGCGATAGGATCAGATCTCGATGGTCGCGCCTCGATTGACTGGGGCGTCTACGGAGTGCCGGAAACGTTCATCCTCGACAAAACTGGAAGGATCGTTTTGAAACAGGTCGGCCCACTGGACGAGTTGGCGCTCTCGATGAAGATCCAGCCAATGCTACGGAAAATGCTAGCTTCAAACTGAGTGCAGCGCTGCTTCACAGCAAGCCCCTGGCCTCCCCATCTACTTCACGGTTCTGAAAGGGAGTTGGTGGAGACCGGAGACCATGTCGCCGCGCCCCCCCCCTTCGGCAGAAAACATAACTCAGAACAATGCGGAATCTGACCTGAAGCGAAAGGCTCAGGAGAAGCTCGACGGTTCGATGACGGTCTCGGTAACATTTAGACGATCCTTGTAGCCGCTGACGCCCAGACTTTCGACAAGACTGCGCACCGCCTTTCGCTTCAGGTCAGATTCCACATTGCCTTCAAGGGTAACCTGGCCGTTGTTGACGATTACCGTCACCTTCTGTGGCGTGAGGCCAAGGTCGGATCGGAGCCTTGTGCTTACCGCCAGTTTTATGGATTCATCCTCACGAGGAAGCGTCTCTGCCGGGGCGTTAAGTATCATCGCAAGGATGTCGCGGCGGCTGACGATTCCCACTAGCTTCCCATTCTCAACAATGGGGACCCGTTTGATTCGATGAGCTTGCAGGCTCTCGGCAATATCCGAAATCTCGCTGTCCGGCCGAGCAACAATTACGTCCTGGGACATCATGTCCGCCACCGACCAACCATTGCTGGCGATGTAACGTTCGAGGTCGATCTCTGATATCACTTCGGCAGAGCGGAAAGATCGTTGAGGAGGACGAATTTCCCGACGAAGCAGAAGATCGCCTTCCGTGAGCACCCCGCATACCAGTCCCTGATCATCGATGACGGGAAGACCGCTGACATTGTTCTGCAGCATGAGCGCTACCGCATGGCGAATGCCGACCGCAGAGCTGATCGAGATTACATCTCTGGTCATAATGTCCTTCGCCTGCATGTCATCTGCCTCGCATATCGGGGTTATTGCGAATCAAACGTATCGCAGCGTTTCCAAGGGCGCTTTGATCCTAGTCAAGAATCAGGCGGATTGAGCAGCTCGGCAAGCCGCGCCTCTTCCTCGTCGCTCAGAGGCTTGCCGGTGGGCTTGCCGGCGCGGCGGCGGGCGTAGACGACCAAGGCCAATCCGCTCACAACGAAGAGCGCGATCGGCGCCCCCCAGAGTATGTAGGTCTTTTCGCTCAAGCGCGGCTTGAGCAGCACGAACTCGCCATAGCGGGAAACGATATAGTCGAGCACCTGCCGATCCGTATCGCCGTCGGCAAGTCGCTTGCGCACGAGCAGGCGCAGGTCGCGGGCAAGATCCGCGTTGGAATCATCGATGGATTGATTTTGGCAGACCATGCAGCGCAGTTCGGCCGAAATCGTGCGCGCCCGCGCCTCCAGAGCCGGATCGGCTAGAACCTCGTCGGGATTGACGGCAAAGGCTGGCAGCGGCGCCAGTAGCGGGATGAGGCAAAGAAACAGCCGCATGACGCCGCCGAGACCGCGGATACCGGCAAAGCGGGTTGTCGGCCGATAGCTGCTCATTCTGCCGGCTCCATCGCCGGGCGAGCCGGCTTCGCCTTGCGGCTGGGAGCGCCGACGCGCAGGCGGCGGTCGCTGAGCGACACGAAGCCGCCGATCGCCATGACCAGCGCGCCCATCCAGATGCAGAGGATGAAGGGTTTCCACCAGATGCGCACGACCGTGCCGCCATCCTTGCCGGCATCGCCGACCGACACATAAAGCTGGCTAAATCCAAGCGTGAGAATGCCGGATTCGGTGGTCGCCGTACGGCTCGCGGTGAAGACACGTTTGGCGGAGGACATTTCCGCAAAGGCGACCCCGCCGCGGCTGACCGTGAAGCGGGCACGATCCTCGGTAAAATTGGGGCCAACGCCCGGCTGCATGCCCTCGAAGCGCAGGCTGTACCCCCCAAGCTCAGCGGTCTCGCCGGGTTTCATGCTGGTGATGTTCTCGCCCTCGAAGGTCGTCACCGCAATAATGCCAAGCACGGTGATGCCGAGGCCCGCATGCGCCAGCGCCGTGCCGAAAGCGGAACGCGGCAGCCCGCTGAGGCGCCGCCAGGCCACATTCGCAGCCACCTTGCCGACACCGGCGCGATACCAGAGATCGGCCAAGGCGCCAAAGATCAGGAAGAAGCCGGCTGCAAGACCGAGAACGGCAAGTACCGGGCCGCCATGCCGGATGTAAAACAGAACCAATCCGGCGATGAAGGCCAAGCCTGCGACGACATAGAGTCGCTGCAATGCGCCGAGCAGGTCGCCGCGCTTCCAGGCGAGCAGCGGGCCGAACGGCACGGCAATGAGGATCGGCGCCATCAGCAATCCGAACGTCATGTTGAAGAAGGGCGGACCGACGGAAATCTTGTCGCCCGTCAGCGTTTCAAGCGCCAGCGGATAGAGCGTGCCGGTCAGCACCGTGCCGCAGGCAACCGTCAGGATCAGGTTGTTCAGCACCAGTGCTCCCTCGCGCGAGATCGGTGCGAACAATCCGCCGGCGGCAAGCTTCGGCGCGCGGAAGGCGAAGAGCGACAGCGCCCCGCCGATGAAGATCAGAAGAATGCAGAGAATGAAGATGCCGCGCGTCGGATCGCTGGCGAAGGAATGGACCGAGGTCAGCACACCGGAGCGGACGAGGAAGGTGCCGAGGAGCGACAGGGAAAAAGTGAGGATCGCCAGCAGCACGGTCCAGATCTTCAAGGCGTCGCGCTTTTCCATGACCAGCGCCGAATGCAGCAGCGCCGTGCCGGCAAGCCAGGGCATGAAGGAGGCATTTTCCACCGGATCCCAGAACCACCAGCCGCCCCAGCCGAGCTCGTAATAGGCCCAATAGGAGCCCATGGCGATACCGAGCGTCAGGAAGCTCCAGGCTGCCAGCGTCCACGGACGGACCCAGCGCGCCCAGGCGGCATCGATGCGGCCTTCCAGAAGCGCCGCGACGGCAAAGGAAAAACAGACTGAGAAGCCGACATAGCCGAGATAGAGCAAGGGCGGATGGATGGCGAGGCCGATATCCTGCAGCACTGGATTGAGATCCTTGCCTTCCGCCGGCGCCGGATTGAGGCGGATGAACGGATTGGAGGTCAGCAGGATGAAGACCAGAAAGGCCGAAGATATCCACGATTGCACGGCCAGCACATTGGCGCGCAGCACATCGGGCAGATTGCGCCCGAACAGCGCAACCAGCGCGCTGAACAGCGCCAGGATCAGCAGCCAGAGCATCATCGATCCCTCGTGATTGCCCCAGACGCCGGAGATCTTGAAGATCAGCGGCATCAGCGAATGGGAATTGGCCCAGACGTTGAGGACGGAGAAATCGGAGGCGACATAGGCGTAGGTCAGCACGCTGAAAGAGAAGGCGACCAGCAAGAACACGACGATCGAGCCGATCGGTGCGATATCCATCATCGACACGTCACCGCGCCGGGCACCGACCACAGGCAGAATTGAGACGATCAGCGCGGTGGCGAGCGCCAGCACCAGGGCATAATGTCCGAGTTCGATGATCATTGCGTCGCCTCCTCGCCCTTCCAGACGCCGTCGGCCTTCAGCTTGTCGGCGACCTGCTTCGGCATGTAGCGCTCATCATGCTTGGCGAGCACGCTGTCAGCAACGAAAACGTCGCTGCCCGGCTCGAACTTGCCTTCGGTCACCACACCCTGCCCTTCGCGGAAGAGATCCGGCAGGATGCCATCATATTTGACCTTGATCGTATCGGTGCCGTCGGTAACGGAGAACTGCACCTGCGTACCCTGGCCGCGCACGATCGAGCCTTCGCCAACAAGACCGCCGAGGCGGATCAGCGTCCCGGCATTGACCGGCGTCTTCGCTAGGTCCGCCGGCATGTAGAAATAGGCGACCGACTGGCTGAAGGCGAAGAGGACCAGCAGCACGGCGACGGCGATGAAACCCATGCCGCCGGCGATGACTGCCAGACGTTTCTGCTTGCGGGTCATTGCTGCGTCACCTCCGTCGGCAGTCCCAATTCCTTCGCCAGCGCCAGAAGCTGCTGGCCCTGCCCTCCATCGGCCGGAAACGCCGCGAGGCCGCGCTTCAGCGCATCGACGGCACGATCCCGGTCGTTCAATACGGCATAGGAGCGGATGAGCCGCATCCAGCCTTCGAAATTCTTCGGATCCTCTTTGAGCTTGGTATCGAGGCTATCGACCATGCCGCGGATCATCTGCTGGCGATCGCCGCTGCTGAGCGCGTTCGCCGCAGCGACGTCCTCGGCGGTCGGATTGCCGGGTGCATTGCCGTTGGTGGATACCTCAGGCCGGCCGCCATTCTTGATGATATGCTCGTCGACGGCCGCGAGCCAGGGCGCGTCCGGCGGCGATTGTTTCGCCAGGGCCTCAAAGGCGGTCTTCGCTTCGGCCGCCTTGCCTTCCTGCTCCAGCGCCAGCGCCAGATAGAAAAGCGTGCGCGGATTGGCGGCATCGAGCGCTTGCGATTGCCGCAGCACGCCACGCGCCTCCGCCGTCACGATGCCGTTTGAAGCGGTCATCAACGTTTCGGCAAGTCCGTCGAGGCGCGTCGCATTCGGTCCCAACAGCCGGATCACATTATGATAAGCGTCTAGAGCGTCAGCAATTCGGCCGGATCGCGAATAGATGGGAGCAATCACATCCCAGCCGCGACCATCGCTCGGCGCGCGGGCCAAGTGCTCTTCCGTTTGACGAATGAGGATTGCCAGGCGTTGACCGGGTTCATCTAACCTTTGCTGCAGAGGCTTCGAAGACAAGTCCGGAGAGCCCAGGACAACATACAAGGATATGCTTCCCACTGACAGGACTGCTGCGACAGCAAGCTTCATCCAGAACATTGAACCTGTCGAGGCGACGAAATCGCGTGGCGCGCTAGCATCGGCCACGCGAAACAGGCGCCTGGCTATCTCCGCTTTCGCGAGCTCGTATTCGGCGGGCTGAATCTGACCGTAAGCAAGTTCGCTTTCGATCTCGGAAAGCTGGTCACGATACACCCAGCCCACATCTACGTTTCCGCCAGCATCGACCGGATGGGGTTTTGACAGCGGATGCAGCAGCGCGGCGGTGACGCCTGTCGCCAGAGCAGCGAAAATAATCCAGATGACCATAGTGAAGGATTGCCCGATTGCGCAGGCAACATATCGCCTTCTTCCCTTCAAACATTGATCCGGATCAATGATCTGGCTTAGGCGGTCCGCCCCGTAAAAACGTAACCCACGCCTCTGACGGACTGGATCAGTGCGGGTGCCCTGGAATCACTCTCGATCTTCCTTCGCAGCCTGACGATCTGCGCGTCGATTGCGCGGTCAAACGCCTCCAAATTTCTGTTCCTGGTCAGATCCATAAGCGTCTCTCTTGAGAGCACCCTTCCCGCATTGCGCAGGAAAACGAGAAGCATGTCGAATTCCCCTGTCGTCAGGGGAACGTCGGCTCCCAAAGGCGACGTAAGCTTTCTTCGCGACACATCCAACGAGAAGCCATCGAACCGAAAAACCTCCTCTACGAGCGCCAGTCCCGCGGATGCGGAGGGCGAACGCCGCCTGAGGACCGTCCGGAGTCGGGCTAGGAGCTCGCGAAGATGAAAGGGCTTGGCAATATAATCGTCGGCTCCGAATTCGAGCCCTATCACCTTATCCGTGACATCATCCTGTCCTGTGAGCATAAGCACAGGAACATCGGAAGTCGCCCTGATCTCTTTCAAGAGCTCCAGGCCGTTCTCGCCCCCCGGCAAAACCAGGTCCAGGAAGACGGCGACAAACCGCGTCCTCGTGAGTTCGACGCGCATCGCGGCGCCGCTGGGCACGCCGGTGACCAGATAGCCGTGGTCCTCGAAATATCGCGCGAGCATTTGCCTGATCCGGGCGTCATCGTCGACCACCAGAATTCGATCCGCTTCCATCTTCCCTCAGAGCCCGCTGAATATCTGGACACATGACATAACGCAGGATCCTGCATGGTTCTACCGGTGTGGCCAAGAATTTGAGCCGAGTCCCGCTATATTGGCGCGCCAGGCGGATCAAAAAGCAGGTTGGACGCTTTCTTATGCAATTTATCAGAAATTTCGGCACTTGAGATGTCTTGATCGGCTCACGCATTATCCCCTTCCGCGCGCTATTTTCTTCCCGTATCGGGGTCGTCGTCTGCGATCGCGCGCCAGGCGGCGCCTTCCAGGTCGTCATACTGGCCGCTCCTCAGCGACCAGAGAAAGGCGGCCAAACCTATGCCCCCCATGAAGAGCGCGATGGGAATGAGATAGATCAGCATGTTCATGCGCGACCTCCCTTCGCCTCACTCAGAACCGGCAGGCTGGCCCCTCCTCGTGAAGATTCTCTTTGGAACGTTGCCAGTCTTAAAGCATTCGAAACGACGATAATGGACGACGTGGACATAGCAACTGAGGCAATGAGAGGAGTGGCATAGCCTGCGATCGCGATGGGTATGGCAAGAATATTGTAGCCGATCGCTAGTGCGAAGTTCTGTCGGATCAACGTGGCAGATCTGCGCGCAATGGCGATTGCAATGGGCACCGCGTCGAGTTGATCATTGAAAAATACCAGGTCGGCGGCCTGCCTGCCAATATCCGAGGCCGTCGCCGGTGCCATGGACACATGGGCGGCGGCAAGCGCCGGCGCGTCGTTGATGCCGTCTCCGATCATGAACACCCGGTGATGTGCGCTGCTCAACGCTTGGCACTCTTCAACCTTTTGCTTGGGATTCAAGCCGGCAAGCGCAAGATCAACTCCCAGGCGTTTTGCAACGGCATCGACCACACATTGTCTGTCTCCCGAAAATATGGCTGTCTTGAAACCAGTGGCGCGAAGCTCCCCGACAGCCTCGTTCGCACCCGGCCGGATCATGTCCTCGAAGAAGAATCGCGCCAGGACGATATCGTCCTTGGTGAGGACCACCTCGGACAGCGCTTCGTCGACGCCGGCCATTTCAGTCCGATCTATGTTGCGGGCGAACGACCGGCTGCCAAGCCGATAAAGAGCACCATCTCGATATGCTTTCAATCCTCCACCCGAGACCTCCGTGACGCTATCGAATTCCATCCGACCAGAAGTTGGACTGCGGCTCAATACCTGAGAAAGCGGATGCCTGGAGTGGCTTGCAAGTCCTGCGGCAATGGCGACATCGCTGGGATTGCTGGTTTCCGACTTGACGAGGCGAGGGCGACCGAGTGTCAGCGTGCCGGTCTTATCGAACGCGACGGTGTCAATCTCGGCCAGCCTTTCGAGTGCCGAACCGTCTTTAACCATGATTCCCCTGCGAAAGAGTTCGCCGGCGGCAACAACCTGAACCACCGGAACTGCAAGTCCCAGGGCGCAAGGACACGTAATGATCAGCACCGCGACCGCGACGAGCATAGCGTGCTTCCAGTCCCCACCGGCAAAGCCCCATCCGAGAAATGAGACAAGCGCAAGGAAGTGAACGGCCGGAGAATAGAGGGAGGCCGCCCGGTCGGCAATGCGGCGATAGCGGGCTCTGCCCCCCTCGGCAGCCTCCATCAAACCGATAATTTCGGCAAGCAGCGAGCTCCTGGCGACCTTTGTAGCGCGCACCACAAGGAAACCGGTCAAATTCATCGCACCCGAGCTCACCTCCGATCCCTTGCCAACGACGACGGGACTGCTTTCTCCGGTGACGATCGAGAGGTCGAGATCGCTTTCGCCACTCGCGATCACGCCGTCGACCGGAATGCGGTCGCCGGCAGCCACTGCGATCTCGTCGCCGATCGCGATATCTTCCACCGCCACGTAGCGGCGTGATCCGTCGACAGCGATGAGAAGCGCACCGCGCGGTGCGATCCGTGCGAGGCCGTTAATGGCGGCACGCGCCTTCTCGCGCATAAGGTGATCAAGTGTCCTGCCGATCAGCAGGAAGAACAACAGAGAAACCGTCGCGTCGAACCAGGCATGTTCGCCATGATGCATGGTCTCCCAGAGCGAGACAGCGTAGGAAAGTGTGACTGCAAGGGAGATCGGCACGTCCATGTTGGTTCGACCATGCTTCAGCGAATTCCATGCCGATTGAAAGAAGAACCGCCCCGCATAGATCAGCGCGGGCGCTGCGATCATCGCCGATATCCAGTGGAACATGTCGCGAGTCGCAGCGTCTGCACCCGACCAGATAGAAACGGATAACAGCATGATATTGGCGGCGGCGAATCCGGCCACACCGACGGCCAAGAGAAGTTTGTTTCGCGTCTTGTCGCTCTCCGCCGCGGCCGGGGCGAAGAGATGTGCTCGATATCCCGCGGAGCTTATTGCCTCGATAATTGCCGTCGCATCCGTTCGGACCCCATCGACGGTTTCGGCATAAACACAACTGACACGCTTGGACGTCAGGTTCACTCGGGCCTTCCGGATGAACGGCAAAGCCAACAGAACCTTTTCGATTGTTGAGATACAGGCTCCGCAATGGACGTCCGGCACGCTCAGATCAAGTTGAAGCAGTCCTTCGCCCAATGGGTGGCTGGCAAGTGCTATTTCTTCGGCGCTCACCGAAGAAGCGCTCATCGCAAGCATCGCCTCGGCATCCACCATGCAACAGGTCATTTGTCGAACCCCACGGTGTCGAAGCGAAGGGCTTCATGCATGACGAGCGTTCCGCCACGTCGGGAGATCAGTTCAACGATCCAGTCGCCGGACGGTAAATGGCGGTCAGCTTCAAAAAGTCCCTCTCCAACCTTCTTCAGAGTTACGCTGAAGTCTTCGTGGTCACCGACGGGACGCTTGAAATTCGCCGTGACCATGTCGACCGAGGTTGGCGTTCCATCCCGATTGTGAAGATGGTAGGTAAAGACATCAGCATGGAGGGAAATGCTTCCCGATACTCCGGTTGCAGTCATGGCTTTGATGGCAGCCGTCTTTTCATTGAACTGTTGGCTGGCCACGTAGGTGTTTTCCACAACCAGACCGCTCCAACTCGCGGAGGCGTACCATGCCATCGTCACGTTGACGGAAATCACGATGCCGAAGAAAGCGCAGGTCGTGAGAAGCATATGCCGCCCCGTGAATCCTTTAGTGTTCGTGCTCATTTTGCCCCTCCTGGGGAATTGAAGGCTGCTCGATAGGTTGCACGATCTTCATGCCCTTCATCTTCAATTGCGAAGAGGAACTCCGACGGCCGAGCACTTGCTGCAGGCCTGGTCACGAAGACCTTGACGGTCGTGGCCGCATCGGGTGCCGCCTTCAACACGAAGCTGCGGCCATCATTCATGCCGAATTCAGGAATTCGCATCGTGGCTCCATCCAGGCCAGACATGTTGAGTTCGATCTTTCTAGGCCTGGGAACCATGTTCAGGATTCGGAGTGTGTAGCCGTTGCGGATCGAGCCGTCGCTTTCAAGGACGAACTGTGGATTGCGGTCATGGACGACATTGAGCTCCAATCGTTCGCGCAATGCGAGATGCACGACCATAGCGGCGCCGATCATGCACCAGACTGCCGCATAGAAAACCAGGCGAGGCCTGAAGATGATGTGCCAGTCGAAATGCCTGATATCGCCGACGAAGGAGCCATCCGGCTTGCGGACCCTCGTCGGCTGAACCGGCATGCGTCCCTGATCGGTGGCAATCGCCATGTTGCTGGCATACTCGCTAAGCGTGGCGTAGGCGATAAGACCGCGGGGCTTTCCAAGCTTATCCATCACCCCATCGCAGGCATCGATGCAAAGAGCGCAGGTGATGCACTCCATCTGCTGACCGTCGCGAATATCGATTCCCATCGGGCATACTGCGACGCAAGCGTTACAATCGACGCAATCGCCGACCGGCTCGCCAAATGCCTGCACCTTCTTAGCATGACGCGAACGTTGCTCGCCCCGCCAGTCATTGTAGGTCACGACGAGGGAATTCTCGTCCAGCATTGCGCCCTGAATGCGCGGCCACGGACACATGTAGGTGCAGACCTGCTCACGCATCAGGCCCCCGAGGACGTATGTCGTGGCCGTCAACGTCCCGATGGTGGCATAGGCGATCGCGGCCGCCTGTCCGGTAAGCAGGGAGGCGGCGAGGGTTGGAGCGTCTGCGAAATAGAAGATCCAAGCACCTCCAGTGGCGAAGCCGATCAATAGCCAGATCGCATGCTTCAGAACACGCTTGCGAATCTTGTCGAAACGCCACGGGGCGGCATCGAGCTTCATTCTGGCATTGCGGTCGCCTTCGATGGCTCGCTCGACCACAAGGAAGAGATCGACCCACACCGTCTGCGGACACGCATAACCGCACCAAGCCCTACCGACGGCGGAGGTAATGAGAAAAAGTCCGAATCCAGCCATCACCAGAAGGCCGGCGACGTAGTAGAATTCCTGCGGCCAGATCTCGATAAAAAAGAAATAGAAGCGGCGTGACGCCAGATCGACAAGAACCGCCTGGTCGGGGGCATAAGGCCCGCGCTCCCATCTGATCCACGGCGTGAGATAGTATATGCCGAGCGTGATTATCATCACGATCCATTTGAAACGACGAAAGCGGCCTTCGGCGCGCTTGGGGAAAACTTTCTTGCGCGCGGCATAAAGCGGTTGGCGATTGCGACGCGCGTTTACCGGCTCCGCGTTCAAGCGTTCAACATCTTTAGGATCTGGGGCTGTATAGAGGTTCATGCGCAACTTCCGGGTTGACTTGCACTTTTCCTACGTTGAAGACCCCCCATCCTTGATCGAGATCAAGGATCAGAATTTTTCACAAAAAGAATGGCCGCGCTCTGGGTCGGAAGAGCACGGCCCCGAGGCTGGAATCGTCAACTTTGCACCAACCGGATCCAAACAGCTGCCGAACGTCTTTTGGTCGCCGGACCGAGCCTAAGAAGCGTGGATGTTGGCCTCAAAGGAACTGGGGAAACGATCGGCTGCGACATCTTCGACACCAGCTTCATCGGGTCGTTCGCAGGTGATCCTTAAGCGAGGTCAAACTGACGATCGAATTTCCGATCTTTTCGGTGTTTTCCTGCTCGGCAGCCGGCTGTATCGGCTTTGCGCGAATGGACACTCGCGCGTGGATGACCGCTCGCGGCGTGCCGTAAAGCGTCAGAAGTGGATTATGATTGTGGTCGGTCATATTCGTTCCTACTTGCCGCCGCCGAGCGAATGGACGAACAGGGTCAGTTCCTTCACCGTGGTGTCGCCGAGACGGGCCGACCATGCCGGCATCACACCATGCCTGGGACTTGTGATCTGGCGGATGATCGCGTCCTCCCCGCTCCCCTTCAGCCAAATGGCGTCAGCAAGGTCCGGCGCTCCCATTTCGATTTTGCCCTTGGCGTCGTCGCCATGGCATGCCGCACAGTTGTCCAGAAAGATCCGCTTTCCGGCTTCCGCCATGGTTGGATCGGACGGGGTGTTCGTCAGGCCCCAAACGTAAGCCGCAACCTGCTTTTTCTGCATCGCATCCAATATGTCAGCGAAGGCAGGCATTTCCGAAACATGTGTGTCTGGGTCGGCATCAAAGCGAATGCCGTGCGCGATCGTCGTTTGAATCGAAACGAGGTCGCCGCCCCATAGCCAATCGTCGTCGTTAAGGTTAGGGAATCCAGGACCGCCGCTGGCACCGGAGCCGTGGCACGGCGCGCAGTTGACCTTGAAGGCCGAGGCGCCGCCGGCGACGGCGAATTCGCGCAGTGCCGGATCCGCGTCGATCTCCTTAACCGTCTTTGCCGCGATCATGTCTTGAAACTTCATCTGCTTCGCCTTGGCGAGATCGAGATCCTGCTGCAGTTCTGCGCGCGTCGAGTAGCCAAGATAGCCCTTCGTAGCCGACGTGATCATTGGGATCGCCGGATAGGCGATCGCATAGCCGACCGCCCACATGATCGTCACACAGAACGTCCAGACCCACCAACGCGGCATCGGATTGTTCAGCTCGCGGATGCCGTCCCATTCATGTCCGGTGGTTTCGACGCCGCTGATTTCATCGATATGCTTTTCCGACATCTCAGTCATCCTTCAGAGGAATGTCAGCGGCCTCCTTGGCCATCTGTTTGCTGCCAGGACGCAGGCTGTAGAAGACAGCACCGACAAAGAACGCCGTCATCACCAAAAGGCCCCAACTGTCGGCGAAGTGCCGCATTGCAGTATATATTTCCATGGGATCACCTCACCGGTAGCCGGTCGCGTCGTCGTAGGTTGAAAAATCGACCAGCGTACCGAGCATTTGCAGATAGGCGACCAGAGCGTCCATTTCGGTAAGCCTCTGTGGATCGCCGTCGAAATCACCGACCTTGGCTTTCGGATAGCGCTGCAGCAGCGCCGTCGTATCGGCGTTGGGATCGGCTTGTGCTCTCATATCCGCTTCGGCATGGGCGATCATGTCGTCCGTATAGGGCACGCCGACATCTTCGTTGGCCTTGAGATCCATGCCGATATCCTTGACCGTCACCGACTCCTCCTTGAGGAAGGCGTATTTGGGCATGATCGATTCGGGCACCACAGCTCTTGGGTTCGAGAGATGCTGGACGTGCCACTCGTTCGAATAGCGGCCTCCGACGCGCGCAAGATCCGGCCCCGTGCGCTTCGAGCCCCATTGGAACGGATGATCGTACATGGATTCGGCGGCCAATGAGTAATGGCCGTAACGTTCCACCTCGTCACGGAATGGTCGGATCATCTGGCTGTGGCAGAGATAACAGCCCTCGCGAATGTAGATGTTGCGACCTGCGAGTTCGAGCGGCGTGTAGGGACGCATACCCTCCACCTTCTCAATGGTGTTCTGGAGGTAGAAGAGCGGCGCGATTTCCACGATCCCGCCGATCGAGACGACGAGAAGCGAGCCGACGAGAAGCAGAGTCGCGTTCTTTTCGATGATCTTATGTTTGTCCAGTATCGATGCCATATCTCACCTCACTCTGCAGGTTGTGCCTGGGGCACATACGCAGTCGGAATTGCTGCTTCATCCCGCACGCGGCCGCGGATGGTCATGAAAACGTTCCAGGCCATCACAAGGCCGCCGCCTAGGTAGAGCGTGCCGCCCAGCGTGCGCAGCACGTAATATGGGAACATCGCGGCAACGGTTTCGGCGAAGGAGTAAACGAGAAAGCCTTGCGAATTATACTCGCGCCACATCAGGCCCTGTTGGATACCAGCAACCCACAGCACAGCCGCGTAGATGACGATGCCGAGGGTGGCAAGCCAGAAATGCCAGTTGACCATCCGGAGGCTGTAGAGACGATCACGACCCCAGAGTTTCGGCGTCAGATAGTAGATCGCACCGAAAGTGATCATTCCGACCCAGCCGAGCGCGCCAGAATGCACGTGGCCAATGGTCCACTCCGTATAATGACTGAGCGAATTGACGGTCTTTATCGACATCATCGGACCTTCGAACGTCGACATGCCATAAAAGGCAATGGCGACAATCATCATGCGGATGATTGGGTCCGTACGGATCTTGTCCCAGGCGCCCGAGAGCGTCATCAGACCATTGATCATACCACCCCAGGACGGCATCCACAGCATGACTGAGAAGACCATGCCCAGCGTCTGAGCCCAGTCAGGCAGCGCAGTATAATGCAAATGGTGCGGACCAGCCCAGATATACAAGAAGATCAGCGCCCAAAAATGGATGATCGACAGCCGGTAGGAATAGATCGGGCGGTTTGCCTGTTTCGGAACGAAGTAATACATCATCCCAAGGAAACCAGCCGTGAGAAAGAAGCCGACAGCGTTATGGCCGTACCACCACTGCGTCAGCGCATCCTGTACACCTGAAAACAGTGAATAGCTTTTCGAACCGAGGAAAGAAACTGGGACAGCCAGATTGTTGACGATGTGCAACATCGCGATAGTTACGATGAAGCTCAAATAGAACCAATTGGCGACGTAGATGTGTGGTTCCTTACGCTTCAGGATCGTGCCCAGGAAAGTGATGAGATAGGCCACCCAGACGATAGCGAGCCAGAGGTCGAGATACCATTCAGGTTCCGCATATTCACGCGCCTGCGTGATGCCGAGTACATAGCCGGATGCCGCCATCACGATGAAAAGCTGATATCCCCAGAAGACGAACCAGGCGAGACTGCCGCCGAAAAGCCGAGCCCGGCAGGTGCGCTGGACGACATAGAAGGATGTCATGATCAAGGCGTTGCCGCCAAAGGCGAAAATGACGGCGGAGGTATGAACAGGGCGCAGCCTACCGAAATTCAGATAGGGCGCGAAGTCCAGATCGGGAAAGGCGAGCTGTGCCGCAATGACAACGCCGACGAGGAAACCAATGACGCCCCAAAAGACGGTGGCGACCAGGCCGTAGCGGATCACTTCGTCAAAGTAACCGGATGCATCCACCTTCACCATACGACCTGCAGGCGAGAAATCGGCTCGCCGCACGAGCAAAACCGTGCCAACCGTCAGGCAGAAACACAAAATGCCCATGTGCACGGCGAAGAGGTGGTCATGGGCGAGACCCGCACCCACCAAGGCGAGGAAGGCGGCGATCGCGACCAGGATCGTTTCGGTTGTGTAGTCCATTTTGGGGTCCCCAAGTACGCAGCCGACCGCCTCGCGTTCGACTTTCCCGAACTTTGGAAAAAGCACTCTCATGGAGCGGGCATGCGCTCCTTGATCTATGTCAACGAAGGCGCCAACTTCCCCGGCGCGCGGCTCCCTGTTACAGACAGTTACACAACCTCACCATTTCGCACCGAACGAGCATTCCCGCGTAACAGGACTGCGCTCTAGTGTCCTCACTTCGAACCAGAGGACATGAACATGCTGATGCAGGGCAAAAACGCATTCGAAAACGCAGAGCTCGCGACCGCGGGAACGCGCGGTCAGTCGCTCTCTTCCATCTTCCATGGATGCGCGACGGAAACGATCACAGCCAGTCAGGCGATATGCTGGGAAGGTGATCAGGCCAAGTATCTCTTTCAGGTCGTCGAAGGGGTCGTGCGCCTTCACCGCATCATCGGCGAAGGCCGTCGGGTGATAACAGCTTTCCATTTCGCCGGCGACGTCATTGGTGCCTCGCTTCTCGAAGACTTCTCCTTTACGGCCGAGGGGGTTACAGACTGCAAGATACGCCGTGTCTCCCGCAAGTGCTTCCAAGAAGAAGTCACTCGTTGCGACAACCTGCGTCCGGCATATATCGGTTTACTCTGCCGCGAAAACGCCGCCGCCCACGACCAGATGGTTCTCCTATCGAAGAAGAGCGCCGAGGAGCGGTTGTGTAGCTTCATCCTCAACCTGGCGTTACGGCCTGGAAGCCAGTGTCAGGGATTACTGAGGGTACCGATGAACCGTCTCGACATCGCCGATTATCTCGGCCTAACGATCGAGACGATCTCTCGGACGATCACCAAGCTTGCGGCACGCAAAGTGCTTGCCGCGGAAGGTCGCCACGACCTCAGGATCATTAGCATGGATAAGCTCGCTCGTCTCACCGGCAGCGCGGATGATTTTTCCGCAAAAACCTGCCATAGAGGCAGCATCCACTAAGATTAAGAGAGCCGACCATGCCCCATCGCTTGATATCGCCACGTACTGCAAGTCCACAGGAGCTGGACGCGGTTGTTCACGTGCTCGATGGGGCGGACATCATTATTCATCGCCTTGAAGGAACCATCACTCATTGGTCCATTGGCTGCGAGAACATGTACGGCTGGACACGCGAGGAGGCGGTGGGCGAGAAGATTCACGAGCTTCTTAGCACAAGATACCCGGTATCCCAGGAGGATATCCAGGCAACCCTAAAGTCGCGCGGCTTCTGGCAAGGCGAGATCGTGCATCGCCACAAGCGTGGCCAAGACATCAATATTTCCACCCGTTGCGTGCTCGTCAATCTTCCGGACGGCGACCAGTCGATCATTCAAACGAATAGCGATGTGAGCGCACTCAAAAAGGCGGAGGAGTCCGTCAAGACGCGCGAGGCGCACCTGACTTCAATTCTGGACACCGTACCGGACGCCATGGTCGTGATCGACCAAAAAGGCATCGTGATGTCCTTCAGCAAGGCGGCGGAGCGGCTCTTTGGCATGACTGCCGACCAGATCTGCGGCAGAAACGTGAACAACCTCATGCCGAACCCCTACCGTGACGAACATGACGGGTACATTGGTCACTACCTCAAGACGGGCGAGAAGCGCATCATTGGTTATGGCCGTGTCGTCACCGGCCAGCGCGCGGACGGCTCCCGTTTCCCAATGGAGCTCCATGTCGGTGAGGCGACCGCCAATGGCGAGCGCATCTTCACCGGCTTCGTACGCGATTTGACCAGCAGAATGAAGATCGAGGAGGATCTGCGGCAGGCGCAGAAGATGGAAGCTGTCGGCCAGCTGACCGGCGGTCTCGCCCATGACTTCAACAATCTTCTGACGGTGATCAGCGGAAATCTTGAAATGATCGAGGACAAGCTTCCGCCCGGCCCGCTACGCGACATCCTGCGGGATGCGCAAGAGGCTGCCGCGGATGGCGCGAAGCTGACCGGTCAGCTCCTTGCCTTTGGAAGGCGGCAGCCTCTCAATCCCAAGCAGGTGGATCTCGGTCAACTCGTCAGCAGTTTCTCCGATCTTCTCCGGCGAACGCTCGGTGAGGACATAAAGCTGTCCACAATACTCTCAGGCGCCCATTTCGACGCTTTGGTCGACGGGCCGCAACTGCAGAACGCGATCTTGAACATTGCATTGAACGCGCGCGACGCCATGCCTAAAGGTGGAAGCCTTACAACCGAAGTCTCTCGCGTCACGCTGGATGCCGACTACGCAAAAATGTACCCGGAAGTTCGAAGTGGCAACTTCGTGCTGATCTCCATGACCGACACTGGCTCGGGCATGACCGATGAGGTGAAGAAACGAGCGATCGAACCGTTCTTCACCACCAAGGAGGTCGGGTCGGGAACGGGTCTCGGTCTAAGCATGGTATACGGCTTCGTCAAGCAATCCGGTGGGCATCTCCAGATCTATAGTGAACTTGGCAGGGGAACAACGATTAGGATCTATCTTCCCGTATCAGCGGGAGGAAACGCAGGGCAGACCGATGCGTCGGTCGGAGCCGCGAAAATTCCTCTTCTTCGCGGCAGCGAGCGTGTTCTCGTGGTCGAAGATGACTCACGGGTCCGAAAGGTGGCCGTCGCACGGCTTAATGACATGGGATACACAGTGATCGAGGCGGAGAACGGACGCCGCGCGCTTGAAATCATCAAGGCGCGGGACGATATCGCCCTTCTTTTCACCGACATCGTGATGCCGGGCGGAATGAACGGCGACGAGTTGGCGCAGGAAGCGAAGTCCCTTCGTCCAGGGCTGGCGGTTCTTTTTACGTCAGGCTATTCCGAACCAACACTGGCCGCGAAGGATATCCTGGCAGGCGCTCAATGGCTGCGCAAGCCCTATACTGCTCGCGAGCTGGCCGGAAAGTTGCGAGATCTCCTGGACGCCTCTTGAGAATGCCGGCTGCCCAACAATCGGAGGCGGCGATCGCTACTTCGCCGCTCAGCACCAATGAGCTTGCGACGGGCGGTCGCACGACCCTTTCCAAGGACGCGCTCGATGAGCTTTCGCAACGGCGGGCGCCATTTGCACGCTTTTTGTCGAAGGGTGATGATGGTCGGCATCAGTTCGGTGAAGACGGCGAGCTCATCGAACGGTCCGGGGGCCATCGCGACCGAATATCTTTCGGGCTTTGCCCGACAACTGGCTGCTTGCCCTGAGTCGATATCGTGATCGCCGGGGACTCAACTTCGCTGTCATAGCTACCTGCAACGCCATCCGACACTTAACGATGAAGGGCCGTTTCTCCAAGTGCGAGCGGCCGTCTTAGACTATCGTTCGAAGTTGACTAACGTCAAAGAAGGCCGCCCCTGCATGGCCTAGAAAGTCTTCGAGGCCGCGATTGGCCCAGATCACCAGGAGACATGCAATGCGTTTCAAACTCGCTCTGGCCGCCGCCGCTGCAGCCCTCGTCGTCTCGGCTGCTCCGCTCATGGCAGCCGACCATCAGATCCAGTTGCTCAACAAGGGTACGGATGGTGCAATGGTTTTCGAACCCGGTTTCGTCAAGATCGCTCCCGGTGACACCGTCACCTTCGTCCCAACCGATAAGAGCCACAACGTCGAAACCTTCAAGGGCCTCATCCCGGATGGCGCGCCGGAGTTCAAATCGAAACCAAGCGAACAATTCCAGACGAAGTTCGACGTGCCGGGCGCCTATGTCGTGAAATGCACGCCACACGCCGGCATGGGCATGGTCGCCCTCATCCAGGTCGGCGAGAAGCCGGCAAACCTTGACGCGATCAGGACTGCAAAGGTTCCGAATATGGCGCGTAAGCGACTGGATGCCGATCTTCTGCAAGTCACGCAGTAGCGAAATCCGGCTGCCACCGGCGGGTTTGCGCCGGTGGCATGTAGGGGAAACCAAAGATGACAAATGCTCAGATCGGACCAGCGACCCCCACGCCCGTCATCATAGTCTTTGCGATCAGCCTCTGCTGGAACGGGAGTCCTGCAGCGGATGGATAGCGTGTCCGCCATCCTCGCCGCTATCGCCGCAAGCCTCTTTCTGCCAAGGTAGGACAGCCTGTGACACCATTTGACAAGTTTTCAGAGCTAGAGGCCTGCTACGGACAACTCATGTCGTGGTGCGACATGCTCGAGGCGATCGCCGACTTCCTTCCGTGTCATCTCGATGAGCGGTTCTGCGACACAATCGCGGACGCGCTCGCTCCGTATCTTCGCACCACGCATGGCCTTGAGGAACAACTCAGCTCGGTCGGCCCTTGCCCGATCATAAGCGATAAGGAACAACAAGATACCGAGGAACGGTGGCGGTTGGAACGCGTTTCGGACCTTGCTGACGCCAAGGAGGTCGTCGACGTTCTTCTGGCTCTGAAGGCTGGGAATTGCCGCCTGTCATCAAACACGGCGGGATATCTCCTGCGCTCGTTTTCCTCCTCCGTGCGCAAGCACATCCAGGCGGAACACGAAGCTATCCGCTTGATACGAAAAGCGGCAGGCAACAAGGACGCGCACGTCGCTCTGCCAGAAGCCAACGGCGAGGCGGCATAACCGCGCGGCGACAAACAGGGATGGAAAGTCCTGCGAACGGCCGCCGGCGAAATGCTGCTCCGTCCGCTGCCGCGACCGCCATTTGCCTCTCCGCGAAGATGGCGTCGGGCTGTTGCGATAGACGTGTCTGATGACATCCACAACTTTGAACGAACAGAGCTGGGGCCCTCAATCACCGATGGCGGGAATCTCTTGGTCTGGATCTTATGCTGGAGCGAGCGGGCGACCCTTGGCCCACGATCCTGGATGCCCAGCGTTTCGCGAGGATTTTACCCCCACAGATGAGCGGCAGCTGGGTGGACGGTCCCGCCGATTACGGACACTCGGTGAAGGCCGGGATCACGTGATCAGGCCGCCTTGCTGTGAGTGCGGCCGCGCGCGCCGAAGTAGGCGTCAAATGCAGCGGCTACTGCTCTCACCATAAATCGCGAGTTCCTGTTTACGATTACCTTGTAGGCTTCGACGCTCACCACGCCATCTGACACAAGGCCCTCGAGCCGCTCGTTCCTCTCAAATAGAAAGTGCGGTTCGTAGCCAGCCTCCTGGCTCAGCTTACCCAGGTCGGCTTCGAAATCACACATCAGGCGCTCGATCACCGCTGCCCGAAGCCCGTCCTCATTGGTGAGAACATAACCCTTGGCCGTCGGCAAAATGTCTGCGGCTATCATTTCAGCATATCGCCCGATTGCTACATGGTTTTGATAATATCCGGAACGCAGGCGTCCGATTGCGGATGCGCCCAATCCAATCAGGGTGCCACAGTCGTCCGTCGTGTAACCCTGGAAATTTCTGTGCAGAGCACCGCTTTCAAGAGCAACGGCCAGTTCATCGCTTGGAAGCGCAAAGTGATCAAGACCGATCCGCAGGTAACCGGCCGCCACGAGTTCTTTGGCGATTACCTCAGCCTGTTCATAGCGCTCCGCCGCATCGGGAAGAGCCGTTTCGTCGATCAGACGTTGGTGCTTCTTGAAAGCGGGAACGTGCGCGTAACCGAAAACGGCTAATCGTTCAGGCCTGAGTTCGATCGCCATGCGCACCGTCTCGATGCACGAATCGACCGTCTGGAACGGAAGACCGTAGATGAGATCGAAGTTCGTGCTCGCCACGCCATGGCCCCGCAGGCCCGCTAAGGCCGCTTTCGTCTGGCCGAAGGTCTGGATACGATTGATGGCCTTCTGCACGACCGGATCGAAGCTCTGCACGCCGAGGCTCGCACGCTTCACCCCGTTTTCACCGAGAGCGCTAATCATTTCGCTTGTGAGGGTCCTTGGATCGATCTCGACTGCGATAGAGGCATCGCTGACAAGATTGAACGACGTCCTCAGCTTCTTCATCACCGCCGCAAACGCGTACGACGACACGATAGTCGGCGTTCCTCCCCCAAAGTGCACGTTCTTGACTGAAAGCTCTCCACCGGCGGTCGCAGAAACAAGGTCGATTTCCTTCATCATGACGTCGAGATATTCGAGGATCGGCGCCTCCTGTCGCGTGATGGTAGTATGACAACCACAATACCAGCACATGGAGTGGCAGAACGGCACATGCAAATACACTGAGGCGGGCCCAAATGAGCCCGCCTCGCGAAGGCCACGAGCATAATCGTCGGGTCCGACCGATGGAGCGAAAGTCGGAGCGGTGGGGTAGCTTGTATAGCGTGGAAGACGTGTTTCACCGTACTTCCTAACCAGAGCATCGGACATGGGATCGATTTTCCTTGAGGTTTTGACACCTTATGCACCGCATGGCCGGCCGTTTCCTTGTCTTAGGTCAATGATGACCGACGACCCCGCTGCAAAACTCTTAGAATTTGTTCGCTGTCAAACATCGAACGAGCTCGCTCAGCGCAAGCAGGCATCCATTAGATCATGCAGATATGGCCGACGCGATGGGCAAGAATGCGCGTCAGCAACTTTTGCTCCGTAATCGCGTTACAGCTGAACCAGGACGAGACCGCAACGTTGCGGTGGATCCAGTGACCAGTACGGTCAGTTGGGTTCGAGATCGAGCACACTATCCGCTTGCGTTGGCTGCCGAGCGAACAATGTCAAGCCGTGGTTGGAGCCGCTCCCAAAAAGGCCCGTGCTTTCCTGCGAAGACGCGCTGAGCTACCGGCTACCGTGATCATTGGGAACGCATCGAAACGCCTCGTTTTATTCCCACCTGTCCATCGGCTCTTTAGCCAAAGTCAATCATGCGTCAGCCTGCCGCCACGTGCTTAGGCATCGTCCTGAAAAAGAGCCGTAGCCAGGTAGCCAATCGCTATGGTGCTGGCGAAGAAATAGATGAAGAGCCCTTGTTCGACCCATCGATCCGGGCTCTCGGCTGTGAAAGCCTCTGAAAAGCCGTTCGCCCACACACAAAGGCCCGTAAGGCCACCGATGACGAAGCCGATTAAAAGTCGGATGATCATGAACGAGATGAGCTGTGGCATCTCGGCCTCCGTTCTCGGAAGGAAAACGAATAACGCGACTGCGGGTTCCCCATGATCTCAATCAATTGCGGAGTTGGCAAAATGTGCCATGAAGAGCGCTGATAATCAGGATCGTCCATGAGCGCCTTCGCTTTAGCCCTTGCCGTCTTCTCTCTCCTTGTCCTGCCGGGTCCGACAAACACGCTCCTTGCTCTTTCGGCGGAAAAACTGACGCCAGGCCAGTATACCGGCCGTCTTGCCACCGTCATGGCGGCCTACATCGCGGTGGTCGTACCTTTTGCGTGGATTGCCGGTCCCATCTTGCAGGATCACGTCCAAGTCGCGAAAAGTGTGAAGCTCGCCTCCGCCGGCTGGGTGCTCTATCTGGGTTTTCGTGTCTGGACGTCAGAAAAACAATTCGATGGAGCGACACTCGGCAACGGACGCCTCCTCCTGACAACGTTGCTAAATCCTAAAGGACTGATGCTAGGATTGACGATCCTCCCGCCCTCGCCGTTATCCCTTGCGATCCTGACGAGCGTAGTGGCCCTCACTTCATCGATCTGGATTTTTGCGGGCAGAGCGATCGTAGGGACCGGGAGCCGCCGGAGAGTTATTGCCAGAAAAATTGGATCGGGCGTTCTCTGCCTTTTCTCCGTGGCGTTTGCGGCCAGTATTTGGTCGTAACGCTGTTACTAAACGTCGTTTGTTCTAGATCAAAGCGCAGCGGGCCTGAAGCGGTTATCACCCTAGAAGAAGAAATGCCGACAGGCGGCAAGGTGTCATGGCCAGCGAGATGCGCGCGGGGTATCGCTGCGCGAGCCGCCAGCTCGAGCAACACGTTGGCGGGTGCCCGATTGTCATATCATCGCGCTGCACTGAACATCCTGGATCCAATTTGACCACCGATCATCGCGCCGCGCCCTTCGAAGGCACTCAAGCTGTTGGCAATTGCGCGCCGATTGACGGTCGACTGGAAGAACGCCGAATTTTGGGAGACGACGATGTATAGACGAATAATTTGCGCGATCGGACTTGGTTCGCGCGAGAGCGCGGAACATGCAATACGCACGTCATATTCGCTCTTGGCACCAGGAGGCGAATTGACCGTAGCACACGTCGTTGAGCGCTTCCCAACAACGCAGGACAATCCTGACAGCTGGGCCGTATCCGTGATTGGCGAAGCAGAAGACAAGCTCACAATGCTGTGCAAGCGACTCGATATCCCGGCGTTCGTTCATGTGCGGTCCGGACCGGCGGCGCGAACGTTGTTAACCGTCGCAAAGGAGAGAAATGCGGACCTGATCGTAGTTGCCGCCCACCGCACGGACATCCTTGATCGAATCTTCGGTTCCACCGTTGATCATATTATCCGCCATGCGCACTCTTCGGTGCTCATCGATCGGATCGAGAACAGCTAATATGACGAGGTCAGCACCGAATTGGGCGATCTAAGTTCCAGCTCTTTTAAGTGATTTAAGGCGAAACGGCTCGATACCGCGCTTTTCGTTGATCGTGATCAAAGTAAATCCTGCCACGAGCTCTATCCTGCCCTGCCAGCATGCTCGGTCTCATCGGCATGCGTCATTTTGAAAGGAGTGAGTTCGATATGCTTGTCCACGCAATCATGACATCTCCTGTCGTAACTATTCGCCCTGAGACCTCCGCGGCGGACGCTGCCAGGACCATGCTAGACAATCATATTAGCGGCCTTCCTGTGGTCGACGCCTTAGATAGGCTGGTGGGTATTGTCACCGAAGGTGATTTCCTCAGACGTACCGAGCTGCATACAGAGCGCAAACGGTCTTGGCTGCTTGAGCTTCTCACCAGCCGGGGGACACTCGCTGACGAATATGTAATGACACACGGCCGCACGGTCGAGGAGATCATGACCTCTGATGTCGTCACGGTAACCACAACGACAACCTTGCTCGAAGTCGTCGAACTGATGGAAAAGCATCACATTAAGCGCATTCCGGTTGTTTCACATGGCAAGCTCGTCGGCATCGTTTCTCGATCGGACCTTTTAGCGGCTCTCGTCCAAATTCTTCCCGCGCGGCAAAGAGATACTAGGGATCAGGAGATTGAGACAGCGATCATAAATGAGCTGGCGACACAAGATTGGAGTCGAGGCGGCTCGATCCGCGTAAAAGTGATCGACGGTGTCGCTGAGCTCTCTGGCAACATAATGGATGAGAGAGAACGTCGGGCGGCGAAAGTTGCCGCCGAAAATATTCCTGGTGTGCGTGCGGTCTTCGACAATCTCATCTACGTCGATCCCTATATCGGTGTTGGTATAGTCTAAGCGATCTCGCTTGGCACGATATGGCGACGTCCAACCCCAAGGCGCGCCTGTCAGGCCTCGTCCGATACAGGCTGTGGCGCAAGCGACTTCGTGTGTTCTCCTCGATGTCGTGATCTTGTGTCGGACGAGGCAGGAATTCGCGGCGGCAGGCTGCTTTATTCCGGCAAAAGCTAGGCTCCTGCAGGGGATATCCGATCTATCTGGGCTGAGCGCCGATAAATCCACCAGGCGTTGGAATGAATGAACAATTCCTGTACCCGGGTGCAAACTCATGCCCCGCAATGCGGCTCGCCCCCAACTATCAAGTTGGTCCAAGCGAGCCGCGAACCTCGCTAACATTCATAATCCGCCACAGGTCGATCGTCAAAAAAGCGCGGGCCTAACTTGAAGAGGCGTTGAAGCCTAGCGACCCATCAATACTGGCAATGAGACGTTTTGGACCATGGCACGGCTGACTCCACCAAAAATCCTTTCGCGCAGTCGAGAATGACCATAGCATCCCATGATAATTAACTGCGCACCTATATCGGTGGCATGCTGCTGCAAAACATCGCTGATGGCGCGCGTGCCACTCGCGATGACATCGACCGAGACCTTGATTCCATGACGTGCAAGATAGGCTGCAATGTCGGCGCCTGGCTCTTCGCCCTGAAGTCCGGATAGGGCAATTGGATCGACCATCGTAACATGCACGCGCTCAGCGGCCTTGAGGACATCAAGCGCTTGATGAACGACACGACTGGCCTCCTGGGTGGAATCCCATGCGATCAAAGCCGTCTGCGGCGGCCACGCAAGAGAGCCGACCTTCGGAACAATAAGAGCCGGCGTCGGAGAGTGAAACAGGGCGCCGTCGATCACAAACCCCCTCAGATCTTCGTCAGAGACCATCTCGCCGCCAATCAATGTGATATCCGCATATAAAGCGCGTTGCCCAAGGAGATCCGGTGCCCACGGAAAATCACAGAAAAACTCTTGTACCTCGTAGGACAGACCAGTGGCCGCCAGCTCCGCCTTGACGGAATTGATCTTCTCCGCAAGTTGGGCCAATTCGCGGTCCCGCTCACTGATCCAGATGCTGGCCGTTGCGTCTCCGTATCCACTATAAGGGGGCATCGCCCCGAAGCCGATGACGAGCTGCACGAGGTGTGCATTCGTCGCTTGGCAAAAAGCAATGGCTTTATGCAAATCTTCAAAGGTATGCCGTGCAGACATAACGCTCAAGACTGTTTTGCAGGACATTGGCGCGATCTCCTTGTCGCCGATCATGTTCGACCTAAGACTACGTTAGCGCCTCACCAGGACATTGATCGACGTCAAGCATGCCGGTTCTGTAAATTCGCTCGGGCACGGAGTGATACTCCCATTCACCGGTGAGTTTGACGCCGATCAATGCCGAATTGCCTGCCCCATTGGAAGATTGACATACCGTTAATAGCAATCTGCCGCTTAGAGAGATTGCAATGCAGGCACAGGATATCATGACGACGAAGATTGCATCATTCGACAACTGCGCAATATGCACCTTGGTATCGGGCTGATGATCGAGAAAGAGATCAGCGATCTTGGCATGCTCGGTCGGCTTGGACACGTCTGCGGCGTGCTGCCAATACATGCGGTTACGTCAACGAACGTTTCGCGCGCAAGATCGCATGAGCGTCGATCATGGGGCGCCACCAAGCGCTAGCCGGCGGCGGAAATGAAATGCGTTAAAACATAGGAGACAGAAATGTCGGAACGGAAATGGAATATTACCACGCGCGATGGCTTGCAGATTTCGGTCAGACCTGCCGAACTTGAAGACGAAAACCTGTTAATCGAACTGTTCGATCATGTCAGTCCGCAAGATCTCCGCTTCCGCTTCTTGTCGGCGATTAAACATGTTTCGCGCAAGCAGATTGCCGATCTGATCGGCGTCGACCACGACGCCGTGGAAAGCTACATCGCTTTTGCAAGAGATGCCGTCACGCCGATCGCAACGGCCGTGCTCGCTTGCGATCGCCAAAAGAGACGAGCCGAAGTCGCCATTTCCGTACGCAGCGATTTCAAGGGTCACGGCCTTGGCTGGGGCCTTCTTGGCCTGATGGTGCAAGAAGCCAAGCGCCGCGGCCTGGACAAGATCGAGTCCATCGAAGACAGAAGCAACTATGACGCTGTCGAGCTCGAACAAAATATGGGCTTCAAAGTGAAACCCTATCCCGACGACCCAAGATTGCTGCTGCTGTCGAAGTCCCTCACCGCATGACGAGTAGCCTATCGCATCGTGCTCAATGCTAGCTTCCTGTTTCCAAGCGGAAGGTTTGGTGAGCAGATCGCAACACTGCTACTGGCAAGCGTCGTCGCGAGCGAAACCTTCCGTCTATCCCGAAGGCATCTCGCGAGCGAATCACGCGCCCCAAAGACGCCTAGTAAGATCTGATTATTTCGACGCCAGGGCAGAGATACGAATTCGAGATACTCGTCTCATCGGATCTACTTCGCTTGAAGGGAGGGTGAGCCATGCTCTCCCGCGCGAAAGACCTCCGGCCGCCGCCGTCTTCGCAGTCCGCTATATGGGCGGCAAAGAAGGACTTGGGCAATCGTCAGTCAGCGCCATTATTTCCCTTGACTGATCGTTGCAAATCAGAGCCAGACTGCTCGACGTCTTGCTTGGTCTGAACGGTCAGGACGCTTGATATTGCTATTATCATGATGACTAAAACGACCAAAAAGAGATGATCAAGGAAGGCCCAGTAGACCTGACGAAACCGATCCTGTAGGTGCCGCATGAATAGATCCCTCGCTGATGCCACTGAAGCGATAGGATCCGGTAGTTCACGCGCCATCGATCCAATGCCACTTAGATCGATAGGGATGATCAATTGAAATTTCATTGCGTTGGATCAATCGCGCGCGCTCGCTAACTTTGATAGATTGATCACAGAAAAATGGGATTGTCTCGCTTTCACTGTTGACCGAGACCGCTGAGAAGGCCCTCACGGCTTAAAATCTGGAAAGGCGCTAGCTGCTACCACTGGAAATCAGGTCAACAAGCCGGTTCAGAAAGGGGCCTTTGACTGTCGAGCATTTTTTCGGAAGCCCGCGCAACAGTAAACCATTCGACGCGGTCGACTTCGCGGAACGATTGCGTATGGCCGCTATGCGGAGGCCATTCCATATCAAACGTCTGACTGTAAGCGCGATTTTCGATGCGCATTGACGGCGCAAGACCGATGAACGTGCGCGCATTGGTAGCGAGATCCGGCTCTATCCGGCCGCAGTAGTCTTGGAGAAGTTGAACGGCAGCAGGTCGCCGATTT
>NZ_JABAIG010000029.1:0-27901 GCF_012641385.1 Rhizobium sp. P28RR-XV
GAGTATGCCAGCCGTCGTCTAAATGCCCTGTCTCCTGCTTTGTGCATCAGCTTCACGCATGACCTCGTCGTCAAAGGCGAAAGAAAAAACGCGGCTAGAGAGCTTGCAAATGAACATAAGAGAGTCCCGATGGTTTTGGAGGAAATTCGCAGTGACAGGTCAACAGAGGAAATTGCAGAAAAATATCTGAGGTCAGCGATATGAGTAAGTCGAGCTTTGAAAAGAAAAACGAACATGGTTTCTACGCGATCGGATGCCAGCGCGATCAACTGGCATCCGAAAAGCGAAGGTTGGCGAGGCAATTGCGCTATGCCCAAGATTCGGCCCGGCTTGCGAGCCTTTCAACGCAATACGATTTCGGAATGGTCTTCTTCGCTGCAATGGGAGCTGTCTTGCTCATTGTGTTTGATGGGAGAAGCGGCTCCGATGCTTGGTTGACGCCCGCGCTGAGCCTGTCCCTCATGCTGTTCGCCTGCGGTAGTGCGTTGCGTGGCCGGAAGATGGTCACCCGGATCAGAAGATTCAATCACCGCTTCGGTCCCTGGCAGTTCCGAGGGCAATTATTCAACCCACTTTGCTGGGTTGAATAACTTAAAAAAATGCATTATTTGAACCATTGAAAGGGTCAGTTAATGCGCCTAACGCTCCAAACCCATTTTGATGGTGAGTGGCATCACGCCGCGACGCTAGAACTGAAGGACGACGCGGCCGGCTTCAAGGGCGCGTCGATCGTCGATTACGATCTCGACTATTTCGTCACCGTGGCGTCGGCGGAATTCGCGGCCGGAAAAACGGTCCGCGACCATCGCGCCTTGTCAGTCCGTTATCCTGTTGATCTGGAAAATCGATATAGCCGCAGCTGGCCGCCCTTCCTCTTGGATCTTATGCCCCAGGGGCATGCAAGGCGAAAGCTTGCCGAGCACCTCGGCCTTGCTGAAGGCTCGCGCGCTTCCGATCTACCGCTGCTTCTGCGATCGGCAACGGGCGGCATAGGCAATATCCGCATCAAGGAAGCGGCCGAGGCCGAAACGGAACGGCTGCGCGGTGTTGAGCGCCAAGGGGTTACAGAGGCGGAAATCCTTGAACGATCAGATCGCTTCATGGAAGTCGCCGACCGCTTTGGAATGCTCGCCTCCGGCTCAAGCGGCCTGCAAGGCGAATGGCCGAAGGTCTCAATGACCCAGGCGAATGACGGTCTCTATTATCCTGACAGCTTCGTGACCGATGATGAGGCCGTGCGCCACGTCATCGTCAAGCTGGTCCGCAGCAACGAGCCTGTGGACCGCCTGATTCTCGAAGGCGAAGCCCTCTATTCGCGGATAGCTCAAGAGATCGGCCTGAATGTCAACGAACACTCGACCTACGCCGAAGGCGTTCTGATCATTCCCCGTTTCGACCGGATGAAAAAAGAAGGTGTCGGAACCGTCCGACTGGGGCAGGAAAGCCTCGTGTCTGCGATCGGGGTTGCCGATTTCGGCCATGTCGGCACGCATGAGGCCTATATCGACGTTCTGCGCCAATACTCGGCCAATCCCTTCGGGGACATTGTCGAATACCTGAAGCGCGATATCGCCAACCTCGCGCTTGGCAATCCCGACAATCACGGCCGGAATTCCGCATTAAGCAAACACCAGGACGGCACGATCCGCCTGTCTCCGCTCTTTGATTTCGCGCCAATGCGGCTCGCCAAAGAGGGGATCGTCCGTTCCACCCGCTGGGCCATGATGCGTGACGCAGGTCGCGATCATCTTCCCGATTGGAAGCACATTTGCGGCGAATTGATGCCTGATCCTGCTGAGCAGAGTGCGCTCGTAGCTACGCTTGCCATGTTTGCCGAACACTTGCGCCAGGCTCCGACCATGGCGAAAGATATGAGCGCGCCTCCGGAAATTCTAGATCGTGCGATGGGGCGCTGTATCGCGATAGCCGACGGCGTTCTGGCCGCGTGTCAATGATGGCGAAGGACCGCTAGATGGCTCGATGGAGAAAGCCAACGAAAGAGGAAATTCTTGAGAACCGGCGAACACTGGCGGAACGCGCTCGGACGGGCGACTTGAGGTTACCTGAGGCTGTTGTTGAAATCCGAAGAGGGCTTGGTTTGACGCAGGACGAATTCGCCAAGACGCTATCGCTCACCAGGCGCCAAGTTGCTGAGATCGAAGCCGGCACGGCGAACCCAACGCTCGAAACTTTAGGGAAGATTGGCCGATTGTTCGGATTTACTGTGGGGTTTATTCCGAAGGCGCAATGATGGCTGAATTTTCAGTTTGCCGCATCGATCAAAAGTTGTGCTCCGGACAGGTGCGGATTTCAAACCGCACACGAAAAGGATCATTATCGGTCTAGGGCGTGATCAAACGAGGCTCAAAGTCAAGAAGACGAGGCAGGGCGAAAATAGCGAAGCTGACTGAACCCGCCATTGTCACGACGGGGTCAGCGGTACGCGGCTTGCGGTCACGCCGACTTGGGTTTTAAAGATACCGCATCGGCATCGAGATTGGGTTCAGCCACTAAGGCAAATGTGGAATCGTCAGAACCGTCTTTTGCAATACCTAATCCATGGCTAGCGGGCGCATTTAAGACCGCGTCAGCGATCATGGCTACAGATGCGGAACCAAGCAGTATCCGTTGCCAGACGACGTGTCTGCGAGCACGATTATCTCGTCTCCGTTCGGCTACGGAAGCAACAATGTCACTGGAATTCGCACCCTTTGCCCATATGAGCTCGATCGCCAGGGGAAGTTAAAGTCAAGTTTAGTGACGTTGGCCATGCCGCCTCGTTCTGAGTACCATAGTTCAGCTTTTGGGCTCCTTTCTATTCCTATCCGACCAGCCAATCTCCCTGGGCGAAATCAAATGCCCGAACCGGCGAATTCATGTGGATTTAGGCGAGACCCAGTGTCCAGCGACAAACACCGACATCCGGCGGCACGAGATCAGTTCCATAATGTATATTATCTGCTTTCAATCTATAGTTGCATAATCGATAGTAAACAACCACTGACGGTCGGCGTACAGCACTTCCCGGCAGATCAGTTGGTGTCTTGGAGCAACTTCGCGACGGGTTTCTGCGATGGTGCAGGAGCTTCATGTCTGGCTGAAATCGATGTTGTGAGAACAGCAATGATTGCAACAGCTATATAAGTGATCGTCCCTTTAGGCTTACGGTCAGATACGCAATGCCTTGTCGATTCGAGCGGTCGTGAATGTTCAGACATCTTGGTCCTTTGTTTTGGAAGGCGGGACTTTAAATGATCAGCGCTCCCTAATGAACCACCAGAATTGCGTGCCTCCCTTGCAGAGGACGAATACCAGTCGAGTTTCGGCGCACCGACCTTGTCGAAACACCAGACAAGCGTCCGAACTCGCCTTGAAGTCATCCCGCGGATCTGAACGGGCGCGGCTCATCTGTCGTCGTGCAATGAGCGACAAGACGAGCCCGCCCCTGTGTCTTGGCCCGGTACATGGCCTTGTCGGCTTCCTCGTAGAGCGTGGCCGAGGTCGTTCCCGGCACTGCCCAAGCGATACCGACGGACGCGCCGAGGACGATTCCGTCACGAGCGTCCCATTGCATTTCCTGCACGATACGGCTGGCAGCATGTTCGACATGCCCTACCGAAGTCCCGGTATAGATCACGGCGAACTCGTCGCCTCCGATTCTTGCCACCAGATCGGCGTGCTCCGCAGCGCCCGCCAGACGCCGCGCCGCCTCTACAAGACACGTATCCCCCATCCGGTGGCCCAGAGTGTCGTTGACACGTTTAAAGCCATCGAGATCTATCAGCAGAAGAGCTGTGTTGGTCTCCAATCCCGATCCGCAGAGCGCGTCGAGGCGTTCGTGAAAACTGAACCTGTTGGGCAGCCCCGTCAGATGATCAAAATCCGCCCGGCGGCGGATCTCGTGCAGCATCATGACCTCAGCCGTAACATCCTGCTTCAGGCCAAAGATGCGGACCGGAATATCATTTTCGCATTCGACCGTCGCCGTGATCCTGATCCAGCGACGATTGCCTTTGCAGGTGACGATCTCGGCATCGAGTGAGAAGCTGCCGCGCTGTTCGATGGCTGCATTTCGAAGTCGTGTAAGCTCCTTGGATGCCTCTGGCGAATAGAGCGCGACGATGTCATCGCGGACCAGGGGTTCTCCCGGTTGAAGATCGAACAGCTCGTAGACCATATCCGTCCAGGAAAGCCGCTCATCCGGAAGGCTGCACTCCCACACTCCGATCCTGGCTGCCTTGGAACAGCGGTCGAAAACCTTTTTGAGATGGTGCACATCGTGTGATGGGTCGAGGCGATCAACGCCTGAAATCTCGGAATGGCTCCGCATTCTTCTCATCAGGGACGACAGCAGGCTCATGTTCCCCATTCCACTCGTTGGCTTCTATAGGCTGCCACGGATTTGTTGATGCGCGGTTTATCGTAACGGGGGATGAGCACGAATCCTAGTGGGGTGGCCCAAGCCCTCCCAATCTGCTTGGCAAACCTCTGCAAATGCATGCGGCGTCGTTCCCAGACAGGCGAGTTGCCGTGATCGCCGGAGATATTCAGTGAGATAACGATGACGTATCAGCCTCAATGCCCATCCGGGGCAATGTCGTCTTTTGGGATCGTAGCAACCATGTTCTTGCGATGGAAAATGAAGAGCCCGGCAAGGACAATGATGACAGAGCCGATGACGATCTGGGCATCCGGAATATCGCCGAAGAAAACAAAGCCCAGGATGATCGCCCAGAGGAGCAGACTATACTGCAGCGGAGCGAGCAGCGACGCGGGGGCAAGTTTCAATGATCGAGTGATCATCAAGTGCGCGGCGCCGGCAACAACGCCGAGCGCCAGCATGGCGCCGAGATCGAGTGCCGATGCCGCGCGCCAATTGCCGATGCTGAGCACCAATCCGGCCGCGAGGGCGCCAACCGTCTGCCAGGTAACAAGCGTGGCATCGCTCGTCTGCCGCAGCCGCCGCCCGAGCACAAGCGTCATCGCGAATGCGAGGCTGCCGCCAAGGCCGAAAAGCGACGGCCAGGAAAACATGGCGGCGGACGGTCTGAGCGCGATCAATACGCCGACGAAGCCGACGAAAACGGCCAGCGACCGCCGCCAGCCGATCCTCTCATCCAGGAAGAAATGCGAGATAGCGGCGACATAGATGGGGCCGGCCATGTAGAAGGTCATGACGTCGGCAAGCGGCAGATAGGCAACGGCGGCGTAAAAAAGACCGACGTCAAGTGTTGTCATAACTATCCGCAAGACCTGCAGCGGCGGCCTCTCGAGGCGAAAGAGCGCATCGCTGCCCTGCCGCGCGATCATGGGTGCCAGGACTATGAATGAACCGAGCGAGCGGATAACCAGTATCTGCCCGACGGAGAAACTCGCAACCAGCCACTTGCCCATGGCATCATTCAGCGAAAACATGAAGTCGCCGACAAGCATCAGAAGCATGCCGGCAAGCACGAGATTGCCACTCGCCGCTGCTCTGCGAACGTTCATGTCGTTTGTCCTTGCGAATCCTGCATTTCTCCCGCCTCGGCTTTAGCGGTTTTCACCCCTACTCCGCAAGGCGACCACCACGCCTCAAGCTGAATATGATCGGCATCCGGCGCGGCAACACGAACGAAATTCAAATTACAATATGAAGTGTCAAGCTATGGCTTGTGCTCGACTTTATGATTTTCTCCCACCATGCAGCGCGACGCTTGCCAAATCCACCCCTCCTTCACCGCCGCATGAATGCTCAGCAACCAGATTCTTCTGGTCAAAGCTCCGATAAATATGCCTTTACGCTTTCGTTTAAGATGGCCAAAATGCCCCATCTGTTTTCATGGTTGCATAACTGCTTGCCTCTATTGTCCGTTCACCACGTGAGAGAACATTGATGACACAGCGGCCGGGTAGATCGTCGAAGTCAGTGAATACAGATGCGAACGATGATGACCGGCATGTCCGCGAGCTGCTCGAATTGCTCCGGGCTCAGCATCTGTCGCTCACCGAGCGTTACGAATGGCTCGAAGCGATGATCAATTACGTGCCCGACTATATCTACGCCAAGGATAGAGACGGCCGTTTCCTCTTTGCCAACCAGGCTATCGTTCTCAACAACGGCTTTACACATGTCGCTGAAATGATCGGCCTCACGGACGCCGAAATTCACCCGATGGCCGACGCGCGTAAGATCGAGGAGGTCGAGCGTCAGGTCATGGAATCAGGCGAAGCCGATCTCGGCGTGGAAGAGCGGCGCCTCAAGGGCGAAGGCTGGCTGATGATGTCGCGCGTTCCGTTGCGGGATAGAAACGGCAACATCATCGGTGTCGTTGGAGCCTCGCGCGACATCTCCGCTCGCAAGCGTGCCGAAGAATTGATGAGCGCGCAGACGAAACTCCTGCAGGATGTGGCGCGAGGCGTCGATCTTGACGACCTTCTGAAGGATGCCCGATCCCTCCTTGAACGATTGCTCGACGGCAGGCAGGTCGACTTTGTTCTCGACAGCGAGCAACCCGAATCCTTGAGTGGCGACATTCTGGAATTTCCGATCTTCTCGCGGGATGGCGGCAAACATGGGGCGCTGGTGACGGTGAAGACCGACGGCGACGAGGCCGGGCTCATGGAATTCCTCGCGGGCATAGCGCAAACGGTTGGGATAGCGATCGATCGTCATCGGGACATCGCCCATATTGCCTATCTGGCCGAACACGATGCGCTCACCGGGCTACCCAACCGCATGCTGCTCGACCGCAAGCTCAGCGCCCTGCTGGAAAAGGCTTCGCGAAAGCAGAAGCCCCTGGCCGTTGCCTTCGTCGACCTGGATAATTTCAAGCTGGTGAACGACACTCTCGGCCATGCCGCCGGAGATGAATTGCTGATGGCGGTGGCGCAGCGCATATCGACCCATGTCGGTCGCCGCGGCATCGTTGCGAGGATAGGCGGTGACGAATTCATCATCGTCCTGGAGGAGTCCTCCGATTCCATATACGAGAGGCTCACCGCCGTTCTCGAGGCCATATCCAAGCCGCTGACTATCGACGGCGTCGAAATCCGTGTCGGCTGCAGCATCGGTGTCGCATGCGCCATGGAGCACGGCGATACCGCCTCGGACCTGTTCGCAAGCGCCGATATGGCGCTCTATCGCGCCAAGGAAGCGGGGCGCAACTCCATTCGATTGTTCACACCGTCCATGGCGGAGGACGCCCGCAACAAGCTGAGCCGGATCGAAGAGCTGCGGCGCGCGGTGGAGCGGGATGAGTTCGTGCTGCATTACCAGCCGCAAAAGGAGATCCGCAGCGGCAGGGTGATCGGCGTCGAAGCGCTGGTGCGGTGGCAGCATCCTGTCGAGGGCTTGTTGCCGCCCGCAGACTTCATTCCGCTGGCCGAGGAAACGGGGATCATCGTGCCGCTCGGCGAAATCGTTCTGCGCAAGGCCTGTCAGCAGGCCCGAGCATGGCAGGATCGCGGCCTGCCTGAGCTGCGTATCGGCGTGAACGTATCGGCCCGGCAATTTCTGGAAAGTTCGCTGACAAACCAGGTTGCGTCGGCACTCGAAGCGGCAGGTCTTGATCCGAAATGGCTCGAGCTCGAACTGACGGAGAGCTTGATCATGCGCGATATCGAGGGAGCGATAGAGCGCATGCTTGAACTGAAGACGCTGGGCGTCAGTCTCGCGATCGACGATTTCGGTACCGGATATTCGAGCCTCAGCGCCCTCAGGCGCTTTCCGCTGTCCCGATTGAAGATCGACAGATCCTTCATTGCCGACATTCCGGACAAGCCCGGCGATATGGCTATTGCCTCCGCCATCGTGTCGCTCGGCAGAACGCTCGAACTGGAAGTCGTGGCAGAGGGCGTGGAGACCGAGGAACAGGCCCGCTTCCTCGAAGGCGCCGGATGCGAACTGCTTCAGGGCTATCTGCTCGCCCGGCCCCTTCCCTCTTCCGAGGTGGAAAGCCTGATTGCAGGGATGGCCGTGAAGGCCGGATAGCGTATCCAACGCTTGGGCGTTTTCTGCATAAGGCGGCGCTTAGGGTAATGTCACGATCTCGATCCAGTTGGCGCCGGCATCGACCGGATATCGACCGACGGATGAGAGCGTGCCGCTTGCCTGATCGATGGCATAGACCGAAAGCTTGTCGGACTTCTCGCCGGAGGCGACAAGGAAGCGGCCCGACGGATCGATGCGAATGCCGCGCGGCTGCTGCTCGGTGGGATAATTCGTGACGTAGGTCAACTTTCCGTCGCCTGCGGCCACATGGAAGAGAGCGATCTTGCTGGTGGTTCGTTCGGTCGTATAGAGGAACTTGCCGTTCGGCGTGATGCCGATATCGGCAGCCCATACCTTCGGCTTGCCGTCATCGGCCGGAGCTGCGCCTGGCGCGGTTGCGTTGAACGCTGCCGGGGCCGGCGGAGCAATGCCCGGAAAAAGTCCGGCATCATCAGGAACGGATTTCACGCTTTCGACTTCGCTCAACGTACCTTTGGCAGCATCGAGGGCGTAGTGGATGACGTGGCCCGTCAATTCCGTCAGAACATAAACGGATTTATTGTCCGGCGAGACAATGATGTGGCGCGGCCCGAAGCCCGGCTTCGTCGTAACCTTTGGCGGATTGTTCACCTCCAGCATGCCGGTGGCCGGATCGAGCACGAACTGCAGCACGACATCGGAACCAAGATTGGTTGCGAAGACGTATCTGCCGGTCCGGTCGCTTACGATCGAGTGCGCATTGCGGCCGGTGAGGATCATCTGCCGTGCACCGTCGGTCACAAGCCCATTCTTGGCGATCGGCAGCACGGCGATCTTGTTGCCGCCATAAGACGCGGTGAACAGCAAACGGCCCGACGGATCTGTGGAGACATAAGGCATGCTGTCGGGCAAGGCGGCGACGGCTTCCTGGGTGAGTTTGCCGGTCGTAGGATCGATCGCCAGCGTCAGCACCCGATACGGCTGCGAACGGATGACGGCATAGAGATGTTTCTTATCGGCACTGACGGTCATCGGCATGACCATCTTACCCGCATCGAAGGTCGAAACCTGCAGGAGCTCGCCGGTGTTCTCGTCCATGCTGTAAGTGTCGATCGCTCCGGCCGTTGCTGCCGAAACATAAACGAATGTCCTTGCAGAAGCGCTGCCAGCACCCGACACCATCGCCGCCATTGCGAGCACCGATGCGGCAAGTCCAAAGGATATCTGTGTCACGCGTCACCTCCCTCCAATACAGATCGTCGTTATCGCAAACGATTGGTCTGATCCCGGATCGTCACCCCGCCACGGCGACGATCTTTTCCAGCACAGCCATTTCCTCTGGCGTCAGATCTGTCAAAGGCGGCCTGACCGGACCCGGATCCTTGCCGACGATACGCAGGCCCGCTTTGATGATGGAGACGGCATAACCTTTCTTGCGGTTGCGCAGGGTTACCAGCGGGAAGAAGAAGCTCCGCAGAATATTGTCGACCGTTGCCTGATCTCCGGCCCGCAGCGCAGCATAGAAACGCTGCGCCAGAGCGGGAACGAAATTGAAGACCGCGGAAGAATAGGTTGTGACACCTGCTGCGAAATAGGCCTGGGCGTAGACCTCGTGTGTCGGCATGCCACCGACATAAACCAGACGATCGTTGAGTGTCGTGGTGATCTCGATCACCTTGTCGACGTCGCCGACCCCATCCTTGTAGCCGATGAGGTTGGGGCATTCGTCGGCCAGTCGTGCCAAACTCTCGGCGCTGAGCACGGCATTGTCGCGATTGTAGACGATGACGCCGATACCGACGGACTGGCAAACTGCCTTTACATGGGCGATCAGGCCCGCCTGCTCTGAAAACAGGAGATACGGCGGCAGAAGCAGCAGACCGTCGGCGCCGGCCTTTTCCGCGGCCTTGGCGATTTCGATTGCGAGCGACGTTCCGTAGCCCGCTCCGGAAATGATCGGCGTCTTGCCGGCCGAAGCCTTGGCGGCACGCACGACCTGCGGGATTTCGGAGGGGTTGAGGGAAAAGAACTCACCCGTCCCACCGGCCGCGAAAAGCGCTGCGGCGTTAAAGCCCGCCAGCCATTCGATATGGCTGCGGTACTTCGCTTCGTCGAACGTCAGATTCTGATCAAAATGTGTGACCGGGAACGATAGCAGGCCGCTGCCAACTGCTTTTTTCAGTTCAATCGGGTTCATCGTGGAATCCTGTTTCAATTCAATTGGGGCAACAAGGTTCAGGCCTGTTCGAGCGCTTGAACGAGCGCTGCGATGTAACCATAGCAAAAGGCGAAGGCGACGCCGGTCGGATCACGGCCGCTGATCGTCGGGACATGATCCGGCATCAGCATGTACCGATACCCGACTTCCTTATAGATCCGGGCGGAGCGGACCATGTCCATGTCGCCCTCATCCGGAAAGGTCTCCATGAAGGACAGCTTGCCGCCGCTGATATTGCGGAAATGGACGTTGAAGATCTTATCGCGCGTGCCGAACCAGCGAATGATGTCGTCGATTTCCTCGCGCGGATTGTCGAGCATCTCGCCGATCGATCCCTGGCAGAAGTTCAGCCCGTGATAGGGGCTTTCACGCATGAGGACGAATTTCTTCAAACCCTCCACCGAGCCCAGCACGCGCGTGACGCCGCGATAGCCCGGCGGCGTGTAGGGATCATGCGGATGGCAGGCGAGACGGACGCGGCTGCTTTCCGCCACGGGGATAACACGCTTAAGGAAATAATCGATGCGCTCCCAGTTTTCATCTTCCGACAAAACCCCTGCAAGGCCGGGTGCGGCATTGTGGTCCGCCTTGTCCCAGCGGAAGCTCGCATTCATCGAGCCCCCTCGCCCCGGCTCTTCCGGGGTGCGTGGAATGCCGATGAGATTCAAATTGTATTTTGCCGCGGGAATGCCGGCCGCCGCCACATCTTCGATCAGCTTGCAGACCGAATCAATCTGACGATCACGATCAGGCCCGGCGAGAAGAATATCGGGATAGGACGCCTTTTCGATCGGCTGCGACGGCAACGGAAGCTGGACCATGTCCAGGATCAATCCGAAGCTTTCCACCTTGTCGCGATGACGTTCGAGATCGGATAGCGTCCAGCTCTCCGGCCTCCCCGGCGGATCGGCGCAGATGTGCTTCACCCCCAATTGCGCAAAAACCCGATAATCATCGTCGTCCCGCGCGTCGACCTGCGTTCCTACATACACCCGGAATGTCTCCCGTTCGATTTCATAATGTCATATGACATAATATGAATTTTTAGAGGTGTCGAGCCCTTATTGCGGTTGCTGCTCGGCGAGGAAGCGATAGCGCCGTTGGCTCGCCATCATGTGTGCCCGCATCGCCTGGCGCGCGCGTTCGGGATCCTGGTCCGCAATGGCCATCAGGATCTCGACGTGCTCGGCATGGACCTTTTCCAGATAAGCCCGATCATTGGCTTCCGGCAGCGTTGGGAACTGGCCTCGCGGGATCGTGCGGGCACCGAAATGCCGGAGAACGTCGACATAGAATCGATTGTTTGTCGCCGCGGCTATGGCCATATGGAATTCATAATCCGCCTCGACCGTCGGCAGCCCCTGGTCGATCAGCATCGCCATTTTTCGATTGGCCGCGGCGATCGCCGCTTCCTGCCCGGCGGTTCTTCGATAAGCGGCGATCGCCGCCGCCTCCCCCTCTGCCGCCATACGAAACTCCAGCAATTCAAGGGTTTCCGGGATATTTTTAATCTCAACCGGCGTCAGGGCCAGTCCGCCGCGTGCCGTCAGCTCCGCGACAAAAACACCCTTGCCCTGAATTGGCTTGACGAGCCCGGCAGAGCGCAGGTCGGCAATCGCTTCGCGCACGACCGTGCGGCTGACACCAAACGTCGCCTCCAGCTGCGGCTCCGTCGGCAATTGATCCCCCACCCGCAGCCTGCCCGTTTCGATCTGCGCCCGCAGTTGATCGATCACCTGCTGCGCGAGTCTTTGCCGACCTCTGCTCATCGTCGTCATTCCTTGATCCCCATCTGGTTGCCGCCGATTGATCTGCGCGGGCTTGCCAAGCCCGCTGATCTTCGATAATCATAATACGACATACGGACGACATAATACGTATTTATAGTAATCCAAGGAGGAGCCATAATGAAGCACTTTTCGAGATCCGCATTCGTCGGTATTGCGATAGGTGCGTTGACACTCGCCGCTCCCCAGCTTTATGCGGCCACTCCGAAGGATCAGCTGGTAATCGGCACATCGCTTGCGCAGGTGCTGTCGCTCGACCCGCAACAGGCGACGGAGCCGAAGGCGCTCGAAATCCTTGCCAATCTTTACGACCGGCTCGTTGCCACCACGGCGGACGGCAAAATCGTTCCGCAACTCGCCGAAAGCTGGACGGACGATGGAAAGACGCTGACACTGAAATTGCGGGATGCCAAATTCGCCTCCGGCAACCCGGTCACGGCCGATGACGTCATCTTCTCGCTGACGCGACTGCTGAAGCTCAATCAGTCGGGAGCCTCCTATTTCAAGCGGCTTGGTTATAATGGCGATAACATTGCCGCGCATATGCATGCGATCGACGCCAAAACGCTGCAGATCGATTTGACTGACCAGACGACGGCGGAGGGCCTGCTCTATCGTCTCGCAGTCGGCGTTTCGAGCGTCGTCGACAGCGTCGAAGTGCAAAAGCACATATCGGACAACGATTACGGCAATGCCTGGCTGAGAACCCACTCGGCCGGCTCCGGACCATTCACGCTTAACAAATGGACTCCGAACGAGATCGTCCTCCTGGATGCCAACAAGAACTATGTGGGCGGCCAGCCGAAGATGCGCCGCGTGATCATTCGTCACGTGCCGGAAAGCCAGGTCGAGCGATTGATGCTGCAGCGTGGCGATATCGATATCGGCAATGCATTGACCAAGTCTGATCTTGAGACTTTCGAGGGCAAAAGCGATTTTGTCATCCAGCGCGTACCGACAGGCGGCTTCTACGTGCTGGCTATGAATGCGGGCAACAAATATCTCGCCAACCCGAAAGTCCGCGAAGCGATTGCTTATGGCATCGATTACAAGGGAATTGAAAAGACCATAATGGGTCCGTACGGGCGGGCGCGCAACGTCCCCGTTCCGGAGAATTTCGCTAATGCGATACCGAATCCGGATTGGCATCTGGACATTTCGAAAGCCAAGCAATTGCTGGAAGAGGCAGGGTTCAAGGACGGGTTCTCGCTGACGCTGAAGACGATTGCGCAGACGCCGCGCATCGATCTTGCCACCGCCATCCAGGCATCGCTCGGCCAGATCGGCATCAAGGTCGATATCCAGCAGGGTAACGGCTCCGAAATTATCGCGGCGCACCGCGCACGCAACTTCGATCTCCTCATTCCGCAGACCAGCGCCCTGATGCCGAACGTGCTCGGTTCGATGGATGACTTCGCCAACAATCCCGACAATCGCCTGGAAGCCAATAATGCCGGCAACTTCGCCTGGCGCTCAGCCTGGGATATTCCGGAATTGAACGCATTTTATGGAAAGACGGCCGTGGAAGTCGATGCCCAGAAGCGCAGCGAGCGTTACGTGCAGATGCAGAAAATGTTCGTCGATCTGAAGCCGGCGCTTTTACCCCTTTTCGAACGGTTCGAACCGATCGTGCTGTCCGGCAAAGTCAAGGGTTACGTCGGGCATCCCAACCAGATGACGCGGCTTGAGATTGTGACCAAGGACTGAGCCGACTAATTATCGAAGGCAGCGACCATGAAGGAACTATCCGCCGCTGAGTTCGGACGCCGTATCGCGCATTTGATCATCAGCCTGTTCATCCTCCTTTGCGTCACTTTCGTCATCGGTCGCGTCTTGCCGGCCGATCCGGTCGGCGCCATCGTCGGTGAATTGGCCGATCCAGCCGCCTACGCGGCGATGCGCCAGCGGCTCGGCCTGGATTTGCCGATCTACCAGCAGTTTTTCATTTATTTGAGGGGCCTGGCTCATGGCGATTTCGGAACGGCGATCCTGACGGGCAATCCGGTCTCCTCGGACTTGGCCCAGGCATTTCCGGCGACGTTCGAACTTGCGACCTTCGCCGTCATCATCTCGACCTTCGTCGGTGTGCCGCTCGGTCTCGTCGCAGCTCTGTTCCGCGACAGTCTGATCGATAAAATCGCGCGCATCATTGCCCTTGTCGGCCATTCCATTCCCGTTTTCTGGTTCGGCATCGTTGGACTTGTCGTCTTCTATGCGGGCCTGAACTGGGTTGGCGGACCGGGGCGGGTCGACGTCTATTACGAGGGTATCGTCACCTCAAGGACAGGGCTGCTCCTGATAGACAGCCTGCTGCAGGGCGAAACAGAGATCTTCTGGAACGCCTTGGCGCATATCATCCTGCCGGCCAGCATTCTGGCCTATGCGGCGGTCGCCTATATCACGCGCATGACACGCAGCTTTACGCTGGAGCAGCTGAGCCAGGACTATGTGATCGCCGCGCGCGCCAAGGGAGCAAGCCCGATCCGGACCGTCATCGGCCATGTGCTTCCCAATATAGCCGTCCAGCTCATTACCATCCTCGCCATCTCCTATGGCGGTCTTCTGGAGGGCGCCGTGGTCACCGAGATCGTCTTTTCCTGGCCCGGCATCGGACAATACATGACCAACGCCCTGATGATCGGTGACATGAACGCCATCCTGGCCGCAACCATCATCGTCGGGTTTTCCTTCATGCTCCTGAATTTCCTCGCCGATATCGCCTATGCCGTGTTCGACCCGCGCACCAGGGAGGCAAGCCGATGACCGACGCCGTCCAAACGGAAGCGGATGTTCGCCCGCCGGGCATCCTCACCCGCATGGGTGCATCGCTGAGGCGCGCAGGCAGCAAGCTCGGCCACGAGCCCCTTGGGCTGGCTGGCTTCGTCGTTCTCGCCATCTTCTGCCTGATCGCCATCTTTGCGCCGGTGCTTGCACCATATGATCCGAACCTGCAGCAGCTTTCCGAGGCGCTGAAGCCGCCTAGCCTCGCGCATCTGGCCGGAACGGATGAATTCGGTCGCGATATTCTCAGCCGATTGATCTTCGGCACCCGCATCACCATCCAAACGGTGATGTCGATTTCCGTTATCGTCGGACCGATCGGCCTTCTGATCGGTGTCATTTCCGGCTTCTTCGGCGGGCGCATCGACGCTTTCCTGATGCGCGCAACGGATATCGTGCTCTCCTTTCCTTCGCTTATCCTCGCTCTTGCCTTCGCCGCCGCACTCGGAGCCGGGCTTAACACCGCCATCATCGCGATTTCGTTGACCGCATGGCCACCGATCGCGCGGCTGGCGCGCGCGGAAGCGCTCGTGGTCCGAAATGCCGACTATGTCGCCGCCGCGCAGCTCTATGGCGCGTCCAAGCTGCGCATCCTGTTCTTCTATATCGCGCCGATGTGCGTTCCCTCGGTGATCGTGCGTTTGACGCTCAACATGGCCGGCATCATCCTGACAGCCGCATCGCTCGGGTTTCTCGGGCTGGGGGCGCAACCGCCTGCGCCGGAATGGGGCGCGATGATTTCCAGCGGCCGCAAATACATGCTCGATTTCTGGTGGGTCGCTGTCATGCCCGGCATTGCCATCCTTCTGGCAAGCCTAGCCTTCAATATCGCAGGCGATGCTCTGCGTGATATTCTGGATCCCCGCCATGCAAGATCGTGATCACAACACCATTCTCTCCATCAAGGGACTGAATGTCCGCTTCGGCCGCAACTCCGTTTCGGCCGTCTCGGATGTCAGCTTCGATGTCGGCCGCGAACGCGTCGGAATTGTCGGCGAATCCGGTTCCGGAAAGTCGACGACCGGCCGTGCCGTCATGCGCCTTTTGCCGCCGAGCGCAGCCGTGACGGCCGAGCGCCTGGATCTGAATGGCACGCCGCTCCTTGATAGAACGGAGCGGCAGATGGGCGCGCTGCGCGGCAAGGATATGGCGCTGATCATGCAGGATCCGCGCTACTCGCTCAATCCGGTTCTGCCTGTCGGCAAGCAGATCGCAGAGTCCGCCGGCCTTCATCTCGGCGCGACGGGCAGCGCTGCCCGGGATGCGGCGCGTGCCATGCTTGAACGGGTTCGAATAGCCGATCCCGAGCGCGTCATGGCTCTCTATCCGCATCAGATTTCCGGAGGCATGGGGCAGCGCGTCATGATTGCCATGATGCTGCTGGCAAAGCCAAAGCTCGTCATTGCCGACGAGCCGACATCGGCGCTCGATGTCAGCGTGCGCAAGGACGTCCTCACCCTGCTCGATGAACTCGTGCGCGAGAACAGTTCCGGTCTTCTGCTCATCAGCCACGACATTCGCATGGTCGCGGCCTTCTGCGAGCGCATTATCGTCATGTATGGCGGCCGCATTGTCGAAACCCTGACCCGGCTGGAAGATGCGCAACACCCCTATACGCGGGGGCTCATGGCTGCCCTGCCCGATCCGCGTCACCCGGTACGCCGCCTGGCCGTACTCGACAGGACAAAACTGGAGCGCGTATGATGATCAAGGTGCAGGATCTCGATGTCGTTTTCACGTCCGGCAAGGTCCAAAACCACGTCGTGCGTGGCGTCAGCTTTGAGGTCAGCCGCGGCGAGACACTCGGAATTGTCGGCGAATCCGGATGCGGCAAATCGACGGTGTTGCGCAGCCTCGCCGGAATGGAAAAAGGATGGACCGGCACGATCGAAATTGCCGGCAAGGCAGTCGGAAAGGTCAGGACGCGAGACGAACTGCGCCATGCGCAGATAGTATTTCAGGACCCCTACGGATCGCTCCACCCCAAGCACCGGATCGGCACAGCGCTCGCCGAGCCGCTGCGGGCCATGGGGCATGACGACGTCTGGGCCAAGGTGGAAAAGGCCCTGCGGCAGGTTGGCTTGCCCACGAGTTTCGCCAATCGCTATCCTCATGAGCTTTCCGGCGGTCAGCGCCAGCGCGTGGCGATTGCCCGGGCTCTGATCCTGTCACCGCCGATCCTGTTGCTGGACGAACCGACATCGGCGCTCGACGTGTCGATCCAGGCCGAAATCCTCAATCTGCTCGCCGATCAACGCGAGGAGCGATCACTGACCTACATCCTCGTCAGCCATGATCTCGCGGTCATCGGCCACATGTGCGACCGGGTTCTGATCATGAAGGGCGGCCGGTTCGTGGACGAACTCACCAAGGCAGACATACAAGCCAGCGTAACCCACGACGCTTACACGCGCGAACTGTTTGAAGCGAGTTTCCTTTGACGCACGCGTATCGCGGGCGTCCGTCGAAATTCCGGAAAAAGCAAGCTTAGACAACAGCTGTCGAATGTTACGAATTGCGCAGCTTTTTTTGCTGATTTAGAGCCATGAGGATATTGGACACCGTCATCGCAACACTGCCAATCAAAAATTGACGTAATGTTGCAAGGGTTGTGAGCTGCAGATATGGCTGCGCAAAACCTATAAACAAAACTATGAACGCAGCATATACCATCCCCTGCAACACAGCATATTCAAGGATTCGTCCTATCGAACGGTCTCTTAGATTGCCTGGAGCGAAATAAACCGTCAGGCCTTTCACTGCGAGCAGGAGCAGAGGAAACAGCAACCAGATTTTAAACAGAGCCGTCAGCGGAATGCTATCATCCAGCAGATATAATCCTATCGGGATAGCGAACGCAGGAACAAGATGAAGAAGGTAGTTTTTGAGCACCTCATTGTTCATGTTCGTCTCCAAATTGTGATCGGTAAACAGCAGTAAATTCCCGTGCCTCAGATTTCCCAATCGGAAGTATAACCCCTGCCTCGAAGGCGCGATGCAAGTTCCAGCTTGACCTCGATCGTCTTTTGCAGCCTTGCTGCAAGTGCATCGGACGGGTTGGCACCATCGATCCAGTCTCTCTCCGTCGCATAAACGACGTAGGGATTGATCACGCATTTGAAATCGAGCATCAGCGACATCGCCAGGTTTCCGTAAGCCATATAGCTATGAGGAAGCCCCCCGGAGCAGACGAAAGTGACGATCTGGTCGAACCAGGCAGATTTTCGACCACCCGCACCTGTTGCGCCGGTAAGTTCGATCAGGCTCTTGGCAACGCTGCCCACTGACCAATTGTAAATGGGCACGGCAAGCAGCACGCCGTCCGCATCGCGGATTGCGTGATAGAGCCTGTCATACAATGGATGGTCATAGCAGTTCGAGTTATCGAATACGGGCAATTCATGGTTCCGAAGGTCGATAAAATCAACCCCACACCGCCTCTCCCGCAACAGCTTCTCGGCTTCACGAGCGAGCCGGCGACTCCGGCTTTCCGGATCCATGCTGCATGACAGGATGGTGATTTTCGATGGCTGCATCTCTGTCTTACTCCGTCCCAACGATATCAGCCGGAACTGCGCTGCACCTTAAAATTAAGCAGATTCTCCGCGCCTACAACCAACTTTTTGCACAATCGCTGTGTTCTACGCAGGCTACTTGCGCCGCTACTCCCACCGCAACGGCACCTTCTAGGCTACTCATTGCGGTAATTATAGTGCGACGAAATATCATTATCTACAGATGCTTATAACGATTACCTATAGTCGCATCCAAGAGAAGATGCGCCATCGGTATCCATGCACGATACCTTCCTATAGGAATTCTCCATCGTCGTATTGACATTTGTCGAAAGCACTTCGAATATTGTCAACATTGGTGCTAGGCAACAATCGACGGTCTCGTCAGAGCTTGCTCCGGCATCGGGAGTGCGGAGGGGAAAGTGGAATTCCTGCTTGAAGTAGAGGGGCTGAAGAAGTCCTTTGGCGGCGTCGCTGCATTGCGCGACGGACGCTTTCAGCTGCGGCCCGGTTCCGTCCACGCCTTGTGCGGAGGCAACGGCGCCGGCAAGTCGACCTTCATCAAGATCCTGATGGGTATTCACAAGCGCGATGCTGGCTCGATCCGCCGCCGCGGCAAGGACGTGGATTATGCAAGCCCCGCCGAAGCGCTTGCTGCCGGTATTGCCATCATCGAACAGGAACTCAGCCCCATCCCGCACATGACCGTTGCGGAGAACATCTATCTCGGCCGTGAGCCATCGGCCCGCTTCGGCGGCATCGATTTCAAGACGATGAACCGCAATGCGCAGGCGCTGCTCGACCGGTTGCAGTTCAAGATCCGCGCCACGCAATTCATGATGAACCTTTCGGTCGCCCAGGTTCAGCTGGTCGAGATCGCCAAGGCGCTGAGCCATGACGCCGAGGTGATCTTCATGGACGAGCCCACCTCGGCAATCGGCGAGAAGGAAGCACAGCAGCTGTTTGCGACCATCGAGCGGCTGAAGGCCGGGGGCAAGGGCGTCGTCTACGTCTCGCACCGCCTGTCCGAAATCTTCCAGATCGCCGATTCCTACACGGCCTTCCGCGATGGATCCTATGTCGGCAGCGGTGTACTCGCCGAGATCGATCGGCCCGGCCTCATCCGTATGATCGTCGGCCGCGAGCTTGGCGAGGAATATATCAAGACCAATGTGCCGACGGCGACGCCCGGGCTGGAAGTCACCGGTCTTAGCGCAGAGGGCAAGGTCAACGATATCTCGTTTACCGCCCATAAGGGCGAGATCTTCGGCATCTATGGCCTGATGGGATCGGGCCGGACCGAGATCTTCAACTGCATCTTCGGCGTCGATGCCGTCAGCAGCGGCAAGATCATGCTCGCCGGCGAACCCATCGTCGTGCGCAAGCCGGCAGAAGCCATGCAGCACGGCATTGCCTTCGTGACCGAAGATCGCAAGCTCACGGGTCTCAACCTGATCGATAGCGTGCGCAACAACATCTGCCTCGCGAGCCTTCCAGAAATGAGCCCGCGTTTCTCGATGGATCGCCGGGCCGAGGCCACAGCTAGCCAGGATATAATCAAGCGTTTCGGCATCAAGGCGGCGCGCGACAGCATGCCCGTCTCCGGCCTTTCCGGCGGCAATCAGCAGAAGGTCGTTCTCGGCAAATGGTTTCTGCGCAAGCCGAAAGTACTGCTGCTGGACGAGCCGACGCGCGGCGTCGATGTCGGTGCCAAGCGCGAAATCTATCGCATCATTTGCGACTTCGCCGCCCAAGGCGGCACCGTGATCATGATCTCATCCGAAATAGACGAGGTTCTCGGCATGTCCGACCGCATCCTGGTGATGCGCCAGGGACGCTCCGCCGGGATTCTCAAGAGGGAGGAGGCCGACGCGCAATCGCTCGTGCATCTGTCGACCTGAATGCGACGGAGCACGAGGCCAAAAAGAAGCGCCCGGCAACAAGAGGTATTTGCAATGTCCGCCACTGACAACAATCCGTCCAATTCCTGGTTCGGTTCGGACCGGCGCAGATTGATCATTCAGGAATACGGGATCTTTCTCGCCTTCTTGCTTCTGGCCGTCGTCCTCTCATTCTCGAATGAGTATTTCCTGACGGCCGGCAACATCTCGAATGTGTTGCTGCAGACTTCGATCAACGGCGTGCTGGCGATCGGCATGACATTTGTCATCCTGACACGCGGCATCGACCTCTCCGTCGGCTCCGTGGTTGCGCTCACCGGGATCGTCAGCGCAAGCTTCGCAACGACGTCAGCGACAGCCGGCATCGTCGGCGCCCCCTATCCACCCTATATCGCGCTCGCCGTCGGTCTGCTCGTCGGTGTCGCCTGCGGCGCCGTGGTCGGCCTCATCGTGTCCCGTTTCGCTGTCCCCGCCTTCGTCGCAACACTCGGCATGCTCTCGGCAGCACGCGGCCTGACGTTGATTTATGGCGGCGGTAAGCCGGTTCCGGCGCTCATTCCGGATTTCCGCTGGATCGGCACCGGCAGTGTCTTGTCCATTCCGATGCCGGTCATCCTGCTCGCCATCGTCTTCATCGTCGCCTGGTGGGTTCTGAACCGCACCCGCTTCGGCCGCTATATCTACGCCGTCGGCGGTAACCCTCATGCTGCCATCACGTCAGGCATCAATGTCAGCAAGCTGCGCTTTCTCGCTTATGTGATTTCCGGCGGCCTTTCCGGGCTGGCAGGCATGATCCTCGCGGCTCGCACCGGCTCCGCTTTACCGCAAGCCGGCATCGCCTACGAACTCGACGCCATCGCGGCTGTCGTCATCGGCGGCACCAGCCTTTCCGGCGGCGTCGGCCGCATCACCGGCACGCTGATCGGCGCATTGATCATCGGCGTCATGAACAACGGCCTCGATCTGATGGGGATCCAATCCTACTACCAGCAGGTCCTCAAGGGCGCGCTCATCGTCGGCGCCGTCATGCTCGACCAAAAGAGAAACCTGGGCAGCTAAGCCCGAAGAAATTCCAGTGTTCGCACTCGGAAACCAAACGGCGCGTCACAACGGCCGCCGGACTTTCAATGGAGGAGACTTATAATGAAAAAATTACTGATTGCCCTTGCTGCCGCGACCGCACTTCTGGCTTCGCCGTCTCTCGCGCAGGATAAGAAACTGAAGATTGGTGCTGCTCCCTATGGCCTCAACGCCGAGTTCATGCAGATCTGGTCGGCAGCGCTGAAGGAGCATCCCGCCGTCAAGAACGGTGACGTCGACCTGACCATCTTCGACGGCCGCTATGACGCACTTGTCCAGCAGGAGCAGGTCAACACGATGATCACGCAGAAGTTCGACGCCATCATCTTCGTGCCAATCGATATCGAAGCGGCAGCGACCGCCGTTCAGGCAGCCCATGATGCCGGTATCCCGGTCGTCGGCTCCAACACCCGCGTCAACTCCGATCTCCTGACCTCCTATGTCGGCTCCGACGACACGATCTCCGGTTACATGGAAGCCAAGACCGTTCTCGACAAGATTGGCTGCAAGGGCAATGTCGTCATCCTCGAAGGCCCGATCGGCCAGTCCGCGCAGATCTCGCGCCTCGAAGGCAACAAGAAGGCGCTTGCGGAGTGCCCGAATGTGAAGGTGCTGGAAGACCAGACGGCCAATTGGTCGCGCGCTGAGGCACAGACGCTGATGGAAAACTGGCTGACCTCGCACCCGGGCCAGATCAACGGCGTCATCGGCCAGAATGACGAGATGGCGCTCGGCGCGATCGAGGCGATCAAGGCTGCCAAGCTCAACGTCAAGGATTTCGCTATTGCAGGTATCGACGGCATTACCGATGCGCTCCACGCGGTCAAGCAGGGTACGATGACTTCGATCCTGCAGGATGCCAGTGCGCAGGCCCAGGGCGCCCTCGATCTTGCGATCTTCGCCACCAAGAAGGGCAACTACAAGCCGGAATCGAAGATCTGGTCGCAGTATCCCGACATGCCGTTCAACGACGGCAAGGAGAAGAACTACAATGTCCCATGGACGCCGGTAACGGCCGACAATGTCGACAAGCTGCTCGAAACCCGCAAGTAAAACAATGCGGCGGGGCGAACTGCCGCCCCGCCGTACCCCGAAGACAGAGGCTTGAAAAAGATGACCGAGACATCACCAGACATTGATTTGAATTTCCCGCTGTCAGGCAAAACAGCGCTTGTTACGGGCGGTGGCTCCGGCATCGGCGCTGCCATCGCGGCAGCTTTCGCATCCAAGGGCGCGAAGGTGGCTGTTCTCGATATCAATGTCGATATGGCAAAGGCCAAGGCATCCGAAATCGGCGGCGGCGCAGAAGCATTCGTCTGCGACGTGTCCGATCCGGCCTCCGTCACCAAGGCCGTCAGCGATGTCGTCTCACATTTCGGCGGAATCGATATCTCCGTCAACAGCGCCGGCGTCGTCTTCCTCGCACCGGCCGAGGATCTGCCGCTCGACTACTGGGACAAGACGATCAACATCAATCTCAAGGGCACGTTCCTGGTCACGCAGGCGGTCGGTCGCGCCATGATCACGGCCGGCAAAGGCGGCAAGATCGTCAATCTCGCCTCGCAGGCAGGTACCGTCGCCATCGAAGAGCATGTCGCCTATTGCGCCTCCAAGTTCGGCGTGATCGGCATGTCCAAGACCTTTGCCGCCGAATGGGGCAAGCATGGCATCAACGTCAACACCATCTCACCGACGATCGTGCTGACCGAGCTCGGCAAGAAGGCCTGGGCTGGCGAAAAGGGTGAGGCCGCCAAGAAGCGCATCCCCACCGGCCGCTTTGCCTTCCCGCAGGAGATCGCAGCCGCGGCTGTTTTCCTCTCCTCGTCCGGCGCGGACATGATCAATGGCGCCGATCTTCTGATCGACGGCGGCTACACCATTCTTTGAGCCCAGATGCTCGACAATTCGACAGGAGAGACCATGCAGCGGTTCATCAACAATCCCGATGAAGTCGTTGAAGATACTGTAAAAGGCTTCATCAAGGCACACTCGGACATCGTACGCCTGGCAGAAAATCCGCGCGTCGTGGTGGCCAAGGATGCGCCGCATGCCGGAAAGGTCGGCGTGATCACTGGCGGCGGTTCGGGCCATGAGCCGGCCTTCATTGGCTACGCCGGCAAGAACATGTTGGATGCGGTCGCCGTCGGCGAGCTCTTTTCGTCACCGACGGCCAAGAGCTTCCATGATGCCATCCGCGAGGCCAATGGCGGTCGCGGCGTCATCTGCCTTTACGGCAACTATGCCGGCGACAATATGAATGTGAAGATGGCAATGAAGCTTGCTGCAAAGGATGGCATTGAAGTCGCGACCGTCGTTGCGAACGACGATGTCTGCTCCGCACCGCCCGAAGAGCGCGAGAAGCGCCGCGGCGTGGCCGGCGAAATCTTCATGTGGAAGGTCGGCGGCGCCAAGGCGTCCAAGGGCGCAAGCCTCGATGAAGTCCGCGTTGCCGCACAGAAGGCGATCGACCGTTGCCGCTCCGTCGGTATCGGCCTTGGCCCCTGCACCCTGCCCGCCGTCGGTCATCCGAATTTCCGGATCGAACCCGGTACGATGGAAGTCGGCATCGGCCATCACGGTGAGCCTGGCGTTCGGGTGGAACCACTAAAGACGGCGGCGGAGATTGCCGAAGACATGTGCCAGATCGTGCTCGACGATCATAATCTGGCAGCCGGAACGCAAGTGGCCGTCCTGGTATCGGGCCTAGGTGCCACTCCGGTCAACGAGCTTTACATCCTGAATGATACGATCGAGGCGAAGATCTCCGAGCGGGGCCTGAAGATCTACAAGACCTATATCGGCAATTACTTCACGTCGCTAGAAATGGTCGGCGCGACGCTGACCGTCATGGCGCTCGACGAAGAGCTCAAGGAGCTTTTGGACGTCGAGGTCAAGTGCACGACGCTGCTCTGAGGGGGATGTACACATGCAGACATTCAACAATGCAACATCAGGCGACATCGTTCTGGTGATGGCCGAGCGCATCGTCGAAAACCGGGCCTATCTAAGCGAGATCGATGGCAAGATCGGCGACGGCGATCACGGCGTCAACATGGCCAAGGGCTTCGGCATGGCATCGGAGCGCCTGAAGGGCAAGAACCAGTCGCTATCGACGTCGCTCGACACGCTGGGCACGGTGCTGATGACCGAGATCGGCGGCTCCATGGGTCCGCTTTACGGCGTCATGTTCACCGAGATTGCCGAAAAGCTCGAAGGCATCGAGGCGGTCGACAGTGCGGCCTATAGCAAGGCGCTGCATGCTGGGCTCGAAGGCATCCAATCGATCGGTTCCGCCAAGGTCGGCGACAAGACGCTGCTCGATACGCTGGTTCCGGCAATCGAAGCGTTCGATGCAACGAATGCAGCCGGCAAATCTTTTGCGGAAGCGCTCGATGCATTAGTCGCTGCCGCCGAGGCCGGCCGAGACGCCACGCTCAATCTCGTTGCCAAGATCGGCCGCGCCAGCCGGCTGGGCGAACGTTCGCTTGGCGTGCTGGATGCCGGTGCTACGTCCTGTGCGATCATCCTGAAGGAGCTTTCCCTCGGCGCGCGCGCGCGGCTGACATAAAGGGCTCTCCCAAGGCTCACACGATCCCGTGCTCCACCACGGGATCGCGGGCCGCCCCTCGCTCGAAGAAGCATTTGCAAACATACGCCATTGCTTCCATGCTCGGGCAGGAAAAGGGAATTGTGAATCGTCATGACAGGCAAGGCATCTTCGGTCGGTAAAAATAGTGCAAGCAAGGCGGGTGCGCCGGACGCAACCGATAGTATGCCGCTACGCTATGGCGACGATCCCTATGTCTGGGCCTGCTGGCTTTACTATGAAGATGGCAAGACGCAAGGCGATATCGCCGAGATCATGGGTATCTCGCGGGCGACCGTGAACAGCTATCTGGCCGATGCTCGCAGCCGCGGTATCGTCAATATCTCGCTCGAGCCATCGCGGCTAAGCTCTCTCTCCATCGCCCAGGAACTGAAGCGACATTTCGGCCTGCATGACTGTCTTGTCGTCCCGAGCGACGACGGCTCGCGGCCGCTGATCGACCGCCTCGGCACCGCGGGCGCTCAGGCAATCGCCCGGCTCTTAAAATCCGGCGACACGCTTGCCGTCGCTTGGGGCCGCACGGTCCTCGCCGTTGCCGAGCAGGCCAATGTACCGAACCTACAGGACGTCACCATCGTTCAGGCAACCGGCGGCACGCGCGCGCGCTTTGCCTATACGCCGGAGCTTTGCGCCGCAGCTTTTGCCAATGCGACTGATGGCAAGCTCATCAATATCACAGCGCCCGCCATCGTCTCGGCTCCCGAGGTTCGGGACATATTACTGCGGGAGCCGCTGGTTGAGGATCAGTTTGCGATGCTGTCCAAGGCCAACAAGGCCATCTTCGGCATCGCGTCGCTGCGGCCGAACTCGACGATCCATAGCAGCGGCTTCTTCGAGTCGGTTTCGTTGCAGGATTATCTGGCAAAGAATGCCGTCGGCGTTCTCGCCGGTCGCTTCATCGATGCGAAAGGTCAGCCGATTGCAGGCCCGCTTGACGATCGCACCGTCGGCATATCCCTCAACATGCTGAAGTCCATCGGGCTGCGGATCGCCGTTGCCGGCGGCTTCGACAAAGTGCCGGCGATCCTCGCTGCCTTGCGCGGCGGTTATATCAACGTGCTCATTACCGATGCTGCCACGGGGCGCGGCATTCTGAATGCGGACGGCGTCACCGAATTCGATCCGAAATCCCAGCAACGTCCAAGGATCGATAACAGCCTCTCATTGCCCAGCAGCTACCGGACGCATATCAAGAAATTCCTCAACAATCCCGATGATGTTGTCGACGAGATGCTCGAGGGCCTCGTCAAGGCGCATGCCACGCATATTGCACCGATCAAGGGATCGAACCGGGCGCTGATGGCGCGAAACGGTCCGAGGGTCGGTAAGGTCGGCCTGGTGATCGGCGGCGGCACTGGGCATGAGCCTTGTTTTCTCGGCTATGTCGGCAAGGGTCTTGCCGATGCCGTCGCCATTGGCAACATCTTTTCCTCGCCACCACCGACGCCGATCCTCGAATGCGCCAAAGCGTCCTCAGGCGGCGAAGGCGTGCTCTTCGTCTACGGCAATTATGCCGGTGACGTCATGAACTTCGAAATGGCTGCGGAAATGGCGCAGGAACAGCAGATCGACGTCCGCACCGTGCTGACAACAGACGATATCTCCTCGTCGCCGATCGAGGATCGCGAAGGACGGCGCGGCGTTGCCGGTAACTTCTTCATCTTCAAGATCGCAGGCGCCGCCTGCGACAAAGGCCTCTCACTCGACACCTGCGAGGCGATTACTCGCAAGGCCAATGACCGGACCTTCACCATGGGGGTCGCACTGGAGCCCTGCTCGCTGCCGCAGACGCGACGCCACAATTTCGAGATCGGCCCCGACGATATCGAGTTCGGCATGGGCATTCACGGCGAACGCGGCGTCACCCGCGAAAAGATGATGACCGCCGACGAGATCACCGACCGGGTGATGGACCGGATCTTTTCCGAAATGAAGCCCCTTGCGGGTGATCGTGTTGCCGTCCTGATCAACTCCTTCGGCGCGACGCCATTGATGGAGCTCTACATCCTGTTCCGGCGCGTCGAGCAAAGGCTGAGCGCCAAGGACATCAAGATCGAGGCGAATTGGGTGGGGCATTATTGCACATCGCTCGACATGGTCGGCGCATCCATATCCATCCTGCATCTCGACCAGAAACTGACTGAGATGCTGCACCATCCATGCGACACCTTCGCTTTGAAGGTCGGATGAACATAAGAATGTGCCCAGTAGCTCTGAAACTGCTGGGATCGGGAGGAAGACGATGTCGGAAAAAGCCGCGCGATGCCTGGGCACCATGTTCCAGCGCATATCGATCGCGATCAATGCCGAGAAGGACCGGCTTTCAGAGCTGGACGGGGCGATCGGTGATGCCGATCACGGCATCACCATGTCCCTCGGCTTCATGGCGGTGAATGCAGAACTCTCAAAGCTCGATCTCGCGCAGGCCCTGCCCTCGGAAATCTTCTCCATCGCAGCCTCCGCCTTTCTGGATGCCGTCGGCGCATCGACGGGTCCGCTCTATGCCACAGCTTTTCGCCGTGCGTCGCAGGCATTGAAAACGGACGAGTCCCTTTCGCCTGCCTGTCAGGCGATGATCGTCGAAGAGATGCGCGCCGGTATCCAGCAACGCGGTAAAGGCCAGCGCGGCGACAAGACCATGCTCGACGCCTGGATCCCCGCCGCAGAAGCCGCCATCGATGTGAAGGCAGGTTCACGCGATGTTGCCGTCATGTGGAACAATATCGTCGAAGCTGCTGAAACCGGGGCGGACTCCACAAGCTCCATGATCGCCGCCCGCGGCCGCGCTGCGCGGCTGGGCGAGCGGTCTCTGGGACATATCGACCCCGGGGCGGCTTCGGCGGTGATTATTTTGCGGGCGATGCGGGATACGTTCGTGGAGGGTAAGGCGAGTGGTTGAGGGCAACCGACGCACGTCGAGCGTAACTCTCGAATTGCGCTAGAGCCTGCTGCTTTCATACGGAAGCATATCCTGAGTTTGTGAGGTAGTTTGCGCATTCGGCTGGCGAGAAGCAGTCGAGCATTTCACCAGCCTTGCGCCATGTCGCTTCGACTGTGCGAG
>NZ_JABAIG010000002.1:0-681192 GCF_012641385.1 Rhizobium sp. P28RR-XV
ATGCGCTATCCGCGCCCACTGTTCGTCCCGAAGGATCAGACGATCCAAAACACCCATGACTGCCTCCAAAAGACAGTCTTGAATCTGATTCGCTCAGCCTTGGAAACCCAAGAGTCCACACCTCCTAGTCCGGCCCCTCCCGACCGTGTATGGGACGCAGTGTTCAGCATTTGCCGCCTCGAAATCTCCCGCGCATGCCGTATCTTTCCCTATAAGTTACTCGGCAGTTTCCCTGAAAGGATTGAGCAATGGGCATGTTGGTGGACGGCGTCTGGCATGACGTTTGGTATAATACGGAAGAAACAAAGGGCCATTTCAAGCGCGCCGCGTCGCAATTCCGCAACTGGGTGACCGCGGATGGCAGCCCCGGCCCGACCGGCACCGGCGGCTTCAAGGCAGAGGCCGGACGTTATCATCTCTACGTGTCGCTCGCCTGCCCCTGGGCGCATCGAACCCTCATCTTCCGCAAGCTGAAGAAGCTCGAGGAGCTGATCTCGGTCTCGATCGTCGATCCGCTGATGTTGGAAAACGGCTGGGAATTCAAAGGAAAGGACGGCGGCACCGTCGACCATCTCTTCGGCGCAAAGGCGCTTTGGGAAATCTACACCAAGGCCGATCCGCATTATTCCGGCCGGGTGACCGTTCCCGTTCTCTGGGACAAGCAGACCGGTATGATCGTCAATAACGAATCAGCCGAAATCATCCGCATGTTCAACAGCGCCTTCGATGGCCTGACCGGCTCCAAGGCGGATTTCTATCCCGCCGATCTCAGCGCCGATATCGATGCCTTGAACGAGCGCGTCTACGACACGGTCAACAATGGCGTCTACAAGGCCGGCTTTGCAACGGCCCAGGAGGCCTACGAGGAAAATGCCCGACGCCTCTTCGAAACCCTCGATATGCTGGACCAGCGGCTGGCGACAAAACGCTATCTGTTCGCAGACCGGTTGACGGAAGCCGACTGGCGGCTGTTCACGACGCTCGTTCGCTTCGACGCCGTCTATGTCGGCCATTTCAAATGCAACATCCGCCGCATCGCCGATTATGCCAACCTCTCGGCCTATCTGCGCGATCTCTATCAGGTTGCCGGCGTTGCTGAGACGGTGAACCTCGCGCATATCAAGAACCACTATTATCGTAGCCACAAGACGATCAATCCCACCGGCATCGTGCCGATCGGCCCAGATCTAGACCTCGGTCGCCCGCATGGCCGTGAGCAATTGGCAAAAGCCGCGTAATTCGAATGCCGGTCGCTACCAGTGGTTGGAAGGAGCCTCTGCTCCTTCCAATTCCTTCAGCCTGCGATAGGTTGCCTTCGTCGTTCCAGGCGGCAGCGCATCGATCGCAAAGAAACCGCTTTCGATGATCTCGCGATCCGGCTTGCGCGGCGCGGCCTGGGTGACCTCGACACGGTAGAAAACGACATGATCCCGCTTGCTGGTGCGATTGTTGAAATAGACGTGGAAGAGCTGCGGCCGGCCTAAGATCACCAGATTGCCCTCCTCCCGCAGCTCCTTGGCCAGCGCCTGCTCCACCGTCTCATGGCGCTCGACACCGCCGCCGGGCATGTGCCAGCCGGCGATGTAGGAGTGCCGCACCAGGAAAATTCGCCCCTCCCGGTCGAAACAGGCCGCGCGCACGCCAAGCGTCATGCTGCGGGTCAGGCCGAAATAGACATGCAGCGCCCGACCGAACAACCGCACCGCCAAACTCTGCTTTTCGTCCCTCGAAATCTCGTCGCTCATGCGTGAAACCCGATGCCCCGGTCTGCAATGAGGTCGGGGATGTATTTGTTTTGACAATAGACTGGGCTATGTCTCATCCCATGTTCAAGCTCGCGCATATTTCCGATGTTCATCTTGGTCCGCTGCCACGCCTTTCGATCAGAGAACTCGCCTCCAAACGCATTACCGGATTTGTGAACTGGCATCGGAACCGGCGCAAGCACCTTTTTGGCGGTACGCTCGATCTCCTTCTTGACGACATCAAGGCGAAGCAGGCCGATCATCTGGCCGTAACCGGCGATCTCGTCAATCTTGCGAGCGGCATGGAGATCCAGGCCGCAGCCGCATGGCTGAAGACGGTCGGCGATCCCCTTCATACTTCCGTCGTCCCCGGCAATCACGATGCCTATGTGCCCGGCGCATACGAAAAGGCCATGCGCGCCTGGTATCCCTATGTCAGCGGCGACAGCGCTCCCGCCGAGTGGCCGGAAAACCAGCGCATTTTTCCTTATCTGCGCATCCGGGGCCAGGTTGCATTGGTCGGCTGCTCGACCGCCGTCGCCACGCCACCCTTTGCCGCAAGCGGCTTCTTCTCCGCCCGCCAGGCGCGCGAGACGGTAAACATCCTGCGCGCGGCCGGGGATGCCGGGCTCTTTCGCGTCATCATGATCCACCACCCGCCGATTCGCGGCGCAACCAGCTTCTACAAGCGCATGATCGGCATTCGCCGCTTTGCGGCGGTCCTCTCGACGGGCGGCGCGGAGTTGGTCCTGCATGGACACACGCATCTTAACACCTTGCATTGGCTGCGCGGCCATATGGGTCCGGTGCCCATTGTCGGGATCGCCTCAGCCTCGCAAGGGGTTGGCGGCCTGAAGCCGCGCGCCGCCTATAATCTCTTCACGATCGACGGTCGTCCGGGCGCCTGGGAGTTGACGGCCGAACGCTACAGCCTCAATGACCAGGGCAATGGCGTCGATCCGGAAGGCGTCGATATTCTGGCGACATGATCGGCATTTTCGGATGCCGCACGCATCGTTTCGGTAGCGTTTTCTAGGATACGGAGCTACAATCGAACCATCGGAATCCCGGGAGGATAGGATGGGTTTCAAGGCCGCAATGAAAAGCTCCTCGACTGTGGCGCTCACCGTCGGATTCTTGTTTGCCGCCAGCCTGCAGGCCATCGCCGCCGGCTCCGAAAGTGACGAAACAGCCCCGCCGCCAAAGAGCAAGACCACGATCAAATGCACGGACGGCAAGGTTTGGGACAAAGACAAGAAGGAATGCGTGAAGCCGAAGCAAAGCGGCTTCAATGACGATCAGCTGTTCCAGGCGGCGCGCGAATTCGCCTATGCGGGCCAGTACGACAATGCCATCACCGTCCTGAAGCTCGCAAGGAACCAGGACGATCCCCGCATTCTCAACTATCTTGGTTACGCCAATCGCAAGGCGGGCCGCATGGAGCTCGGCATGAGCTACTATCGCAAGGCGCTGCAACGCGACGAGAACTATATCCTTGCGCGCTCCTACATGGGGCAGGCCCTTCTCGATCAGGGTGATGTTCAGGGCGCGCGCGTCCAGCTGGTCGAGATTCGCGATCGCGGCGGCGAAGACACCTGGGCTTACCGCTCGCTGCTGCAATCGCTGAAGGGCCAGGTCGCCTATTGAGGCGGCGCGGGTCAGGCATATGCCGATCGCCGCCCGGAGAAAGACAGTTGAGTGCGCGAGTGTTTTGAAGGCTTGCGAAACGGCACGGAAATGGTTCATACCAACACAGGACGATCATTCTGCTCGCGTCACCTTTTCCAAGGGAGGGGTCATTATTTGCGGAAGCATGTCGACCATGTGACAACCTCCAACGCTTCTTTGGAAAGACCATGCCAACGCCGGTAGCAGCCATCGATATCAGACGCGATCTGGTCGGCCTTCTTCCGAAGCTTCGACGCTTCGCGGTGACGCTGACCGGCGATCTGGCCGAGGCGGACGAGCTCGTCCAAAGCGTCTGTCAGCGTGGCATCGCCAAGTTCCATCTGTGGAACAGCGGCGGCAAATTGGAAAGCTGGCTTTACACCATGGCTCGGCATCAATGGGTCGACGAAGCACGGCGCCACAAGCTGCGCCCCACCGCCGGCAAGGGCAATGCCCTGGAACAGGGCGACCCTGCATCCGGAACACATTTAAATCCGGTGGAAGCCGGAGAAGCGCATCGCCTCGTCACATCTTTGCCCGAAGGACTGGCCAGTGTCTTCCTGCTGGTCGATGTCGAAGGACACAGCTACAAGCAGGCGGCCGATATCCTCGGCATTCCGCTATCGGCAGTGATGTCGCGGCTCTCCAGCGCACGTCTTTACCTTGCTTCTCAGGGTCATAGTCGCTCGCCTCGAAGGTTTTAAGCATTGCAAGACATGAAAAAAACGCCGCTCGAAGTCCGCTTGTCCGCTTTCATGGACGGCGAAACGAGCCGGGAAGAAAAGGAAGAGCTGGAAAAGCTCATTGCTTCCGATCCGAATGCGCAGCGCATATTCAATGAGCTGAAGCACGGTTCCGATGTCGGCCGCAAGGCTTTCGACGAGGTTTTGAAAGAGCCGGTGCCGCTTGCGCTCGTTCGTTCCATCAAGAGCGCCCAGCCTCCGAAGACTCGCGACCCTTCCCCCCGTCTTGCCCGGCCATCCCTGAAATTGGCGCCGAACGGCAGGCAGTCGCTGGCGGCAGCCCTGATCCTCTTCGCACTCGGCGGCGGCATAGGTTATCTCTTCGGCACTCAATCCGCCAATGCGCCGGAGGCGGCGCCCGTCACCCCGGCCCAGGTCGCGACGCGAAACTGGCTGGATGATATAGCCGCCTATCATCGCATCTATTCGCGCCAGCCACGTCATATGGTCGAGCTGCAGGCAAGCGAACTGGACGAAATCAGCAAGTGGCTGGCAAGCACGGTCGGCGTGAAATTCAATTTCCCGGATCTTGCCGCCGACGGCCTCGTCTTCCAGGGCGCGCGGATGTTCATCGCCGGCGGCAAGCCTGTCGGCCAGCTGATCTACAAGAACTTCGATGGAGAGGTCGTCGCCGTCTGTTTCACCAAAACCGACGGCGTCGCCAACGACAACGATTTCAACGAGACCATCAAGGACGATATCAGCATCGTGTCCTGGCATCGCAATGGCGCGACCTACGCTGTCGTCGGCCCTTCCTCGGATGCGATGCTCGACCAGATCGCCAACCGGGTATCGTCGGAGATCTGACCGCTCCTCCTCCCTTTTTGCAGCTTGCGGCCGAATGACGGTCGATGGATAATGATCCTGCGGCAATGGCACCGGTCCGCTAATCATGCTGGAGTTTCGACATGTCCGACATTCTGCTGACCATTCCAGAAATCGACAGGCGCATTGCGGTGATAAGGGGAAATCTTCGCGAATTGATCGAGCAGGCCGCCGCCTTTTCCGGCGCAGCCGACGAAGAACGGACATCGGAACGGATCGCCGAACAGGAAGAAGAGCTCGAGCGCCTGACGAAGCAGCGCGATGAACTTACCAAGGGCAAAGCCTGAACAAAACATACACCGAAGCACATGTCGTCGGCAGGTTTCGACGTCTGCCGCTTCGGCGCGGACAGCGTTCCACGCCCGCAACGCCGCACGATCATGGTACAATTGCTGCTGACATCGACCCCGATACACGCTATAGCTGTTGCAGCGACCTATGAGGAGAGCACTCGGATGAAAAATCACGGCACAGGAAATCACCGCTGAAAAGCAGTGCCGTGAAGGGCTGCTTTATCGGCCCGATCATCAGATTGTTATCTTTCGCCCGCGGAGGGCACTTATGTTTCGTCGCTTTGAAGAGCTTGTCGATCCGTTCCAGGATCATGACGGGCAGCAACCATCATCCGGGACCTGGCGCTATCTTCTAACCAACCTTCGTCCGTTTCGCACAGTCATGGCGATCAGCCTCGGCTTGACCATGATCGGCGCCATTATCGAGATCTGGCTCATCGGCTATTCCAGCCGGCTGGTGGACAATCTCGCCACCGCCCGCCGGGAGGATTTCTGGGCATCCGAAGGGCTGGGCTTGCTGGCGGCCGCAGCCCTTGTGCTGATCGGACGGCCTCTTGCCGGATATCTCCGCGAAAGTCTTGATGACATCGCATTCCGGCCCAATGCAGAGACCTTGTTCCGGTGGCAAGCCCATCGTCACATCCTTCGGCAATCGGTCGGCTGGTTTCGTCAGGATTTTTCCGGCCGCATCGCCAGCCAGGTGCGCGACATCGGCACGGAGGCAACGGGTGCCACCTATGCAATCCTGCACACGCTCTCCTTTGTCACGATCTACGTGGCCGGCTCGCTCTGGCTGATGGCCTCGATCGACCCGCGTCTGATCTGGCCTCTCATCGCCTGGCTCCTCTGCTATCTCGCCCTGATGGCCTATGTCATCCCTCGCCTGCAGAGAGCCTCCGCGTGGTATCAAGGAGCCTATGCCGAGCTGACGGGCATGTTGGTGGACAGCTATGCCAATATCGACCTCATCAAGCTTTTCGCCGATGCGAAGGCGGAAGACAAAGAAGCCCGGCATCGTTTCGCTCTAACGCGCGAAACATTCGTTCGGGTGCAGAGGCTGGAAGTGCTTGTCAATTCGAGCATGCTGTTCCTCGGCAGTTTCCTCATCGTCACGCTTGTCGGCTATGCGGTGGTCCTATGGCAGTCCGGCGGCGCGCCGCTCGGGCTCATCGCCGCATCTCTCGCGCTGAGCTTCCGCATAACCGGCATGGCCGAATGGATGCTGGACGCGGTTTCCTCGCTCTTTGCGCATCTCGGCGCCATGCGGCAATCCCTGTTGACCATCTCACAGCCGCTCACCATTACGGACGCGCCGGCAGCTCAGCCGCTTGCCGTTACAAGGGGCGAGATAGTCTTCCATCATGTAACGCATCACTACGGCAAGGGAGACGGCGGGCTGGATGGCGTTTCCCTGCGAATTGCGGCAGGCCAGAAGGTCGGCCTTGTCGGTCGCTCCGGCACCGGCAAATCGACCCTCGTCAACCTCCTGCTGCGCTTCTTCGATCCGGAAGCCGGCACCATCGAAATCGATGGGCAGGATATTCGGCAGGTGACGCAGGATAGTTTGCGCCGGCAGATTGCCGTGGTCAGCCAGGAGGCGTCGCTCCTTCACCGCTCCATTCGCGATAACATCGCGCACGCGAATCCCCGCTTCTCGGAAAATGCAATTATCGCCGCGGCCGAGAAGGCAGCCGCGAGCGACTTTATCGCAAAGCTAAGGGATCAGGAGGGACGTACGGGCTTCGACGCCCATGCGGGCGAACGTGGCGTTCAGCTCTCCGGCGGTCAGCGGCAACGTGTGGCGATCGCGCGCGCCGTCCTCAAGGACGCTCCGATCCTGGTGCTCGACGAGGCAACGTCGGCCCTCGATTCGGAGGTGGAAGCTGCCATCCAGGACACGCTCTATAGCATCATGGAGGACAAGACAGTCATCGCCATTGCGCATCGCCTGTCAACCATCGCGCGCATGGACCGTATCGTCGTGCTGGATCAGGGCCGCATCGTCGAGGACGGGACGCATTCAGAGCTGATCGCCCAAAACGGCATCTACGCAACGCTGTGGTCCCATCAATCCGGCGGCTTCATCGAAGGCGACGAGCCGGCAGCCGGCTGACGCGCAACAAAAAGCTCCCTCGAAAACTGAACTGACCCCCGAAGTTGTCGTCCAACTTTCGGGGGCCAGTTCAAACCGAGGGAGCTTTTTAAAATCAGCGCTGCAGAGACCGTCTCAGCCTTACGCCGCCCTGATCGCGAGAACACGGTTCGCGGCCGATACGATCGCCTCGAGAGACGCCGCGACGATGTTGGTGTTGATGCCGGCACCGAAGAGCTTGCCGCCCGGATGGGAGACTTCGACATAGGAGATCGCCGAAGCGTTGGAGCCGTGCTGCAGCGAGTGCTCGGAATAATCCTCGACCGACATCGGGATACCGAGATAGATCGAAAGCGCATTGATGAAACCGTCGATCGGGCCGTTGCCTCTGCCCTCGATGCGCTTCACCTCGCCATTGTCGGTGATCTCGGCCGCGACGATGCGCTGCCCCCTGTGCTCCGGGTCAGCGAAGGTGTGATGGTCGACGAAGCGGAGCCGCGCATCGGGCTGCGTCACGTAACGCTCGATGAAATGCTCATAGATGCGCTTGGACGGCAGTTCCTTGCCTTCTTCGTCGGTGATGCGCTGGATCTCCTCGCGATATTCCACCTGGAGATTGCGTGGCAGGTTCAGCCCGTAGTCCTGCTGCATGATATAGGCGATGCCGCCCTTGCCGGACTGCGAGTTGATGCGGATGATCGCCTCATAAGTGCGGCCGACATCCTGCGGGTCGATCGGCAGATAGGGCACTTCCCAGACCGGATCGTTGGCGACCTTGGCGGCCTTCATGCCCTTGTTGATCGCATCCTGATGCGAGCCGGAAAAGGCGGTGTAGACCAGCTCGCCGACGTAAGGATGACGCTCGCCAATCGCCATCTGGTTGGAATATTCGAAGACTTCCTTCATGCGCTCGATGTTCGAGCAATCCAGTTCCGGATCGACGCCCTGCGTGAACATGTTCAGCGCCATCGTGACCACGTCGACGTTGCCGGTGCGTTCGCCATTGCCGAAGAGCGTGCCTTCGACGCGGTCCGCGCCGGCCATCAGCGCCAGCTCGGCGGCTGCGATGCCCGTGCCGCGGTCATTGTGCGGATGCAGCGAGATGATCAGGTTTTCGCGGTTGTCGAGATTGCGGCACATCCATTCGATCTGGTCGGCATAGATGTTCGGCGTCGCCATTTCCACCGTCGACGGCAGGTTGATGATCAGCTTGTTGTCCGGCGTCGGCTTCATGACGTCGATCACCGCGTTGCAGATCTCCAGCGCCACGTCCAGCTCGGTGCCGGTGAAGCTCTCCGGCGAATATTCGAAACGATAGCCGCCGCCGGCCTTGGCCGCCATGTCGCTGATCATCTTGGCCGCATCGACGGCGATCTGCTTGATACCCTGCACATCCTTGGCAAACACTACGCGGCGCTGCAACTCGCTGGTGGAATTGTAGAAATGCACGATCGGCTTGTTGGCGCCTTCCAGCGCCTCGAAGGTCCGGGTGATCAATTCCGGACGGCACTGGACGAGAACCTGCAACGACACATCGGCCGATACGTTGCCCTGCTCGATGCACCAGCGGGCAAAGTCGAAGTCGGTCTGCGAAGCGGAGGGGAAACCGATCTCGATTTCCTTGAAGCCCATATCCAGCAACAGCTGAAACATGCGCGCCTTGCGGTCGTGACCCATCGGATCGACGAGCGCCTGGTTGCCGTCGCGCAGGTCGACTGAACACCAGATCGGCGCCTTGGTGATGACCTTGGACGGCCAGGTCCGGTCGGGAATGTTGATTTGCGGATAGGCGCGGTATTTCACCGCCGCTTCGGGCATGCCTTTGGGGGAATGGCTGTTCGCGTCCATGGTCTCGTCTCTTCCTTTCCCGTCATTTCGTCCCGCGTCTTAGCCGATCGGATGCGGCTTGGCGATGATAAATGCGGACCCTTGCGGGTGATCTGTCGATTTTAGGGTAAGTCGCGAGGAGCGATGGCCAGCGGGCTTTTCGGCCGCCGGGCGCTCCTCAAAGGACCCGGCAACCGCGCGTAAGGCCGAGGAGGAGAAGCGAGGTAAGGGCGCGCGTATTGTCACGCAGGGCAACGCGCCCACGTGCAATCTGTTCGGAAATCTTTGCGCCAGTCAACTTCATGGTGGCGCTTATAGCCGCCGGACCGAAAAGAAGCAACCCCTTGCTCACCTCTTCAGCATTTGCACGCCGCGCGACAGCGCCAGCATCAATCCGCCGGCAATCAGCCCCCAGAAGGCGCCGGAAATCCCGCCGAAGGAAACGCCCGATGCCGTCACGAGAAAAGTAATCGCGGCTGCCTCACGCGATTCCGGTTGCTGGAAGGCATTCAAGGCGGAGTTGGAGAATGCACCGACAAGAGCCAGGCCGGCCACCGCCTCGATGAGGATCGACGGCGCGAGCGCCACGAAAGCCGTAACCGCGCTCGCCAGCAATCCGAAGACGATATAGCCAAGTCCGGCGACGATCGCCGCCCAATAGCGCCTCCCTGGATCGGCATGCGCATCCTGTCCGGCGCACATGGCGGCCGTGATGGCCGCAAGATTGACGGCATGGCCGCCAAAGGGAACGGCAAGCAACGAGAATACGCCGGTCACGGCAAACAGAGGGCCGGGCTTGGGATCGTAATCATGCACCTTCAGCACCGCGATGCCGGGAATATTCTGTGACGCCATCGTCACGATGAACAGCGGCAGCGCGATGGAAACGATGCCGGCGAGCGTGAAGACCGGCTTGACGAATTCGACCGTCGGCAGCAGCGAATGTTCGAGCGAGGCAAACGCACCGTCCGGTATCTTCACGCCGAAGGCCAGCACCAGCGCGAAGGCTGCAAGTGCCGCCGGCACGGCCCATAGCCGCTTGAACGCGCCGACGACGATCCAGGCGAGGATGATGGGCAGGCCAAAGGCCGGATTGAAAGCAATCGCCTTCACAGGCGCAAAGCAAAGGCCGAGCAGAACGCCGGCCAGCATGGCATTGGCGAGCGGCGCCGGGATCGACGCGACCGCCCGTCCAAAAGGCCGGAACAGCCCGGCAATGACGATCAACAGGCCGCAAATGAAGAACGCCCCGACAGCTGCTGGAAAGCCACCCTCGATCGCCCCCGCACTTGCCAGCAACGCCGCGCCCGGCGTCGACCAGGCAATGCTGATGGGAAGCCTCGTCGCCACGCTGAGCACGATGGCGCAAACGCCCATCGCCACCGAAAGCGCTGTCAGCCCGGATGCCGCCTGAGCGTCCGTGGCACCCACGACCTGCAGGCCGTGGAAGACGACGGCGAAGGAACTGGCAAAGCCGACAAAAGCCGTGAGGCATCCCATGAACAGGCTTTGGATGGAAAAATCTTTGAGCATGGCGGCGGAGACTCGGGGGCGACGATCGATTGAGCTCGCATGGAGCATCACAAGCATCGGACGTGCAAGTGCAGTTTCCGGACGAAGTGACGGCGGCAAGGCGAACCGAGATCGCATATATCAAACGCGATTCAAATCGTGCATAAATGCGCAGATTGACTCTCTTATTTATGCACGTTATTACATGATTATGAGCAATTCACTTCCATTGTCCCGCCGGGATGTTATCGAATCGCGGCTTGCAGAGGGGCGGCAGATCATCGCCGCATCGCTCGCGGCCGAGTTCAACGTGTCTGAGGATGCCGTGCGCCGCGATCTGCGGGCGCTTGCAGCGGAAGGCAAATGCCGGCGCGTTTATGGCGGCGCGCTCCCTCTCCTGACGCCGTCGCAGCCCATGGCCGTACGCGTCGGACAGGAATCCGGTCGCAAGAGAGCCTTGGCGAAAGCCGCTGTCGCGATGATCGAGCCCGGCGAATTCCTGTTTTTCGACAGCGGCAGCACCAATCTCGCGATGGTGGATCTTCTGCCGAAGAACCTGGAAGCGACGATCGCGACGAATTCCATCGACATAGCGAGCGCCGTCATGAAACGCGGCGACATCCCGCTCGTCCTGATCGGCGGCGCGGTCGATCCCATCGTCGGCGGCAGCGTCGACGCGTCAGCGGTTGCGGCCATCGACGCCATGAACATCGACCGCTGTTTCCTGGGTGTCTGTGCCGTTTCGGCAAGAAACGGCATCAGCGTGTACGAACATGCGGATGCAATCTTCAAACGGATGCTCCTCAAGAGAAGCGCATCGCGCATCGCATTGATTACCTCGGAGAAATTCCACGAACGCGCGCCGCATCGCATCGGCGCCGCTGGCGATATCGATTGGCTTGTTGTCGAGGATGATCTGCCTGCCGACGACGAAAAAACAGCCGTCGAGGCCGGCTTCTCGCTCGTGAAGGCGAGCAACGTCACCTCATCCTCCTGATCTCGAAAGACAAGCAATGTCCATGCAATCCACCGATCGACCGGAAACCCGGCTGGCAACCCGACTTGCCTTTCTGGTTGGGGGATTTGCCCTCGCCTGCTGGGCTCCCCTCGTCCCCTTCGCCAAGGATCGCCTCGGGGTCGATGACGGCGTGCTGGGCATGCTGCTGCTTTGCCTCGGCCTGGGTTCGGTGGCGGCGATGCTGGCGACCGGAATGCTGAGCGCGCGATATGGCAGTAAGCCGATCATCATCGCCGGCGGCCTCGGTCTCGCATTGATTCTGCCGACGCTCGCGGTCGCCGGCACGCCGTTCACCCTCGGCCTTGCGCTGGCAGCCTTCGGCGCCTGCTTGGGATCACTCGACGTGGCCATGAACATCCACGCCGTCGAGGTCGAGAAAGGCGCGAACCGGCCGCTAATGTCCGGCTTCCATGCACTCTTCAGCATCGGCGGCTTCATCGGCTCCCTGCTCGTCACGCTGTTGCTGTCGATCAAAGCTGGTCCCCTCGCCGCGACGCTTCTAAGCTCGGCCGTGATGGTCGTCGCCATGATCGTCGCATGGCCACGGCTGCTGCGGACCGTCCCAGCAGAGGACGCGCCGCTTTTCGTCATGCCACGCGGCTTCGTGCTGCTGCTCGCCGCGCTGGCAGCAACCACCTTCCTTGTCGAAGGTGCGATCCTAGATTGGAGCGCTCTGCTTCTCACCACGCAAGGCCAGGTCGATACGAGCCATGGTGGCCTTGGCTACATGCTGTTCGCAATTGCGATGACGGCGGGCCGCCTGAGTGGCGATGCCATCACGGCAAGGGTTGGAGACAGGACCGTCATGCTGTGGGGCGGCATCGTCGCGGTGGCGGGCTTTGTCATCCTCCTCCTCAGCCCGATCGCGATCCTCGCCATGAGCGGTTTCCTGCTGATCGGTCTTGGCGCTGCCAACATCGTTCCAGTCCTCTTCCGCAAGGGCGGCGCGCAGAAAGCCATGCCGGCGGGCCTTGCCGTCGCGGCTATCACCATGACGGGATATGCCGGCGTGCTCGTCGGCCCCGCTGGAGTCGGTTTCGTCGCGGATCACATTGGCCTGCCCGGCGCTTTCTGGGGGCTCGCCCTGCTCCTCTGCGTCGCTCCTCTCTGCGCTGGGATCGTGACCCGCAATCGAGAACAGGGAGAGACCGATGCGCATCGCTCATACCGCTCTATGGACGCGTGATCTCGATGCCGCAGCCAATTTCTGGAAGACCTATTTCGGTGCAACCGTCGGCGAACCCTATCAAAGCCTTCGCCGCCCGGGCTTCATCTCCCGCTTCGTCCATCTGGCCGGGAGTGGCGATCAAATCGAGCTGATGACCGGCCCCTGGCTTGCCGCCGACAGGCAGGATGAGCGCATCGGCTGGGATCATATCGCCGTGTCGCTTGGGGATAGGGCATCCGTCGACGCGCTGGCCGAGCGATGCCGGACGGATGGCTGCCTGAAATCCGCGCCCCGCACGACAGGCGACGGTTTCTATGAGGCTGTCATCACCATGCCGGACGGAACGCCGGTCGAGATTACCGCTTAGGAAGAGCCATTCGCACCACAAGCGATTTTCAAGCTCGCTGCTCTTTGGAACGTTGCAACCTCCCGAGCAGCGAAAAGCTGGCGGCGGCGGCGTCCGTCGCCAGCACCCAACGTACGATTGGAAATCGTACGCAAGAGATATCGATATCTAGGACTGAGAGCCGATTCCCTCGACGACAATACGGATGATATGCCTGATCTCATCCGCACTGAACGATCCGACGGCCAGAGCCGTCAACATCGCCTGTCCGTAAATGCCGAGCAGCACCAACGACATGAAATTGGGATCCTCGTCGCTCCGAATAACGCCCTGCCGCTGGCCAAGCATGAGAAGGTCCCTAACCAGCCCTTGAAAAGACGGCCGATCCGATGGCGGCTCCAGCGACGGTCTTTCGGCAGGGGCAAGCGCCAGCTTTGCAAGCGACGGATTTGCCAGGCACCATCCCGCGCTATCGAGAAAAACCTGTTCGAGCAGAATAAAAACATCCTCGTTCGCGTCGATACGAGCCCGATAGATGGCATCGCCCGCTTCCACGCGAGCAATCAGCTGCAGAGCTATGTTTTCCTTCGAGTCGAACAGATTGTAGACCGTCTTGCGCGTAAGACCCGCCCGCAAGGCGATCTCCTCGACGGAGGTTTCGGCAAAGCCCAGTTCCCAAAATGCCCCGTCGGCAGCATCCAGAATAAGAGCACGGGATCGTTCCGTCCGCTTCAGTCTTGGCATTTTTATACATTAGTGTAAATTTACTCACATGTAAACTTTCGGCAACAAAATGGGGACGGTGTGAAAATGCCTGCAATCCTCAGGGAATTCGGTCCGGATATCTGGATCGCGGACGGCCCGATCGTCACGGCGGCGGGTGGCTTTCATTACCCCACGCGCATGGTTGTTATCCGACTGGTGGATGGAAACCTGTTTTTATGGTCGCCGACGCGGATGTCGGATGAACTTCGTGCTGACATCGATACCTTGGGCAGCGTGCGCTATTTGATCCCACCCAACTCGCTGCATCACGTTTTTCTCGGCGATTGGCAACGGACCTATCCGAACGCCAAGGCATACGCGCCGCCCGGTCTGATCCAGAAACGCGGCGATATTCGATTTGACGGCAATCTCGATGAAACTGCGCAAGAGGATTGGGCGGGCGAGATCGATCTGGTCGTCATGCGCGGCAACCTGATTACGACGGAGGTCGTCTTCTTTCATCAAATGAGCAAGACAGTGCTCTTCACCGACCTCATCCAGCACTTTAAGCCAAACTGGTTCAGAGGCTGGCGCGCATTGATCGCCAAGCTCGACCTTATGGTTGGCCCCGAGCCTTCCGTGCCGCGAAAATTTCGCGTTGGATTTACCAATCGCCGCGCGGCGCGCACATCCGTCGAGCGCATTTTGGACTGGCCATCGGAAAAGGTGCTGATGGCCCATGGCGATCCGATCACCGAAAATGGACAGGCCTTCATGGCCCGCGCTTTTCGCTGGCTCACGCGCGGCTGAAGGCTCTAACAAGGCGCCCGGAACGAAAAACGTCCTCGCCTGCCTATCGGCAAGCAAGGACGCTCAATCAGTAAGGCAGATCCGCTGGATCAAATATCCGTCTGCGAGGTCACGATGCGCGAGACCAAGCCGTAGGCCTTGGCTTCCTCGGCGGAGAGCCAGTAGTCACGGTCCGTATCCTTGGCGATCTTTTCGATCGGCTGGCCAGTGGCTTCCGAGAAAATCTTGTTCAGGCGCTCGTTCATCTTGATGATTTCGCGTGCCTGGATTTCGATGTCGGAGGCCATGCCGCGCGTGCCACCGGACGGTTGGTGCAGCAGGAAGCGCGTGTTCGGCAGGCAAATGCGGCGCTCCTTCGGAGCGGAGACATAGATCAGCGCACCGGCGGAAGCGACCCAGCCCGTGCCGATCATCCAGACCTTCGGCTTGATGAACTTGATCATGTCGTGAATGGAATCGCCTGACTCGACGTGGCCGCCGGGCGAATTCACATAGATGCGGATGTCCTCGTCGCTGGCGGCGGCAAGGGCAACGAGCTGCGAGCAGACCTTCTGCGCCAGCTCCTGCGTGATGCCGCCATAGATGAAGATCGAACGCGACTTGAAAAGATTCGCCTCCGCGTCCTTGCCCAAAGGCAACTCGGTCTTCTTGTCTTCCTGTTCGTCTTCGTCGTTCATTCAACTCTCCAGCAGATGCGTCGTTCACCGCACATAGTGCGACTCAATGCGTAAAACAATGCTGGAAAAAGACAAGGCGGGAATAGCACTGGAGAACATGGCGCATTGGTTGCGGATTACCGAAATGTAACTTGAATGGCTTTGAAAAGCCGAGATTGGATCCTACGTCAGGTCAGCGCGATGAGGATCGCGCCCCGAATTTGCAGCAACAGATAGCCAAGGAGGCCATCATGTCGCCTGAAGAACGTCAATTGCTTACTTCTCTCTTCGATCGCGTGCGCACGGCATCCAGTACCCAGCGCGACGCCGATGCTGAGACCTTCATCAACCAGTCGGTCCGCGACCAGCCCTATGCGCCCTATTTTCTGGCGCAGGCCGTCATCATGCAGGAACAAGGCATGAAGGCGGCGGCCGATCGCATCCAGCAGCTCGAAGCCCGCGTGCACGAGCTCGAGCAGCAGGGTGCCGACAATCACCAGCAAGGCCAGAGTGGCGGTTTCCTCGGCGGGATCGGCTCCCTCTTCGGCGGCGGCCAGCAACAGCAGCGCGCCGCCGCACCGCAGGGCGGCAATCCGCAGCAGCAGGGCCGCCTTTACGACGATTATGCCCGGAATGCGCCTCAGCCCGGCCCCTGGGCTGGCCAGCCGCAACCGCAGCCCTCAGGCCCTTGGAGCCAGCAGGCCGCAGCGCCTTCGGCTGGCGGCAGTTTTCTGCGCGGCGCGCTCGGCACGGCAGCCGGTGTCGCCGGCGGCGTGATGCTGGCGGAATCTCTCTCCAGCCTGTTCAGCCCGCATCTGGGCGGCACGGCGGCAGGCGCGGGTCTCGGCGGCCTCTTCGGCGGGACCGCGGCCAATGCAGCCGAACAGCCTGTTCAGGAAACGATCATCAACAACAATTATTTCGGCAACGACGACAATAGCGGCCAGAATGATCAGAGCGCGGCCGATTACGCCCAGGACGCTGCCCAAGACGCTCAGGACGATGATTATGACGACTCGTCCTATGACAATGGCGACGACAACTCGTTCGCCTGAGTCGCAGTCTCATCGAATCTATCAGAAAGCCGCCACCCCCGGATGGCGGCTTTTTTCATTCAGCCGCGGCCGCGATAGGGCTGAACGCCCTGGTCGGGCAGCCAGACACCCTCCGGCGGCTTGCCGGTCTGCCAGAAGACGTCGATCGGAATGCCACCGCGCGGATACCAGTAGGCGCCGATGCGCAGCCACTTCGGCTGCAGCAGATCCACCAGACGCTTGGCGATATAGATCGAGCAATCCTCATGGAACGCGCCGTGATTGCGGAAGGAATGCAGGAAAAGCTTGAGCGACTTCGATTCCACCAGCCACTCGTTCGGGATGTAGTCGATGACGATATGGGCGAAATCCGGCTGGCCCGTCATCGGGCAAAGCGATGTGAATTCGGGCGCGGTGAAGCGCACGACATAATCCGTGCCGGCATGGCCGGACGGCACTTTTTCGAGAACGGCCGCTTCGGGGTTTGCAGCGGTCTCTGTCTGGCTGCCGAGCATCGACAGGCCGGAAACATCGGTTTGGGGCATCTCAGGTCTCCTTGATCACTTTGACGCGGATGCCATGGGCCTTTTCGCCCTCCGGCTCCACGTGAATGGTTATTTCGGCGCCCGCATGGATCGCCCGTATGGCATCTTCAAGGCGGTCGCAGATGCGATGCGCATCGCGCACCGGCATGGCGGCGGGCACGACCATGTGAAAATCGACGAATGTCACAGCCCCTGCCCTGCGCGTCTTCAGATCGTGAACGCCAAGCGACCCGTCGGCATTCTTGGCGATCGCATCCTTGATGATCTCCTCCTCCTCCGGCAACACGGCCTTGTCCATCAACCCGTCGATGGAACTGGAGATGACCTTCCAGCCCTGATAGAGAATGTTGATGGCGACGAGAATGGCAAGCACGGGGTCGAAGATCGGCTGTCCGGTACCAAGTGCCAGCAGCAGGCCAATAAGCACGCCGATCGAGGTATAGACGTCGGACATGATGTGCTGACCGTCCGCCGTCAGTGCCGGCGAGCGGTGCGTCCGTCCGGCCCGGATCAAGGTCAGTGCCCAGGCGCCGTTGATGACGCCTGCGACGAAGTTGATTGCCAGGCCGAGCACCGGCGCCTGCATCGGCTGCGGATTGCCGAGATGCCCGACCGCCTCCTGCACGATCATCACCGCCGCAACGACGATCATCACGCCTTCGGTGACGGCGGAGAGATATTCCGCCTTGTGGTGGCCGAACGGATGATCGTGGTCTGCCGGCTTCTGCGCGTAGCGGATGACGAAGAAGGCGATGAAGGCTGCCACGACATTGACGAGCGATTCAAGCCCGTCGGACAGGAGTGCCACCGAGCCCGTCAGCCACCAGGCCAGCATCTTCAGCCCCATCACGCCGAGCGACAGCGGAATACCCCAGAGGGCGAGCCGCCTGATCGTATCGTTTCCCTGACTGTTCATGCCCTTCCCCAATGTCTTCCGCGCCTGCTCATGCGAATGAATTGCAAGAAAGGCGCCGTTGAAATGCAAAACCGCCCACGCGAATTTCGCGCAGGCGGCTCATTGGCGGTCCATATGGGACAGAATGCCGAGTTTGTCAAAGGAGGCGGCCATTTTCCGCGCGACAATTCGTCCTCAATATACGGCTTGAACGAAGCGCGGTCTTGGAATGCAAGCCGGAGCGCGAGCAAGATTTGCCGCAAACCGACGTTCCGCGACAACAGGAAGCCGATTACCCGCTCGCCTGTGGAAAATCCTGCTGGTAATTTCGTCCGTGATTGCGCACTAAGCTGGGCCTCAGCCTGATGTGCAAGACTCCGATATCGGCCGATGAACCGCCGCTCTTTATGAAACCATGGTTGAACATGCCCTCTTTTAAAAACGATGCCGATGCGGCGCCCGTCACTGCTGACACCCCTGCCGGCGCTTCGGAGCATCTGGTTGCCGCCGGCGCATTCTCCGAAGAAGAGCGCAACGCCGTTTATCGTGCCATCGAGACCCGTCGCGACGTGCGCGACCAGTTCCGCTCCGATCCCCTGCCCGACGATCTCGTCAGGCGCTTGCTCGAGGCGGCCCATTCGGCTCCGTCGGTTGGATTCATGCAGCCATGGAATTTCATCCTGATCCGTCAGCCCGAGACGCGCGAGCGCGTATGGCAGGCGTTTCACCAGGCAAACGAAGAAGCCTGCGCGATGTTCGAGGGCGATCGTCGCGCGCAATATCAGCGGCTGAAGCTCGAGGGCATCCGCAAGGCGCCGCTCAGCATCTGCATAACCTGCGACACCAAGCGCGGCGGCCCGGTCGTGCTCGGCCGCACGCATAATCCGGACACCGATGTCTATTCGACCGTCTGCGCCGTCCAGAATCTCTGGCTTGCCGCACGAGCCGAGGGCGTCGGCATCGGCTGGGTCAGCATCTTCCACGAGGAGGCCATCAAGGCGATCCTCGGCATACCCGAGCATGTGAAGATCGTCGCCTGGCTCTGCGTCGGCTATGTCGACGAGCTCTACGACATGCCGGAACTCGCCGTGAAAGGATGGCGCGACCGGCTCCCGCTCGACAAGCTCGTCTTCGAGGAAGGCTGGCAGGTCTGCGACGACATGTAAAGGCCGCCGTTCTTCAGCGGCCCACGACGGATGCAAACATCACGATCTGAACGCGACGAACGAGATCACATTACCATCCGGGTCGCGCACATGGAAATCCGTACCGCCCCATGCCTGCTTGGTGAGCGGCTGGGCGAACTCCACGCCTTTCGCCTTGAACTCCTCGAACAATCCCTGGACGTTCGAAACCTCGATCGACGCCAGGATCAGCGACCCCTCTTTCGCCGCAGCAGCTGCAAAATAGGGTTCATAGACGAGCCGCAAGTGGATCCAGATGCCATCACGCGACACCGCACCATAGAATGGCGGCAACCCATGCAGGAACTCCGGCGCGAAGCCAAGCTTCTCCCGGAAGAAGGCCGCGCTGGCCGTCACATCCCGCACGAAAAGAATCGGAACGACACTCTTGAAAACCGGCGGTTCCGCAGATGCCGCCGGCATCTTCGGCGCATCCGCCGCCATGGCCTTCAATTCGGCCCAATTCTTGTGGCCTGCTTCGACCGCGACGATCTCCTGCGCCAGCGTCAAAGGGAACTTCATCGCTAGGATCTCACGATCCGTCAAAGCCTTGAGACGATCGAGCGTTCGAACTCTCCCGCCGATGGAATAGTCGCGCTCGCGGTGCCAGCGCATCAAGAGCTTGGCTTGTTTGCGATAGGTATCGAGGGTGGGCATGGGCAGACTCCTGCTGAGGATAATCAGCGGGCGGGCCTAGCCCTTTCGGCCTCCATGCCGATGTGCCCCACAGGAACGCGAGAAGATTAATTTACAACCCACGGCAAGTCAAACCACCTCACGGCAGAGCCTGGCTTGCAACGAAACGCTCGTCCTCGTTGTGCAGGTTTAGAGACAAGCGCAGCATTATGGGCAACGCCGTCCAAAAGCCCGAGGTCAAACCCGCCTGTCTCAATGCCGCCGCCGTCCAGGTATTGCAGCCCACCAATGCGTTGAAATAACCCCGCGCTTCGAAGAACGTATCGTTCGGTCCGTAATTGCTGCCAGGCAGGGGCATCGGCCCATTGTCGGCCTGCTCGAAGCTACCGAGAATGAATTGCTTGAGCCCCTCAAGACCCGCAGCATCGATGTTGATGACCGTGACAGCCGGCGCATCAAGCGGAATATCGCCCGCCAGTTCCGCATGAATGACGGAGCGGTCGAGAGCAAAGCTTTTCAACACAGGACCTGCCTTCAAATCGGCCCAAGTCCGCGTCTCCGTATAAAAGCTCCGGCCGCCCCAGCCGAAGACGAGATAGCGCAAGTTCGGATTGTCGAGATTCAGCCCAGCCGACCGCAGGAATGCGAAACGAGTGATGAGATCACTATCAACGGGAATGGCAATGTCCGTATGGATAGGGTTGCTGAGCATGAGGATCTGCCGGGAGCGCCCGGTACGCGCGGGATCATCAAGCCAGAGCGGTCGCGGCACAACGATGCCAAGGCCGACGAGGAGCACGACAGCAAGAAGGGCGAAGAAGATGCCTTTGAATATCCCTGAGATCACCGACTGAAAGCCCCCGCCATCGATCAATCTCTTGAGTGGTTTGTTGGCTCTTTCAAGGCAGAAAAATAGCCCCATGCACTTTTTCCGAGTACATAGGGCTATCAAACTTCCGAGCTCTAAACGCTCGCCTCAGGCGGCCTTCGTCTTCACCCGCCGCGCCAGATGCGCCACGACGTTCTCGATCATCCGCATGCCGGCATCGCCGCCGAGCGTCATGATCGATTCCGGGTGGAACTGCACGGCCGCGATCGGCTCCTTCACATGCTCGATGCCCATGATCGTGCCGTCTTCACTTTCGGCCGTGATCATGAAGTCGCGCGGCAGGCTCGACGGATCAGCAAAGATCGAATGATAGCGGCCGACCGTCACTTCGCGGCCGAGGCCCGAGAAGACCAGACCCGGCTCCAGCACGCGGATGCGGGAGGGCTTGCCGTGCATCGGGATCGCCAGATGGCGCAACTCGCCGCCATAGGCCTCTGCCAGCGCCTGCAAGCCCAGGCAGACGCCGAAGATCGGCAGGTTGCGCGCCCTCGCCTTCTTGATGGTCGCCTTGCAATCGAAATCCTTCGGATTGCCGGGACCTGGCGACAGCACGACGAGATCCGGATCGAGCCGGTCGAAGACCTCTTCCGGCACCGGCGTACGCACGGTCGAAACCGTCGCGCCCGTCTGGCGGAAGTAGTTGGCAAGCGTATGGACGAAGCTGTCCTCGTGGTCGACGAGCAGGATCTTCACGCCCTTGCCGACGGAAGCGACGTCACGTTGTTGTTTGCCGGAATTGCCGGTCTTGGCGTCACGGATGGCGGAAAGCATGGCGGAGGCCTTCAGTTCGGTTTCGGCTTCTTCTTCCTCGGGGATCGAGTCGTTGAGCAGCGTCGCGCCGGCGCGCACTTCGGCAATGCCGTCCTTGATGCGGACGGTGCGCAGCGTCAGGCCGGTGTTCATGTCGCCATTGAAGCTGACCATGCCGATCGCCCCGCCATACCATGCGCGCGGGCTCTTCTCATGGCTCTCGATGAAGCGCATCGCCCAAAGCTTCGGCGCGCCGGTGACGGTGACGGCCCAGGCGTGGCTGAGGAAGCCGTCGAAAGCATCCATGTCATCGCGCAGGCGGCCTTCGATGTGGTCGACCGTGTGGATGAGGCGCGAATACATCTCGATCTGGCGGCGGCCGATGACTTTGACCGAGCCCGGCTCGCAGACGCGGCTCTTGTCGTTGCGGTCGACGTCGGAGCACATGGTCAGCTCGGATTCGTCCTTCTTGGAATTCAGCAGCTTCAGGATCTGTTCGCTGTCGGCGATCGGGTCATCGCCGCGCTTGATCGTGCCCGAGATTGGGCAAGTCTCGATGCGGCGGCCCGACACCCGCACGAACATTTCGGGCGATGCGCCGACGAGATACTCCTGATTGCCGAGATTGATGAAGAAGGAATAGGGCGAAGGATTGATCGCCTTCAGCCGCTTGGAGATATCGGACGGCTTGCTCTCGCAGCGCTCCATGAACTTCTGGCCGGGCACGACTTCGAAGAGATCGCCCTTGCGGAAGCTCTCCTTCGCCTTGACCACCAGTTCGGCATATTCGCCGGGGCGGTGATCGCTCTTCGGCGGAATGGCATCGGTGTGCCGGAACGGCTCGGGCGCGATCTCGCCCGACTTGCCTTCCGTCGATACGTCGCCCTTGGCGAAATCGTACCGGTCGATCCAGGCCTTGGCGGAATAATTATCGACCACCAGGATTTCGTCCGGCAGGTAAAGCACCATGTCGCGCTGGTCGTCCGGGCGCTTGAGCTTCAGGTTGATCGCGTCGAACTGGAAGGCGAGATCATAGCCGAAGGCACCGTAGAAGCCGATGCTGGCATCCGCCTGCGAATAGAAGAGATCGGTCACGGCGCGCAGCACGGTGAAGACCGTCGGCATTTTCGAGCGCTCTTCCTCGGTAAAGACGCGATCCGGCGTCTTTACGGCCAGATCGAGCCGGCGCGGCGTCGAAGCGCCAAGAACGACCTCTGAAACCGTCTTCAGCTTTTCCGCGATGAAGCCGAGAATGACTTCGCCGCGCTCGTTATAGGCTTCGATCCAGACATCGCGCCCATTGCAGGACAGGCCGAGCGGCGGATCGACGATGGCGGTATCCCAACGCGTGTAGCGGCCAGGATATTCGTAATTGGAGGAGAAGACAGCGCCACGGCGCTCGTCGAGCTTGTCGATATAGGACAAAACCGCATCCGCATAGGGCGTCGGCCGACGCTGCCGGGTGACGGTGATGCCGCCCTTCGTCTCGTAGATTTCCGCACCATCATCCCGAAGGATCGTTACCATTGTTCCTCACTCCGTTATCGGGCCCGGACGACAGGCGGCCAATATAACAAAAAAGCCGCCTCGAAATCTCGGGCGGCTCACTCGTCGTCTTTGAACACGATTGGTCGAGGCCGCCTCAGCGCGCCCACCACCAAACCGCAATGTTGTTCAAGGACATGTTCATGGCGGGAATTGTTAGCGTGAGATGCCACGATGCGCAAGCGGAAGATGGAAGGAAAGTTTCCGGCATGAGAAAGCACCGTCCGCTCGCGATCGATCAAGGTTCGTCAGACGCGACCACTTTCAGAATGGCCGAGCTTCGGCAAAACCAGATCACCAACGGTGTAGGTGTGGAATTCGCTCTTCGAAACCTGGTCGAGCCTGCGGAATTTCTCGACAAAGACCGGATCGGAGAAGAATTCGTCGACATTGCCAGCGCCTTTGATGGCTTCGATATTCACAACCGTCAGACCGTCCGTGCTTTTGGCGAGATTGCTCCAGAGGAACCCTTCTTTCCGTTCGGCGACATAGTGAACGACATCCTGGATCACTCGGAAAGCCTCCTCCTGCTTGCCGGGATGAACGTGGATGACATTGACGATGAAGGTGGTCGGCTGCGGTTGGGTGATGAAATGTGCGGAGTTCGTATTCATTGCGGTTCCTTTTGAAAAAGCGGCGTCATGTGCCGCGCCGACACTGGATATCGGGGTTGAGATAGCGGATAAATGATCCGGTATTCTCATGAGATCGGAATTATATTCCGCAATTGGAGCGACGATGGATAGGCTTGGAACGCTCGGCATCTTTGTGCAGACGGCAGAGGGCGGCAGCTTCGTCGCAGGCGCGCGACGGCTTGGCCTCTCCAGCTCCGCCGTCGGCAAGGCGATCGCCCGCCTCGAACAGGAGATGGGGGTTCGCCTCTTTTACCGCTCGACCCGCAGCATGACATTGACCGAAGAAGGCAGCTTCTTTCTCGACACCTGCCGGAGGATCATATCCGAGCTCGATACCGCTCAGGCGGAGCTTTCGAAATCGCGTACGGCTCCTCGCGGCCATCTTCGCGTCAGCCTTCCCTTGGCGGGGATGCTGTTGATGCCGGCCATATCGGCTTTCATGCGCGCCTATCCCGATATCACGCTGGATCTGGATTTTACCGATCGGCTGGTCGATGTGATCGAGGAAGGTTTCGATGCGGTCATCCGGACCGGCGACGTCAAGGATACGAGGCTGATGAGCCGCAAGCTCGGCACGTTCCGCTTCCAGATCGTCGCCTCACCGGACTATCTGGAGACGGAAGGCATGCCGCTTGCACCTGAAGACCTGCTTCAGCACAAATGCCTGCATCACCGCTACCCAAGCACGGGCAGGCTGGAGCCGTGGCCTCTGGTGCGCAATGGGGAGGAGTTGCGGCTCGCCTTGCCAACGACGACGATCGCCAGCACCATTGAGCCGCTCATCCACCTTGCCGAGAACGGCTTCGGCATAACATGTCTGCCGCCCTTTGCCGTCAGGACGCAAATCGCCGACGGCCGGCTTCTGCCATTGCTCGAAGACCACATCGCGAAGACAGGCATCTTCCGCGTATTGTGGCCCACAAGCCGCTATCTCTCTCCGAAAATACGGGTCTTCGTGGATTTCATGGCGGCCAATCTGTTTTCGGGTCAGTTGGCCGCCTGAGCATTCCGTGCTCGTCTACTCTTGCGCTCTGGCGGCTTCGAAGAACTCCTCGGGGCCGTCCACCTCGACCAGCCGCTTCCGGTCGATCAGCCAGAAGCGATTGCCGACCGATCGCACGAAACTGCGATCGTGCGAAACGAGAAGGCAGCTTGCCTCGTTCGCCGTCAGCTCGCCCTCCAATGCTTCCTGGCCGTCGATATCCAGATGGTTTGTCGGCTCGTCCAGGAGGTAGAAGTTCGGATTGGTCAGCCGCAGCAACAGCATCGCAAGCCGCGCCTTCTGCCCGCCGGACAGACGGCCGATCTCCCGACCCTGCATATCGATGCCGATACCGACACCGGCCAGCAGGGTGCGGGCGCGCTGTTCGCCGAGCTCGAACAGGCGCGTGATCATCCCGAGCGGCGTGTCTTTCTGACCGAGATTGGAGAGCGCCTGATCGCTGTAACCGAGCACGAGGGACGGCGTCGGCTTGATCGCGCCGCCGGCGGACGGATCGGCAATCGCCCTGAGGATCATCTCGACGAACCGCGTCTTGCCGGCTCCGTTCTGCCCGAGCAGCACGATGCGGTCGCCCTGGCAAATCCATTGCTGGCCGGTTTTGAACAGCAGCGTGCCGTCCGGCGTCGTCACCGAGGCATCCTCCAGCGTCAGAAGTACCTTGGCCTGGATGCCACGATTGGCGAGCTTGATCGAGCCGGAGGAGCGTTCGCGATAGCCCGGCTTTGCACCGTCCTCCAGCTTCTCGGCACGCGCCTTTAACTGCTTCGTCTTGACTGTCAGCAGATCGCTGCCCGAGTTGACGCCAAGATTGTAAAGCTTGGCCGCCTGCTTGCGCAGTTGCTGCGCCGTCTTCATCTCCTTCTGATAACGGCGCTCATCCGAGGCATCGACCTCGTCCAGCGCCGCCCGCGCGCGGCTATATGGCAGTGCATAGGCCTGCGACTGGTCTTGACGCAGGAACAGGGTCCGGCTGCAGACAGCATCGAGGAAAGCGCGGTCATGACTGGCGATGATGACGGGCACGTCACGCGGCAAGGCATTCAGCCAATCTTCCAGCAGCGCGATCTTGGCAAGATCGAGATGGTTGGTGGGTTCGTCCAGCAGCAGCACGTCCGGCTCGGTCACCCAGACGCGGGCAAGCATGGCAAGCCGCTGCCAGCCGCCGCTAAGCCGGGTAAGCGTCCTCTCCCGCATCGCCGCAGGTACGTCGAGGGAATCGAGGGTGACATCCACGCGCCAGCTTTCGCTCTCAACCAGGTCCTTGGGCAAGGCGCGCAGGACGGCATCGTAGAAGGAAACGTCCAGCAGTTCCGCCGGCACATTCTGCTCGACATAGCCGACGCGGAGGCCGCGAGCGCGGGTGATATTCCCCGATGTCGGCTCCTGCCTGCCCGCTATGCAGTTGAGCAGCGTGGTCTTTCCGCGCCCGTTCGCGGCGACGATGCCGACACGGTCACCGGCATCGACGGTGACGTTGAGATTGGAAAACAGCGGCGCACTCATGGTGACGCCCAGATTGCGGAGATTGATCAGAGTCATGGTCTCTTCCGGTCTCTATCGAGCATCCCGTGACATCGCCGACGGCTCCTTTTGCCGCGCTACGCCGATGTCGATGGCCACAAGCGGGCCAATGCTCGAAAACATGTCATGACGCGGCCGCGCAAATGCGCGGCTCACGTCGCCCAAAGGGCAGACCAGAAGGAATGAGTGAGTAACAGCCTCTGATCAGCCCTGCAAACGCATCTGCAGGGCACGAGTCGGACCGAACTGGCGAATATGCCAGACTATCTTGGTCATATGGTCCTCCTCTCTTTTCTCTTGGCGGGTGAAAGACTGCGAGCCTCGAATAACACCGAACGTTGCGATTTACAATTACGCAATTTTCCCGATGTTACGCCAGGTGCAAAAAAGAGGCGATACCGAAGCATCGCCCAAGTTTGCTGCATCGATGAGACGGCTTAGAAGCGTTGCGTCAGCGTCAGCTTGAAGGTCCGGCCGGGCTCGGAATAGTAGGATGCAGGCTGTGTCTGCGAAACACTGTAAGAAGGCGAGTTCAGCGCATCGTAGTAGGTCTTGTTGAAGATGTTGTAGACGCCGCCGCGAATGCTGAGGCCCTGCTCCGGCTCCCACCAGGCTGTGAGATCGAAGATGCCATAGGCAGGGGTCTGCAGCGTATCGCCCGTCTTCTTCGCCTCGCGAGCCGCGGTGATGAAGGTCAGGTCCGTTCCCCAGACTTCGGTCGCGTAGCCTACCGTGAAGGCAGCCTTTGCCGGAGCAACGGAGTTGATCCACTGGTCCGTATCGGAATCCTTGCCGTTCACATAGGCAAGTGCGCCCTTGATATGGATGCCGTTGTCGAACTTCTTGTGTGCGTTGACCTCGACGCCGAACATGCGGACGTTGGCGCGGTTGAAGTATTCGGTGATCCCGAGCGGATAGGTGCCTGTGGGATCGCGATAGTTCAGCGTGTCGATGAAGTTCTTGTACTTGTTGTAGAAGGCGCCGACATGGCCGCCGAAATCGTCATCACCGAGGTTGGTGCCGATTTCGATGCCGTTGCTGGTTTCCGGCTTCAGATTGGGATTGCCGTAGCTGACATAGCCACCGGGGACACCGTAGTTCACGTAGAGCTCGCTAACGTTGGGTGCACGGAAGGCCATCGCCCACTGGGCATAGATCTCGACATTGTCCTGCGGCTGATAGGAAGCACGCAGCTTCGGCGAGATACGGCTGTCGGACTGACCTGACGGCAGCCCATTGTAGTTGGCGCTATCGCGATAGGCGGCCGTGTTCTTCGGAGAATAGTCATACCAGTCGAAGCGCAGGCCCGGCGTCAGATAGAAATTGCTGGAGCCCAGTTCGATCTTGTCATCGATAAAGGCGCCGACGCGCTTGCCCTCGACATCGGGCATGTCGGACTGATTGGTGTGCAGGAATGCGCAAGTAGCGCGCCAGCGCGGGTTGCTGCAGCTATCCTTACCGGCCGAATACTGATGTACCTTGTCGAAGGCGACATCGAGACCGAACGTGACCTGGTGATGCAGGCTGCCGGTGTCGAAAGACTTCGACGCATCGCCGCTAAAGCCGATGCTGCGGTCTTCCATTTCGTTAAGGCGTGAATAGTCGCCGATAACGGACGTATACCGATAACCTGCGGTACCGGTTTCGCGCACAAGATTCTGCCAGTAGAAAACGGCATTGGCGGTATCGAGCAGCGAATCGGCGCTATCGGCTTCATATTTATAATCGAGCGACAGGCGATTGCGCTCGATATTGTCTGTCCCATCGTAGTTGCCGGGCCGGAAGTTTCCGGTCGGGCTTTGCAGGGTCATCAGGTCTGTGTCTTTATCCTTGTTGTAGTGCTCGGCCGTGATGCCGAAAGTGCCGATGTCGGTATATTGGCGGATCTTGAACAGGCCGCTTCTCTGATTGTAGTCGGCCGGGTTAGCCTCGCTACGCTTGGTCGAATAGCCGCCGACATCGCCATTGTTCTCAAGCTCGTGACCGTGAGTGTAGCCGCCCTGAAAGAGAACGGCCGTATTGTCGATGCGCTTGGCAACGGCGGCCGCACCGCCGACGCTCCGATCGTCACCATTATAACCGAACTTGAAGACGCCACCCCAGGTGGAGCCGGGCGTGATCAGATCTTCCGGTTCCAGCGTACGCAGCACGAAGGCGCCGCCGAGAGCCCCCGAACCGGCCCGGCTCGAATCTGCACCGCGCACAACGTCAACGCTTGAAAGCGCGTTGAAATCGAAGCTGTTAATACCACCATCAGAGTCGCGAGACGCATCGAGAAGAAAAGGAATCTGGATGCCGTCGACCGTCGTCAGCACCCGGTCGTCGCCGAGACCACGAATATTGACGCCGCCGGTAGTGCGGTTGAAACCGACGCCGACTTCCGTGCTGCGGCCGAGATCCTCGATGCGCGTGATCTGGTTGTCATCGATCTCCTTGGCCGTCGTCTCGCTGGCGGTCGGGGAGTCGGCAAGCACATCCTTGTTCGCCGTGCCCTTCCCCTTCACAACGATCGGTTTCAGGTTGGTAACGCGATCGCCCTTGGCGGCCTCGCCCGTCGCCTCATCATTCTGTGTTGCTGTTTGCGCAAGAGATGTCGTCGCCAGCCCGAGAGCCAGAAACGCAGTGCATGCCAAAAGAGCCGAACGGGAGCGCCGGACAACCATAACCATTCCTTTCGAAGGCTTCACCGGGCTGGCTGGTTGCTGCGTCGAGGCAGGCAAGGGGCTGGCTAGGTCAGTTTTGTTAATGAGACGGAAATATCCCGCCTTCTTTCTGCCGCATAAAAAACATGAGTATTATTGTCAATATATCCCATCCACGGAATCATGAATAAAATTATCATGTTTAAAGACAGAGGACGAACGTTGCTGAATTGCAACGAAATGGCGACCTCAAGCGTTCTAGTGACACCATCATTAGAATTGGCTGATTTACTTGATGTTGTTTAGAACCATTTCACTAACCTCTGCCGTCATCGTGCTCATGGCCGCTTCTCTTCCCCAGACCGGCCCGATACCAGAACAAAAACCGGATCAGGAACAGGCTGAGCCGAGCGGCGCGCCCCCAATCCCGGCAGAGAAGCCCGTGACATCTCCGGACAAACCCGTCGTTCCGGCGGAAAAGCCGAGTGTTGAACCAGAGGAAAAACCGGTAACCCAGCCAGAAGAGCAGACGACGGGCGAGATGCAAGGTCCCCCTCGCCCACCTCTGACCGTCGCCACCGAACCGGACGAGGAACACCAGGCATGCCTGAAGGAACTGACCGCGATGGGAGCGGCCTTCAAGGAAATTCCCCGCATTGACGACGGCAACGGCTGCGGCATCGACAAGCCGATCTCGCTTGCTTCGCCGTTGCCGGGGATCGAGTTCAAGCCTCAAGGGACGATGCGCTGCGAAGCGGCCCTGGCTCTGGCCCAATGGATGAAGGAGAGCGTGATTCCATCAGCCGCCGCATTGGACGACGGCAAGATCGTCACCGTCAATCAGGCTTCGACCTATATCTGTCGCCTGCGCAACAATGCCTCCGCCGGCAAGATCTCGGAGCATGCCCGCGGCAATGCCATCGATGTCGCAAGCTTCACGTTCGAAAACGGCAAGACCATCGCAATCGAGCCTCGGCGCGAAGATCCGACGCTGACGGGCGCGTTCCAGCGCGCAGCCAGTGCCTCCGCCTGCCTCTATTTCACCACTGTCCTCGACCCGGAGAGCGACGCCGCGCACGAAACGCATTTCCATCTCGATGTCATCGAAAGGAATGGCGGCTTTCGCTACTGCCACTAGAGCCGGATGATTTTAGGTCTGTTCGACCTAAAATCTGAATCCGCTCTAGAAACAAAGAAATGGAGCGTGATGTCGTCCGAAAACCGCCTACACTTTTCGGCATCACGCTCTAAAAGCACGTCGATCAATCGATGGTTCGACCATCGTTAAAATTCGGGGCCGATCATGCTCCAATGCCGGCATTCGAAAACCAGACCTCGCGGTAGATCGCAACGGCCGTTTCATCGGGCGCATGCTCCTCGGTCAGCCAGATGGACTGGATGGATCGAGCCTGGCCTCGATTTGGGATTCTAATAGATTGCGCCGGATCCGATGCACCGATGCATGGAATGAAATAAGCAGGCATCAAAACGTGAGCGCTGAACCCGATATCTCCGCGCGTGATCAGGACGGCAAGCCCGACCCTGTCGTTCGCCTGCCAGGGCACGATGAGCCGGCCTCCGGGCCGCAACGCCTGCAGCCATGACTTCGGCGGCGCCACCACGCCGGCACTCACATAGACCAGGTCCGCATCAGGAAGCTCGAACGAAGTCGCGTCGGCGCAGACGACGGAAACCTCTTTAAAGGCGGCGAGATTGTCGCGCGTGCGGCCGGCTAAAGCTTCATCGATCTCGATGGCATGGACATGACCGCCCGGCGTTACCAGCGTCGAGAGAATGGCGGTGTAGTACCCGGTCCCCGTCCCGATCTGAACGACGGTTTCGCCGGGCTTGGGTGCGACGGCGCCCAAGAAGGCGGCATGGAGAAATGGCTCGCCGTTGTTGATGCCCTTCGATCTGTCCAGGGAGACCAAAACATTCTGATAGAGAAAGGTTGGGTCGTCGCTCGGCGTTTCGATATAGCGTCCGTTGACCACGATCTCCCAGGGTCCCGGCCCCATGAAGGCTTCGCGTCGCACCAGACGAAAGGCGCGCTCCAGCCTTTCATCCGCCGAGTGGCTGGCGGCTGCCATCATTCTCGCATGGAAAGCGCGTATATCGTCCAGGCTGGCACGGCTATCTGCAGTCACGATCCGCCTCCGCTCTCGTATCCGATGATGCCGATGTCCGTTGTCGATCGTGTTGCCGGTGGCGTCAAGCGAATGGATGCCCTTTCTGCTTCGAACGGCATGGGAATCCGCGGCAGATCATGTCAGGCTGGCAGGGATCTTGAGTTCAAACGACATCACTTGAAGCGGATTCTGAACTTAAAACAGTCCCTCGATGTAGCCGTGATCATTGAGGAAAATTCTTTCGGCCGACGGTGATTTCGGCAGGCCTGGCATGGTCATGATCTCGCCGGTGATGACGACGACGAAGCCAGCACCGGCTGAGAGCCGCACTTCGCGAACGGGCACGATGTGCCCCTCCGGCGCGCCGCGAACGTTCGGATCGGTCGTGAAGGAATATTGCGTCTTCGCCATGCAGACCGGCAGGTGTCCATAACCCTGGTCCTCCCAGGATCGCAGTTGATCGCGCACGGATTTGTCGGCCGTGACTTCGCCGGCATGATAGATCTTCGAGGCAACGATCTCGATCTTCTCCAGCAGGGAAAGATTATCGGGATAGAGCGGCTGGAATTTTGCCTGGCCGGATTCGGCGAGCTCCACCACCTTGTGTGCGAGATCGACGATCCCCGCCGACCCCTCGGCCCAGTGCCGGCAGAGGATCGCCTCGGCGCCGAGCCGCGCCACATAATCCTTCAGTGCCTCGATTTCGGCGTCGGTATCGGAGACGAAATGATTGATGGCCACGACGACAGGCACGCCGAATTTGCGGACATTGGCGACGTGCCGGCCGAGATTGGCGCAGCCCTTGACGAGGGCATCGACATTCTCCTTGCCGAGATCGTCCTTCTTGATGCCGCCATTCATCTTCAGCGCCCGCACGGTCGCGACGATAACGGCTGCGGCTGGCGAGAGGCCGGCCTTTCGGCATTTGATGTCGAAGAATTTCTCAGCGCCGAGATCGGCGCCAAAGCCGGCTTCCGTCACCACATAATCGGCAAGCTTCAACGCCGTGCGCGTGGCGATCACCGAATTGCAGCCATGGGCGATGTTGGCAAAGGGGCCGCCATGAACCAGCGCCGGATTATTCTCCAGCGTCTGGACGAGGTTCGGCTGCATCGCATCCTTCAGAAGCACGGCCATCGCGCCGTCGGCCTTCAGATCGCGGGCATAGACGGGGGTCCGGTCGCGGCGATAACCGATGATGATGTTGCCGAGCCGCTTTTCCAGATCCTTGAGATCCGAGGAAAGACAGAGGATCGCCATGACTTCCGAAGCAACCGTGATGTCGAAGCCGCCTTCCCGCGGAAAGCCGTTGGCGACGCCACCGAGCGAGGAGACGATATCGCGCAATGCGCGGTCGTTCATATCCATCGCACGCCGCCAGGTGATGCGCCGAATATCGATATTCTGCTCGTTGCCCCAATAGATGTGGTTGTCGATCAGCGCCGCGAGCAGATTATGGGCCGAAGTGACCGCATGGAAATCGCCAGTGAAGTGGAGATTGATGTCTTCCATCGGAATGACCTGCGCGTAACCGCCGCCGGCCGCCCCGCCCTTCACGCCGAAGCAGGGGCCGAGCGATGCCTCGCGCACGCAGACGACAGCCCTCTTGCCGATACGGTTGAGGCCGTCGCCAAGGCCGACCGTCGTGGTGGTCTTTCCTTCGCCCGCGGGCGTTGGATTGATCGCCGTGACAAGGATCAGCTTGCCATCCTTCTTGTCGGCTTGCGCCGCGATGAACCCGGCACCGATTTTGGCCTTGTCGTAGCCGTAGGGCGCGAGATCTTCCGCGGGAATGCCGAGCTTGGCGCCAATCTCGATAATCGGCAGTTTCTTCGCCGCACGAGCGATTTCGATATCCGATGCCACCGCCGCCATTAGATTCGCCCCAAACACACGGTCATTTCCTTGTCGGGATAAACCAATAAGTATCAAGTGTGAATAGCAACTGCTGACTGTCTTCTGCGAAACACTCCGCCTTGTCGCGCGACAGGGACGTGCTTATTTTCGGCTTCCAAATGCGAATCGAGAAAGAAGGAAAAGATATGAAGTCCCTGGAATTGCTGGTCGAGCGCATCATTCTCTCCAGTCGCTGGCTTCTCGTGGTCTTCTATCTCGGCCTTGCCGCCTCGCTCGCCGTCTACGCCGTGTCATTTGCCTATAAGTTCTACAAGGTGGCGATCAACGTGCTGGCCTATGACGAAGCCGACATGATCCTGGCGATCCTCGGCCTTATCGACGCCGCCCTGGTGGCGAGCCTGATCGTCATGGTGATGATTTCCGGCTACGAGAACTTCGTCAGCCGTTTCGACGAAGCCGAAGACGAGGTTTCCTTCCTTGGCAAGCTCGATTCAGGCAGCCTCAAGATCAAGGTTGCCTCCTCGATCGTCGCCATTTCTTCGATCCATCTGCTGCAGATTTTCCTGAACGCCACTCAATACGACAATGCCAAGCTGATGTGGTTCACGATCATCCATCTGGCATTTGTCATCTCGGCGCTACTTTTGGGCTTCCTGGAAAAGATCATGGCGAAAGCCAAAGCCAAGGACGCCTGACGCTGGAAACCGCGCCTATTTGCCGGCCATGGCCGAGGCGCTGGTCATCGGCGGCGGCGGTGCGGCACAATCGGAGATCGATTGCCCGTCCTTGCAGTTGCGTGCGGAAACCAGCGCGTCCGCATCGGCAAGCTCCGTCGTCAGCTTCAGTCTCAGCGCCTCCATCTGCGACATCAGATGAATTCCGCTCGGATCGGTTCCAAGCATCACATCGACCAGTCCCTTGTCGACGCCCATCTTGTCGAGGAAGCGGACCAGCCGCGCCCGCTGCGCCTTGTCGAGCTTCGTCGTGTCGTATTTGCCGACGAATTTTCGCCCGATCTCCTTCTTGGAAAGCACCTTGCGCTTGCCATCCACCATTTCATATTCGGTGCGATATTGGACGCGCACTTCGCTGTAGGTCGTGGTGATCTGGTGAACGCCCAGCAATGCCAAGGGACTGGAAACACGCTGGACACCGCCCGCCAAAAACAGCGGGCAAGCCGAAAAGCAGATCGCGCCCGCGGAAAAGGCCTGTCCCTTGATCGAGCCGTCCGCGGCAAAGGCTGCCGGGCAGATCGGCTCGGCATAGGGGCATGCCCGCGAGCGGGTGCGGCCGACGGCGATCGAAAGCTTCTGTTTGCGGATGGTGCGCGCCATCTCCATCGCCGCCTTGACATCGCCGCCCGGCGAACTGACGACGATCGGCAATTGCCGATTGCCGAGCTGCTTCAGGAACTTCTGCAGCTTTCTCGGCGTGTCGGACATGATCTGCCCCTCGGCGGAGATCCAGTCCGGACACGTGTTGTCGGCGCGGCATTGACCCATTTCGCCATGGACAAGCAGGAAGCGCATCGGCGTGCCACCGGCGACGCCTGCTTCGGCAAAGGCGGGCGCAACGAGCAGAAGCGAAACGGCCGTGATAAACCACAACACCGTTCGGCAACACCGCACCGCAAGCTGCGGGAAAAAACGAAAATCCATGAGGTACACGCCTGGAAGCGATTGCTTTGGCAAGACCGATAGCAACCGCTTTGGGCCTTCGCAAGGCGTGCCGGCGCAATGCCGCATCATTTGCCGAAACGATCAGTCTTGCGTGGCGAGAGCCGCCCGCTGGAGAACGGCTGCGAGATGAAAGCAGACGGCCATGCGTGCATGTTGTGCAGGCACCATCTCAATTTGCTCTTCCATCTGTCGCAACACTTAAGGCGGCAACTATCGCGCTGCAGGACGCCACCTCCTGTATCAAATCGCAACCCTCAGACGGTTGCCATCGTGGCACCCGAAGCGTCGATTCAGATAGATTTTTGCTATCCCCATGCCCTCCTCAGCGCTCCGTCCTTGACACTGCGGCATCGGCATATGTACAGCGCCGTCGTAATAAGACCAGCTGAACGGCATTTTTTGCGTTTAATGCCCGTTTTGGGCGAAGATTTATGTAAATCTACATGTCTGAATATTAAAATATATGAAAATGAAATTATTTCTGGTCCTGTGATATTTTTGCGTCTAGCATTCACTCATAAATCCGGTATTTGATAACGATAACACGCTGTGGGCGCTTCAACCTATATGTCCTATATCATCACCGCCGAGAGACAATTGCTGCTTTCTGCCGAGCTCGCTTCCGCTCGGACACAAACAGCGTTTGCGCTGGCGCTGGAGCAGGCGGGGTTGGCTTTCGGCTTCAGCTATATGGCTTTCATGAATGCCCCGGTTCCCGACGATACGATGATGACGCCGCTGCTGATCGAAGGCACCGTGCCGGCGCAATTCGTGCGTGATTTCGATCGACAGCAGCTGGTGCGGCGCTGCCCAATGCTGCTGCGCACGCGGGACTCGGTGTTGCCGCGCTCCTGGCATCTGTTGGAAAAGGACATCGAGCTCGACAGCGATCTTCCGCGCGAGCTCCATACGCTTTTGATCAACCACAATTGCCCGACGAGCGTAATCGTCCCGGTCAATTCACCGGATGGACAGCGTCTTCTCTTCTGGTTCATGGGCAATCGCAACAGTCTCGGTCAGAGCGAAATCAACGAGCTCACCCTGATCATGCTGCAGGCGCTGGATTCCTATAATTGCCTGAAGCGCAGCGATAGCGCCGTGCCGCATTCGCTCTCGGCCCGCGAACTCGAAGTCGTTCGCTGGACGGCCCAGGGCAAGACCTCGGTCGAAATCGGGCAGATCCTTTCCCTCTCCGACCATACGGTCAACGCCTATATGATGAACGCGATCAAGAAGCTCGATTGCGTCAATCGCACGCAGCTGGTCGCCAAGGCCATCCGCCTCAAGTTGATCAGCTAGAGCATTTCGCTTTCTTCGAATAGCGAAAGCGCTCCACCTTCTCGTTTTGACGCATTCCCTATGCATCACGGCGAATGCCCGGCTGGCACTCAGCGGCCACCCAAAACCGTGCGGATTTCGACGAGATTGGAACGCACCCGCAGGATGTGAAAGCCCATCGTCGCAAGGTGGCTTGGCATGAACGAGCTGTCCTCGCGGCCGTTGGAGATGATCATCGGCTGAATGCGGAGTGCCGTCTGCAGCATCCCGAGCGTGTCGTTCCAGAGCCTGCCGACATTGCGCTCGGCGATCACCTGCTGAAAATCCGCGCCGGCCGCGCTCAGAATGCCGTAATTGGCATAAAGCTGGCCATAGGCAAACCAGAACCGATCGTCCGCGCGCATGTCGAACCAGCCGTAGCTGTAGTTTTGCGACCGGTCCGCCAATATATTTGCCGTGCTGCCAAGGTCGCCAGCGACATGGTCGAGAAACTGCAGGAGATTGTCCGCGCGTCCATCGAAAACCGCCTTGCAGTTGCTGAGATCAGTATTGAAGCTGCGCAGGTTGGTGATCGCGGCGCGATAATAGCTCGGGGTTGGCGTCTTCGGCCCGAACGGATGCAGACCGAAATACCAGCTCGATTCGTCGAACTGCAGGTTGCCGCGGGCCTTCTGCAGGTCGCCGTTGATGCCGGAGGTCCCGCGCACGCGGCCGATCGTGTCGACCAATTCCGCCGAGGTGCGGCGAACCACCGAGTTTATGCCTCTTTGAAAGGACGCCTTGTTGTCGAGGAAAGGCGTGTCGTCCCATGAAATGCTGAAGAACCCGAGCTTGTAAAGCAGCATCGAGGAGATCCAGGCATTCTGGTTGACGTTGAAATCGGTAAGATCCGCGGCGACATCCACGACTGCCGAGGTCTGGCAGGCCTTTGACGCCGCAGCCTGCTGCCCTTGCGCCGCCGGCAACTCTTCTCCGGCGGAGAATTTGCGTTCGGAGAACTTGTAGACGTCGGGATAGACCGGATTGAACCCGGACCAGATCTGCGTCTGCCAGATGAAATAGATGTAAAGCACCGCCAGCAGCGTCACGAAAGCGATGACCGGCAGCTTGATCAGCCAGTTGCTGTGGCGATACCAGCCGCGCGCGGCAAGAAACGGCCATGCGAGCCCGACGAAAACCAAGCCCAGCCATCGTATGATGGCGGCCCAGATCCGCTTCAAGAACGCCGTGATCGAGTCAAGCATGGACACGCCTCCTAAACCGCAACCGCGCATCCTGCCCACACGCGAAGGACGCACCACACTGAACCTGCGCACCGGCCCTTCCGAAAATCCCTTTCGATTTTCATAGGATAGGCCTTATCGCCATTCGCGTTCCAGCAAATATGTGTTCTTGAGAAAAACAACAACCGTCTGCGCCGAATTTTCGATGCTGGCCGGAATTCATCTCTCCGGTTGCGCGTCGCCGGCAGTTTCACCCGCATCCTCGGCCACGGGCAGCGGTCGAGGTTCCAGCCGTCTCGTGAACACGGCATCGGCATGCGCCTTGCGCGCAGCTAGGTCATGCCCGGCCAGCACGTTTGCCTCGAAGGCCTGGATCAAGTTCTCGACCGCGGCCGTTCGCGCAGCCACGACCGCAGGGCCATCCGCATTTGACGCCAATGCCTTGAGCAGGGCGATCCGTTGCTCGATATCGACGGCCGATTTGGCTGTCATGGCGCTGACGGCGGCAACCTGGACATTCAAGGAGGCAGCCATGCCCTCATAGATGTCGATCAGGCGCTGGCCTGCCGTTCGATCCGACTGAAGCCCGGCCTCCTGCCGCCGAATATCCTCCTGCTCGGCAAGCAGATCGCCATAATCCGTCTCCAGATCGGATTGCAAATCGGCATGGCGCGATGAGGGACGATTACGCCGCTGATACGTGAGTTTTGCCGTCAGGGCATCGGCTCGGCGCTGGACTTCCTCAATATCGAAATCGAGTTTCCGCCGGTGCTCGATCAAGCCTTCGAGATGGAGCTCGCAATCATGAAAGCATCGCGACAAGGCGGGCCTAGCCTGTTTGAAGAGGAGATCGAGTTCGGCCGAAACATCCAGAACCGCTTCGAGATCGGTGATGATAGCCTGAGGCTTCGCAGGCCCGCGCGCCATCCTCCTCGCGAGCAGGCTCGCATCTTCAAGGCCGATCTTCTCGTCAAACAATCGTCGATGCTGCAGATCGGCCTCTTGCGTTGCGCGATCGAGCTCCTTCACCAACGAAAGTGCGAGCGATTTCCAGCGGTCGAGCAGCTCGACGGCCTCGCGCACCAGCACTTCCTCCATGGGAAAGTTGATGGCGGCGCTGCGCCCCTCGCCCTTCGCGTGGCCGGCCAGCGTCGCGACGGCCGCGTTTACGCCATTGATGGCATCATCGAGTGTCGCGCTTGCCTTGTCGAGCATGCCATCGAAGGAATGAGGCCTGACCATGCATCTCTCTCCTGCCTTTGGAGTGAGACTAAAGCATGTCGCGCAAAAGTGTGTAGCGGTTTTGCGATAACGACATGCAAAAACCGGGAGCTTAAAGCGCACGGAGCGAACCTGAAAGCTCGCGCCGCGCTTTAAGCGCTTCCGGCTGTGAAGAAAACGCTATTGCGCAGCCGCGGGATTCTTCAGATAGGTGATGAGATTGTCGAGATCCCTGTCGCTCTTGAGGCCCGGAAACGTCATCCGGGTACCCTTGACCAGGAATTGCGGCCCCGGCAGGTATTTCCGCAACAGGGCCTCGTCCCAGACCTTGCCATCGGCGCCGAACGCCTTCATCGCCGGCGAATAGGCATAGTCGGGCGCACTTGCGACGGGCCGGCCGACAACGCCCATCAAGGAAGGGCCGATGCGATTTTCAGGCGCGGTCGCCGTATGACAGGCGCCGCATTTCCTGAAAACGATGGCACCCGCAACCGCACCTCCGTCAGCAAGCGCCGAAGACGCGGCGACAAGCATGATGACGGCCGGCGCCACGCAAAGCAGTTTCATCGTCCCTCCCGATCGAATTCCAACTCTTCCCACCGGCCACGCAGCGAAATGCCGTCACTCGCAGATGATCGCCTCTTCCCAATGATGTCGGCAGAGCGAAACATATTTGTCGCTGCCGCCGATCTCGATCTGCGCGCCTTCGCGCACGACCTCGCCGGCGGCATCCAGCCGCACCACCATCGTCGCCTTGCGGCCGCAATGGCAAATCGTCCGCACCTCGCGCAATTCGTCCGCGATGGCCAACAGCTCCTGCGACCCTGGAAACAAGCGTCCGTGGAAGTCCGTGCGCAACCCGTAGGCCATGACCGGCAGGCCGAGGCGATCGACGATATGGGCGAGCTGCCATACCTGCTCGCGCGTCAGGAACTGGGCTTCATCGACGAAGACGCAATTCAGAGGCTCGCTCGCATGCATTTCGCCGACCAGCGCATAAAGATCGTCGCCGATCTCGAAGGGTATGGCATCCATCGTCAGGCCGATGCGGGAGGCGATCGTGCCGCGGCCGGCGCGATCGTCGAGAGCTGCGATGAAGGCGGCGGTGCGCATGCCGCGCTCCTGATAGTTGTAGGCCGCCTGCAGCAGCATGGTCGATTTGCCTGCATTCATCGTCGAATAATGGAAATAGAGCTTGGCCATGACATTCTCCTTGAATGCTTCATGGGTGCTGCGAGATGATAAGAAAAGATATCCACGGCAAAAACCACAGGATTCAGGAGCGGTGGGTTTACGGCAAATGCTCTGAAAACGATCGGGCGGAAAAAGGCAGGCGTCGCAATCAGCCCCCTTAAACCGCCGCAAATACACTGTGGTCGCTTGAAAATGTCGGTTATTGATGGTTGCTTGGGAACGTTAGACTGGGAGTCACGCAATGATAAAAAAGACCCTTACTGTATTCGCTTTCGCATCAGCCCTTTCCACACTGACATTGGGCGCCACGCCCGCGGCGGCCGCTGAGCCGGCAAGCTGTAGCACCGTGCATTTCGCCGATGTGGGCTGGACCGACATCACCTCCACCACGGCTACCGCCTCCGTCCTCCTGAAGGCGCTTGGCTACGACACCGACGTCAAGGTGCTCGCCGTGCCGGTGACCTATCAATCCCTCAAGAACAAGGACATCGATGTCTTCCTCGGCAACTGGATGCCCTCCATGGCCGAGAACATCAAGCCGTTCGCCGCGGACAAGTCGGTCGAAACCGTCCGCGCCAATCTGGAAGGCGCCAAGTACACGCTGGCGACCAACGAAAAGGGTGCCGCGCTCGGCATCAAGGACTTCAAGGACATCGCCGCCCATAAGGATGACCTTGACGGCAAGATCTACGGCATCGAGCCGGGCAATGACGGCAACCGCCTGGTTATCGACATGCTTGACAAGAACACCTTCGGCCTCAAGGGCTTCGAAGTGGTCGAATCCTCCGAGCAGGGCATGCTTGCCCAGGTCTCGCGTGCCGACAAGGAAGGCAAGCCGATCGTTTTCCTCGGCTGGGCGCCGCATCCGATGAACACCACCTACAAGATGACCTATCTTACCGGCGGGGACGATGTCTTCGGACCGAATTTCGGCGGCGCAACCGTCTATACCAACGTCCGGGCCGGCTACCTGCAGGAATGCCCGAACGTCGGCGCCTTCGTCAAGAATCTCGTCTTCTCGCTGCCGATGGAAAACGAAATCATGGGCAAGATCCTGAATGACGGCAAGGATCCGGAAGTGGCTGCCACGGAATGGCTGAAGGCCAATCCGGCGGCGGTCACGCCGTGGCTTGCCGGCGTCACCACCAAGGACGGCGGTGACGGCCCGGCGGCGGTAAAGGCCAAGCTTGGCTTGTAACATGGGTGGACGGAGGGGCGGCTAAACCGCCCCTTTCTCTTCCTTGCATGGACTGCTTGCTTTCGCGTCCCGCCACCGCCCGGACAACGGCCCGTGTGGCGTGACAGACCGTATTCTTCGGCGGCACCTCCGGCATCCTAAGTAACAATCGGAAACGCCGCCCCAAACGTGGGCAAAGACGTGAACTGGTTAACCGATTACCGCATTCCCATCGGGCCGTGGGCCAAAGCCGTCGTCGATTGGCTGACGACCAACGTCACATGGTTCTTCGACGGTCTTTCCTTCGTCGTCGCGCATGTGATCAACGCGATGCTGTTCCTGCTGCAGAAACCGCACCCGCTGATCGTCGTCGTCGTCTTCGCCGTCATTGCCTATTGGATGCGCCGCAGCGTTGCGGTCACGGCCCTGACATTCATCGGCCTGCTCATTACCATCAACCAGGGTTACTGGAAGGAAACGACCGAAACGCTCGCGCTGGTGCTGGCCTCCACCTTCGTCAGCATGCTCGTCGGCGTGCCTCTCGGCATTGCAGCGGCGCGGCGCCCCTGGCTCTATGCTTTCATGCGCCCGATCCTTGATCTGATGCAGACCATCCCGACCTTCGTCTATCTGGTGCCGGCAATGATCCTGCTCGGCCTCGGCATGGTGCCGGGTCTGGTCGCCACCGTCGTCTTCGCCATTCCCGCTCCGATCCGCATGACGCGTCTCGGCATCATTTCCACACCGCCTTCTCTGGTGGAAGCGGCCGAATCCTTCGGCGCGACGCCGCGGCAGGTGCTTCGCAAGGTCGAGCTGCCCTTCGCCACGCCGCAGATCATGGCCGGCCTGACACAGACCATCATGCTGTCGCTCTCGATGGTGTCGATCGCGGCTCTCGTCGGCGCTCCCGGCCTTGGTGTGCCGGTTCTGCGCGCGCTGAACAGCGTTAACGTTGCAAAAAGCTTCGATTCCGGCGCCTGCATCGTCATTCTGGCGATCATTCTCGACCGCATGTTCCGTGCCCCCGGCGAAGGAGATCGCTCATGACCGTCGCTGTCGGCTTCAAGAATGTCAGCATCATCTTCGGCGATCGCCCCGACGCCGCGCTGAAACTCGTCGACGCAGGTAAATCCCGCGATGAGATCGGCAAGACAACGGGCATGGTGCTCGGCGTCGCCAACGCCTCGCTGGAGATCGAGGAAGGCGAAATTCTCGTGCTCATGGGTCTCTCGGGCTCGGGGAAATCGACCCTGCTGCGCGCCGTCAACGGCCTTGCGCCGGTCGTGCGCGGCGATGTCGTCGTCAACACCAAGAACGGTCCGATCAACCCTTACACCTGCAGCCCCAAGGCGCTGCGCGATCTGCGCATGCATACCGTCTCCATGGTATTCCAGCAGTTCGCGCTTCTGCCCTGGCGCACGGTCGCCGACAATGTCGGCTTCGGCCTCGAGCTTGCCGGCGTGCCGGACGCTGAGCGCAAGAAGCGCGTCGACGAACAGCTTCAGCTCGTCAATCTCGCGCAATGGGCCAATCGCAAGGTGAACGAGCTTTCAGGCGGCATGCAGCAGCGCGTCGGTCTCGCCCGCGCCTTTGCGACCGGCGCACCGATCCTGCTCATGGACGAGCCGTTCTCCGCGCTCGACCCCTTGATCCGTACCCGCCTGCAGGACGAGCTTCTGGAATTCCAGCGCCGCCTGAAACGCACCATCCTGTTCGTCAGCCACGATCTGGACGAGGCATTCCGCATCGGTAACCGCATCGCCATCATGGAAAGCGGACACATTATCCAGTGCGGTACGCCGCAGGAGATCGTCAAGAATCCGGCCGATCAGTATGTTGCCGATTTCGTGCAGCATATGAACCCGATCAGCATGCTGACGGCACGCGATGTCATGCAGCAAGGCGTCGGCCATTCCGCCAACGCCGGCTCCGTCACCGCCACGGCAACCGCCGCCACGCCGCTCGTCGATATCCTCGACGCCCTGACGCGCCAGCCGGGCAATATCGGCGTCGTTGACAACGGCACGATTATCGGAACGATCTCGGCGCAAGATGTGGTGGCCGGTCTCACCAGCCACCGGCGTAAGGAGTAGCCGTTCACGGCTGCTCCCCAATTCACGGAGCAGTTCATGAACGATAAGCCCTCAGTGATCAGGGAAACGGACGAGGAAGCGCGCAAACAGGCGCGCGACCTCATGCATACGGCCGCGCATGCGGCGCTGGCCGTCATCGACCCTGAAAACGGCTTTCCTTCAGTAAGCCGCGTTCTGATTGCGATGGATACCGACGGCGTTCCGGTCATTCTCGTCTCCGGCCTTTCCGCGCATACCAAGGCCCTGGGGAAGGACCCGCGTGCTTCGATGCTTTTCGGTGAAGCCGGCAAGGGTGATCCCCTCGCCCATCCTCGCTTGACCGTGCGATGCAACGCACAGCGCATCGACCGGCAAAGCGAAGCGCATGAACGCATTCGAGGTGGCTTTCTCGATCGTCACCCGAAGTCCAAGCTCTATATCGACTTTCCGGATTTCTGCTTCTTCCGCCTCGTTCCGCTTGACGCCAGCCTGAACGGCGGCTTCGGGAAGGCATATATTTTGTCATCAAGAGACCTGACGATGCCTCAAACCGAAAGCAAAATCGGCCGGCCATAAAATCATACAATAGTGCGAGAATTAGTAGGCGGCCACTCCGACGCGGCGTCGACCATTATTGGTAGGATACAGCCCTGTTTGACCAAAGTTGGCATATTTGCAGTCGGGAACGCCAATAATCGACCTATTTTGGGCTAATTCAGGCCGTGTAGGGCATATCAAGCGGCCTTTACGCCATTGCCGCAGCGTCATACATACATACCTAAAATAGCATACTCGATACCTTAAATTTAGGTATATACAATCTTCGACCGGTCTTGGTATTGTTAGATATCGGTTAGGTGCCGGTTTAAAAACAGCACAATTTCTGATGTACGCTCCGCATTGGGAAGATTAACACATGAAGACAAGAAATTTGGCCGAACACTCTAATGTTGCGGCAGCATTACTATCAGCAATGGCGAACCCAAAGCGTCTTTTGATCCTTTGCAGTCTTGTTAAAGGCGAAGTTCCCGTTGGCGTTTTGGCCAATCAGGTCGGATTAAGCCAGTCGGCACTGTCCCAGCATCTTTCGAAGCTGCGCGCTCAGAAGCTGGTGAAGACGCGTCGTGATGCGCAGACGATTTACTACTCCAGCACATCGGAATCCGTCATTCGGGTTCTTGAAACGCTGGAAGACATTTATTGTGAGCCGGAAAAAAGTAGATCGGCTGCTTAAGAGCTTTCAATAGCTCTGCGTCCGCCGACGAACGATCCGTAAGGGACACTTAAAGACCCCGAAAGATCGACTTCCTTTCATTACCAGGTGTTTTACCAATTTGGCTGGCAAGTCTTCGGACTTGCCAGTTTTTTCGTATTTGCACCAAGATGGGCCGCCCCAAGGCGGGCTTCAGCCTATGGGACGGGGGCGTGCCTTGGCGTCTATCGATCCCGCCTGTGATCCATGGCCTCTCCCCCGCTTTCGGCGCCATCTTTGCCTTGACGCAAAAAGGTCGGCTGATAATTTGACCAGCTAGTAAATATAATCACGCGGCGCGGCGCCGCGATCGGGAAAATGGCCCCCGAATGGCCGTTGGAGAACAGCATGTCGGACCGTTTGAATGCCACCCCTAATGATTTGCGTGCCTTCTGGATGCCGTTTACGGCCAACCGCCAGTTCAAGAAGGAACCGCGCCTGTTCGTCAGCGCCAAGGACATGTATTACACCACCCATGACGGCCGCCAGGTTCTGGATGGAACCGCGGGCCTGTGGTGCGTAAACGCCGGGCACTGCCGCCCGAAGATTACCGAAGCGATCAGCCAGCAGGCGGGCGAGCTCGATTATGCCCCCGCCTTTCAGCTCGGCCATCCCAAGGCTTTCGAGCTGGCGAACCGCCTGGTCGACATCGCGCCCGAAGGCCTGGGTCATGTCCTCTATACGAATTCCGGTTCGGAGTCGGTCGAGACGGCCTTGAAGGTAGCGCTTGCCTATCACCGCGTGAAGGGCAACGGCTCGCGCTTCCGCCTCATCGGCCGCGAGCGCGGCTATCACGGCGTCAATTTCGGTGGCATCTCCGTCGGCGGCATCGTCTCGAACCGCAAGATGTTCGGCACACTGCTGACCGGCGTCGATCACATGCCCCACACGCATGTTCCCGGCAAGAATGCCTTCACACGCGGCGAGCCCGAGCATGGCGGCGACATCGCAAGCGAACTCGAGCGCATCGTCACGCTGCATGACGCCTCCACGATCGCCGCCGTCATCGTCGAGCCGGTTGCCGGCTCCACCGGTGTGCTGATCCCGCCGAAGGGCTATCTGCAGAAGCTGCGCGAAATCTGCACCAAGCACGGCATCCTGCTGATCTTCGACGAAGTCATCACCGGTTTCGGCCGTCTCGGCACACCGTTTGCCGCGCAATATTATGATGTCAAACCGGACATGATCACGACCGCCAAGGGCCTGACCAACGGCGTCATTCCCATGGGCGCGGTCTTCGTTACCTCGGAAATCCATGACGCCTTCATGCAAGGACCCGAGCATATGATCGAGTTCTTCCACGGCTACACATATTCCGGCAATCCGATCGCCTCTGCCGCAGCCCTTGCGACGCTCGACACCTACAAGGAAGAGGGCCTCCTTACCCGCGCGGCGGAACTTTCCGACTACTGGGCCGATGCCGTGCATTCCCTCAAGGACTGCCCGAATGTCATCGACATCAGAAACACTGGCCTGATCGGCGCCATCGAGCTGGACCCCATCGCCGGCGAACCCACCAAACGCGCCTTCACCGCCTTCCTGAAGGCCTATGAGAAGGGCCTGCTGATCCGCACCACCGGCGACATCATCGCGCTTTCGCCGCCGCTGATCATCGAAAAGCATCACATCGACGAGCTGTTCGGCAAGCTGAGAGAGATCTTGCAGAACAATATCTAGTTCGCCTTTTATGGATCGCGATGCGATTCCCGAACTCGAAAAGTCCCCTCTCCCCGCCTGCGGGGAGAGGGTTAGGGTGAGGGGCCGATCACGAGGACGATAAGATGCGCGGCCCAGAGCCTAAGACCACACAGCGCGCACGCAGCCTCCGACGATCAGACAATGATGCGGAAGCAAAATTATGGTCGGAACTCCGAGACCGCCGCTTGAATGGCATTAAGTTCGTACGGCAATTTCCGATCGGACCTTATTTCGCAGACTTTGCGTGTCGCGGAAAACAGCTCATCCTCGAGGTTGATGGAAGCCAGCATGCCGATAGTCCGCGAGACGCAGCGCGTGATCGCTACATGCTCGACAACGGCTGGTCTGTCGCACGCTTCTGGAACGTTGACATCCTTACGGCCATGCCATCCGTTCTCGAAACCATCGTGGCCATCTGCGACGGCAGATTGACAGAAACTGTTATAGCTCGCGATTTTAGATTCTTTCCAGCGGCATCTATGAAATAGCCCCTCACCCCCAACCCTCTCCCCGCAGGCGGGGAGAGGGAGCCTATCGAGCCTAGAAACACAGCCCTATCAACAAATTCGGACAGATCCCCTCTCCCCGTAAAACGGGGAGAGGGCTAGGGTGAGGAGCTATACGGAATCACAGCGAACGCAGGAAAACACCATGACCACCAAACTCGAACGCTATATCGACCAGGGCGTCGGCCGGGAGCCTGCGGACATCGTTCTGAAAAATGGACGCTTCTTCGATCTGGTGACGGGCGAGCTGGTCGCGTCGGACATCGCCATCTGCGACGATCGCATCGTCGGAACCTGTGGCGATTATCAGGGTCGCGAAGAAATTGATATTTCCGGCCGCATCGTCGTGCCGGGCTTCATCGACACGCACCTCCACATCGAATCCTCGCTGGTGACGCCGCTCGAATTTGACCGCTGCGTCCTGCCCTATGGCGTCACCACCGTTATCTGCGACCCGCATGAGATCGCCAACGTGCTCGGCACGGACGGCATCCGCTATTTCCTGGATAGCTCGCTGGAAACCATCATGGACATCCGCGTCCAGCTTTCCTCCTGCGTGCCGGCAACACATCTGGAAACCTCCGGCGCCGATCTGCCGATCGAGAAGCTCCTGCCCTTCCGCAATCATCCGAAGGTGATCGGCCTTGCCGAATTCATGAATTTTCCCGGCGTGATCCACAAGGATCCTGTCTGCATGGCGAAGCTCGAAGCCTTCCAGGACGGCCATATCGACGGCCATGCCCCCCTGCTGCGCGGCAACGACCTCAATGGCTATCTCTCAGCCGGCATCCGCACGGAGCATGAATCGACGACATCAGAAGAGGCTCTGGAAAAGATCCGCAAGGGCATGCATATCCTGGTGCGGGAGGGCTCCGTCTCCAAGGACCTGCACGCGCTGATGCCCATCATCACGGAGCGCCTGTCGCCTTACCTCGCGCTCTGCACGGACGACCGCAACCCGCTCGACATCGCCGAACAGGGACATCTCGACTATATGATCCGCACGGCGATCGCGCATGGCGTCGAGCCGCTGGCTATCTACCGCGCCGCCTCCATCTCCGCCGCCCGCGCCTTCGGCCTGCGGGATCGCGGCCTGGTGGCGCCCGGCTGGCGCGCCGATCTCGTCGTCATCGATAGCCTAGAGAACTGCAAGGCCGACATTGTCTTCGCCGCAGGCAGGCAGGTGACGGCCGAGCTCTTCGCGACCCGCAATTCCGTTGCCCCGGTCGGCCTCGACAGCGTCAAGGCCCGCCCGATCAATGCCGCCGATTTCGGTGTGCCGGCCAACGAAGGAGAAAGCTCCGTCATCGGCGTGACTCCGGGCAAGATCATCACCCAACATCGCCGCTATCGTCTGCCCGCAAAGGGCAATCAAACCGATATCGACCTCGGCAACGATGTCATCAAGGTCGCCGTCATCGAGCGGCACGGCAAGAACGGCAATCATGCCAACGGCTTCGTCCAGGGTTTCGGGCTGAAGAAGGGCGCCATCGCCTCGACCGTCGGCCATGACAGCCACAATATCTGCGTCGTCGGCGTTAGCGAGGACGACATGGCGCTTGCCGCCAACCGCCTGAGCGAGATCAACGGCGGTTTCGTCGTCGTCGAGGATGGCACCGTCACAGGCGAGATCGCCCTCCCCATCGCTGGCCTGATGAGCCTGGAACCCTATGAAAGCGTCCGCGATACGCTGCACCACCTGCGCCAGGCGGCCTACGCCCTTGGCGCGACGCTGGAAGAACCCTTCCTGCAGCTCGCCTTCCTGCCCCTGCCCGTCATCCCGCATCTGAAGATATCGGACAAAGGCCTCGTCGATGTCGACAAGTTCATGCTGATCGGGTGACAGCGACAATTATTCGTCCATCCTTGTCTCGATCCCCGAGCCTGTCTTATCGTCTCTGCTTACAGGCTCGGAAGCCGCAGGGAGGGAATGGTGCGAAATCTCGCTTATGCGACGAGTTGGCAGCTACTTGCGTTGCTGTTGACCGCATCTCTTCCTGCATCTCAGGCCCAAGCCTTCATGCCTGACGATGTCTACACGAGCGTCTGTGTCGTTACCGGCCAGGGACCGGAAAATCGAGCCAAGGGCTTTGCCGATTGTCTGGATAAGGTTCTGCCCCGCGTTTCCGGCAATTCGCGATTGGCTGACGGCCCTCTCATGCGGACCGCTCGCGAGCATGCGGCCGACTACGTCGAGGAATTCACTTATCGCGACAGGCTCGCGGGCCGTCCTATCCATGATGAGCAAGGCACCCACGACCGACCCTTCGACCTCACATGCCGCTTTCGCAAGGAACGCATCGACGATCTGCTCAAGAGGCTCGGCACCCGCCCTTGGCTCGCCAAGCGGCCGGTGCTCGAAATCCTGTTGACAGTCCGTCGTGGTGACTTGAGCTATCAGGTAACGGCCGAGAGCGGTCGCGATTTGGCCATGCGCGAAGCATTCACGGCAGCGTCCGATCTCACCGGCATCGACGTCGTTTTCCCTGCTGAGGGGAAGTTCCAAGCCGGCTCAACAGCGGGCGCCATTCCCTTATCGGGCGATTTGGAGTGGAATGGGAGCGCTCTAGGCTGGGTCGCGACATGGACGCTAAGCGATCAACAAAGCGGCATTGAACCGCATGACGTGACATGGCAGGTGCGAGGCGTCAGTTTCGACGATGCGTTCCGTACGGCCCTTAGGGGTGCCGCGCAGATTCTATCGGTAAACGGCGAACCCGGCGGCGCCTTGGTCCCTGTCAAACAATAGGCCTTCGGCCAACTTCGATTATTCGACCCGGCCGCAATAGACGTCCAGTGCGGCAAGCGCCACCGCCGCTCCGGCATCCGCCGTGCCAAACCCCGGCATGGCGATCGTCCTGCCGAGTTTGATATCCTTGGGAAGTGCAACTTTCACCGGCTTGCGAGAGAGATTGAAGACGAACAGAAGCGTCTCGTCGCCCTTGGAGCGTGTGAAGGCGAGGACATCTTCTGCCGTGTCGAGGAAGGTCATGTCGCCGTCGCGCAAGGCCGAATGTTCGGCGCGGAAGGCCAGTGTCTGCCGATAGTGGTGCAGCACCGAATCTTCGTCGGCCTCCTGCTTGTCGACCGCGAGCGCCGCATGCTGATAGGGTACCGGCAGCCATGACTTGTCGGCGGTGGTGAAGCCGGCATGGGCGCGGCTCGCTTCCCAGGGCATCGGCGTGCGGCAGCCGTCGCGTCCCTTGAAGGCCGGCCAGAAGCGAATGCCGTAGGGATCGCGCAGATCCTCGAAGGCAAGCTCCGCCTCGGGCAGGCCGAGCTCTTCGCCCTGATAGAGGCAAATCGAGCCGCGCAGGGTTGATAGCAGCGAGATCGCGAGCTTCGCGACGCGTGGCTGCTCTTCCTCCGTCTCGGCAAAGCGGCTGACATGGCGCTGGACATCATGGTTGGAGAAGGCCCAACAAACCCAGCCGTCGACGACATTATCCTGAAAATCGCCGACACAACGGCGGAAATGCGCCGGGGTGAAATCCGGCCCCAGCAGGTCGAAGGTGTAGCACATATGCAGCTTGTCGCCGCCGCTGGTATAGGCGGCAACGGTCTGCAGCGACCGCGCACCATCCCCCACTTCGCCGACGGTCGCGCGATCCTCATATTGGTCGAGCAACGCCCGGAACCGCTTCAGGAAACCGATATTCTCCGGCTGCGTCTTGTCGTAGAGATGGTTTTGCATCCCGTAAGGGTTGCTCTCGGGGGCATCGAGCCCGCCAGTCGCGACGAGCGCCGGCGGGTTGTCGCGTAGCTTCTTATCGCAAAAATAATAGTTGACCGTATCTAGGCGGAAGCCGTCGACGCCGCGGTCGAGCCAGAATTTCACCGCCGCCAGCACCGCATCCTGAACCTCCGGATTGTGGAAGTTCAGGTCCGGCTGCGAGGTCAGGAAATTGTGCTGGTAATATTGCCGGCGTACGCCATCCCATTCCCAGCCGGGACCGCCGAAGATCGACAGCCAATTGTTCGGCGCCGTGCCGTCCGGCTTCGGATCGGCCCAGACATACCAATCCGCCTTGGGATTGTCGCGGCTTGCACGGCTCTCCACGAACCAGGAATGCCGGTCCGACGTATGCGAGATGACCTGATCGATAATGACCTTGAGCCCCAGCCCATGCGCCGCCGCCATCATCTCGTCGAAATCGGCAAGCGTGCCGAAGATCGGATCGACGTCGCAATACTCGGCGACGTCATAGCCCATATCGGCCATCGGCGAGGTGAAGAACGGCGCCAGCCAGATCGCATCGACCCCAAGTGCGGCAATGTGAGGCAGGCGTCGGGTAATTCCCTTGATGTCGCCGAGCCCGTTGGCATCCGTATCCTGAAACGACCGCGGATAGACCTGATAGATCACGGCCCCGCGCCACCAGTCGGCTCCCGCCGCTTTATTCGTCGATTTCATCAAACCGCCTCGATATCGCACCAGCCCGCTCAGTTTGCACACTCCGCCTCAAGCGGCAAGCCGCAAACAGCCATGCGGCAAACTCGACTACCTGGGCGGGTAAATTCGCGGTATCAATTTTAGAGAATTATCAATATGAAAGTTCACACATGAAGCTCCTGCGTCTTTTAGGGGCTTGAAAGCGACGTCGCTTTCGATAACTTCGCGCATTGACCTGCACGTACAGGTCACCTGCGGATCAAAAACACCCTTGTAAAACAAGGACAATAACTCCAGAAAGGTGGGAAAACATATGGCGCATATCACCAGAAAATTTATCGCTGCGGCTTTCGTCAGCACGATATTGAGCGTTTCCGCGCATGCCGCGACCCTCAATATCCACAACGGCGGCGACCCGACTTCGCTCGATCCGCAAAAAATTTCCGGCGATTGGGAGAACCGCATCGACGGCGATATCTTCGAAGGGCTGGTGACCGAAGATCCTAAGGACAACCCAATTCCCGGCCAGGCTGCAAGCTGGACCATTTCGCCCGACCAGAAGGTCTACACCTTCAAGCTTCGCGACGGCATCAAGTGGTCTGACGGTCAGCCGGTGACGGCTCAGGACTTCGTCTTTGCTTTCCAGCGCCTGATGGATCCGAAGACCGCCGCGCAGTACGCCTATCTGCAATACACGATCAGGAACGCGGAAAAGATCAACAAGGGTGAGATCAAGGATCTGACCCAGCTCGGCGTCAAGGCGATCGACGACAAGACTCTCGAAATCACGCTTGAGAACCCCACCCCCTACTTTCTCAACGCCTTGATGCACTACACGGCCTATCCGCTGCCGAAACACGTCGTCGAAGCCAAGGGCGACCAGTGGGTCAAGATCGGCAACATCGTCACCAACGGCGCCTACAAGCCAACCGAATGGGTGCCTGGTTCGCATGTCAGCATGGTCAAGAGCGACCAGTATTACGGCGCCAAGGACATCAAGATCGACAACGTCAACTATTACACGCTAGAAGATCAGGCTGCCGCCCTGAAGCGCTACCGTGCTGGCGAATTCGATATTCTGACCTCGTTCCCCGCCGATCAGTATGAGTGGATCCAGAAGAACCTCCCCGGTCAGGCGCATGTGGTGCCGTTCCTTGGCACCTATTACTACGTCATGAACGCCGCCAAGCCGCCCTTCAACGACAAGCGCGTCCGCCAGGCGCTCTCCATGGCCGTCAACCGCGAAGTCATCGGCCCGAAGATCCTCGGCACCGGCGAACTGCCGATGTATTCCTGGGTGCCGCCGGGCACGGCCAATTACGGCGAACCGGCCTATGTCAGCTGGAAGGACGAGCCCTATAAACAGAAGGTCGAAGAAGCAAAGAAGCTCTTGAAGGAAGCCGGCTTCGGCCCCGATCATCCACTGAAGGCACAACTTCGCTACAACACCAACGACAACCACAAGCGCATCGCCGTTGCGATCGCCGCCATGTGGAAGCCGCTCGGCGTCGATATCGAGCTCTACAACACCGAAACCAAGGTGCATTACGATGAAATGCAGCGCGGCGAGGTGCAGATCGGCCGTGCCGGCTGGCTTGCCGACTACAACGACCCGATCAACTTCCTGAACCTGCTCTCCACCGGCGTGGAAATGAACTACGGCCGCTGGAGCAACAAGGACTACGATGCTCTGATCAAGCAGGGCAACGAAGAAATCGACCTGAAGAAGCGCGCCGAAATCTACAAGAAGGCCGAGCAACTGGCCCTCGATGACAGCGCCGCGATCCCGATCTACTATTACGTTTCCCAGAACATCGTCGCCCCGAAGGTCCAGGGCTTCGTCGACAATATCCAGGACATCCATCGCACGCGCTGGCTGTCGGTCAAAGAATAATTGGGAACAGGCTCCCTCCCGGACACAACCGGGAGGGAGCCGTCTAAGATCATGTTTGGCTATGCTCTCCGTCGTTTGCTGTCGACAATCCCTGTCTTGTGGATTGCCGTGACAGTGTGTTTTTTCATTTTGCGCCTCGCTCCCGGCGGCCCCTTCGATGGCGAAAGGCCATTGCCGCCGGAAGTCAAAGCCAACCTCGCGGCTCACTACAACCTCGATAAGCCTCTGGTTGAGCAATACCTGATCTATGTCGGCGACGTCATGAAGGGCGACCTTGGCCCCTCCTTCGCCAATCAGGACTTCACCGTCACCCAGCAGATCATGTCCGGCTTTCCCTATACGCTGACCATCGGCGGCACCGCCTTCGTGCTCGCGACTGTCGTCGGCGTATTGATAGGCTGTCTTGGGGCGCTCTATCAAAACCGCAGCGCCGATTACTGGCTGGGCGGCGGCCTGCTGATCGGCCTCGTCATGCCGAACTTCCTTATTGCCCCGATCCTCCAGCTCGTCTTCGGCAATACGCTCGGATGGCTGCCAGTCGGCGGCTGGGGCGATGGCTCGATCAAGTTCCTGATCTTGCCTATCGTCGTCCTGACCCTGCCGCACGCTGCCCGTATTTCGCGCCTGATGCGCGGCTCAATGATAGAGGTGATGGGCCAGAACTTCATCCGCACGGCCAAGGCCAAGGGTATCGGTCCGCGGTTGACGGTTATGCGGCACGCATTGAAGCCGGCCTTGATGCCCGTCGTGTCCTATCTCGGACCGGCGGCCAGCTACCTGCTCACCGGTTCGCTGGTCGTCGAAAGCATTTTCGGCCTGCCCGGCGTCGGCCGCTATTTCGTCGGCGCGGCGCTCAACCGCGACTACGGCATGGTCCTCGGCACGGTCATTTTCTACATGGTCCTGATCGTGGTCCTCAACCTGCTGGTCGACATCGCGTATGCCTGGCTCGATCCGAAAGTGAGAATGCGATGATCCTCAATTCCGCCAAGAGAGAATTGCTGGAAGCGGAATTGCTTTCGGCAGAGGGGCTCGCACCCAAAGGGCGTTCCCTAACCGGCGATGCGATGCGTCGCCTGCTCCGCAACAAGGCCGCGGCACTGTCGTTGGTCGTACTGACAGTACTGGTTCTGGTCGCTATATTCGGCCCGTATTTCCTGCCGTTCAACTACGAGGATCCGGACTGGAATTCGTTTCGAGGTGCGCCGGACTTTGCTGCTGGCCACTATTTCGGCACCGACGGCAATGGTCGTGATCTATTGTCGCGTACCCTCTATGGCACGCGGGTCTCGCTGACCGTTGCCCTGGTGGCAACCCTCGTTTCGGTCATCATCGGTGTGCTCTATGGCGCCGTTGCCGGCTATTTCGGCGGCCGTGTCGATGCAATCATGATGCGCTTCGTCGATATCATGTACGCCCTGCCCTACGTCCTCTTCGTCATCCTGCTGATGGTGATCTTCGGCCGTAACGTCTATCTGCTGTTTGCGGCGATCGGCGCGCTCGAGTGGCTCACCATGGCCCGTATCGTGCGCGGCCAGACCCTCTCGATCAAGCAGCGGGAGTTCATCGAAGCCGCAAGGGCCTCCGGGCAACGATCGTTCAAGATCATCCTAAAGCACATCGTGCCGAACCTCGTCGGTCCGGTCGTCATCTACGCGACGCTCACCATCCCGGAAATCATCGCGACGGAAAGCTTCCTCTCCTATCTCGGCTTCGGCGTTCAGGAGCCGCTGACATCGCTCGGTACGCTGATTGCCGAAGGCTCCGCCGGCATGGAGACGACGCCCTGGCTGCTGTTCTTCCCGGCCGGATTCCTGGTCGCGCTGCTGATGAGCCTACTCTTCATCGGCGATGGCCTGCGCGACGCATTCGATCCGAAGGATCGCTGACATGACAGAAACACTTCTCGAACTCAAAGACTACTCCATCACCTTCCGCACGCCGGAAGGCGAGGTGGCGGCCGTCTCGAAAATGAACCTCAAGATCGGCCGCGGCGAGCGCATCGCCATCGTCGGCGAATCCGGCTCCGGCAAGAGCCAGACCTTCCTCGGCCTGATGGGCCTGCTCGCCAAGAACGGCCGCACCAGCGGCCAGGCGCTGCTCGACGGCAAGGACCTGCTGACGCTGAAACAGCGCGAACTCGACCATGTGCGCGGCAAGGACATGGCCATGGTCTTCCAGGACCCGATGACCGCGCTCAACCCGTCGCTGCGCATATCGCGGCAGTTGACGGAACAGCTCGAGGTTCACGGCGGGCTTTCGGCGCGCGCGGCTTCGGCTGCGGCGCTCGATATGCTGAAACGCGTCGGCATTCCCGACCCGACGCGCCGCTTCAATCTCTATCCGCACGAGCTTTCGGGCGGCATGCGCCAGCGCATCGTCATCGCCATGGCGCTGCTCACCAAGCCGAAACTCCTCATCGCCGACGAGCCGACAACCGCGCTGGACGTGACGATCCAGGCACAGATCCTCGATCTCTTCAACGAGCTGACGGCGGAAATGCACACGGCGCTCGTCATGATCACTCATGACCTTGGCGTCGTTGCCGGCCTCGCCGATCGCGTCGCCGTTATGTATGCCGGCCGCATCGTAGAGGAGGCGCCAGTCGAGGAGCTGTTCGAAAGCCCGGCCCATCCCTATACGGCAGCGCTTCACGCCGCGATCCCGCGGCCCGACCAGGATGTCGACGATCTCGCCGTCATCCCGGGACGGCCGCCGAACCTGATGCACCTGCCGCGCGGCTGCTCCTTCTCGCCGCGCTGCGCGCATGTCCAGGACGACTGTCTGGACGCGGCGCCACCGCTCGATCCGCTCGCGCCGCGTCGCTGCGCGGCCTGCTTCCACCCCCTTTCGGCTGACCAGGAACGGAGCCGCGTCCATGGCTGAACAAACCCTTCTGAAGGTCGAGCATCTGACCACCGAATTCGAACTGCCGTCGAAATCCCTCTTCAAGCCGCCGCTGGTACTGACGGCGGTCAACGACGTCAGCTTCGAGCTGAAGACCGGCCGCACGCTCGGCATCGTCGGCGAGTCCGGCTGCGGCAAGTCCACGCTCGGCCGCTCCATCCTGCGGCTGATCAGGGCGCAGAAAGGCCGCATCCTCTGGCAGGGCGGCAATCTCCTCGATCTCTCCGATGAGGAGATGCGTGCCGCCCGCCGCGACATGCAGATCATCTTCCAGGATCCAATCGCCTCGCTCGACCCGCGCATGACCGTCGGCGACATCATCGCCGAGCCGCTCACGGTCTTCGAACCGAAACTGACACGCGCGCAGCGGCAGGATCGCGTTCGCGAAATCATGGCCGCTGTCGGTCTCGTTCCCGAGATGATCAATCGTTACCCGCATGAGTTCTCAGGCGGACAGGCGCAGCGCATCGGCATTGCCCGCGCGGTCATCACCCGGCCGAAACTCATCATCTGCGACGAGCCGGTTTCGGCGCTCGACGTCTCGATCCAGGGGCAGGTCATCACGCTCCTGCGCCGCTTGCGCAAGGAATTCGGCCTGACCCTGATCTTCATCAGCCACGATCTTTCCGTCGTGCGCCTGATCTCGGACGATGTGCTGGTGCTCTATCTCGGCAAGGTGGTGGAAGCGGGCGAAGCCGCGACGGTCTTCGACCATCCGGCTCATCCCTATACGCAGGCATTGTTCTCTGCCGCCCCCATCCCCGACCCGAAGCTGGCGCGGGGCCGCGAGCGCATCCGCCTCCAGGGCGATCCGCCCTCGCCGCTCAATCCGCCGCCGGGCTGCGTCTTCTCGCCCCGCTGCTGGAAGGCGACGGATGTCTGCCGCACGAAGATGCCGCCGACCGAGCATGTGCGCCCGGGCCAGACGGCCGCCTGCTATCATATGGACCGGCCCTAACATCGCAAAAGTGGATGGCGGCTGCCGCCGTCCGCCTTGCTCCAGCCGCGGCTTGCGGGTATGCAGCACCAGGACAAAATGCAGGAGGAAGTCTTGGGCGGGCGTTTTCTATCGATCGGCGAATGCATGGTGGAATTGTCGCAGGCCGATGACGGACACCTGCGCAAGGGCTTTGCCGGCGATACCTTCAACACCGCCTGGTACGCCCGCGCCTGCCTGCCGAAAGACTGGTCGATCGACTATTTTACCGCGCTCGGCGACGACGCCATGTCGGACGAAATGATCGCTTTCATGTCCCGCGCCGGCATCGGCACGGCAAGCATCCGCCGCCTTCGCGGCAAGACGCCCGGCCTCTACATGATCAATCTGAAGGACGGCGAACGCTCTTTCAGCTATTGGCGCGACAGCTCCGCCGCCCGCCAGCTCGCCGCCGATGGCGACGCCTTGCGCACGGCAATCGAGGCATCCGACGTCCTTTATTTCTCTGGCATCACGCTGGCGATCCTCCAACGCGAAGACGCCTTCACCCTGCTGGCGGAACTGCGCCGTGCCAAGGCGGCCGGCAAGCTCGTCGCCTTTGATCCGAACCTGCGCCCGCGCCTGTGGTCGAGCCTGGACGCCATGCACACCATGATTGCGGAAGGCGCGCGCGCCGCAACACTCGTCATGCCGAGCTTTGACGACGAGGCCGTGCATTTCGGCGACGATTCCATTGCCACGACCATTCGCCGCTACCGGCAGCATGGTGCCAACATGATCGTCGTCAAGAACGGTGCGGAAGGTGCGACCATCGGCGAGGGTACCGACGAGACGCTTGTCCCCGCGGTCAAGGTCGCCAAGGTCGTCGATACCACCAGCGCCGGCGACAGCTTCAACGGTGCATTTCTGGCGCATTATCTGCAGCATCAGGATGCGGTTGCCGCCGCCGGCTTCGCCGCCGAAATCGCGGCAAAGGTCATTCGTGAATATGGCGCGCTCGTTTCTCCCCAGAAGCTGAAAGTCGCCAAATAAACACTGTAATATTTCCATCATGGACAGCCCCCACAATAAGGTGGGCGCGGGAATCATGTTTGAAGCACCGCAATCGCTGGCACCGTCATCATGAGGATGTGGTGCGGATGGACTGTTTTGGGCATGTTGCAACGCTTGTCGGACATCGATCAAACCACCTGGAACCAGGCGGCGACACCTGTCGCAGTACCTGAACGGCTGCTCATCGTCAGCGATGCCTGGCATCCGCAGGTCAACGGCGTCGTCCGCTCGATTGAGAACACCAATCGCGAACTGACCCGCATGGGGATCGAAGTCTCCATGATTACGCCCGACGGATTTCGCAACATTCCCTGCCCTACCTACCCCGAAATCCGGCTCTCGATTGCCAGCTATCGCAAGGTTGCCTCGAGAATAGAAGCGATACGGCCGACCTATGTGCATATCGCGACGGAAGGTCCCCTCGGGCTCACGGCGCGGCGCTGGTGCGTGCGAAACGCCATGCCCTTTTCCACGAGCTATCACACCCGCTTTCCCGAATATGTGTCCGCTCGCCTGCCGATACCGCAAAGCTGGCTCTATGCTTTCGTCAAATGGTTTCACAACGCCGGCTACGGCTGCATGGTGGCAACACCAAGTCTCGCAAACGAGCTCAGGCAGCGTGGTATCCACAATCTTCTGCCCTGGAGCCGCGGCATCGACTCCTCTCTCTTTCGGCCGCAACCTCAGGAAGACAATCCCTTCGGCCTGTCCCGCCCGATTTTCATGACCGTCGGCCGCGTGGCGCTCGAAAAAAACCTGCCCGCCTTTCTCGATCTCGACCTGCCGGGGTCCAAGGTGGTCGTTGGCGACGGGCCTGCGCGCGCGGAACTGCAGAAGCTCTATCCCGATGTGCATTTTCTGGGAGCGAAGTTCGGCGAGGAGCTGGCATACGCCTATTCCCAGGCCGACGTCTTTGTCTTTCCGTCAAAGACCGACACGTTCGGCAACGCCATTCTGGAAGCGCTTGCCAGCGCCGTTCCGGTCGCTGCCTATCCCGTCACCGGCCCTGCGGATATTCTCGCCGGCGACAGGGCAGCCGGCGTCGTGGATGCGGATCTGGCAACTGCCTGCCTTGCCGCCCTCTCCTGCTCGCGCGAGGCCGCCCGTTCCCTGGCGCTCAGCTATTCCTGGGAAGCCGCCACCACGCAGTTCATCGGCAACGTCCGGATCGCCAACCATCGGGGCCGGGCTCACAGGCATTGAGCCTTGGTTGCGCTCAAATTCGATGTTGAATTTCCTGTCACCTTGCGCCAGATAATTGATGACGTCCATATGCGGTCGCAACCCGGTCCTCTGGCCGGCGGTCCTCATTGTGCCTGCCATGGAGGAGAACATGGCGACAGGGCTTCGAAGAGCGCCTCCTCCGAGCTCGGCTTTTCAAAACCAGAAGAAATCCGTAGCCCTAGCGCCTTTTTAGGTGTACAATTATTTATCGCACGACTTACATAAGACTTCTCAGGGAGGACTTGAGATGACCGACGACCTGTTAAAGCTGGATAACTTCATCTGCTTCGCCCTCTATTCGGCGAACCACGCCATGAATCGGCTGTACAAGCCCATGCTTGATGCGCTGAACCTTACCTATCCGCAGTATCTCGTCATGGTGACGTTATGGGAAGAAGATGGCCAGACCGTCGGTGGTATCGGTGAAAAGCTGTTCCTTGAATCGAGCACGCTGACGCCGCTTTTGAAGCGCCTTGAGGCCGCCGGCTTCATTCATCGCATCCGCAGCAAGGAAGATGAGCGCCAAGTGCTGATCCACCTCACCACCGAAGGCAAGGCGCTGAAAAAAAAGGCGGCGACCGTCCCTCCATGCATTCTGGATGCTACGGAGCAGACGCCTGCCGAACTGGCTCGTCTGAAGGCGGAAATCACGATGCTGCGCGAGGCGCTCAGCAAGAACGCAGCCTGAGCGAAGCCACTCCGCCCGGCGGGGCGTTCAAGAAAATTACCGCTTCTTCTTGTTCTCGTAAGGATTTTCCGACGTACGGAAATGGATGCGAATGGGCACGCCGGGCATGGCGAAATCCGTGCGCAAGCCGTTGATCAGATAGCGGACATAGGATTCCGGCAGCGCATCGGAGCGCGTGCAGGAAATCATGAAGGCCGGAGGCCGTGCCTTCACCTGCGTCATGTACTTCAGTTTGATACGACGGCCGGAAACCGCCGGTGGCGGATGCTGGACCTGCTGCGTCTCCAGCCAGCGATTGAGACGGGCGGTCGACACGCGCTTGTTCCAGACCTTGTCGGTATCGACGATCGCCTGCATCAAACGGTCCAACCCTTCGCCGGTCTGGCCGGCAATCGGTATGGCGCGAATGCCGCGCGCCTGCGGCAGCAGCCGGTCGGTCTTTTCGCGCAGATCGGCAAGCACCGCCTGGCGATCCTCGATCATGTCCCACTTGTTGAAGGCAAGCACGGCGGCGCGGCCTTCGCGGATCACGAGATCGACGATCTGAAGATCCTGCTTCTCGAAGGGAATGGTCGCATCGAAGACGATGACGACGGTTTCGGCAAAACGGATGGCGCGCAGCGCATCGGCAACGGAGAGCTTCTCGAGCTTTTCGATGACCTTCGCCTTGCGGCGCATGCCGGCCGTGTCGAACATCTTCACGGTGCGGCCGCGCCAGCTCCAGTCGACGGAGATGGAATCGCGGGTAATCCCGGCTTCCGGGCCGGTCAGCAGCCTGTCCTCGCCAAGGAAGCGGTTGATGAGCGTCGACTTGCCGGCATTCGGGCGGCCGACGATCGCAACGCGCAGCGGACGCGTCTCGTCATAGACAGGCTCTTCGTCGATCTCCTCGCCATCCTCGCCGATGCCAGGACGCGGAATGCTGACATTCGTTTGCGCCTCGTCTTCTTCCGGCGGAAAGGCGCGTTCATGGCCGAGCGTCTCGACGATCGCGTCGCGCAGATCCATCATGCCCTGGCCGTGTTCGGCCGAGATCGGGCAAGGCTCGCCAAGACCGAGCGTATAGGCGTCATAGAAGCCGCTATCGGAACCGCGTGCTTCGGATTTGTTGGCGACGAGCACCACGGGCCGGCCGCGCTTGCGCAGCATTTCGGCGAGCGTCTTATCGACATGGGTCAGGCCCATCTTGGCATCGACGACGAATAGCGTCAGATCGGCCTCGTCGATCGCCGCTTCCGTCTGCGCGCGCATGCGGCCCTGAAGCGATTCATCCTGGGCCTCTTCAAGACCGGCGGTATCGACGATGTGGAAACGCAGATCGATCAGCTTGGCGTCACCGGGGCGGCGGTCACGCGTGACGCCCGGCGTATCGTCGACGAGCGCCAGCTTCTTGCCAACCAGGCGGTTGAACAGCGTGGACTTGCCGACATTCGGGCGACCGACGATCGCGACCGTGAAACTCATTGAGTGATCCTTCAGCCTTTTGCGACCGGAGCCTTGCCGGATGCCGTAATGAGATCGAGCAGCATCTGGGCACGGTTGGCAACGTTGCGCGGGCTCTGCGGATCGTCGACGATCGCCTGGAACCACTGGCGGGACTTGGCGAAATCGCCGGCCTTATAGGCAGCAAGGCCGAGAACGTCGCGCGCGGAATGGCGGAAAGCATCCGCCGGCACCGCCAGCTCCTGTGCCTCGGCGGCAACCTGATCGTAAGTGCCGGTGTCGACAAGAAGATAGGCGGCACGCAGGCGCGCTGCATCGCGGACGACGACGGGAATATCCGTCTGCTTGCCGATCGCGGAGAACGTGGCGATGGCGCCGGCCTTGTCGCCCTTTTGCGCCTGCAGCGTCGCCGCGCGCAGACGTGCGAGCAAGGGATAGGAACCAGGGCCGCTCTTTTCGATCGTTGCCAGCGCAGCGAGCGCTTCGTCCGTCTTGTTCTGATCGGCCAGCGTCAAAGCGGCGATAAACTGATCGCCGCCGCTACCGGCCTGATTGCCTGCCCAATAGCGATAGCCGCTATAGGCCGCGGTGCCGAGAACGATAAGCACGGCCCCGCCGATGATCAGCCTGCCAAAACGGCGCCATACGAACCGTAGCTGGTCCGAACGCAGTTCCTCGTTCACCTCGCGGATGAAGCTATCGTCATTGAATGCCATTCTCGTCTCCGGCCCAGGCCAAATTATACCAGAAGCTTAGAGCATGATGCCGAAAAGTGTCAGCGGTTTTCGGGCGATATCACGCTCTATCTATTAAATTCCGAGAGCAGCTTCAGATTTCAGGTCGATCTGACCTGAAATCATCCGGCTCTACCATTAGTGGGGCCTTCTACTCCATTTTGCGGCTGATGTAAGGGGGAACGGCAGAAATCGTCACATAACGAGCGGCGAAACCCCGATAATCCACGCATGAAGCTTCCAAATGATCAAAGCCCAGACAATGGCGCCGATGACAACAGCGTAGAGATCGTATTTCGCCGAGACGAACGGACGCAGGGTGATTTCGCCGGCGCGCTCGCGCCGCTTCAGCGAAATGCGAAGGATCACGCCCCAGGCGAGGAAAGCGGCAAAGAGCAGCATCGCTGCGCCGTCGCCATTGGAGAGCAGGTGCGCCAAGGCCCAGATCTTCACGGACAGCACCATCGGATGCTTCGTCCTGACGGCGATATGCCCCGCCGGCAGCAGCGAGGCGGTGAGACAGATCATCGCGAACAGCATCAGCAGGATGGTGATATGGCTCATCCAGAAAGGCGGCGACCAGATCGGCGTCATGTCGCGCGCCTGGCCGAAGCCGTAAACGAGGATAATCAGGGTTACGATGCTTGCGATCGAATAGGCGATTTTCCAGCCGGATTCACCGAGGCTTGCGATCATCGAGCTTCGCAAGCCTGGAGCGACGACGCGGATCAGATGGATGCCGAGAAAGAGAACAATACCAAGAATAAGCAATGCCATGAATGAAGTCCCCTACGGTCTTGTAAATGACATCCTTATCGGCTGTGGCAAAAAAATGCCAGCATCACCGCAGCTTCGCCTTATTTACACGAAAGGAAGGAGGCCATCTGGAGCACGCCATCCGATAGCGCGGATCGACCTTCGCAAACTCGTGCTCGATCAAATCAATATTCGGTGCCCATGTTTCGTTTAGCTACCTGTTTCTCCGTCGCGTTTTCTCTTGTTCTTCCCGCTGCAGCTTATGCGGATGGCAAGCCCAAGCAGCTCGTCATGATTTCCTTCGACGGCGCGCACGACAATGCGCTCTGGACCAGGAGCCGTGAGATCGCTTCGCGCAACGGCGCCCATTTCACCTATTTCCTGTCCTGCACATTCCTGATGAACAAGGCACAGGCCAAGGCCTATCAAGGGCCGAAGCAGCGTCCCGGCAAATCCAACGTCGGCTTCGCCAAGAGCGAAGACGATGTGCGCACCCGCATCGCCAATATCTGGGGCGCCCATCTGGAGGGTCACGATATTTCCAGCCATGCCTGCGGCCATTTCGACGGCAAGGGCTGGAGTGCGGCCGACTGGAGCCAGGAATTCACGAATGCGCGCATTGCGCTTCGCGATGCCTGGAAGAATGTCGGCCTTGCCGACAAGGAGCCGCAAGGCTGGGAAGATTTCGCCACGAACGGCGTCAAGGGGTTCCGCGCGCCCTACCTCTCCACTAGCGACGGTCTCGTGCCGGCGGAGAAGGAGACGGGCTTCCAGTATGATGCAAGCCTCGTCACCAAGGGGCCTGCCCTGCCGCAGGTGATCGACGGCATTTATCGTTTCGGCCTGCCCTTGATCCCCGAAGGTCCGGAACATCGCCTGGTCATCGGCATGGACTACAATCTCTACGTCCGCCATTCGAAGGGCGCCGAGGACAAGGCGAATGCCAAGACCTATGAGGACCGCACTTTCGACGCCTTCGAAGCCGCCTTCAACAAACAATATGATGGCGAACGCATCCCTTTGCAGCTCGGCTTCCATTTCGTCGAGATGAACGACGGCGCCTATTGGCGCGCGCTGGACCGCTTCGTCAGCGATGTCTGCCACAAGCAGGACGTCGCCTGCGTCAGCTATTCCGAAGCCATCCCGCTGATCGCCGCCAGAGGCAAGTCCCAGCAGGGGTGAGGAGCGGTCGGGCAGAGCCCGAGCAATCGACCCAGTGGGTCGATTGCAGCGACGAACGCCCTGAGCCAAGGCGAAGGGCCGGCGGTGCGGCAAACGGAAGTCCTTCCGTTACCCTACAAGCCACCGAATTGCTGCTTCCCTGCCATTATCGTGATTGAAAAGGCCCCGTTCCCGGGACCTTGTTTCTTTCATCAGCCGTCCGCGTGGATGACACCCGCTTCGCGCTCCAGATAGGTCTGGTCGATCGTCGGCAAAGGCTCGTCGTCAATGGCCGCCTCGAAGGCTTTCAGACGCTTATGGATCGACAGGAGCTCGATGATCGTTGTCCAGGAGCTGACGAGATACTGGAAGGAATTGCTGACCTGACCGAAAGCCGTAGCGATCTGCTGCCAGATGCCGAGCGTGATCTTGTGTGCGACGAAAGTCGGCACCAGCACGAAGTAGAGGAAGATCGCGTCGAGCTGACCGTAGGAATAGCGCGCCACATTGAAATACGCATAATGGAAATACATGCGGAAATAGTTGCGGCGGACGTTGGAGAAGAGTTCCTTCACAGTGGGGGGCTGCGCACGGTCGTCGCGATCCTCGCCGTAGACAAGTTCCTTTCGATAGGCCGCCTCGACACGCTGATTGCGGAAGTTCAGCCCCGGAAGCTTGATCCCGAAGAGTGCAAGCAGGAAGGTTCCGAACACCGACCAGATCAGCGCCAGCCAGACGAGCGAGTACGGAATTGCGCCAATGATTGGCAGATCAGTCACATATTTCGACAGTTCCAGCAGGATCGGCAGGAAGACAATGAGTGTCATGACAGAGCCGATCAGGCTGACGCCGAGCCCTTCTAGATTGGTCGCAAAGCGCATCGTGTCTTCCTGGACACGCTGCGATGCGCCTTCGATGTGTCGAAGCTTCTCCCATTTCGACATGTAGAAATTGTTCATCGCCCAACGCCAGCGGAAGAGATAGTGGCTCAGGAAAAACGATGAAACGACGCTGACAGCTACGCCCACCAGACCGAGCTGCGTGAACGCCCACAGCAATCCATAGAAATCCCCATCCGTAACGCCGGGCTTTCCGCCGAGCGCATTTTGCAGGAGATCAAAGAAAGGCCGGCGCCATACGTTTACCGCTACGTCGATCTGAACACCAAAATAGGTGATAAAGACGATGAAAGCAGAGCCCCACACGGACCAGGCGATCCAAGGGTTGCTCTTCGAAACCGCGTGCCAAAAGCCGCAAAAGACGGCGGCGCAGAGAATAAAGTAAAGGTAAAACACTAAATTAGTGGGAGCAACAAAGAAGGCCGCTCCGACCGGTTGCTGTTCTTCCGATAGCGGCGGATAGCCCATGGACGCCACGACATGCGCGCCGGCAAAATACCACAGGAACACACAGACGAGCGCCCAGATGACCGCTGAGGAAAAAAACAATCTCGGATTCGGGAAGAAAGAATGGAACACGACGGTTAGGCTTCCTATTGGTTCGGACGACCACGAATGACGTCAATTTGCGGGGAGCCTAGGACAGTTCGCCAATAGCGGCAACCGCCAGGGCCTATTCTTACGTAGATGTAATCGCTTATCCCATGATCGTGATGCAGTTGTTCAGCATCGAATTTTCACCCATTGGGTGAATTCCCTCCCCATATGGGCGTATTTTCCATCGAACCCTCCCATTTCGAAGCCACCCCTCTTGCAGAATACTATCTTACGATATATATCTTACGACATGACGAACGATATAAACTCTCACACTTCACAAGGAGAAACGATATGAGAGGTTTCAGAGATCGCATGTTTGGAGATAGCTTTGACATCGTCGAGGCATATATCCTACGACATGGTCGAGGCCGTGAATCACATGGCGAGCACAGGAGAGACTTCATGAGAGGCTTCAAGGGCGGCATGTTCGGCGGCGGGTTTCGCACCGGACGCAAGTTCGATGCGGCCGACCTGCAGCTCATCATCCTCGCCCTGCTTTCCGAGCAGCCGCGCCACGGCTATGAACTGATCAAGACCTTCGAAGAGCGCTCCGGCGGCTTCTACGTGCCGAGCCCGGGCGTCATCTATCCCGCCCTCACCTATCTCGAAGAGACCGGTCAGGCCGAAGTCGAGGCGGCTGGCACGAAGAAACTCTACCGCATCACCGAAAGCGGCCAGAAACGCGTCGATGATAACCATGATCTGGTGGAGGCAACGTTTGCCAAGCTTAGCGCCATCGGCGAGAAGATGGCCCGCGTCCGGCAGGTTTTCGGCGGCGAAGACGAGGACGAGCGTGACAATCCGTTCGACCGTCACGGCACCGGCGACGTGCATCGCGCCCGCCACCTGCTGCGCTCAGCGCTTCGCTCGAAATTCCCGTGGAGCAAGGCCGAAGGCGCGCGCATCGCGGCAATCCTCGAGCGGGCCGCCGCCGATATCATCCGCGGCGAAACAAAAACCCAGGAAGACCCGAAGTCCGGCGATTGAACCGCGGCGTCACTTGTCCGGCAATGTCAGGACGATGGGCCCGTTGCGGGTGGCGATGATCGTGTGTTCGTACTGGACCGTTGGCGCCTGCGGTTCGGCATAGAGCGTCCACGCATCGTCGCCCCCCTCCGCCCAGCTCGCGCCGAGCGAGAGAAACGGTTCAACGGTGAAGACCAGGCCATCATCTATGATCCGGGTCTCGTCGGGGTCCGCCCAGGTGGAAACCTCGGCGGGCTCTTCATGCAAAGAGCGGCCGATGCCATGGCTGGCGAGATTGGCGATCAGCGTGTAGCGGTTCTTCTGCGCGAAGGCACCGACCGCCTGCCCGATCTTCGCAAGCGGCGCGCCACTGCGCACCTGATTGAGGCCGACCCAGAGAGCCCGCTTGCCGTCGCGACAAAGGCGCTCGATCTTCGGCTTGACCGGCGGCACGGCAAAGGATGCGCCGGTATCGGAAAAGAAGCCGTCCTTCTCGGCCGAAACGTCGAGATTGACCAGGTCCCCCGCCTGGATCACGCGCGGGCCGGGAATGCCGTGCGCCACTTCCTCGTTGACGCTGATGCAGGTCGCGCCAGGAAACTTGTAGACCAATTCCGGTGCCGATTGCGCACCGGCATCCTCCAGCACCTTGCGGCCGATCGCGTCCAGCTCCAGCGTGGTGATGCCCGGTTCGAGCGCGGCGGCCATGGCCTGCAACGCATTGGCGCAGATGCGGCCGATATCTTTCAGCTTGGTCAGTTCTTCTTCGGTCGAAACGATCATTTGCGGCTTCCGGCACCCTCTCTCTCAGCAACGGTTTGGCGAGAGGCTCAAAGTCGCTTTCGCCCCTTCCCTTTGCGCAGTCAACGCTTTTCTGGGGTCTTTCCGAGGCTTTCTGGCAGATAGCGCAAATTTGGAGTTCCGAAAAAGGTCACGAGCGCGGCTCGTCCGACAGCAATGCCCAGCGCTCGTGATCGCACCAGACGCCGCCGATCTTCAGATATTTGGGCGAGAACCCTTCCTTCCGGAAGCCCAACCGCTCGACCAGCGCGATCGAGGGGTAGTTGCCCGGCTGGATATTGGCCTCCAGCCGATGCAGGCCGATAGCATCGAAACCATGCGCCACAGCCAGACGAACCGCCTCCGTCATGAAGCCCTTGCCGGCAAAACCGACCATGCCGTGATAGCCGAGAAAGGCACTGCGGAAACCGCCCCAAACCATCTGGCTGATATTGACGACGCCGACGATCCCGCCGGAGCTGGGATCGCGCGCCACCAGACCCAAATTCGGTCCCGTGACCGTCTGGCCGAACCATGCGTCGAAACCGTCACGATCGAGAAAGGGATAGGCCCAGGGTACATGATGGGCGCGGCTGGCGATGTTGGCGGCGATCAGCTCGTCCGCGTCCGATTGCCTGACCGGTGCGATGATCACTTGCGGCATGGCTCGCTCCCCTCTCCAAAGCAATTCCAGGAAAAGTGTGCAGCGGTTTTCCCGGAATTGCGCAGAAACAGACAGATAGAGCACCTCGGCATCTCCATGGAATACCGAGGTGCTCTGGATGAGCGAGCCTTAGCAAATCGAATCCGGAATCAAAAGCTTCGATCAAAGAACGGAATCATTTTGCGAACGCCTTCATAGCGAAGATAAAGTCCGCCCCAGGCGATCACGCCGAGATAGACGCCGAATAGCAGATGCGAGAAGATCGGACTGCCGACCCGTAGGTGCGTCGCGATTGCGCCGCCGAGCAGGCCTGTCAGTAGGATGGCGCCGAGAACCGAAGTTCTCGGGATCGCATAGAGAACGGCGCAGCCGAGCGTGATGACGCCGAGCAGCCGTGCGAGCGCCGGATCGGCCGAATAGCCGAGTGCCGCCATCGTCTCCGTGACGACAGGAAGCGGAACGAGCTTGATCACGCCGTCGAACAACAGGAAGGCAATGACCAGTCCGCTGAGGATCATGCCCGCCACGCGCTGAGCCCGCGTGACCGAAGGCATGGATGAATCGACTGCATAAGACATGTTCGTATCCCCCGGAATTGACTAGGAAATTCAGATCTTGGCCGCCAGCGCGGCGAGCTGATCGGCGCACTGGCTCCATCCCTGATGGAAACCCATCTTCTCATGCGCTTCTCGATCCTCGGCCGACCAGTGCAGGACAGTCGCGGTATAGCGCGTCTTGCCACCGCCGAGATCGTCGAGCTGGATCGTCACGACCATGAAAGGCTTGGCCGAGGGAACCCAGGCGCTGGTGAAGGCGTCCGTGAAAACGATCCGCTCGTTCGGAACGACTTCGAGATAAACGCCGTTGCCCGGATAATCCTCGCCTTCAGGACTGCGCATCGTGACCGAGCTCGAACCGCCCGCACGAGCATCGATGCTGGCGGCGGACACCGTCCACGGTCGCGGCGCGAACCACTGCTTTAACAGCTCCTCCTCCGTCCAGCAGCGGAAGATCTTGTCGCGCGGCGCATCGATGATGCGGGTCAGCGAAAGTTCATGGCGCTGGGTTTGCTCGGTCATGGTCCTCTTCCTCTTTTAGTTTGACGCGACCTGCGCGGCCTATACTCCAACGACGTTCGTAACCATCGTTTCCCGACAACGCAGACACAAATTTTCCGATTATTTTGCAGCCGCAAGAGCATCCGCGTTCAGACGATCGAGCTGATGGCGGATATGGGCTGCCTCGGCGGGCGAGCGGGCAAGCGCGATGGCCCTGTCGAAGGCGACACGTGCCTCCTGCGAACGGCCCAGCTGTGCAAGCAGGCCGCCCCTCACCCCATGAAAATAGAAATAGCTGTCGAGCTGCGCTTCCAGCGTCGCAATCAGCGCCAGAGCCGCCTCCGGCCCCTTCAGTTTGGAGAGCGCGACCGAGCGATTGAGCGTGACGACGGGAGACGGCGTCAGCCTCTCCAGCATTTGATAGAGAAGGTTGATCTCCTCCCAGTCCGTATCGACTTCCCGTTTTGCTCGGGAATGCAGCGCCGCGATTGCCGCCTGCACCTGGTAGGGACCAGGCCGACGATGACGGATCGCCTTGTCGAGCAGCGCCAGCGCCTCGTCGATCAGCGTCCGGTCCCAACGCAAGCGGTCCTGGTCTTCCAGCAAGATGATCTGTCCGTCCGCATCGAACCGCGCATCCTTGCGCGATTGCTGCAAGAGCATCAACGCCAGCAGCGCCATGGTCTCCGGTTCGGAGGGAAAGATCCGCAACAGCAGCCGGCCAAGCCGGATCGCCTCGTCGGCGAAGGCGGCAGCCTCGCGATGCGTACCGCCGGCCGAATAGCCTTCGTTATATATGAGGTAGATCATGGCGCTGACGAGCGCCAGCCGTTCGCTGCGCTCGACCGCGCCCGGTGTCTCGAAAGCAACGCCGGCGGCCGCCACACGCGCTTTCGCTCGCGTAATGCGCTGCTCCATCGCACTGTCACTAACGAGGAAGGCACGGGCGATCTGCTGCACCGAAAGGCCGGAGACGATGCGCAGCGCCAGGGCGATCTGCTGCGTCGCCGGCAAATCCGGATGGCAGCAGATGAACAGCAACCTCAAAATATCATCGCGATAGCCGGAGCCATCGAGCCGTTCGGCCAGATCGCTCTCGGCATCGCTCGTATCGGAGATCGCCTCCTCGTCCGGCAGGCTCTGCAATTTCGCCTGTTTGCGCACGGTATCGATGCCGCTGTTGCGGCCGACGAAGATCAGCCAGGCAATGGGATCACGCGGCGGCCCTTTGTCGGGCCAGGTCTTCAAAGCTCGGAGGCAGGACTCCTGAAAGGCCTCCTCGGCAATATCGAGATTGCGGAAATAGCGCAGCAGCGCCCCGAGCACCTGCGGCCGGGCATTGGTGAGCGCGATGTCGATCCAGGCAATATCCGTCATGTCGCAACCGCTCCTGGCCGGAAGACGTAAAGCGGGCGGATTTCATAGGAGCCGACACCGGGATTGGCCGCGGCAAGCTCCTTCGAGAAATCAATGGCTTCGTCGAGGGTTTCGAAATCGACCACATAGAAACCGAGCAACTGCTCTTTCGTTTCCGCAAAGGGACCGTCGATGACGATCGGTTCGTTCTTGCCCTTGCGCAAGGTCGTTGCCGCCGTCGTCGGCATCAGTCGCGCCACCGGGCCAAGCTTGCCGGCCTGTCTTAGCGGCTCCTGCACGGCAATCAGCCGCGCCATGGTTGTCTCCTCCTGCTCCTTGGACCAGGCGAATACGGTATCTTCGTCGTTGTAGCATAGGATCGCATAGAGCATGAGGATTCCCTTCTCCCTTTAAAGACGAAGGAATATCATCCGGACCGACAGGCTACGTCAAAAAAATATTGCAGCAGGCGGTCAGGCCTTGCCGCGCCGGATCACCAAGGTCCCGGCCCTCGCGTCGAGTTCCGCGACAGCGCCGATCAACGCACTTGCCGGACGATCGCCATGCCCAAGCGGCAAACCGCCGAGGATCGGCACATTCAGCGCCGTCAAATGCTCGCGCAGGATATCGATCACCGAATAAGGACGATCGAACTCGAAGTCGGTAAACTGGCCAATGGCGACACCTGTCAGACCATCCAGATGCCCCGCCTTGCGCAGCATCGTCATCTGCCGGTCCACCTGACCGGGATACAGGCCGATCGCTTCGAGCAATAGAATTTCGCCGTGCAGATCCGGCAACGCCCAGCCGGCGGATGTGGCCACCATATCGAGATTGCCGCCGATCAGCCGGCCTTTGGCCACACCGTCTGTCGTCAGCCGCGAGGTCGGCTCTTCCGGGCGCCCGGCAATGATGATGTCCTCGGTTGCCATCAACGCCTGCCGCAGCGAGTCATGCGTGTAAGGGCTGACACCGTCTTCATTTGGCCCGATAGAAAACGCGCCGTGAATGCCGACCTGATGACAATGCCTCAGCAAGCTCAAATGCAATGCGGTGATATCGCTGAAGCCGATGACGAATTTCGGGTTGCGCCGCGCCGCTTCAAAATCCAGCTGATCGGCAATTCGATAAGATCCTTTGCCGCCACGCGTGGCGAAGATCGCCCCAACACCGGGATCGCGAAGCGCGGCGTTGAGATCCGACAGCCGCTCTTCATCGGTGCCGGCAAGATAATTCCACTTGCGGAAGACGTGTTCGCCGAAGTCGACGCTCAATCCCCAGCCTTTCAGGATTTCGGCATGCTTCTGAACCCTGTCCCTATCGGGCGAGCTTGCGGGCGACACAAAGCGCACCTTGTCGCCCGGCCGCAATGGCGGCGGCATTGATATCCGACTGGTCTCTGTGCGATCGAGTGATTCCATGCTGCGATCTTGGCATGGAATCATCGCATGCGTCAGCCGCCGGCAGTCCTTTAGCTCAAGGATGGATTGACAGCCCCTGCCGTTATCGGCGCAGGCCGCTTGACATCGGCTTCGATCGCCCGACCGGTCCTCGCCTTGCCGGTCCACAGCGGCAGACCGATGGATTGCGAAACGCCCGGATCCGAGGTGAACACTGGATAGCCCCGTTGGATCAGCCGTTCGAGAACTTCGCGGTCCTTGCGGACATGGAGGCGGGCGAGATTTTCCGTGTTGTAGACATGCCCGCCGGAATCGGGATTGATGCCGGTGATGATCACTTCGGTTGCGCCGTTATAGAGCGCGAACAGGACGGCGTTGATGCCGTTGGAGCATTTGTCGTCAGCGCCGAGTTCGCTGCACTTCACCCCGCCGACCCGGTCCAGCAGCGCCATGCGCTTGTAGCGATCGACGATTTCAAGCTTGTCGTAGCCGTAATTGAAGGCTCTCAGCCCGTCTTCCAGCCGTCGACGTTCCTTCCGCCACAGCAGCACATAGAGCATCTTCGTTCGTTCGCCGTTCAGAACGCGGCGCACCTCGACGGCATTGGTGTTCGTGCCTTCGATCTGGTTGAACTGAACGAGCGTCACGTCGGGCGCCTCTATTCCCCAGCCCTTCGTCACCGTCTGCGATCCGTTGATGGTGATCACCCGGAAGCTCTTGTCGAAATCCGCCGGCTTGTTCGACACTGGCGCCGATCCGACGACAAGAACAGGCCCATCGAACCGCTCGGCCAGCACCGGGGGCCTCGGTCGGGTCAGATGATACTTGATCTGCCGGTAAAAGTGTTTCTTCAGTTCGCTAAATTGAGCAGCCATTATCCCGTCGTCGTCTCTCAGAAGGCATTCATTCCAAAGGGAAAAACTTTCAAAGATGGCTCGGAACATCCCCTCCGAACCACGAACGGCGTGAGTATCGCTGCGTGCCCTTATATAAGCAAAATAAAGAAATCTTACACGGCATAACCTAAGGTGAGCGGCGCATCATGGCGATCGCCTCTACCGTGCACTCAAAGTGCGCGACACCGCGTTCTTCCACCCCTTCATTTTCGTATTTCGCGTCTTGTCATCCATTTCAGGCTCGAACCGCCGGTCTCGCGCCCATGCCTTGGCGAAGCCGGTGCGATCCGGCCAGACGCCGGCGCGGCTGCCGGCAAGCCAGGCAGCACCGAGCGCGGTCGTTTCCAGAATGGTCGGACGGTCGACCGGCGCATTGAGCAGATCGGCAAGACGCTGCATCGTCCAGTCGGAAGCGACCATGCCGCCATCGACGCGCAGCACCGTGTCCTGCCCGCTGCCATTGCGCCAATCCTTGTGCATCGCATCCAGAAGGTCGCGCGACTGATAGCAGACGGCTTCCAGCGCTGCCCTGACAATTTCTTCCGGTCCGGTATTGCGCGTGAGGCCGAAGATCGCGCCGCGGGCATCCGGATCCCAGTAAGGCGCGCCAAGACCGGTGAAGGCCGGCACGAGATAGATCTCCTGCAGCGGATCGGCCTTGGCTGCGAGTTCGCCGGAATCCGAAGCGCGCTGGATGGCCTTCAGGCCATCGCGCAGCCACTGCACCGCGGCGCCCGCGATGAAGATCGATCCTTCGAGCGCATAAGTCGTCTCACCGTTCAGCCGGTAGGCGATGGTGGTCAGCAGGCGGTTCTTCGAGCGCACCATGTCCGCGCCGGTATTGAGCAACGCGAAGCAGCCCGTGCCATAGGTGGATTTCATCATGCCGCGTTCGAAGCAGGCCTGGCCGATCGTCGCCGCCTGCTGGTCGCCGGCAACGCCGAGGATCGGGATTTCGGCACCGAAGAGCGAGGGATCGGTCACGCCGAAATCGGCGGCGCAATCCTTCACCTCTGGCAGCATCGCAGCGGGGACCTGCAGAATATCCAGCAGCTCTTCGTCCCATTCGTTGGCGCCGATATTGTACATGAGCGTCCGCGAGGCGTTGGTGGCATCGGTAACGAAGCTTTTGCCCCCGGTCAGCCGCCAGATCAGGAACGTATCGACGGTGCCGAAGCAGAGGCCGCCCCTGGCAGCGCGGGCACGGGCGCCCTTCACATTGGTCAGCAGCCAGGAGAGCTTGGTGCCGGAGAAATAGGGATCGAGCAGCAGGCCGGTGCGGCGAGTGAAGAGCTTTTCCAGGTCCTGGCGCTTGAGCTTCTCGCAATAGCTTGCCGTGCGGCGATCCTGCCAGACGATGGCATTGTGGATCGGCTTGCCTGTCTCGCGATCCCAGACGACGACGGTCTCGCGCTGATTGGTGATGCCGAGGGCTGCAATATCCTTGGCGGTTATGCCTGCGGCCTCGATCGCCTTGCGGACGGTGACGAGGACAGACGACCAGATCTCCTCTGGATCGTGCTCGACCCAGCCGGGCTTCGGATAATACTGAGTGAATTCCTTTTGCCCGACACCGGCAACCTTCATCTTGCCGTCGAAAACGATAGCCCGCGTCGACGTCGTTCCCTGATCGATCGCCAAGACATAACCGCTCATGCGTTCCTCCCGCTAATGCATCCCGAAACAACAGATACGCGAGCAAAACGAATGTGAAAAGAAAGCAAAACGAAATTTTTCGCTGAAGGAAGCGCTTTCCTGTTCACAGCATCGTGGGTCAAGGTGCCGCAAAAGGGACTTGCAGCAATGCGATTGCCATATCCGCGGGTTTGGGACTACAGCGCCGCGCGTCACATGTGACGCGCAAAGGTCGCCGTAGCACTTTAGATGCTGCATAATTTTATCCTTAAATCGATCCCGATTTAAGGAATTATGCAGTAAGCTCAGTCCGTTTTGCACTGCAGCAGGAGCTGCGCTGTCTAAGGAGAAGATCATGGCAAGAACAGTTGTCGTCACCGGTTCCACGAGCGGTATCGGCCTCGCCATCGCGACCGCCTTCGCCGCCACGGGTGATAACGTCGTCATCAACGGCTTCGGGAAGCCCGAGGAAATCGACGCGATCAAGAACGAGCTCGAAGCCTCGGGCGGCGGCAAGGTGATCTACCATCCCGCCGACATGACGAAGCCCGCCGAAATTGCCGACCTGATCGCAACGGCCAATTCCACCTTCGGCAGCGTCGATGTCCTCGTCAACAATGCCGGCATCCAGCATGTCGAGAAGATCGAGGACTTCCCGATCGAGAAATGGGACCAGATCATCGCGATCAACCTCTCCAGCTCCTTCCATACCATCCGCGCCGCCATTCCGCTGATGAAGGCCAAAAAATACGGCCGCATCATCAACATCGCCTCGGCGCATGGCTTGGTCGCCTCACCCTTCAAGTCCGCCTATGTCGCGGCAAAACATGGTATATTGGGGCTGACCAAGACGGCAGCGCTTGAGCTTGCCGAATTCGGCGTCACGGTGAATGCCATTTGCCCGGGCTACGTCCTGACCCCGCTTGTCGAAAAGCAGATCCCGGACACGGCCAAGGCCCGCGGCATGACCGAGGAGCAGGTCAAGAACGAGGTCATCCTCAAGGCCCAGCCGACGCACGAGTTCGTCAAGGCCGAGGAGATCGGCGCCCTGTCGCTCTACCTTGCAAGCGACGAGGCGCGCCAGGTGACCGGCACGCACGTCTCGATTGACGGTGGCTGGACCGCGGAATAACCATAGACGGTTAGGGCCGGATTCGTCTGCGTATCCGGCCCGGCCAACAGATCGAAAAACGGGAACGACATGAGCGACTGCATTCGCTTCATCCTCAACGGTGAGGATATCACCCTATCCAGCCTGCGCCCCACCGAGACGCTGCTCGACTTCCTGCGCCTCAAGCAGCGCCTCACGGGCACGAAGGAAGGATGCGCGGAAGGCGACTGCGGCGCCTGCACAGTTCTCGTCGGCCGCCTGATCGATGGCGGACTGCACTACGAATCCATCAATGCCTGCATCCGCTTCGTCGGCTCGCTGCATGCGACCCATGTCGTGACAGTCGAGCATCTTGCCGCCCAGAACGGTACGCTTCATCCGGTGCAGCAGGCCATGGTCGATTGCCACGGCTCGCAATGCGGCTTCTGCACGCCGGGCTTCGTCATGTCGCTCTATGGCCTCTGGCTGACGACGGAAAAGCCGAGCCGGGCGCAGATCGAGAAGTCGCTGCAGGGCAATCTCTGTCGATGCACGGGCTACGAGCCGATCGTCAAGGCCGCCGAGCAGGTCAGCCAGAAACGGCCGAGCGCGCTCTTCGACCCGCTCGAAAAGACCAGGGCCGATATCATCGCCCGCCTCTGGGCAATGCAGGGTGGCGATACCATCGAGATTTCCGAGGGCGAGGATCGTCTCATCGTGCCCGGTTCTGTATCGGCACTGGCGCAGGTGCTTGCCGACGAGCCGACCGCGACCGTCGTCGCCGGCTCGACCGATGTCGGCCTCTGGGTCACCAAGCAGATGCGCCGGCTGAACCCGGTCGTCTTCATCAACCATCTGACCGATCTGCAGAAAATCACTGTTGAAGATGCGGGCCTCACCATCGGCGCCGGCCTCACCTATAGCCGCGCCTTTGCGGTGATCGGCGAAAAGATCCCGGCATTTGCCAACCTCATCAACCGCATCGGCGGCGAGCAGGTTCGCAACATGGGCACGATCGGCGGCAATATCGCCAACGGCTCGCCGATCGGCGACATGCCGCCGCCGCTGATCGCGCTCGGCACAACGGTGAAACTGCGCTCGACGGCAGGCACGCGCAGCCTGCCGCTGGAAGATTTCTTCATCGATTACGGTAAGCAGGATCGCAATCCCGGCGAGTTCGTCGAAAGCATCTTCGTGCCATACCCAGCCGACGATGCGCATTTCGCCGTCTACAAGATCTCCAAGCGTCGAGACGAGGATATTTCGGCCGCCTGTGGCGCCTTCCATCTGTCGTTGGACACCGCCGGTAACGTCGCCGATATCCGCATCGCCTTCGGCGGCATGGCCGGCACGCCGAAGCGCGCTCGTACCGTCGAGGCGGAATTGCTCGGCAAACCCTGGACGGACGCGACGGTCACCGCCGCACGCGATGCCTTCGACAGCGATTACACGCCGCTATCCGATTGGCGCGCTTCAGCCGAATACCGGCAGCTGACCGCCAAGAATCTTCTCATCCGCTTCTATCTTGAAACGTCGGGTGCGCCTCAGGAGCTGAAGCGTTTTGCGACGGCGGAGGCCTGAGCCATGGATAAATCCGCTTTCGAAGAGCCCAAAGTCGTCATCAACGGGTCCATGCATGGCTCGCTGCGCCATGATTCCGCACACAAGCACGTGACCGGAGCAGCCGATTACATCGACGATATTCCCGAACCCGCCGGCCTATTACACGGCGCACTCGGCCTTTCCGACCGCGCCCATGCCGAGATCGCCGGCATCGATCTTTCGGCTGTTCGGGCCTATCCCGGCGTTGTCTGGGTCTTCACCGGCGCCGATATCCCCGGCGTCAACGACACCAGCTCCAACGGCATGCACGACGAACCGCTGCTTGCCGAGACCAAGGTCGAATTCCACGGTCAGCCAATCTTCGCCGTCATCGCTGAAACCCGCGATGCGGCTCGTCGCGCCGCACGCCTCGCCAAAATCGACTATCGCGACCTGCCGCATTGGAGCGATATCGACGGTGCGCTCGCCAATGGCGCACCGCTCGTCTACGAACCGATGACCTTGAAGCGTGGCGAGCCCGAAACCGAGATGGCGAATGCCATCAATCGCATCAAGGCGCAGATGCGCATCGGCGGCCAGGAACATTTCTATCTCGAAAGCCATATCGCCATGGCGATCCCTGGCGAAGACGACGAAGTAGCCGTCTGGTCGTCGACGCAGCATCCGAGCGAAATCCAGCACATCGTCGGCCATGTCCTCGGCATTCCGTCCAATGCAGTGACGGTCAACGTGCGCCGCATGGGCGGCGGCTTCGGCGGCAAGGAAACGCAGGGCAACCAGTTTGCGGCGCTCGCGGCCATCGCTGCCAAGAAACTCGGCCACGCCGTGAAATTCCGGCCCGACCGCGATGAGGACATGAGCGCCACGGGCAAACGGCACGACTTCCTGGTGGACTATGAAGTCGGCTTCGACGACGAGGGCCGCATCCACGCCGTCGATGCCACCTATGCCGCACGTTGCGGCTTCTCCTCCGATCTTTCCGGCCCGGTCACTGACCGCGCGCTGTTTCACGCGGATTCGAGCTATTTCTACCCGCATGTGCATCTGGTCTCGAAGCCGCTGAAGACGCATACCGTCTCCAACACCGCCTTCCGCGGCTTCGGCGGCCCGCAGGGCATGGTCGGCGGCGAACGCATGATCGAAGAAATTGCCTATGCGCTCGGCAAGGACCCTCTGGAAGTCCGCCGCGCCAATTTCTACGGCCAGCCGGGCTCCGGCCGAACGCTGACCCCCTATCACCAGGAGGTCACCGACAACATCATCGACCGCGTCGTCGATGAGCTTGAACAGACGTCCGACTATCAGGCACGGCGCAGCGCCATCATCGAGTTCAACCGTTCCAGCCGCTTCATCCGCAAGGGCATCGCGCTGACGCCGGTGAAATTCGGCATCTCCTTCACCATGACTGCCTTCAACCAGGCTGGCGCGCTGGTGCACATCTATCAGGACGGCTCCATCCACCTTAACCATGGCGGCACCGAGATGGGCCAGGGCCTTTATACCAAGGTGGCGCAGGTGCTGGCCGACAGTTTCCAGGTCGATATCGATCAGGTGAAGATTACCGCGACGACGACCGGCAAGGTGCCGAACACCTCGGCAACGGCTGCGTCTTCCGGCTCCGACCTGAATGGCATGGCAGCCTATGACGCCGCGCGCCAGATCAAGGAGCGGCTCGTTGCCTTCGCGACGGAGAAATGGGGCGTGGGCACCGAGGAGGTACAGTTCCTGCCGAACCGCGTGCGCATCGGTGAAGTGGAAATCCCCTTCCCCGATTTCGTCAAGCAGGCTTATTTCGCCCGCGTCCAGCTTTCGGCCGCCGGCTTCTACAAGACGCCGAAGATCCATTGGGATCGCAAGGCCGGTCGGGGCACGCCCTTCTATTATTTCTCCTATGGTGCCGCCTGCTCGGAAGTGTCGATCGATACGCTGACCGGCGAGTATCTGATCGACCGCACCGACATCCTCCACGACGTCGGCCGCTCGCTCAATCCGGCCATCGATATCGGCCAGGTCGAAGGCGCTTTCGTACAGGGCATGGGCTGGCTGACGACCGAAGAGCTCTGGTGGGATGCAAAGGGCCGGCTGCGCACCCACGCGCCATCGACCTACAAGATCCCGCTCGCCTCCGACCGGCCGAAGATCTTCAACGTGCGGCTGGCGGAATGGTCCGAAAATACCGAGGCCACCATCGGCCGCTCAAAGGCGGTCGGCGAACCGCCCTTCATGCTCAGCATATCCGTGCTCGAAGCATTGTCGATGGCGGTTGCAAGCGTCGCGGACTATCGCATCTGCCCGCGCCTCGATGCCCCGGCAACGCCGGAGCGGGTGCTGATGGCGGTCGAGCGGCTCAAGGGGATGTGATTGTCCTTCCCGGGCTTGCGCCCATTGCCACTTAGAGCAGCCGGTTATCGTCATAACGCGGCTCGCGCCCGTCGAGAAATCCGAGGTCACGCTTCAGGCGGTCCGGCATCTCATCTAGATCGAGATGCGGCGACGGCTCCGCATGTTTGACGAAGGCCCGCGTCAACGATTCCAGAAGACGCTCCAGAACCGTGGGCCTGGCTGCTTGCACCTGTTCCACAACATAGCAATCCATGACAACACCTCAATCAGATCAGTGATATGGGTTGTAGTCTGGAGCGAAAAATGCTGAAATTCCAATCGAACTATCGTCTGCATACATAACGAGAACTTATCCATGAAATTGTCCATGCGCTTTCCGCTGAATGCGCTCCGCGTCTTCGAGGCCGCCGCCAGGCACGGCAGTTTCACGCGGGCTGGCGAAGAACTTGGCATGACGCAGACGGCGGTCAGCTATCAGATCAAGCTGCTAGAAGAGACTTTGGGCGAGCCGTTATTCCTACGTCGTCCGCGGCAGATCCTGTTGACCAAGGCCGGAGAGCAGCTTGCACCGAAAGTGGCGGAAGCCTTTGCCATGCTGCAGGAGGCCATGACCTCGATCCGCGGCGATGCCGAAGCGACGCTGTGCATCCATTCGACCCCCACCTTCGCCTCGCAGTGGCTAGCCCGCCATATCGGTTCGTTTCAGCTGAAGCATCCCAATATTGCCGTCCGGCTGGATACCTCGGGCTCGATCATAGACTTCGCCCGAGAGCCCTCCGATATCGCCATCCGCGCTGGGCGTGGCCAGTGGCCGGGACTGCGCGCCCACCTATTGATGAAGGTCTATTTCACGCCGATGCTGAGCCCGGCTCTTGCGGAGACGGTCGGCGGCATACACGAACCGGCCGATCTCCTGAAGCTCCGCATCATCGACGCAGGTGACCCATGGTGGGTCCAATGGTTTAAGGAGGCTGGCGTTCCCGACCCCGGCCTACAGGGCCGGCCGCGCAGCAGGCTAGGCGCCCAGTCCTTCGAGGCAAGCGCGGCATTGGCCGGTCAAGGCGTCGCCATCCTGACCCCGGAGTTCTATACGGATGATCTGGCTTCCGGCCGGCTGATTCAGCCCTTCGATATTCTTTCGTCCGACAATACGGACTACTGGATCGCCTATCCGGAAAACCGGCGTCATACGCCGCGAATCCGCGCCTTCAGGGATTGGCTCCTCTGCGAATTCGGCATGCCGCTGGAGTAGTTCCAGGAAAACTGCGCAGCAGCTCTCCGTCCGGAGCAATGAGATAAAGTCGTTCAGAGCTGCGCCACTCTCCGGTGTTCAGTAGGCCATGTCAGGGGCATAGAAACAGCGCGGTGTGTTTTCATCCGGAAACAGACAGAGATGGTAGGCTCCGTCAGGCGAACGCATCGTTTTCCGCTGCGGCAGATTGAAGATATGCGCGTGCGTTACGTAGCGATGGTCGCCAGGATTGAGCGTCACTCGATAGCCGCCCGGCACGATGGTGACGGTGCGCGACGGGATCATCTCGCAATCGCCTGTCTTGCTGTCGCCATTGCAGCAATAGGGGTCGTAGGACCAGCCGGAGGGCGCCTCATGCGCCAAAGCGAAGGCTGCGGAGGGAAGAAAAAATACGAACGCCAGAATACCACGCATGGGCAATTCTCCGTCGAAAAAAATAGACGGCCGCCGCGGACATGGCCCGCTCCAAGCAGCCAAGGGCATTTTATTAAAAAACTGCCATAATCTGATCTAATGCGTCCGGGGCGCTAGACAAGGCCGCGCTTTTTGCCCGCACATCAAACGCCCCCCTCTTCCATACGCTCTCAACATTCTGCAAGGTGTCGAGTCGGAGGAAGAAAAGGGGAACTGAATGTATGAATACGCCATAGCGTGGGAGTGGCTCACATTTGCTGCCCGCTGGTTCCACGTCATAACCGCCATTGCCTGGATCGGTTCGTCCTTCTACTTCATCGCGCTCGATCTCGGGCTGGTGAAGCGCCCCCATCTTCCGCCTGGCGCCTATGGCGAGGAATGGCAGGTTCACGGCGGCGGCTTCTATCATATCCAGAAATATCTCGTTGCCCCGGCGCAGATGCCGGAACATCTGACCTGGTTCAAATACGAGAGCTATTTCACCTGGCTTTCCGGCTTCCTGATGCTGTGCATCGTCTATTACGGCGGCGCCAATCTCTTCCTCATCGACCGGCATGTGCTCGACGTCGGCGTCCCCGTCGCCATTCTGATTTCGCTGGCCTCACTTGCCGGCGGCTGGATCGTCTATGACCTTCTCTGCAAATCCCCGCTCGGCAACAATACCTGGGGACTGATGATCGTGCTTTATGCCGTGCTGGTCTTCATGGCCTGGGGCTATACGCACCTCTTCACCGGCCGCGCCGCCTTCCTGCATCTCGGCGCCTTCACCGCGACGATCATGTCCGCCAACGTCTTCATGATCATCATTCCCAACCAGAAGATCGTCGTCGCCGATCTCATTGCCGGCCGCACGCCGGACCCCGAATACGGCCGCATCGCCAAGCAGCGCTCGCTGCACAACAACTATCTGACGCTGCCCGTCATCTTCTTCATGTTGTCGAATCATTATCCGCTGGCCTTCGGCACGGCCTATAACTGGGTGATCGCGGCGCTGGTGTTCCTGATGGGCGTCACCATCCGCCACTGGTTCAACACGACGCATGCCCGCAAGGGCCGCCCGACCTGGACCTGGATCGTCACCGTCGTCATCTTCATCGCCATTATGTGGCTTTCGACCGTTCCGAAGGTGCTGACCGGCGAGAAGGATGCGAATGCAGTCGCTCCCGCCTTCCAGCAGTTCGCCTCGGACGCGCATTTCCCAGCCGTCAAGCAGATGGTGTCGACGCGCTGTTCCATGTGTCATGCGGCAGAACCCGTCTATGAGGGAATTGTCCGCCCGCCGAAAGGCATGACGCTGGAAAATGACGCGGAAATCGCTATGCATGCCCGGGAGATCTATATCCAGGCTGGCCGCAGCCACGCCATGCCTCCCGGCAACGTCACGGACGTCACGCCAGAGGAGCGCAAGCTGCTGGTCGCCTGGTTCGAAAGCTCCATCGGAGAAAAGAGCCAATGACCACCCTTCTGCGCGGCCGCCTGCTTTCCTTCAAGCGCCTGCCGCAAAGCCTCGACGACACGGACAGCTACGCTTATGAAAGCGATGGCGGCCTGCTGGTCGAGAACGGCACGATCGCCGCAACCGGCCCCTATGCTGATATCAAGGCGCGGGCGCCGGAAGGCGTCACCGAAATCGACCACCGTCCGCACTTGATCCTGCCGGGTTTCATCGACATGCACCTGCATTTCCCGCAGATGCAGGTGATCGCCTCCTATGCCGCCAACCTCCTGGAATGGCTGAATACCTATACTTTCCCGGAGGAATGCCGCTTCGTCGAAAGCGCGCATGCGCAGCGTATCGCCACCCATTTCTATGACGAGATGATCCGCCACGGCACGACGACGGCGGTTGCCTATTGTTCGGTGCACAAGACCTCCGTCGACGCCTATTTTGCCGAAGCCATGCGGTGCAACATGCGCATGGTCGGCGGCAAGGTCATGATGGACCGCAACGCCCCGCAAGGCCTGCTCGACACGCCCGAAATGGGTTACGACGAGACCCGCGAAGTGATTGCACAATGGCACGGCAAGGGCCGCAACCATGTTGCCATCACGCCGCGCTTCGCCATCACCTCCACGCCCGCGCAGATGGAGGCGACCGCCACCCTCGCCCGCGAATTCCCGGATCTGCACATTCAGACGCATCTTTCCGAGAACCACGATGAGATCAAGTTCACCTGCGAACTCTATCCCGACGCGATCGACTATACCGATATCTATGCGCATTACGGTCTGCTTGGCCCAAAGAGCCTGTTCGGTCATGCGATCCATCTCTCGGAGCGTGAAGCCGACGCCATGAGCGAAGCAGGCGCAGTCGCGGTGCATTGCCCGACCTCGAACCTGTTTCTCGGCTCCGGCCTCTTTCCGCTGAAGGCGCTGGCGCGCCGCGAGAAACCCGTTCGCATCGGCGTCGCCACCGATATCGGCGGCGGCTCCAGCTATTCCATGCTGCGCACCATGGACGAGGCCTACAAGATCCAGCAGCTGCTGGGCGAGCGCCTGAACCCGCTGGAAAGCTATTATTACATGACGCGAGGCAATGCCGAGTCCCTCTCGCTCGTCGACAAGATCGGCACGCTCGACGCCGGCACCGAAGCCGACCTCATCGTCCTCAATGCCGCCGCAACGCCGGCCATGGCGCTGAAGATGGAAGTGACGAAGAGCCTCACCGAAGAGCTGTTCCTGCTGCAGACCATGGGCGACGACCGCGCCGTCGTCGAAACCTATGTCGCCGGAAAGCCGATGAAATCGACCCTGCAATAAGGCAATCCAACCCCATCGCCATGTAACCGTCCAGAGGGCAGACAGCCATGACCGCGCCGCTTACCATCGCAGAACTGAAGAAGCTCGCTCGGCGGCGCGTGCCGAAAATGTTCTTCCAATATGCCGATTCCGGTTCGTGGACGGAATCGACCTATCAGGCGAACGAGGCGGATTTCGCCAGGATCAAGCTGCGTCAGCGCGTTCTCGTCGACATGTCCGACCGGTCGCTGGCAACCAGCATGGTCGGCCAGAAAGTCTCCATGCCGGTCGCCCTGGCGCCGACCGGTCTCACCGGCATGCAGCATGCCGATGGCGAGATGCTGGCGGCGCGCGCGGCGGAGGAATTCGGTATTCCCTTCACGCTGTCGACGATGAGCATATGTTCGATCGAGGATATCGCCTCGGTAACGAAGCAACCCTTCTGGTTCCAGCTCTATGTCATGAAGGACCGCGATTTCGTCCTGAACCTGATCCACCGCGCCAAGGCGGCGAAATGCTCGGCGCTGGTGCTGACGGCCGACCTGCAGATCCTCGGCCAGCGCCACAACGACATCCGCAACGGATTGTCGGCACCGCCGAAAATGACCGTGAAAAATCTCTGGCAGATGGCTACGCGACCAGGCTGGTGTATGAATATGCTGAAGACGAAGCGCCATTCCTTCGGCAACATCATCGGTCACGCCAAGGATATTTCCGACATGACGACGCTGTCGCACTGGACGCATTCGCAATTCGACCCCAAGCTCTCCTGGAGCGATGTCGGCTGGATCAAGGAGCAATGGGGCGGCCCGCTGATCATCAAGGGCATTCTCGACGCTGAGGATGCGAAGGCGGCCGTCGATACCGGCGCCGACGCCATCATCGTCTCCAACCATGGCGGCCGCCAGCTCGACGGCGCTCATTCCTCCATCAGCATGCTGCCACGGATCGTCGATGCGGTGGGTGATAAGATCGAGGTGCATATGGATGGCGGCATCCGTTCCGGCCAGGACGTGCTCAAGGCCATTGCACTCGGCGCCAAGGGCACCTACATCGGCCGCCCTTTCCTTTATGGTCTGGGCGCCATGGGCAAGGAAGGCGTAACGCTCGCGCTCGAGATCATCCGTAAGGAGTTGGATATCTCCATGGCGCTGTGCGGCAAGCGGGATATCAAAGCGGTAGATCGATCGATCCTGGCTGATCTTTAAAGCGCAGTCGTTGCCGCAAAAGCGCTGCACATTTTTGCGCGACGTGCTCTAACGCAGCCAGCCCGTTGCCAAGCCGCTTGCCCACTCCGTACGGTCATTCTCAGCCGCGAGCTTCGCCATTGCCATGTGATCGTAGGCCACCTGCCGGAAGACCGGCAGCCAGTTATCGCCTGTCTTTTTCAGAATGGCGTAGGAGGCGAAGGGATGGCCGGCTTCCACCTTGTGATGATAGGGCAGAACATCGTCATAGGCCGGGCAGCCGACGCTGCCGGGATTGACGATTAGGCGGCCGCCTGAGAGACGGACGGCTCGCGGAATATGAGTATGCCCGCACAGGATCAGCCGAAAATCGACACCGACGGCAAGCGCTTCGATCTCCTCCAGCGGCTTCAGATAGACATAACCGTCCGGTGAGACGGATTCGAGCCAATAGACATTGTCGTCGGTCGGCGTGGCGTGGCAAAGATAGGCTTCGTTCCGATAGGTCGTACTGAACGGCAGGCGGCGCAGCCATTCCAGATGGCGTTCGGTCAATTCGTCGTAAGCCGCCTTGTCCGAAACATGCATGGCCTCCGGCGCCTGCTCGATCAGATACCGATCATGATTGCCGCACACCGTCAGCGCATTCAGTTCCAGCAACATATCGGCGGCCTTGCCAGCCGTCAGCGGCCCGCTGAAGCAATCGCCGAGATTGACGATCTCGGTGACGCCCTGCTTGCGGATATCGTCCAGTACCGCCTCGAGCGCCAGATGATTGCCGTGAATGTCCGCGATCGCAGCAAAACGCAAGTCTCAGCTCCCTCGATAGGTGGAATAGCCATAGGGCGAAATCAGCAGCGGCACATGGTAATGCGCCGTTGTATCGGCAATGCCGAAGCGGATCGGCACGAGGTCGAGAAACGCCGGCTCCGGCAGCTTGGCGCCGTTGGCACGAAGATAGTCTCCGGCCCGAAACAGCAGTTCGTAGGTGCCGGCAACGAAGCTGTCGCCGATCAGGATGGGGCCGCCGTCCACACGTCCGTCGGCATTGGTCGTGACCGTCTTCAGATGCGTGCGCGCATCGCCCTCGATCCTGAAAAGATCGATCACCAGGCCTTCGGCCGGCTTGCCGAGGGCGGTGTCGAGCACATGGGTGGTCAATCCGGTCATAGCGCTGGCGCTCCGATGATGTAGGGCGTTTCGAAGAAATATTCCTCTAGATTATTTCCCGGCCCATCACGATCGACAACAAGGAAATCGCTCTGCTCGCCGAGTGCCATCAGCGGATAATGCCAGGCATTGACCCGATAGTTCACGCCCTGATCGCCCCGGGCCAGGAAGACCTGCGGCCTGCCGGGCCTGCCGCCCTCATCCTGCGCGACGACCACGAGAAACGGCCGGCTTTTCAGCGGCACGAAACACTGGCTGCCGAAAGGGTGGCGCTCCATCATCTCGATCGAGAAGGGGAAGGCGCGCGGCTGACCGCGAAACAGGTTCAGGATAACCCGTGCCCCGTCGCCGATGGCTTCGGCAGCCGACAGCGCATGGAAGCGCTCCGTCGTGCCGCCATTGATGAACCGCATGGTTGCCGGATCGGCCTCGATCACATCGCCGAAAGGAGCGAACGCGGCCTTCGTTAGTGGGTGAATTTCAAGATGCTGTGTCATTCTATGATCATTCGCCTTCCGCCCGCCAACGGCGAATGGAATCCAGTTGTGAGAACAATTCCGGAAGAGATTTTTGCGCGATGTCCCACAGGACCGTCAGCTCGATGTCGAAATAACCCTGCGCAATTCTGCTCCTGAAGTCGTGCATCTCATGCCAAGGCAGCTCCGGATGGTCAACGACAAACTCCGGATATTCCTCCGCAATGCGCGCGGCCGCCTCGCCGATCATCAGGAGAGTCATACCGACGGCGCGCTGCTTCTCGACATTCTTGAAAAATGCGCCTTGATCAATTCCACGAAGGAACTGACCTGCCTCGGACACGGCCCGCTGCATGTAATCAAGGTGGGCGATTAGCCGATCCAAGCTCATATGACACAGCCCCAGTTTGTGAAATACTAAGTCATGAGCGGCGTGGAAACAGCTCGCTATCAGCCCTCGGGAAACATGGATTGCAGCCGCAGCAAAGCGATCTTTTCAACCTGGGCCGCGGCGGCCGCAAATTCCGCATCCCGGCCATTGTCGACCCGCGTTTCGAAGGCAGCGAGGATATCGTCCTTGCCAAGCCCTTTGACCGCAATGATGAAGGGAAAGCCGAATTTCGTCACATAGGCGGCATTGAGTTCGGTGAACCGCGCATGCTCCGCGGGGCTCAGCCGATCGAGCCCGGCGCCGGCCTGCTCCTTGCGGCTGTCCTCGGTCAATTCTCCGGCAACCGCCAGCCGGCCCGCAAGGTCCGGATGGGCTCGCAACACGCCAAGCCGCTCCTGCTCGCTGGCAGCGCGGAAGCCCCTCACCAAAGCGGCATGCACGCCGCCCGAGGTCAGCGGTTCGGCGATGGTACCAGCGTCGTAGGCGCGCTCGGCAATGAAGGGAGAATGCTCGAAGACGCCGCCGAAACGGCCGATAAAATCGGCTCGCGATATCATGTCAGCGCTCGCCCCCCGGCGTATGATTCTGATGCCAGTGGTTGGCGATCTCGATACGCTTCGGGATCCAGACCTTGTCGTGCTTCTGCACATATTCGATAAAGCGCCGCAGGGCCGCAGCCCGGCCCGGACGGCCGACCAGGCGGCAATGCAAGCCCACGGACATCATCTTCGGGCTACCCTGTTTGCCTTCTTCATAAAGCGTGTCGAAGGCATCCTTGAGATAGGTGAAGAACTGGTCGCCGGAATTGAAGCCCTGCGGTGTGGCAAAGCGCATATCGTTGGTTTCGAGCGTATAGGGGATGATCAGGAACGGCTTGCCGTTCAAGCCGTCGACCCAGAAGGGCAGATCGTCGGCATAGGAATCGGAGGAATAGAGGAAGCCGCCCTCCTCCATGACCAGCCGCAGCGTATTGTCCGATGGCTTGCCCTGATACATGCCGTAAGGCCGCTCGCCGGTCAGTTCGGTGTGCAGCCGCACGGCCTCGAGAATATGCTTGCGCTCCAGATCCTCCGAAAAATCCTTGTATTCCAGCCAGCGATAGCCGTGGCTGGCGATCTCCCAGCCGGCTTCCTTCATAGCCGCAACCGCTTCCGGATTGCGCGCCATCGCAAGCGTCACGCCATAGACGGTCGCCCGCACCTTGAGCTCTGTGAACATGCGCCACAGCCGCCAAAAGCCGGCACGCGCGCCGTATTCGTAGATCGATTCCATATTGAGATTGCGCTGGTTCGGCCAGGGTGCCGCCCCAACGATCTCGGAGAGCAGGTTTTCAGAGGCCGCATCACCATCGAGAATGCAGCTTTCCCCACCCTCTTCGTAGTTGATCACGAACTGCACCGCGATGCGTGCATCGCCGGGCCACTTCGGATCCGGTGTATTGCGGCCATAGCCGATGAGATTGCGGGAGTAGTTTTCCGACATTGAAGCACCTTCTCTGATCAGCGGACGGTAGCACCCACACAGCGAAAGTCGAGACGGAAAGTGGGAAAATCACTTTCTCTTCAATGGTAAGCCCGTCGCGCTATCCTAGGCGATCTTCCGGGCGCTGACCTTTCCCATCGGATGCAAGGAATGCACGCGGAAGGGGCCGCCGGAACCGTCTTCCATCATCAGCGCGATGTTGGATACGGGAACCGGCGCGGCAAGCGCCGGCTCGAAGAAGTCGCGCAATGCCCGCTCCATGCGCTGCAGATCAGCCGGGCCGACAGTGCCGGTCAGCATCATCTGAAAGCGGAATTCGTCCATCACGTGCGGATGGCCCCAGCGGTGCAAATTGGCGAACTGCGCCGCCGAAAGGCCGTCCGGATCGATGCGCTCGATCTCCGCTTCGGTCAATGGCGCGCGATATTGGTCGAAAGCCTGGACCAGGGATGCCGCCAGGAAATGCATCTGCTGGCTGGGTGCGGACGCGACGAGGCCCAGCGCACCGCCGAGGCGCGCGACCTCCAGCCGTGGAATTTCAAAAGGCGCGACCGAGCCGGAAAACCGCATGAGATCGCGCAACAGTGCGGCCTCGGACATATTCTCCGCCAGCCGGAAGGGCGCCTTCAGCAAGCCCATGAAACCATAGCGACGGGGAACGGCGGTATAGAAGGCGATCTCGTGGATGCCGAGCCCGCGGACCGCGGGCGGGTCGACCATCTCGCCGGAATAGACATTGCGGCCGAGCCAATTTGCCGCCACAAGCGTCAGCGGATCGCTCGCGGACGGCGTGAAGCAAATGGCGTAACGCATAAATTCCTCCAAGGCACGATAAACCGGCTGACCGGCAAGGGCTAACGGCCAAGGAGATAGGTGATTTGCGTGACAGATTGACGACCCGAAAGGGGCGTGAATTCACGTTTTATGTGATATGACTGAAATATGACTTGCTAAAGTGAAACTCTGCGGCAACTTGAAGCTACAAGGCATATCCGCCGCCTCCCGTACCGCCGCCTCGGCCAGCCGATGCGCCAGTCCAAAGCTCACCTTGAAGCCGCCGGTCAATGCAATCAGCGAGGGATGGTCGGGGTGTACGCCCACCATCGGATCGCGATCGACCGCCTTCGGCCGCAGTCCGGCCCAGCGTTCCATCACCTCCGCGCCGGCCAACATCGGCGCCAAGGCACGGGCCGCAGCCAGAAGATCGTCAAGCTGCCCATCGGTCGACAGCGGGTCGCCGAAACGATTCTCGCTCGTGCTGCCGACCGCGACCAATCCATTTTCATGCGGAACGATGTAGAGGCCATCCCGGAAGATAACCGGGAAGCCGCCGTCGATATCGGCCTTGAGCATAGCCGCCTGCCCCTTGACCGGTTGGCCAAGTGAGGATTTGCGGCCTTCCGTCAGCCCGTCGAGGATTGGAAACGACCGATAGCCGGCGGCAAGAATGCAGCGTCCAAACCGGATATCGCCCTCGTTCGTGGTCGCCACGGCCTTCTCAGGATCGATGCCTTCGACGCTCAGCCCCTCGGCAAGCCGCACATGCTGGGCTCCGGCAAGAAATCTCTGAAGCACATTCAGCAAGGCACGTGGAGCAACCCGCGCAGCAAGCGTATCGAAGACGAAACCGCTTTCGCCGGCGGTAGGATCGATCCAGCCTGGAATGGGCGCAGCGTCGAGCACATGCCAGTGAAATTCACGTTCATCCTTACGCCAATGCGCTTCAGCATCCCGCGAATGACCAAGCGCGATCTGCCTGAGATGCGGCTTCGGCAGCGGGATCAGCCGGCCGGCGCGACGGTAGCCCGCCGAAAGCCCGGTCCCCGCCTCCAATGCTGCGATTTCCTCCTCCAAGGAGACCAGCGCATCGAATTGAAACTGCTTCTTGTCAGACCATTTGTCCGGCATATGCGGCATCAGCGCGCCGAGCAGGCCGCCACTCGCCCCTTGCCCGAAATAGCCGGCTTCGACGAGCAGGGCCTGAATGCCGAGGCGCTCGGCATGGACGGCCGCCCACAGGCCCATGATCCCGCCGCCGACGATCAACAGATCGACGGATGATTGACCGACGGGCCGTGTGGGATTATCGGCTCTTTCCATGACAGATCCAGTTTCCGATCGGACTGAGGCGTCCGAAACCAGTGCGGCAAGCCCGGAGCTCGAATGGCGCGACGGCGATATGCCCTATTCGACGGCTTTTGGCGACCATTTTTATTGCCAGACCGACGGCCGGCTGGAATGCGGCCACGTCTTCCTGGCCGGCAATGGCCTGCCCGCCCGCTGGCAGAAGCAGCAAAACCTCCTCATCGGCGAGCTCGGTTTCGGCACCGGCCTGAACTTTTGCGAGACGTGGCGCCAATGGCGACAGCAGGCGACACCGGGCTCGGAACTGCATTTCATGTCGTTCGAACTTTATCCCATGCGTGCGGATGAGATCGACCGCGCGTTGTCGCACTGGCCCGAGATCGACATAGAACGTCAGGCCCTCGTCGCCGTCTGGCCGGACGATCCGCAAGGCTCGGTATCGCTGCGGCTTGACGCCCACACGCGCCTGACCATCGTTTGCGGCCAGGCGCTCGAAGGCGTGAGCGATGCGCAGCCAGGCTTCGATGCCTGGTATCTTGACGGCTTCGCACCCTCGCGCAATGCCGACATGTGGTCGTTGGAGCTGATGCAGGCGCTTTACGACAAGACGGTTCCGAACGGCACCTTCGCCACCTACGCGGCTGCCGGTTTCGTGCGCCGAAACCTGCAGGCCGCGGGCTTCGTCGTCGAGCGACGGCAGGGTTTTGCCGGCAAGCGTGAAATGCTCTGCGGAATCAAGCCGGACTGAGGCCGAGGCCCGTTTCTCAAACCGGACGATGACCGCGGGGGATCAAGCCAGCTCGCCAAGATGCCGGCGAACCCAATTGGCCTCTTCCGATGCCGTACGCCGAAAGTGTCGCTTGAAGTCGCGGCTGAACTGGGCGGGACTGGCGTAGCCGACCGATGTCGCGACCTCCGCGATCGTCTTGTCCTGGCGCGCGAGCATCAGCCGCGCCTCGTGCAGCCGCATCGCCTTCAGATACTGTATCGGACTGCTGCCCGTCAGGGCCTTGAAACGGGCGTGGTAGGAGGGAACGCTCATGCCTGCCTCGTGCGCCAGCGCGGCGACCGAAATCTCGGAGCTGTAGGTCTCGCGCAACCGGGCCAGGCTTCGCACGATCCTCCCAGAGGTGCCCCGCTGCTGCAGGGCTGAGATCATCGCGCCGCCCTGCAGGCCGACGAGCACCCGGTAATGCAGCTCGCGCAGGATGCCCGTCCCCATGACCGCGAGCTCGACGGGATCACACAGCGCGCGCAGCAAACGCAGCACGACATCCTCGATAACCGGCTCCATTCTGCTCGATACCAGACTTCGCACCTTGCCGGCTTTCGGCTCGGAACGTCTCATCCCCACTTCCGAGACGATCTCCGCAGCCAGAAGCATGTCGAACTCGACGTAGACCGCAAGCAGGGGACGTTCTGCGCTGGCCGAGGATTCCATGCGGAACGGAACGGGGACCGAAACAGCCAGATAATGCTCCTCATCATAGAGATAGACCTCGCCTTCAAGCATGCCCTGCTTTCGGCCTTGCAACACGAATACCGCACCCGGCTTGTAGAGCACCGGGACGTCGTGAAGGATCGCTTCGGTTCTGAGAATGCGCACGCCGGCAAGCCCGGTCGGATTGTATCCCTGGCGAGGGGAAAGAATCCCCGCCAACTCCACCAGCTCCCGGCGCCTCTCACTCTCCATCTTCATAGGATTTGGCAAGCTATTCATAGTTTTCACAATCGCTGGCGACACTTTTGAAGATTATTAGTCAGTGACACTCACCAATCAAGAAGAGAACGCCAATCATGTCACGAAAAACCTTCTTCATCACCGGCGCGAACTCCGGCTTCGGCTTCGCAATCGCAGCGGCCGCGAGCAGCCAAGGCCATAAAGTTATCGGCACCGTCCGCTCGGAACAGTCGCGGGCTGCTTTTGCGGAACGCCTGCCGGCGACGCGCTCCGTCCTGTGCGATGTGACGGACTTCGACCGGATAGCCGATATCGTTCAGCAAGCCGAAGAGGACCATGGGCCGGTCGACGTGCTGATCAACAATGCCGGCTACGGCCACGAGGGAATTCTCGAAGAGTCGTCCCTCGAGGAGATGCGGCGTCAATTCGACGTGAACGTCTTCGGCGCCGTCGCGGTCGCCAAAGCCTTCCTGCCGCGCTTTCGCGAAAGGCGGAGCGGGTTCATCGTCAACGTGACCTCGATGGGCGGCATGATCACCATGCCCGGCATCGCCTATTACTGCGGAAGCAAGTTCGCCCTTCAGGGCATTTCGGAAGTCATGGGCGCGGAGATGGCGCCGTTCGGCGTTCGAGTGACCGCTTTATGCCCCGGCTCCTTCCGGACGGACTGGGCGGGACGTTCGATGATCCGGACTAAGCGCTCGATCGCGGATTACGACGCGTTGTTCGATCCGATCCGGCAGGCTCGGCATGCCAAAAGCGGCAAGCAGCTCGGCGATCCGGACAAGCTTGCAGCCGCCGTATTGGACCTGCTCGAGTCCGACGCACCTCCACCGCAACTCCTGCTCGGCAGCGATGCCCTTGGATTTGTGACGGACAGGATCGAGCGCCTCAAACAGGAGATCAAGGCATGGAAATCCGTTACCGTTTCGACCGATGGCTGAGAGCGCCGACCAGCGCAATGGCTGTAAGCGTCATCCCGGCCTTGGGCTCAGTCCATCGATCTCAACTCTAGCTGTTGGAACGATCGGCCTGGAAAACGGCGTCACCGAGATAGCGCTGGATCTTCGCCTCGAGAAGTTCGGGGCTGATCGGTTTCGACAGGCAGTCGTCCATACCAGCCTGCATGCATGCGATGCGATCGACATCCAACGCCTGTGCCGTTACCCCGATGATGGGCACATGCCATCCCTGCTCGATTTGCGCCTCGAATTGCCGGATCATGCGCGTCGCCTGATGACCGTTCATGACTGGCATGGAAACATCCATCAGGATCAGCGACGGCCGCAATTGACGCCAAGCGTCCACCGCCGCCTGGCCGTTCTCCACGACAAGGAAGCGAAGTCCGGTCGCCTGCAGGATCTGCGTGAAGACGATCTGGTTCACCTCGTTATCCTCGGCGACGAGAACGTCGATGGCGTTACCAGGTCTAGCACGCGTCATCCGGTCGGCGGCTTCGATCGCGGCTGCGGCCTCAGCCTCTATCGGCAACGGCCGGGCGATGGAGCCCGGCTGCTCGCCCGCGTTCTTGCGCCGCGACGCGCGCACGACGTCGATGATCGTGTTGCGCAGCACATTGGCACGCACGGGTTTCATGAGATGCGCCTGGCCATTGACGGCGGTGAAATCCTTGTCGCGACCGGCGACGCCCATCGAGGTCAGAAATACGATCGGCAGCGCGTCGAAACGTGGATCGGCGCGCACGGCGCTTGCGATCTGATAACCGCTCATGGCGGGCATGCCGTAGTCGACGATGATCGCGTCGACCGATACGCCCATGTCGAAAGCGGCATCCAAAATGGCAAGCGCGGTCTTTCCGTCCTCTGCCGCGTGGCTGTCGAAACCCCATCGCGCCAATTGCTCAGTCAATATGCGCCGATGGATCTCGTCGTCTTCCACGATCAGGATCCCGGCTCGCTTTACGTTGGCCGGCAGCTCCGGAACCTTGCCACGCGACGCGACCAGCGGCATGGGCAGATGGACCGTGAAAACCGATCCCTTGCCCCATTCGCTTTCGACCGAGAGCGAACCGCCGAAAAGATCGACGAGACCCGCCGTAATGGCAAGGCCAAGGCCCGATCCATCGAGGCGCCGCGCAAAGGAAGAATCCGCCAACGAGAATTTGTCGAAGATCGTATCGAGCTTCTCGTCCGGTATGCCGATCCCGGTATCTTCGATGCGGAGCATGAGCAATATATTGTCGTCCGGCGCGGACTGGCTGTCCAGTTCCACCAGCACGTGGCCGCGTTCGGTGAACTTGATCGCATTGCCGACGAGATTGGTCACGATCTGGCGGAAACGGCCGGCATCGCCGAGCATCGCCGCCGGCACGCCGGGAGCGATGCGCACCATCAGCTCGATATTCTTCTCCGATGCGGCGGCGGCCAGCAGCGTCGCTATGTCTTCGACAGCTTCAGCGGGGTCGAATGCCATCTTGCGCAGATTCATATCGCCGGTGTCGATGCGCGAGAAATCGAGAATGTCGTTGATGATGGTCAGCAATGCATTGCCCGACTTGACGATGATATCGACGAAGGTCTTTTGCCTCGGATCGAGATCTGTTTTGCCCAGCAGCTCGGCCATGCCGAGCACCCCGTTCATCGGCGTGCGGATTTCGTGGCTCATATGGGTCAGGAATTCGGATTTCGCCCGGTCTGCCGCATTGCTGCGCGCCAGCAGCAGCTGTAGGTCCGCCTCGCGTTCCTTCATCTCGGTGACATCGGTGAACACCACCGTCCAGCGGCGCTGCTCGCCGATCGCGGCGCCAAGCTGTATCCAGCGGTCGCCGACGACCTGGAATACGCAGGAGATCGGCTTGCCCGCCGCAACGCTCTCCGCCCATGATTCCCGCAGACCCCCGGAACCATTGCCAAAGTCGCCGCGTTCCGCGCAATAGTCGAATGCCGCGGACCAGTCCCTGCCTACCTCTAGAAGCTCGGCCGGAAGTTTCAGCATGTCCTTCAGCCGATCGTTGGCCAGCAGGATCGCGCCATCCTGGACGATCAGCAGGCCTTGCGACATCGCCTGCATGGCATCAGCCATCAACTCGCCGAGATGCTCCAGCGCCAGCCGGGTCTCGGTAATCTCCCTGGATTGCTGCTTCACGGAAGAAATATCCGTGTAGGACATCAATGTCCGGCCATTGGAAATCTGGCGCGCGTCGATGATGACGGATTTGCCGTCGGCAAAATTTACTTCCGTCTGCAGATGCTCGCCGCCCTTGCGCAGCTTGGCCAGCCACGCCTGATATATATCGTCGATGCTGCGGCCATCGGCGCCGAAGCGTGCCAGCTCGTAGTGCTTGGCGATGATATCGCGATAGGGGCGGCCTCCGAAGCGCTCGTCCCTTGAATATTCCCAGATGTCGTAGAAGGCATCGTTGACGTATTCGACGATATGGTCGCCGTTATGGATAAGGACACCGATCGGCATCGAGCGGAGGATGTTGTCGAGATCCTGGTGCAGCGCTTCGGCACGAGCCTGCGCCTCAATAAGCTGCATCTCACGCTGCTTCAGCACAGATGTATCGGTGACCGAACCCACGGCATAATGCTTGCCCTCCGCCGTCGTCGTTCGGTTGAGGCAAATCTTTACCGGATGCTTCACCTGCTGTCGGTCGACGATTTCGCTTTCGAATTCATGCCTGCGCCCCTCCTGCAGCACGGCTTCGTTTTCCACGAAGAAGTCGTCGGCGCCGGCGTCGAACATTTCATGCTCGGTCTTTCCGAGCATTTCGTCACGATCGAGGCCGGTAATGTCGGCATGGGCCGTATTGGCATAAATCAGGCGATGGCCGGAATCGCGCACGAAGGTGGCAACCGGCAGGCCCTCCAGAATGCTGCGGAAAAAGCCGGCTTCATCGGCCTCCCTTCGCACTGCCCCGTCCGTGGAAGCATCGCGCACAACGGCTGGTGCGGCAAGGAACACCCCGAATATGTAGACACGGTCTTCCGATGGGGAAAAGCTCTCGATTTCCACGAGAGAACGTTGGCGGCCCGACGCATCGAAGCACAGCGCGACCTCTTCCGAACCGAAGACAAGGGCGCGACGCTCCTTGTCCTCCCTGTCGGCACTCTCGTTGGCATCGAGAAGATCCTGGCTGCGGTTGCCGATGAAATCGGAAATATCGCGGCCGAAAAAACGCGCATAGGCATCGTTGACGGCGACGTACCGAAGCTCGCTGTTCTTGATGTAGGCGGGCCTGTCCAGATTGGCGATCCGGCGGCACGCTATGTCAAGCAGTTCACCGTCCAGGGTCAAACGGAGCCCCTCTTCTCACCGCGCATGATAGTTCGTGAAACAACGCTCTAACACGGATCGATTTAATAAGGTGTTAACCATGTTTAACCAGTCGGGCGGCGTCGCGTTCAGACCACGCACTATCCTATAACGGCCATGTCTTGGTCGCAAACGACGGCGGCACGCCGAGGCAAACTCTGCCAAGAATCCGTCAACGGATCATTGGGAGCGAGCGCCATGAGCGACGAAGCAAGCCTGACCTTGAACGAAGCACAGGCCGCGACAGCGACGGGCGAACGGCGGCGGCGGGCCGGAGGGCGCGGGGCCGAGCGCAGCCGCAAGCCGAGCGGCACGAAGTACCTCAATCTGGTGAATAATCTCGCTCGCACGGAACTCCTGTCGCCCGAGGCCTTGGACGATATTCACGAGGCGTCGCTGACCATCCTTGAAGAGATCGGCATGGACATCATCCTGCCGGAAGCGCGCGAGCGCATGAAGGCCGCCGGCGCCGATGTCACGCCGGGAAAGGAGCGCGTCCGCTTCGACCGCGACTTGATCATGGAGCTGATTGCCTCCGCCCCCTCGACCTTCACCCTGCACGCCCGCAATCCGCTAAGAAACGTTGAGATCGGCGGCCGTAATCTCGTTTTCGCGCAGGTCGCGTCCGCCCCCTTCGTAGCCGACCGCGAAGGCGGCCGGAGAGCCGGAAATCAGGAGGATTTCCGCAAGCTCATCAAGCTCGCCCAGTCCTACGACGTCATCCATATGACCGGCGGCTATCCGGTCGAGCCCATCGATATCCATCCCTCGGTGCGCCATCTCGATTGCCTCTCCGATATCGTGAAGCTTACCGACAAGGCCTTCCACTGCTATTCGCTCGGCCAGCAGCGCAATCTCGACGCGATCGAGATCGCCCGCATCGGCCGCGGCATCAGCATGGCGCAAATGGACCACGAACCTTCGCTCTTCACCATCATCAACTCCTCGTCACCGTTGCGCCTTGACGGGCCGATGCTGCAGGGCATCATCGAAATGTCGTCGCGCGGCCAGGTGGTGGTGGTCACCCCGTTCACCCTGGCGGGCGCGATGGCGCCGGTGACGATTGCCGGCGCGGTGGTGCAGCAGAACGCCGAAGCGCTTTGCGGCATCGCCTTCACGCAGATGGTGCGCAAGGGCGCGCCGGTCATGTATGGCGGCTTTACCTCGAATGTCGACATGAAGACGGGTGCACCCGCTTTCGGCACGCCGGAATACATGAAGGCCGTGATCTGCGGCGGCCAACTCGCCCGCCGCTACGGCATCCCCTACCGCACCTCGAACACCAACGCCTCCAACACGCTCGACGCACAAGCCGCCTATGAATCGGCCCTTTCCCTCTGGGCCTTGACCCAGGGAGGCGGCAATTTCGTACTGCATGCGGCCGGCTGGAGCGAAGGCGGCCTCACCGCCTCCTTCGAGAAATTCATCCTCGACGTCGACATGCTGCAGATGGTCGCCGAATTCCTGACGCCGCTCGATGTCAGCAGCGACGCGCTGGCGCTCGACGCCGTGCGCGATGTCGGCCCCGGTGGCCACTATTTCGGCACCGCGCACACGCTCGCCCGCTATGAAACCGCATTCTATTCGCCGATCCTCTCCGACTGGCGCAACTACGAGACCTGGACGGAAGCAGGACGGCCCACGACCTACGATCACGCCAACCGCGTCTTCAAAGAAACGCTCGCCCGCTATGAAAAACCGCCGCTCGATCCGGCGGTGGAGGAAGAGCTCGACGCTTTCGTCGCCAAGCGCAAGGAGGAAGGTGGCGTTCCCACCGATTTCTAGTTGAAAATCAAAGGCTTTACGCCTGAAATCATGAACGAAATTTAATGTCGCGGACCTCATTCAGACCGTCCGAAAACCCAGGCGCAAGCTAACCTTCGGAATTACTGCTCGGGTTTTCGGATGGTCTGTAGGAGTTGCGCGACAGCCGCCGTTCCGCCGATCCTTCCTTCGACCATACCTCGTTGACAAAACCGTATATTTCTGTACGATTTTGTCAACGAGGTAGGTATAGTGGCTACACCCAAGCAGATCGCTCGGCGCGAACGGATAGAAGAAGCCGCTTATGCGGTGCTCAAGGAATCCGGGTACAAGGCCACGTCCCTGCTTGCGATCGCCCGGCGCGCATCGGTTTCCAATGAAACGCTCTACAACTGGTACGGCAACAAGCAGGCCCTGTTTCGATCGTTGATCGAATCCAACGCCAGAGAGGCCAAAGAGCTGCTGGCGGCCGCCCTTCAAGGGAAAAGCGATCCGCTCGATACGCTGGCCGCGCTCGGTCCCATCCTCCTGTCTCTCGTGACGGGCGACAAGGCCATTGTGCTAAATCGCGCGGCGGCCGGCGACGTCAGCGACACGAGGACGCTCGGCCCGGCGATCGCCCAATTCGGACGCGACGCCATAGCGCCTTTGCTTCGCGACCTACTGCAAGCCGCGAGCCGATCCGGCCTCATCGCCTGCGGCGACCCGACCGAGGCCGCCGACATCTATTTTCGCCTGCTGATCGGCGACCTTCAGGTTCGCCGCGTCATCTGCACCCTGGACGAGCTGCCGCGTTCGGAAATCGAGCGACGGGCGAGCGAGGCCATGGCCCTGTTCCTCCAGCTCCACGCGCCCGCCGACAGCGAACGTCCCCTGCCGTCCGCCGACAGGAAACCTTCGAGATGATTCCGGCTCTTTACGCGTTTTCCCTCCTGTCGCTGCTGTCGAGCGGCGCGATCTTCGGCTTCTTCTATGCGTGGATCTGTTCGACGATGTGGGGGCTCGATGCAGCCGATCCGGCGCTTGCGATCGGTGCGATGCAGGCCATGAACGCATCAGTGCGAAACACGGTGTTCGCGCCGGCGTTCTTCGCGACGCCCTTCGTCCTCATCGCGACCGCAATGTTCGCCTGGTTCTGCCGGTTGAAAGCCGCAAGCCTGATCTTCGCGATCGCCGGCCTGCTTTACCTGTCCGGCGGCGTGATCCTCACCATGACCGTAAACGTCCCGATGAACGAAGCGCTCGCTGCCGTCGTCATTCCGCAGGATGCAGCCGAGGCGCGACGCATCTGGGAAAACTATTCGGGGCCGTGGCAGTTCTGGAACACGGTCCGCACGATCGTCAGCGGCCTCACGCTGGCACTGACCGGCATCGCCATCTTTATATTGAACCCAAGGACGGCATGATCGTCTGTCGGGTAAATCCTAGAGAGATCGCCTCAAAACTCCAGTGAGAATTCCGGCGTATAGGCGGCTGTGGTATATTTTGGCATGGCCTATCTCTCTGAACAGACCGCTCGCAATTGCTAGTTCTGCCGGAAGCGGTTGACGATTACGTGGGGCTGGACAACCCGGTCCGCTTTATCGGTGCCGCCGGATTTCCGGCGGCATTTTCGGCCGCCTGTTGAAAAGCTTTTTGCCCATACCCCTTGACATTCGCGGCAATTAAGACCAAATCCGCGACAGCTTTCACCTTCCGGCCGCCGCGTGAGCGTGCCATGCGGGACAATTTGTACGCAGGAGAAGGACAAAAGCGCTTTTGTTAATGAGGCCGCGCCCAACGCTGCGGCCGGATGCGCTGGAAAGCTATTTCCAACTTACAAGTTCCCACTTCACGCGGGGTTCTTGACGCCAGAGACAGACCGGACCGCATGGTGCGACCCGGCCTATTTGCTTTGGCGCCCCGAAAGGTATTGAATTGACCGATTTTCACTCGCTTGGCCTCTCCAAGCAGATTGTCGATACGCTGTCGCAGAATAACTTCGCCATACCGACGCCGATTCAGGCGCAGGCGATCCCGCTCGTTCTTGAGGGCCGCGATCTCATCGGCCTCGCACAGACCGGCACCGGCAAGACGGCCGCCTTCGGCCTGCCGATCATCGAAATGCTGTTGAAGGACGCCAAGCGTCCGGACAACCGCACCGTCCGCACCTTGATTCTCGCCCCCACCCGCGAACTGGTCAACCAGATCGCCGACAACCTCAAGCTCTTCGTCCGCAAGACGGCGCTGAGGATCAATGTCGTGGTCGGCGGCGCTTCGATCAACAAGCAGCAGCTGCAGCTCGAGCGCGGCACCGACATTCTGGTTGCTACCCCCGGCCGCCTGCTTGATCTCATCAACCGCCGCGCCCTGTCGCTCGGCCAGGTCAGCTACCTCATCCTCGACGAAGCCGACCAGATGCTCGATCTCGGCTTCATCCACGATCTGCGCAAGATCTCGAAAATGGTCCCGGCCAAGCGCCAGACCATGCTGTTTTCAGCCACCATGCCGAAGGCGATCGCTGACCTCGCCGCCGACTATCTGACCAACCCGGTCAAGGTCGAAGTCTCGCCTCCGGGCAAAGCCGCCGACAAGGTGGAGCAGCATGTCCACTTCGTTTCCGGCCAGAACCATAAGACCGAGATCCTGAAAGAAACGATTTCCGCCAATCCGGATGGCCGCGCCATGGTCTTTCTGCGCACCAAGCATGGTGCCGAGAAGCTGATGAAGCATCTCGAACACGTCGGCTTTGCCGCCGCCTCCATCCACGGCAACAAGAGCCAGGGTCAGCGCGAGCGCGCCCTCAAGGGCTTCCGTGACGGCGAAATCCGCGTTCTCGTCGCGACAGACGTTGCCGCGCGCGGCATCGACATCCCCGGCGTTTCGCATGTCTACAATTACGACCTGCCGGAAGTGCCGGATGCCTATGTCCACCGTATCGGCCGCACCGCGCGCGCCGGTCGAGACGGCATTGCCATCGCCTTCTGCGCTCCGGACGAAATCCGCCTGCTGCGCGACATCGAGCGCCTGATGGGCATCGAGATTGCCGTTGCCAGCGGCGAGGCTCCGGCCGATCGCGGCCGTCCGGCCCGTGGCAACAACAACCGTGGCGGTGGTCAACCCCGTGGTGGTCAAGGCCAAGGTCGCGGTGGCGTAGGCCAGGGACGTGCCGAAGGCCGCCCTGCTCGCCCGGCCCGTCGCCCTCTTCGCGAAGGTGAAGCCGGCGAATCCCGCGCCCACAATGGCGAACGCCAGGAACGTCGTCCGCAGCGCGAAAACAATCGCAATGCCGACTTCCGTGGCCAGCGCCGCGACGAACGCACGCCGCGCCCGGAAGTGGACAATGATCTCGCTTCGACGTCCGATTTCCGTCCAGCCAAGAAGCCGCACCACAACGGCCCGGCAAACGCCAATGGCGCAGCCCACGAAGCCGGCGCCCATCGCGGTGGCCGTCATGCTCACGGCCGCCCCTCGGGTCGCCATGAAGACCGTGGCCAGAATGCTCAGGGCGAACAGCGCCACGACCGCGGCAACGGCGGCATGAAGCGCCGCGGTCCCGGCAACGGTGGTCAGCGTCGCGAACGCGCCTGATATAAAATCGGGATGGGGGCCGGTTTACCTGGCCCCCATCCCAAACTGAAATGTGGAATAATTATCGCCGCAAAAATCCGTCGCGAAACTCGACGTTATGTGATCGCTTTTAGCGGTAACAGCGCGTCAGCTTTTAAGAAAAAGTCGTTCCTCACAAAATTTTGCAGTTGTCGTCACCATTTCAGAGTTGCCTCAATTACCGACCACAGCCTACTTTCCGGATTGAATCATATCCCGAATTTTGACTGCTTTTTCGAAGTGATCCAAACAATGCGTTTTGATCCACCACTCGGTCGCTTCCATGAGCAGGGTAGGATCATCATTCCTGTTGGCGAAAAATGCATAGAACGACAGCCCGACGGCGTCTCCCTTCTTCTCGATCTTGTCATTGCAGACTGAGATCGCTTTCAACCTGAGACTTGGCCTCACGGGACTGATCCTCCTTTAACAATAGAAGTGCGCCGATATTATTCCGGCACCACATCCGCCGCGCGCCGGTTGGTGAGATAGACACCAATCACGACGATGACGGTGCCTATGATGATCGGCAGCGTCAACGGTTCGCCAAAGGCGATCGCCGCTTCGATGGCGACGGCTGGCGGCATCAGATAGATCAGCGATGCCGCGCGCGACACCTGCCCTCTCCGGATGAGATAGAGCAGCAGGCCGACGGCTCCCATCGACAGACCGAAGACCGACCAGAGCATTGCGAGAATGACCTCATGCGTGCCGTCGAAACGCAGACCTTCAAACAGGAAGGCAAGTGGCACGGTGACGATCAATGCGCCGACATATTGCAATGTTGCGATGGTGCGCAGATCGCCGGTCTGCAGGTGACGCTTCTGGTAGAGCGTGCCGTAAGTCACAGACACCATCGCGAGCAGATTGACCACCAGCGGCAGCGCAGACTGCCAGAGATTGGCCGTATCCGTCGTCAGGAGCTTCGGCGAAATCGCAATAGCAATGCCGAAGAAACCGAGCAGCAGGCCGACCTTCTGGATCGGCTGCAGCCGCTCGCTGACGAGGAACGGCGCGGCCATAGCGGTCATCAGCGGTTGCAGCGCCGCGATGACGCCGGAGATGCCGGCCGGCACGCCCTCGGCGATCGCCCACCAGAGACCGCCCAGATAGATGCCGTGCAGGAAAATACCGGAATAGATGGCCCGAAACACGCTGGACCAGTCGCGCGGCCAGCGGGCACCCGTGACCGAACAGACCAGCACGAAGGCAAGCGCCGACAGGCTGTAGCGGATCATCAGGAAGGTGAACGGGCCGGCATGCAGCGAGGCGTACTTGGCAACGATCCAGCCGGTGGACCAGAGAAAGACGAAAATCACCGGCGCGAGTTTATCGAGGGACATAGAAATCGGACCGATATGTTTGGCGCTTCGGAGCCGGAATCCTGGTCGAACTCGGAGTGTCGCGCGGAGAGGTTGAAGGCTGATAGCCGATGGCGGCGGAGCGGTCAAAATCGATCTGCTGAAAACAGCAATCAATTTTTCTTCACGTCCGGCGAGCCATCGCTCTGGTTTCAGGAACCTCAGTCACTACCCAGGCGTTCAGTCCGCAAAAGAAGCAGATGCTCAAATTTTGACCCGAGCGTTGCGGCGAAACCCGGCGAGTAACGGTCAGATTATTCTTAAATGCCTGTAACTCCGGCATTTTTCGACGTTGCGAAATTCGCAATGGCAACTGCGCATAGTTCTTGCATTGTAAAAACCATTGTATTCAAATGGGTGAAAACACGGGGACCGCACCTTTGGCATTTGATGAAATGATTACTGCGGATGAAAGTCCGCGCGCGCCTTACGAGAAATACTTCGAGTGGTACTCAGGCCAGGACAGGGGCCATCTCATTGCCAAATCCCGCGACGCGGAAACCATCTTCCGGAAGACGGGCATTACCTTCGCGGTCTACGGACACGCAGACTCCTCCGAAAAGCTCATCCCCTTCGACATCATCCCCCGCATCATATCCGGCCGTGAATGGCGCAAGCTTGCCCAGGGCATCGAACAGCGGGTCATCGCGCTCAATGCCTTCCTTCACGACATCTACCACAAGCAGGAAATCATCCGCGCCGGCCGTATCCCGCGCGAGCTGATCGAGAAGAACGACGCCTTCCTGCCTGAAATGATCGGCTTCCGCCCGCCAGGCGGCGTCTATACCCACATCGTCGGCACCGATATCGTCCGCACGGGCGAAGACCAGTTCTATGTGCTTGAGGACAATGCCCGCACGCCTTCCGGGGTCAGCTACATGCTGGAAAACCGCGAAACGATGATGCAGATGTTCCCCGAGCTGTTCCATCAGAACAAGGTGCAGCGCGTCGAAGACTATCCATTGCTGCTGCGCCAGAGCCTGGCGTCGCTCGCCCCTCCCGGCTGCAAGGGCAAGCCGCGCGTCGCGGTGCTGACGCCCGGAATCTACAACTCCGCCTATTACGAGCATTCTTTCCTCGCCGACATGATGGGCGTGGAGCTGGTCGAAGGTTCGGATCTGCGGGTCATCGACGGCAAGGTGAAGATGCGCACGACGCGAGGCTATGAGGCCATCGATGTGCTCTATCGCCGCGTCGACGACGATTTCCTTGATCCCCTCACCTTCCGCCCGGAATCCGCGCTCGGCATTCCCGGCATCATGGATGTCTACCGCGCTGGCAACATTACCATCGCCAATGCGCCCGGCACCGGCATTTCCGACGACAAGGCGATCTATTCCTACATGCCGGAGATCGTCGAATTCTATACCGGCCGCAAGCCGATCCTCGAAAACGTGCCGACCTGGCGCTGTTCGGAGCCGGACAGCCTGAAATATGTGCTCGACAACCTTGCCGATCTCGTCGTCAAGGAAGTCCATGGCTCCGGCGGCTACGGCATGCTTGTCGGACCGACGGCCACCAAAAAGGAACGGACGGCCTTTGCCGAAAAGCTCAAGAGCAAGCCGAACAACTACATCGCGCAGCCAACCCTTTCGCTGTCGACCGTGCCGATCCTGGTCAATAAGGGCATTGCGCCGCGGCATGTCGATCTGCGGCCCTACGTCCTCGTCTCCGACAAGGTACGGATCATCCCCGGCGGACTGACCCGCGTGGCGCTGAAGGAAGGCTCGTTGGTGGTCAACTCCAGCCAGGGCGGCGGCACCAAAGACACCTGGGTTCTGGAGGACTGAACGGACATGCTGGGAAGAACCGCAAATGGCCTCTACTGGATGTTCCGTTACATCGAGCGTGCCGAAAACATAGCCCGTCTGGTCGACGCCGGCCAGCGTATGTCGCTGACGCGCAGCGACGCCGTCGATGACGATTGGGACGGCGTCCTGCAAAGCGCAGGTGTGCGCGAAGCCTATAACGAAGTGCATGGCAAGCTGACCGGTGCCGACGCGATCGACTATCTGATGCGCGATCGCTCCAACCCGTCGAGTGTCATGTCCTGCATCGAATACGGCCGCAACAACGCCCGCATGGTGCGCACCGCGCTGACCCGCGACACCTGGGAAGCAACCAACGAATGCTGGATCGAGCTGAAGTCCATCCTCGGCAAGCGGCTGAAGACGGCCGAACTGCCCGAGATGATCGACGTCATCAAACAGCGTGCCGGATTGATCCGCGGCGCCTTTCACGGCTCGATGCTGCGCAACGAGCTTTATAACTTCGCCCGCATCGGCACCTTTATCGAACGTGCGGACAATACGGCCCGCATCCTTGACGTGAAATATTACGTCCTGCTGCCATCAGTCTCGCATGTCGGCTCCTCGCTCGACAACGCCCAATGGGAATCGATCCTGCGATCCGTTTCGGCGCACCGGGCCTATAAATGGGCCTACGACCCCGAATACAAGCCGGCCAACATTGCCGACTTCCTGATCTTGAACGGCCAGATGCCGCGTTCGCTCGCCTATTGCTACGACAAGATCGTCAGCAATATGAGCTACCTCAGCGCCGAATATGAAAAACGGCTGCCGGCCCACGACACGGCGGAAGCCATCCGCCAGTCACTGCAGCGCCTGACGATCAAGCGCATCATGGATCAGGGCCTGCATGAATTCCTCGAAGATTTCGTCGCGCACAGCAATAAACTCGGCGCCGAAATCTCCGACGGCTATCGGTTCTACGAGTAGGCGGGCGGTATCATGAGACTGACGATCAGCCATATTACGGAATATCGCTACGACGAGCCGGCGCAGTTTTCACTGCAGCGGCTGCGTCTGACCCCGCTGACAGGCATCGGGCAAACGGTCATCGACTGGAAGCTGACGGTTGAGGGCGCCAAACCCGAAGTGGAGTACGACGACCAGTTCGGCAATCGCATCACGCTCGTCTCGCTTGACGGCCAGCAGGACGCGACAAAAATCATCGCCTTGGGCGAAGTCGAAACACAAGATCTCAATGGGGTGCTAGGACAGCATCTCGGCTTTGCTCCGCTCTGGCTCTACTTGCGGGAATCGCCGCGCACCAAGGCCGGCAAGCTCACGAAGAATCTGCTGCGCGACGTTTCCGGCGACGACGAGCTTGCCAGGATGCATGTACTGATGAAGGCAATCCACGAGACCGTGGAATACAAGCCGGGCACCAGTGACACAGAGACAACGGCAGAACAGGCTCTGGAGGCGAAGAGCGGCGTTTGTCAGGACCATGCCCATATCTTCATCGCCGGCGCCCGCGCGCTGAATATCCCGGCGCGTTACGTCTCCGGCTACCTGATGATGGAGGGCAAGAACGAGCAAGCGGCCACGCATGCTTGGGCGGAGGCGCATATTCCCAGCCTCGGCTGGGTCGGCTTCGACCCGGCGAACGATGTCTGCCCCGACGCCCGCTACGTCCGCGTCGCAACCGGCCTCTGCTATCGTGACGCAGCCCCGGTCTCCGGCATGCGGGTCGGCACACCAGGCGAAACTCTTACGGTCAAGGTGACGGTGGCAAGCCAGGGGCAAAGTCAGAGCCAGAGTTAGCGGCTCACAGAAGAAAAAGGGCGGAGCTTTCGCCCCGCCCCCTTTCTTAATTCAAAACACAAATCTTAGTGACTGTCGCGATTGTTCGGGATTTCCGAGCCGCGCGGGCCGACGAGGAAGTCCAGGTCGGCGCCGGTGTCGGCCTGCATGACCGACTTTACATAGAGACCGCCATAACCGCCGGTGAGCGGCTTGACCGGGGAAACCCAGGCGGCGCGGCGCTTTGCCAGTTCCTCGTCCGAGACCTCGAGCTGGATGGTACGGGCGGGAACGTCGACCGCGATAATGTCACCGTTCTGGACCAGCGCCAGCGGGCCGCCATCGGCAGCTTCCGGAGCGGTGTGCAGGATGACGGTCCCGTAGGCCGTGCCGGACATGCGCGCATCCGAAATGCGGATCATGTCGGTAATGCCCTTCTTCAGCACCTTCGGCGGCAGGCCCATGTTGCCGACTTCTGCCATGCCCGGATAACCCTTCGGGCCGCAGTACTTCAGCACCATGACGCAGTTCTCGTCGATGTCGAGATCGTCGCGGTTGATGCGGGCGTGGTAGTCCTCGATGCTTTCGAAGACGACGGCGCGGCCCTTGTGCTGCATCAGATGCGGCGAAGCGGCCGACGGCTTCAGGACGGCGCCCTTGGGCGCGAGGTTGCCGCGCAGAACGGCAATGCCGCCCGACTGTGTCAGCGCCTTCTCTCTGGGAACGATGACGTCGTCGTTGTAGTTGACGACATCCTTGACGCCGGCCCAGATCGTATCGCCGGTGACGGTGATGGCGTCCTTGTGCAGCAGGCCCATCTCTCCCACAGCCTTGATGACGACGGGCAGGCCGCCGGCATAGTAGAACTCTTCCATCAGGTGCTTGCCCGACGGCTGCAGGTTGACGATCGTCGGCACTTCACGGCCCAAGCGATCCCAATCGTCCAGCGAGAGATCGACGCCGATACGGCCGGCAAGCGCCAGCAGGTGCAGCACCGCATTGGTCGAACCGCCAACGGCGCCATTGACACGGATAGCGTTCTCAAAGGCTTCCTTGGTCAGGATATCCGAAGGCTTCAGGTCTTCCTTGACCATGTCGACGATGCGGCGGCCTGACAGTTGCGAGATGACGCGGCGGCGGGCATCGACAGCCGGGATGGCCGCATTGCCTGGCAGCGTCATGCCGAGCGCTTCGGCCATCGACGCCATGGTCGAGGCCGTGCCCATGGTCATGCAGCTGCCGGCCGAGCGGGCCATGCCCTGCTCGGCATCCATGAACTCGTCCAGCGACATCTCGCCGGACTTCACCATTTCCGAGAACTGCCAGATCGCCGTGCCGGAACCGACATCCTTGCCGCGCCACTTGCCGTTCAGCATCGGACCGCCGGAAACGAGGATCACCGGGATGTCGACGGAGGCAGCACCCATCAGCAGGCTCGGCGTGGTCTTGTCGCAGCCGCCAAGCAGCACGACGCCATCGACCGGATTGCCACGGATCGCTTCTTCGACGTCCATGGCCGCCAGGTTGCGGAACATCATCGCCGTCGGGCGGAGCGTGCTTTCGCCGACGGAGAAGACCGGGAACTCCACGGGGAAACCGCCCGCTTCGTAAACACCACGCTTCACGCGCTCCGCAAGATCGCGCAAGTGCGCGTTGCAGGGCGTCAGCTCCGACCAGGTATTACAGATGCCGATGATCGGCCGGCCGTCGAAGGTGTCGGCCGGCAGGCCCTGGTTCTTCATCCAGGAGCGATGCATGATCGCATTCTTGCCGGTGCCGCCAAACCAGTCATAGGAGCGCAGCTTGCGCGGCCATTCAGCTTTCTTTTTCATTGTCTCAGTACCCTTTGCGTCGCCCAGGCCGCCTCGTCCGCGCCCAGGCTTTGGATTCGATCGTCAGGCGAGCGTGTAAGCGGTCTTGACGGTTGTGAAGAATTCGGCGGCATATTTGCCCTGCTCGCGCGAACCGAAGGACGAACCCTTGCGGCCGCCGAACGGCACGTGGAAGTCGACGCCCGCCGTTGGCAGGTTCACCATCACCATGCCCGCTTCGGCATTTCGCTTGAAATGCGTCGCATGCTTCAGGCTTGTCGTGGCAATGCCGGAGGACAATCCGAACGGCGTGTCGTTGGCCGTTGCCAGCGCCTCTTCGTAATCTTTCACCCGGATGACCGAGGCGACCGGCCCGAAGATCTCTTCGCGGCTGATGCGCATTTGGTTCGTCGCCTCGGTGAACAGCGTCGGCTGCAGGTAGAAGCCGGGCGTGTCGCGGTTGACGAGTTCGCCGCCGAAGGCAAGCTTGGCGCCTTCCTGCCTGCCGATCTCGATATAGTCGGTATCCGTCTTCAGCTGCTTGGCATCGACCACCGGGCCGATATGCGTGCCCGATTTCAGGGCATTATCGACGTTCAGCGTCTTCAGCTTCTCCGTCAGCGCCGCCACGAACCGGTCGTGAACGCCTTCGGTGACGATCAGCCGCGACGAGGCCGTGCAGCGCTGGCCGGTCGAGAAGAAGGCGGAATTGGCAGCCGCCTCGACGGCAACCGTCAGGTCGGCATCGTCAAGCACGACCATCGGGTTCTTGCCGCCCATTTCCAGCTGGTACTTGCGGCCATGCTCGACCGAAGACAGCGCCACGCGCTTGCCGGTACCGACCGAGCCAGTGAAGGTGATGCCGGACAGAACCGGGCTGTCGAGCATCGCCTGGCCGACGACCGAGCCCTTGCCCATGACAAGGTTCAGCACGCCCTTCGGCAGGCCGGCGCGGTGGAGGATATCGACGATTGCCCACGAGCAGCCGGGCACGAGATCGGCCGGCTTGAAGACGACGGTGTTGCCATAGCAGAGCGCCGGCGCGATCTTCCAGGCAGGAATGGCGATCGGGAAGTTCCAGGGGGTGATAACGCCGATGACGCCGAGCGGCTCGCGGGTGATCTCGACACCGATGTTCGGGCGCACGGAGGGCACCACCTCGCCTGCCAGGCGCAGCGCCTCGCCAGCGAAGAATTCGAAGATCTGCGCGGCGCGGATGGTCTCGCCGATCGCTTCCGGCAGCGTCTTGCCCTCTTCGCGAGCCAGCAGCGCGCCGAGCTCATCCTTGCGCGCCAGAATCTCCTCGCCGGCCTTCTTCAGGATCGTATGGCGTTCCAGAATGCCGGAGCGCGACCAGGCCGGGAACGCAGCCTTGGCAGCTGCGATCGCATCGGCAACATCCTGCGCATTCGCGCTGGCATAGAGGCCGACGACCTCGTTCGTGTCCGACGGGTTGATATTCTCGCTACCCGTCGTCCCGGTCCACTCGCCGGCGATCAAATTCTGATGAATGCTCATGGCGTCATGCCTTCCTGGATCGTATTGAAAATGCCCGGCCGAACCTTGCGGCCGGGCTCGACGAATTACAGCTGGCGAACAGCCACGTTTTCCTCGGCGTCAACCGCCAGCGGATTGCGCAGCGGCAGGCCGAATTCGGCAACCTCGATTTCAAAGACGTCACCGGCTTCCGGCTTGATACCTTCCGCAAACGAAAGCGTCGCCGTGCCGAACATGTGCACGTGCACATCGCCGGGAACGCGGAAGAGGCCGTACTTGAAGTGGTGATATTCAAGATTGGCAAAGGTATGCGACATGTTCGCTTCCCCGGAAAGGAAAGGCTTTTCGAAGATCACCTTGTCGCCGCGCTTGATGCGGGACGTTCCGCGGATATCCTCGGGCGCCGCACCAATACGGATCTCGGGGCCGAAGCTTGCCGGACGCAGCTTGGAATGGGCGAGGTAGAGATAGTTGATCCGCTCGGTGACGTGATCGGAAAACTCGTTCGAGAGCGCAAAGCCGATGCGAAACGGCGTGCCATCCTTGGCTATGACGTAGATGCCGGCCATCTCCGGCTCCTCGCCGCCGTCGAGCGCAAAGGAAGGCGACACCAGCGCGGCACCTGGGGCCGCGGCGCCATAGCCGTTGCCCTTGTAGAACCATTCGGGCTGAACGCCCTTCTCGCCCGCCTTCGGCTTACCGCCCTCGATGCCCATCTTGAACATCTTCATGGAGTCGGTCAGCGTCTCTTCAGCCGCTTCCGTCGTCTTCTTGTGCATGGAATCGCGCGTGGCGGCCGAGCCGAGATGCGTCAGGCCCGTGCCGGTCAGATGCAGATGGGCAGCATCTGGATGCGTGATCGGCGGCAGGAAGCGGCCTTCGGCATAGACCTTTTCGAGGTCGACCGTTTCGCCGAGACCATGTGCCTCGATGACCGACGCCAGCGATTTGCCGCTGTCGGCTGCTTCCATCGCAAGCTTATAGACGCTGCCGGCATTGACGACGGCCTTGGCAGCTTCGCCGGGTCCGTTGCGCACGACAACGACGATATCGCCGTTCGAACCCTTGATCTGCGAGATAAGCATGTCTTTCATCCTTTCCTAACAGACAGAGATCGGATGCAGTTTACCGTTCCGGCTCTCAGCGAGAGCCGGACTCTGTCATGGATTTGGTTTTAAAGTCTCGGCTGGTCGCTTAAGCGATCAGCCCTTGTTCTTGTTGTAGACGTCGATGAACACGGCGGCGAGCAGGACAGCGCCCTTGATCATCTTCTGCGAGTCCGTCTGGTATCCGAGGATCGACATGCCCTGGTTCAGCACGCCCATGATCAAGGCACCGATAACGGCACCCGTCACCTTGCCGACGCCGCCGGAGGCAGACGCGCCACCTATGAAGCAAGCCGCGATCACGTCGAGCTCAAGGCCGTCGCCGCCCTTGGCCGTTGCCGAATTCAGGCGCGTGGCGATGATGATGCCGGCGATGCTGGCAAGAATGCCCATGTTGATGAAGGTGTAGAACGTCAGGCGGCGGGTATCGATACCCGAAAGCTTCGTCGCCTTCTCATTGCCGCCCATGGCATAGATGCGGCGGCCGATCGTGGTGCGCTGGGTTGCGAAACCGTAGAGGGCGATCAACAGCAGCATGAGAACCAGAACGTTCGGCAGTCCTCTGTAGGAGGAGATCTGGTAGCCGATGAAAATGGTCGCTGCGGCGATCACCAGATTCTGGCCGATAAAGAAGCTGAAAGGCTCGACATCGATGCCATGCTTCTCGTTCACGCTGCGACCGCGCCACGCGAGGAGGAACATCACAATCGGGATGGCAATGGTCAGGAAGATCGATGTCGAATGGATGCCGCCCATATCGACGAAATCGGGAATGAAGCCGGTCGCGACGATCTGGAACGCCGGTGGGAAAGGACCGATGCTGCTGCCGTTGCCCGTGGTGTTGATGATCGTATAGGTCAGGCCGCGGAAGACCAGCATGCCGGAAAGCGTGACGATAAACGATGGGATGCGGTGGTAGGCGATGAAATATCCGTGCCAGGCGCCGACCGCGGCGCCCATCAGAAGACAAATGACCGTCGCAAGCGCCAGGTTCATATGCATCTGCACGACCAGCACGCCTGCAACCGCGCCGACGAAGCCGACAACGGAGCCCACGGAGAGATCGATATGGCCGGCCACGATGACCAGCAGCATGCCGAGCGCCATGATGACGATGAACGAATTCTGCAGCACGATGTTGGTCAGGTTCTGCGGCCTGAACAGAACGCCGTTGGTGAGATACTGGAACAGCAGCATGATGACGACGAGCGCGATCAACATGCCGTATTCGCGGATGTTGTTGCGGATGTGATCGCCGATGGAAACGACGTGGCTGCTTTCCGTGGCTGGGTTGGCCGAACTCATTGATGCTTCTCCCCTGAGCGCATGATAGCGCGCATGATACTCTCCTGGCTTGCCTCTGCCTTCGGCAGCTCGGCAACGATTCGACCCTCATTCATGACGTAGATGCGGTCGCAGGTACCGAGAAGCTCGGGCATTTCCGATGAGATCATCAGAACGCCCTTTCCGTCGGCGGCAAGCTGGTTGATGATGGAATAAATTTCGTATTTGGCGCCGACATCGATGCCGCGCGTCGGCTCGTCGAGGATCAGGACATCCGGATCCGAGAACAGCCACTTCGACAGCACCACCTTCTGCTGGTTGCCGCCGGACAGGTTGCCTGCCTCCTGGAAAACACCGGACGAACGGATGCGCAGCTTGGCGCGATAGTTCGTCGCCACCTGCAGCTCGCGTACGTCGTCGATGACCGTTGCCTTGGAGACGCCCATCAGGTTGGCAAGCGTCGTATTGTGCAGAATATTGTTCGTCAGAACGAGGCCGAGTTGCTTGCGGTCTTCCGTCACGTAGGCGAGACCGGCGTCGATCGCCCTGCGAACGGTGCTGGTATCGACCTGCTTGCCGTCGACGAAGACTTCACCGCTGATCTTGTGGCCGTAGGACTTGCCGAAGACGCTCATGGCGAATTCGGTGCGCCCCGCGCCCATCAGGCCGGCAATGCCGACCACTTCGCCCTTGCGCACATTGACGTTGATGTCGTGCAGGACCTGGCGGTCACGGTGCTGCTGATGGAACGCATTCCAGTTCTTGACTTCGAAGATCGTCTCGCCGATCGGCACCGAGCGCGGCGGATAGCGGTCGGCCAGCTCACGTCCGACCATGTTGCGAATGATGATGTCTTCGCTGATCTCTTCCTCGCGACAATTCAGTGCCTTCACCGTCATGCCGTCGCGCAATACCGTGATCTGATCGGCCACCTTGCGCACTTCGTTGAGCTTGTGCGTGATGATGATCGAGGTGATGCCCTGGTTGCGGAACTCCATGAGGAGATTGAGGAGAGCATCGGAATCGCTTTCGTTGAGCGATGCCGTCGGCTCGTCGAGAATGAGAAGCTTGACGCTCTTCGACAAGGCCTTGGCGATCTCGACGAGCTGCTGCTTGCCGACGCCGATGTCGGTCACGAGCGTATTCGGAGATTCCCTGAGACCGACCTTGGCAAGGAGTTGCTTGGTGCGGGTGAAGGTTTCCTGCCAATTGATCATCCCATTGGCGACGACCTCGTTGCCCAGGAAGATATTTTCGGCAATCGAAAGAAGCGGAACGAGCGCCAACTCCTGATGGATGATGATGATGCCGATTTCTTCGGAGTCCTTGATGGTCCTGAACTGGCGGACCGCGCCATCATAGTAGATGTCGCCGTCGTAGGTGCCGGCCGGGTAAACACCCGAGAGCACCTTCATGAGAGTGGACTTGCCGGCTCCATTTTCGCCGACCAAAGCATGAATCTCGCCCTGACGGACCTTTAAATTAACATTTTCCAGGGCGTTCACACCGGGGAACGACTTGGTAATGCTCCGCATTTCGAGGATGGTATTGTCCATTGTCCGTATCCAACGCCGCGACCGAGCATAGCAGACCGCGCGATCGTCTTAAATATCAAAGCCAGGGCTCGCGTTTCAGCGAGCCCTGACCGCTATGTTGGAAAATTACTTCAGCTGATCAGCCTTGTAGTAACCGCCTTCGACGAGGATCTTCTCGTAGTTGGTCTTGTCGACTGCGACCGGGGTCAGCAGGTAAGACGGAACAACCTTGACGCCGTTGTCGTAGGTCTTGCTGTCGTTGACTTCAGGCGTCTTGCCTTCCATCAGAGCGTTGACCATGCCGACGGTGACCTTAGCGAGGTCACGGGTGTCCTTGAAGATCGTGGAATGCTGCTCGCCGGCGATGATCGACTTGACCGACGGAATTTCGGAGTCCTGACCGGTAACGATCGGAAGCTTCACGCCGCCGGAACCGTAACCAACGCCCTTGAGCGAGGAGAGGATACCGATCGACAGGCCGTCATACGGAGACAGAACGGCATCGACGTGGGAGTCGGTGTAATAAGCCGACAGCAGGTTATCCATACGAGCCTGGGCCGTTGCCGGGTCCCAACGCAGCGTACCGACCTTGTCCATGCCCATCTGGCCGGACTTCACGACCAGCTTGCCGCTGTCGATGTAGGGCTTCAGAACCGACATTGCGCCGTCATAGAAGAAGAAGGCGTTGTTGTCGTCCGGAGAACCGCCGAAAAGCTCGATATTGAACGGACCCTTGCCGTCCTTGAGGCCGAGAGCGTCGACGATCGAGCCGGCCTGGAGAACGCCGACCTTGAAGTTGTCGAAGGTCGCATAGTAGTCGACGTTGCCGCTGTTGCGGATCAGGCGGTCGTAAGCGATGACCTTGATGCCGGCATCGTGTGCCTTCTGCAGAACGTCGGACAGCGTGGTGCCGTCGATCGAAGCGATGACGAGAACCTTGTCGCCCTTGGTGACCATGTTTTCGATCTGCGACAGCTGGTTCGGAATGTCGTCGTCGCCATACTGCAGGTCGGTGCCGTAACCGGCAGCCTGGAGCTGCTTGACGATGTTGTTGCCGTCGTCGATCCAGCGGGCCGAAGCCTTGGTCGGCATGGCAATGCCTACTGTGCCCTTGTCCGCCGCGAAGGCAGGTACCACCAGCGTGGCGACGCCGAATGCAGCGCCGGCCATCAATGAGATAATGGATTTCATTACTCTCTCCCTTGTTGTTTAATGTGGCGGACAAAAAATGCCCGCCCGAAACTGCGGCAGGTTCCGTAGAAGGAATGGTTTACTTCTAATTGTGAGAAACGAAGTAGGTCTCCTCCACGCTCTCACGGTCTATGAGCTGTACCCAGCGCACGATCGGCAAACTCGTACGATTTCGTATATCTGTCAAATAGAATAACTGGTAAAACATATACCAACTTTGATATAATGGTAAAAAATAGTACTTTTTTGCCGACGAATGGGAAATTTGGCCGTCATGGAGAAAATATATAACGATTATTTGAGCGATGGCATTGAGATTCATTCCGACAATTTTCGCGACGACACGTTGTTGAAAGCCGGTTTGAAGCTCAATCACCTGCGAATGATTGTCACAATCGAGGACCATGGGCAAATTTCGGCCGCCGCCGAGTCCATGAACATGTCACAACCAGCGGCTTCACGCATGCTCTCCGAAATGGAGTCAATTGTCAAAAGTCCGCTCTACGAGCGCGTCGCCCGGGGCGTCGTGCTGACCCCATTCGGCCTTGCGCTCGCCAAACGGGCGCGCAAGATCCTGCTCGAGTTGCGTGAGGCGGGCCGCGAGCTCGGCGCCTTGCGGACCGGCAAGGGCGGCTCCGTCTTTCTGGGCGCGGTAACCGCCCCGGCGATCAGCCTGGTGGTGCCGGCAATCCAGCGGGTAACGCGCACCTATCCGGGCATCGAGATCAATATCGAAGTGGAGAACAGCAATGTCCTAGCGCGCGAGCTGCTGACCGCCCGCCACGACTTCATCATCAGCCGCATTCCCGACGATCTCGATCCGCGCCTCTTCACCGCCCATGAAATCGGCGTCGAGAAAGCCTGCCTCGTGGTCCGCAACGGACATCCACTGCTCGAAAAGGGAGTGGCCAGCCTGCCGGACCTCGCCGGCTACGACTGGGTCTTCCAGCCACCCGGCACGTTGCTGCGGCGCAAGGTGGAGGACATCTTCCTTGCGGCAGGCGTGCCCCTGCCGGAAAATGTCATCAACACCTCGTCCCTGCTGTTGACGCTTGCCGTGGTCTGCAAGACGGATGCCGTTGCTCCCATTGCGCTGGACATGGCGCAATTCATCTGCGGGCAGACATCGCAGGCCGGCGAATCCTCCATCCTGCCGATCGACTTCGACATCGATGTCAGGCCCTACAGCCTGATCACAGCGCGCGAACGCGCCATGCCGCCGAGCGCCCGGCTGCTGCACGACATGATCCTGGAAGAGAGCAGGAATCTTGCGCTGACATAACGTTACGTTCGCGGATGCATGCCCATAAGCTCCACGCCAACTTCCGCTCCTATGAAACTTGGCGTGGAGGCTCGCATGTTGTTCAGGCAATCATTGTTTCAATCCGTGCTCGACCGCCTCGATACCGAGGAGGATGCGCCGGAAAAGGAAGAGGCGCACCGCATCCGCGGCCTCAATGTCAGCTTTGCCGCGACGGTGCTCGGCGGCGAGGCGCCGGAAACGCACCGGCCCGACGAAGCCTATCGCGACAATCTCGGCGATCCGATTATCCCGCCCGAACCGGAACCCGAACCTGCGCCGCAGGAGCCGGAGCCGGAGCCGCCGGTCATGCCGAAACATCTGGCACGAACGTCACGGGAAGAGATCGCCGCGGAGCTTGCAATCACCTCGGACCTTACGCGCGAAGCTCTGCAGGAAAAACGCCGCAGCTTCGCCAAGGCCAATCACCCGGACAGCATCGCCGCCCTCTTCCGCGAACAGGCGACGACCCGCATGACGCTTGCCAATCAGCTGATCGACGAAGCCATCCGCCGCCTAAGGCGATGATTATTTCTTATCTTCCGCAGGCCCGTCATCCTCGGCGACATCGTCCCGCGCGGGCGCATCATTGGTTGCCGCAGGCGGTTGAGGCTTGAAATTCAGAAGCAGCATCCAGGCCGAATAGACACCAAGCGCTCCTGACAGCATGGCCCAGAACGGCTGCGAGCCAAAGGTTTCGACGGCTGCCCAGCCAAAACAGACAGCCACGATGAGGATGCGCACCCAAAGCGGCTTATAGAGCGGGTGACTGGGATCGATCAGTTGCATGGGTCTCTTTTGCCTATTCAAGAAGACTTGTCTTTAGCGCATCATTGGGAAAATTGTGAAGCGGTCCGGATAAAATAAGGTTTTGCGGGCTGATTTCGGCTAGGCCGAGATCGAACAGCATTTTTGAGAATTGTGAAGTCCAGGCGGCTTGACGCCGTCGCCGGAAAATGGAATGAAAATTCCATAGAGGTAGATATTCGGTCCATTTATTCCGAATTCAGGGAGGTAAGAATGACTGTCAGATTTGGCCTGCTCGGCGCCGGACGCATCGGCAAGGTGCATGCGAAGGCCGTCAGCGGCGATGCCAACGCCAGGCTCGTTGCCGTCGCGGATGCCTTTCCGGCGGCAGCGGAAGCAATTTCAGCCGCCTATGGCTGCGAAGTGCGCACCATCGAGGCCATCGAAGCGGCAAACGATATCGATGCCGTCGTCATCTGCACGCCGACCGATACCCATGCCGATCTTATCGAGCGCTTCTCTCGCGCCGGCAAGGCCGTCTTCTGCGAGAAGCCGGTGGATCTCGACGTCGCCCGCGTCGAGGCCTGCATCAAGGTCGTCAAGGAAACCAAGGGCAAGCTGATGGTCGGCTTCAACCGCCGCTTCGACCCGCATTTCATGGCCGTCAAGAAGGCCATCGACGAAGGCCGCATCGGCACTGTGGAGATGGTGACGATCACCTCGCGCGATCCGGGCGCCCCGCCCGTCGATTACATCAAGCGCTCCGGCGGCATTTTCCGCGACATGACCATCCATGATTTCGACATGGCCCGCTTCCTGCTCGGCGAAGAGCCTGTGGCCGTGACCGCAACCGCGGCCGTGCTGGTCGACAAGGCGATCGGCGAAGCTGGCGATTACGACAGCGTTTCCGTCATCCTCCAGACGGCGTCGGGCAAGCAGGCGATCATCTCCAATTCCCGGCGCGCCACCTACGGCTACGATCAGCGCATCGAAATCCACGGCTCGAAGGGCATGGTAGCAGCCGAAAACCAGCGCCCCTTCTCGATCGAAGTCGCCAATGGCGATGGCTACACCCGCCCGCCGCTGCATGATTTCTTCATGACGCGCTACACGGAAGCCTATGCTAACGAGATCGCAAGCTTCATCGCCGCAGTCGAAAAGGGCGCCACCATCACTCCCTCGGGCACCGATGGCCTCGCCGCCCTGAAGCTGGCGGATGCCGCCCTGCAGTCGGTCAAGGAAGGCCGCCTGATAAAGGTCGGCTAAGCAGCCGCAATTCCTGCAAGAAATACGATCCTCCCAAAAGGTCCGCCGCGAATCGCTTCGCGGCGGACCTTTTCTTTGGCCGGAAGGCCCGTGCCAGCCTCGCCTTTCGAGGCTGCCGTTCTCCGTTGTCGAAACCTCTTGCGAATCGCATAAGTACGTGCTTATCTGTTCTCATGATAGAGAACGAGATATTCCGGGCTTTGGCGGATCCGACCCGCCGCGCCATTTTTGAAAAGCTCGCCGCCGGTGGCATGAATGCCAGCGCCCTTCGCGAAGGCATTGATATCAGCCAGCCGGCCATGTCCCAGCATCTCGCCGTTCTGCGCGGCGCCGGGCTGGTCAGGGAAGAACGACAGGGGCGGTTCGTGAATTACGAAGTCGATCCGGAGGGGCTTGCCCTCATTGCGCAATGGCTGGCGAAATACCGCGCCTACTGGCCCGCCCGCATCGAAGCTCTCAAGGTCTTGCTGAAGGATATGGACCAATGAACGACCGGAAAATCCCTGCCCGCAAACCCGGCATCGAACTTGAGTACGATCTCAACGAGCCCCCTCAGAAGGTGTGGCGCGCGGTCAGCACTCCCGAACTTCGCGAAAACTGGCTGCCGAAGGAAGCCTTGGCCGATCCCCAGGCAATATCCGTCACGCCAGGTGAAGAGGTGCGCTACCGCCTGCGCGACGACGCGCCGCCATTCCTCGAAAGCACCGTAACCTTCAGGATAGCTCCGAACGCAAACGGCGGCACGAGCCTGCGGATCATCCACGAACTTGATGATGTGCGGCTTCGCCAGGCTGAAAAGGCTGCGGCAAACAATAACAGCCTGACCGTCATGCGCGCCGCCTGACGCTCTGAATAGATCAACAATTTCAAGAATATTGGAGTTCGCCGATGCGCGAAGCGATGCAACTCGTCCCCATGGTCGTGGAACAATCCAGCAGAGGAGAGCGGTCTTTCGACATCTATTCCCGCTTGCTGCGCGAGAGGATCATCTTCCTGAATGGCGAGGTGAACGATACCGTCTCAGCCCTCGTCTGCGCCCAACTCTTATTTCTCGAGGCGGAAAGCCCGAAGAAACCGATCAGCCTTTATGTCAATTCGCCCGGAGGCGTCGTGACCAGCGGCCTCGCCATGTACGATACCATGCGCTACATCCGCGCGCCGGTGCATACGCTCTGCATGGGGACGGCTCGTTCAATGGGGTCTTTTCTGCTGATGGCCGGCGAACCGGGCCAGCGCACCGCGCTGCCCAATGCCAGCATCCATATCCATCAGCCCTTGGGCGGCTTCCAGGGGCAGGCATCGGACATCTTTATCCACGCTGAAGAAATGAGACGAACGAAACACCGCATGACACGGCTCTACGCCGAGCATTGCGGCCGCTCCTATGAGGAATTCGAGCGCGCCATGGATCGCGATCACTTCATGACGGCGGAAGAAGCGCTGGAATGGGGATTGATCGACCGCATCCTGCACATTCGCGAGGAAGAGCAACCCTTGGGCCTGACGGATTGAGTCCAACAGCGGCGCTGCAGCCAGTCGCAGTGCCGAACTTTCGCGTCGTGGCTCTCAACCGGCCCGGTCGCGCAATTCCACGACCGATCCGCTCCTTTTCACGATATCATTGTCGATGATCGAAAATGCACGGTTCAGATGCCCTTCGAAGACGAGCGTCGGCTCGTCGACGATGACGCGCAGCTCCGGCATGCCCTCCATGCGCACGACATGCGATTCCGCCAGTCCCTCGGTTATGCCCTCGATCAGCAGATCATAATAGCGTACGCCCGGACCGGTGATGACGATCGGCATCCGCTCGTGCAGGCTCAGGACGCGCGAAAGGCCATTGCCGAGCGCCAGGCCGGCCTGACGGAAGGCCAGCACATTGCGGCGCCCGCCATGGCGCGCGCTCGCTGCGATCTTGTCGAGTTCGGCGATAGGAACGAACTTCGCCGGGATCGTGTCGAGCGGCACGTCGAAAGCCGTGCGCAGCATGGCATAAAAGCCTGCATAGGCCTCAATGCAGCCGCGTGCGCCGCAGCGGCAAAGACCACCGCCCGGTACATGCATCATATGCCCGAAATTCGGCGCCGAGATATGATGATTACCCTCCTGATCTCGGCGCACGATGCCGAGCCCGATGCTGTGGCCAAGCGACAGCGCCGCCATTGCGCGGAAACCGCCACGCGTGCTGATTTCCTCCTGCCGCCCGAGGGCCGCGGCCACCAGCAGGGTCTCGTTGCCAAGAATGACTTGCGCTGTCCATTCGTCACGAAGCACGGCGGCGAAATCGATCTCGGCGCGCCCGAAGATCGGCGACCAGCGCAGCACTGGTTCGGACGCATCGACGAGCCCCTTGCTGCTGATCGAGATCATCAGCACCTTGTCGCGCGACAATTGCGAACGGGTGACGATCCGGTTCAAGGCATCGCGCAATCCGGCCACGAAGCGATCGACATCGACGACGTTCTGCTGCCTGTCCTCGGTGAAACGGTCGATCAGGCGGCCGGTATAATCGACAAGGGAATATTGCACGGCATCCGACGAGATGACAACGACGATGAGATAGCCGCAATCACGCCGCTGCGAAAACAGCACGCGCGGCCGCCCGCGGCCACTGGCGGCCTGCTGCTCCGCCTTTTCGATGATCTGCGCCCGTTCGAGATCGGCTGTGATGACCGACACGGTCGCGGAGGAGAGTTTCGTAAAGTCAGAAAGCTCGGTATGGGCAAGCGGGCCGTGCCGGCGCAGCGCCGACAAGACCAAAGCGCTGTTCTTTTGACGGACCAATTCGGTGCTCGATTTGGCCAGCATCGGCAAGCTCCCCGCTCATCAACCCTCCCCTTCCGCAGCCCTGATAGCCCATTTCGGATGACCGATGAAAGCCGGCAATGCGGGTGTTGACAGTTGAAAAAATCTCTGACACTAAATTTCTCGACTGTCGAGAAAAAAATCCAAAGCTTTTCTTGTCAGCATTTTCGCCGCGGCCGACGGGAGTTAAGGATACGTGCGGCCGCATTCAATCGGGAGGATCACATGAAAGCTTTCATCAAGCTGGCTGCGGGCGCAGCCATCGTTTTGACCATGCAGACGGCCGCCTTCGCCAAGGATCTCGTCGTCGGCGTTTCCTGGTCGAACTTCCAGGAAGAGCGTTGGAAGACCGATGAAGCCGCCATCAAGAAGGCGCTCGCGGCAGCCGGCGCCAAGTACATTTCCGCCGACGCCCAGTCGTCCGCTTCCAAGCAGCTGACCGACGTCGAGTCGCTGATTTCCCAGGGCGCCAACGCCCTCATCATTCTCGCGCAGGATTCCGACGCCATCGGCCCGGCCGTTGAAAAGGCCGCCGACGAGGGCATTCCAGTGGTCGGCTACGACCGCCTGATCGAAAATCCGGCCGCCTTCTACATCACCTTCGACAACAAGGAAGTGGGTCGCATGCAGGCTCGCGACGTGCTGAAGGCAAAGCCGGAAGGCAACTACGTCTTCATCAAGGGCTCGTCGTCCGACCCGAATGCCGACTTCCTCTTCGCGGGCCAGATGGAAGTGCTGAAGTCCGCCATCGACGCCGGCAAGATCAAGAATGTCGGCGAAGCCTACACGGATGGCTGGCTGCCGCAGAACGCGCAGCGCAACATGGAGCAGTTCCTGACCGCCAACAACAACAAGGTTGACGCGGTCGTCGCCTCCAACGACGGCACCGCCGGCGGCGCAGTCGCTGCACTCGACGCCCAGGGCCTCGCAGGTTCCGTGCCGGTTTCCGGCCAGGACGCCGACAAGGCCGCTCTGAACCGCATCGCGCTCGGCACGCAGACCGTTTCGGTCTGGAAGGACTCGCGCGAGCTCGGCAAGCGCGCCGCTGAAATCGCCCTCGCTCTTGCCGGCGGCAAGACCCAGGACCAGATCGATGGCGTACAGACCTTCAACGGTGGCCCGAAGCATGTTGCGATGAAGTCGGTCTTCCTGACCCCGATCCCGATCACCAAGGACAATCTGAACGTCGTCATCGACGCCGGCTGGATCTCCAAGGCTGAAGCCTGCCAGGGCGTCAAGGCCGGCAGCGTCGCTGCCTGCAAGTAAGCACTTGGCTGACGAGTTGACCCGAAGATAATGCCGACGCCGCAAGGGGCTCTCCGTTGCGGCGTCGAATGCGGATAAGAGGCCCGCAACTCCACCCAGAATGGAGACGCAAGGCTTCCCGCATGTGTTGCGTCATCGCATATCCGATCGGCCTGCCGGACGGCGGTCGTGGAACCGGCAGACGCCGGATGGGCGAGCGATGGCGTCTATTGTGACCAGCGCGGATACTGCCCAGCGATCAATGAAAAGCATTCGCGGGCCTGCGCCCAACAGTGGGAGAACGGCAAAGCGATGGCCGACCTGACGCATTCCACAACATCGAGCGGTCCGCGCAATGCAGAGGAAGGCGCAATCACGCGCTTTCTGCGTGCCACCGAAATCGATACCCGCCTGCTCGGCATGGTCGGCGCGCTGCTGATCATCTGGATCGGCTTCGATCTTTATACCGGCGGCCTGTTCCTGACACCCCGAAATCTCTGGAACCTTTCCGTCCAGACCTGTGAAATTGCGGTACTTGCCACCGGCATGGTGCTCGTAATCGTCACCCGCAATATCGATCTTTCCGTCGGCTCGATGCTCGGTTTCGTCGCCATGGTCATGGGCGTCGTCCAGGCGAAATATCTGCCGGCCTATCTCGGCTTCGACAGCTCCTGGACCTGGGTCATCACGCTGATCTGCGGCCTCGTCGTCGGCACGCTGCTCGGCACTTTCCAGGGCGTGATCATCGCTTTCTTCAATGTCCCCTCCTTCATCGTCACCCTCGGCGGCTTCCTCGCCTGGCGCGGCCTTGCCTGGTACGTCACCAGCGGCCAGACGGTTGCCCCGCTCGATGCCACCTTCCGCATCATGGGCGGCGGCGCCGAAGGCTCGATCGGCGCGACATGGAGCTGGATCCTCGGCGGTCTCGCCTGCCTCTTCATCGTTCTCGGCATCATCGGCGGACGCCATCAGCGCAAGCGCTTCAACTTCCCGCGCCGGCCGCTCTGGGCGGAATATTTCCTCGCCGTCCTCGGCTCCGCCCTCGTCCTCGTGACGATCTACGTTTTCAACATCTATTACTGGCCCATCGGCATCGCGAAGAAATACGCGACCGAGCACAATATTCCCTGGCCGGAAACCGGGCTCGATATCCCCTACGGCATCGCCGTGCCCGTGCTGATCGCCGTCGGCATCGGCATCGTCATGACCTTCATCGCCACCCGCCTGCGCTTCGGCCGCTATGTCTTCGCCATCGGCGGTAACCCGGAAGCAGCCGAACTCGCCGGCATCAAGACCCGCTGGGTGACGGTGCGCATCTTCGCGCTGATGGGCTTGCTTGCGGCGGTTGCCGCGGCGATCTCCACGGCGCGCCTCAACGCCGCCGCCAATTCGCAGGGCACGACCTACGAGCTTTTCACCATCGCTGCGGCGGTCATCGGCGGCACGTCGCTTGCCGGCGGCAGCGGCACGATCGCCGGCGCTATGATCGGCGCCCTGGTCATGCAGTCGCTGCAATCGGGCATGGGGCTCGCCAATGTCGACACGCCGATCCAGAACGTCGTCGTCGGCGTCGTCCTGGTCATCGCCGTCTGGCTCGACATCGTCTACCGCTCGCGCGCCAAGTAAAAGGAATTCGGAACCATGACGGATCAAACCACTCCGCTTGTGGAAATGAAGAACATTTCCATCTCCTTCGGCGGCATCCACGCGGTGGACAATGCCTCGGTGGATCTCTACCCCGGCGAAGTCGTCGCACTTCTCGGCCATAACGGCGCCGGCAAATCGACGCTGATCAAGATCCTCTCCGGCGCCTACAAGCGCGACAGCGGCGATATCCTGATCAACGGCGAACCCGCCGATATCCGCACCCCGCGCGACGCCAAGAAATACGGCATCGAGACGATCTACCAGACGCTCGCCGTCGCCGACAATGTCGACGCCGCCGCCAACCTCTATCTCGGCCGCGAGCTGCAGACCCGCTGGGGCACGCTGGACGACGTCGCGATGGAAGCAAAGGCCCGCGAAGTCATGGGGCGCCTCAACCCCAACTTCAAGCGCTTCAAGGAGCCGGTAAAGGCACTTTCCGGCGGCCAGCGCCAGTCGGTCGCGATCGCCCGCGCCATCCTCTTCGATGCCCGCATCCTGATCATGGACGAGCCGACCGCGGCACTCGGCCCGCAGGAGACGGCGCAGGTCGGCGAACTCATCAAGCAGCTGAAGAAGGAGGGCATCGGCATCTTCCTCATCAGCCACGACATCCACGACGTTTTCGACCTCGCCGACCGTGTCTCGGTCATGAAGAACGGCCAGGTCGTCGGCCACGCCCGCACCGAAGACGTCACCAAGGACGAAGTCCTCGGCATGATCATCCTCGGCAAGGTCCCCCCGAAAGCCACCCCCGGCCCCGGCGCCATGCGGGAATAAGCCGAAACGGCCAACAAAAACGAGGCCGCGCGCCAAAAGCCCGCGGCCTCAGTCCACCAAAACGTCCGATCTCACGCTTTCCTGAATTTTCCTCATTGAAGCCAAACGCTTCCTAGGCTAAGAACCAGCCATCGGACAGGCGATTCAAACCGCCACGGCATGCACCCGTAGCTCAGCTGGATAGAGTGTTGGATTCCGATTCCAAAGGTCACAGGTTCGAATCCTGTCGGGTGCGCCACCGTTTTCCCAAATGCCCATGCCAATACGGAATAAATTCGGAACCAATAGCCGAGGTGGCACGCAACCGTCATCTGCCGCATCCCGATGATCGAGAAGACTCGCAACCGAGCTAGCCATTCCGCTCTGCAACACCCGCAAACGTCTGATCACATAAAGCCTGGATTTCGCGGCAGATATTGCGTCCAGTCGCCATAGCCGGGCGATGCCATCAGCAGCATTGGGAAGGTGATCCGCATGCCTTGATTGATCGCAAGGCTCAAGGCGCTGTCGCATGTGCCTGGCAGGAATGCCGATATCTTCTCGGCGGAGCCGTCTGTCGCCAGCTTCAGCATGGTCGCAAAGGCATCACGGAGAAGGTCAGGCCGCGTGACCGCGAGGGGACCGATGTGTCCGTTGGAGCCGATATAGCCGTAGCCGACAATATCATTGCCAGCGTGGAGCAAAATCCCTGTGATCACGGGATCGTCGAGCAGATAGCGGTGATGCTTCTCCCGCGAGACGCCGATGGCGCGGGAATCGATATCGACGAGATTTTCCATGGTCGCGGCGCCGTTGTCGATCGCGATGGCGCGCAATTGCGGTTCCGGCAGGGTCTGCTTTATCCGTTCGCGCTCGACGTTGAAAAAGTAAATCGGCATCTTGGGAAAGAGGCCGTGCCGCATGTAAAGGCCCTGCGAGACACGATTGAAGGTGAAGGTAATCAATGCCTTGTGAGCCGCTCCCGATTTCCGGGCGTGCTCCATGGTTCGCTCCAGCAGTTCATTTCCGATGCCCTGCCCCTGTCGGGCGGGGTCGACGAACAGCTGGGCGAGGAACCAAACATCGCCGCAAACCCAACTCCAGGCAAAGCCGAGAATTTCGCCCTCGTCTTCCGCGACCCATAATCCATCAGGGTCGTCCTTCAGCGAAAACAGCTGAAAGCCAGGAGGGCTTGCCGTCGCCATCGCGCCGAAGCCATGGCGAACGGTAAGATCGTTGATGCTGGCAACCACCAGCGCATCGGTCGCGGCCAAATCATCCGCGCAAGCAGGTCTGTAAACAAGCGGCATTGGATAACCCCGCAAATTTTTCCGCGTCAAAGCGCAAGACCGCAACACCCGTCATATCGGCCATTCATGACCGCCGTCTAAGATACCGCCGCTTCGCTTTCTGCACTCCTGATCCAGATAAGAGGAACCCGATGCTTGATGCTCCCCCCGGGCATATCCCGCGATCCTGAGATTTCGATAATAACATACGCGTTTTCAATATCATCCTGCCGGATGCGCGGCGAGATACTCTTTGGCAGCCGGCTTCGGCCTGAAAGCCTAAAAAGAATATCGGACGGCAGGAGCTTTCCTGCCGTCCGATAGTGCTATTCGGGAAGGCCTGGCGGCTGATCTCTAATGATAATCGGCCCTGCTTTCGGCTTAGTGGTTCTTGTTCGGACCCTTGCCCGTCGCGAAGCTGCAGGTCTTGATCTTGCATTTCGGATCGTCGCTCGTGGGCACGCTGGCGCTGGCCATCGCACCCTGTCCGAGGCAAGACATCGAATTCAATACGGTCCGATGGTACATCATCAGGCCCGGATGGTGCGACGGGTATCTCAGCACGATCGACCCTTCCTGAGCCATCTTTTCGTGCACGGCCGCGCAGGTCATCGACTTGGAATTATAAGCCGACATTGCCATCGCATTCGTGGAGAACATTGCAATTGCGGCAAGTATGATGATCGTCTTCATGGGTCTTCCTTTGGTCGCGCCGAAAGGCGCTGTCGAAAATGAGATAGTCCTTGATTAGCATCGGATTTATGACAGTGAGCCGACTTCCCTTATCGGCTGTTCAACCACTGCCAGGGGTGACCGGAGCGCCCGTTTAGGTACGATTGCGCCAGGGTCACTTGCGCCTCATGCTGCCCATAGGCAGATGCGGGCCGAGCGGAGATTTTAGAAATCGTCCGGCAAGATATGAGGCCCGATATGAATACCGGGCCTATTCAAGATGAAGGTCAGATTAGACCGAAAGCGTCAGAACGTCCGTTCGAAGCGAAGGATACCCGAGAAGGTGTCGTCACCCGGCAGGTCATAGTGAACGTAAGTCACTTCCGGCTCGATGAGCAGGTTCTTCACCGGGTTGAACTTGATGTTGGTGGTGGCCTCGAAAATCTTCGAGTCGGTATAGGCGAGCTGCAGGTTCCACTTCAGCTTGTCGTTGAACGGAACGCCGACACCGCCCCAGACAGCCCAGTCACCCCAGCCGCAATCCGCGCCGTGAACAACGCCGTCGGACGTCGTGCAGGCCGAGACGTTCTGGTTCGAGCCGGCATACTGGTTGAGCTTGTCGCCGTCGGTGTTCCAGCCGCCCATCAGGAAGGCCGAGAAAGCGCCGAAGTCGGCATCGATACGGGCCTTGATGGCGCCTTCCTCGACAATCGAGTCATAGCCGCCGACAACACGGAACTGCCACGCACCGGCCTTGTAGCCGAGGCCGGCGACGACGTTCGGAGCATAGTGGTCGGTCTCGGACAGCTGCCAGCTGCCGCCATAGGCGCTGGTGGTCGATCCGGAATTGCTGTCTTCGACCGAGATGACGCCGGTGAAGCCGGTGCCGCTATCATAGTTGTAGGTGATCTGGTTCAGTTCGTACGGGCCGTCATAGATCACGTCGTCCTGGATGACATCGCCAGCATAGCCGGTGAATTGGTTGTACTGCGAGTCCGTCTTACCGACAGTAAAGCCGCCGAGAGTGATATAGGCCCACAACAGGTTGGTGGAGGTGGCGTTGCCGTCGTTCCAGTCCCAGCGAACGATGGTTTCGGTCTTCAACGGACCATACTCGGTATCGGTCGCGGTATTGAGGTCGAGCTCGGCGCGGGTATGCCACTTGGTACCGAAGTTGCTATCGCGATTATAGGGATCCTTCCACTGGCCCTCGGTGCGGACCTTGCCGCCGACCCGCAAGCAGGTCTCCGTGCCGGGAATGAAGAAGTAGCCAGCGCCGAACGCATCGCAGATGCGGACATATTCCAGCGGCTCCGGTTCTGCAGCAACGATAGCATCAGCCGCATGCGCGCCGGATACGACGCAGAGGGCAGCAGCGGAACCGATAAGCAAGCTCTTGATGTTCATGGTAACTCCATCCGTCAAATGAACTTGCGCGATGGACGAACCTGGGGGACCGCTCGACATCAAGTTCCAGTGCCTAGTTCGAAGCACAACGCTTCACTTCTGATTAGTAAGCTGCATTTACTATTTCATTTTTACAAGGATTTAAGGGGAGCCTAAACATATGTGACAGCACCGACATATGACGTGTTGCTCAAACGACGCACATGTGTACGAGCGATGACAACTAGATGACAGCCAAGTGACAACAACGGCAAATGGCCCTCGTCTGCCACGCACTCAAGCGACATACATTGCTGGACTGACAGTGATGAATCTTGATAGAGTTTGAAGCGGACAGACAGCGCATCCATCCATGGCAAATCGCAGGCAGGATCATCATGCCGAAGATCGATATTGCAGCCATACCCGAAGTCAAAGGCACGCGTTATCCCGCCCCATTCAATGCCCCCTGCGCCGAGCGTATACGCCAGCGGCTGGGCAATGCCGGCGGCCTCAGCGATTTCGGCGTCAATCTGATGCGGCTGCCGCCGGGCAACTGGTCGAGCCAGCGGCACTGGCATTCCGAGGAGGATGAATTCGTCTATGTGCTGGAAGGCGAACTGACGCTGATCGAGGATGATGGTGAAACCATCTTGCGCGCCGGCGATTGCGCCGCCTTCCCGAAAGGCTCGGGCAACGGCCATCACATGATCAACAAATCGAACACGACGGCAATCTATCTCGAGGCCGGCACGCGCTCACCAACGGACCTTATTACCTGTTCGGACGTCGACATGATGAGCTCCAGCACGGACGGACGTTTCGTGCACAAGGACGGCATGCCCTATCCGGACGGTTAAGGCAATTCCAGCGAAAGTACGCAGCGGTTTTCCGTCCGGAATTGCGTAAGACAAACCGTTCTATCCTCGTTCGTCCGTCGTCACAGCCAGCCGATAGGACAGGAGATGCGTCGGCGCGCCATGCAGCATGACTTCACGCTCGAAACCGAAGCCGCATTTCTCCAGTACGCGCCGCGAGGCGACATTGACGGGACGCACAAGCCCGACAACGCGCTCTGCATGCAGATCATTCTGGGCGAAAGCCAGCGCCTCCGTTACCAGCTCCGTCGCATAGCCGCTTCCCCAATCATCGGGATGCAGATGATAGGAGAGATTGAGGCCCTCGAACTCCGTCGAGACGGTAACGCCGCCGAAGCCGATCAGCCGCTCTTCTGTTTCGATCGCCCAGCGCCCGAACCCGTGCAAACGCCAGTGTGCCCGGTCACGCGCCAGCCGCCGGACACTCTCTTCGGGAGAATCCGGTCTCGGATCCGGCCGATGGGCGACCAACTCCTGCCGCGAAAACAGGGCCGTGAGGAAGTCGAGATCCCGCTCTTCCGGCATACGCAGGGAAAGGCGCGATGTATGCCGGATCATGGTCCATTCCCTTGAAAGATCAGACCGCTTCGGCAAGAACCGGCGGATCGTAGCAGCAGGCATCCGTGGAAACCCCCATGCGGCATCCACTCGCCTCAAGCGCTTCCGTCACCACCTCCACGAACAAGCGGCGGAACCATACCGAGCGGCTGTCGGCCTGATCGACGCGCCGATAGAGCATCGTCACCGGATCGGCAGACAGCTCGAACGGCGGCTCCGAAATCGTAAGATCATGCAGTTGCGCCATGCAGCGGGCAATGGCTTCCGGAACCGTCGCGATGGCGGGAATGGCCCGCAGCGTCGTCGGCAGGGCGGAGAAGCGGGGAACGGTCGCCACCACTTGCCGGCGATGGCCGAGGCGGGCGAGAGCGACGTCGACACTGGTGGATATGGCGCCTTCAAGCGAAACGGTCACATGCGGCGCGTTGGCAAAATGCTTCAGGCTCAGCGGCGTCGCGCATTTGAGATGCCGGCCATCGTAGATGCAGAGCGAAGCCTGTTCGAACAGCGGCGCGCGAACGTGCCAAGAGGCCGGCTCATCATGCACGGAGATGCTGAATTCAAAGGCGCCCTCGTCCAGCAGCCGCACGGCATCACGCCGGTCGAAGGCAACGCTGGTCAGCCGGGCATTGGGCGCGAGCTGGCGCAACCGCGCGGCCAGCAGCCCGAAGAAGGACGATTCGAGATTGTCGCAGAGCCCGATACGGAATTCTCCCTGCCAGCTTCCCGGATCGAAGGCGGCCGGCGGACGAATGGCGCGCTCGATGCCGGAGAGAGCATCCTCGATCGCCGGCGCAATGGAAAGCGCCCGCGGCGTCGGCTGCAGCCCGCGCCCGACACGCACGAACAACTCGTCATCCAGCGTCTCGCGCAGCCGGCGGAGCGCAGCGGAAAGACCCGGCTGGCCAAGCAACAGGCGCTCGGCGGCACGGCTCACATTCCGCTCCTGCATCAGCACGGAGAAGGCGAGCAGCAAGTTGAGATCTATTTTTCGCAGGGTCGCATCATTCATCATCGTCAGTAATACCTGACATGGTTACTATCAATTTGCAATAGGGTTTGAAGATGTACATTTTCTCGTTCCCTGCCGCTTTCAACCTCCCAAGAGGCGGCAGCCTAGAAAGGAACGATCCCGATGACTTCTTCCCAAACCCGAAGCGGGGCCGGATTGGCGTTGCTGCTGCTATGCGCTGCCAACTTCCTCGACGCCATGGACGTCTCCACCATTGGCGTGGCCCTGCCCGCAATCCAGAAAGAGCTCGGCATGCAGGCCACATCCCTGCAATGGGCGGTCAGCGCCTATGTGCTCGGCTATGGCGGCTTTCTGCTGCTTGGCGGCCGCGCTGCCGACCTTTTCGGCCATCGCCGCGTCTTTCTCTGGTCGCTCGCCGTCTTCGCCGCCGCCAGCATCGCCGGCGGTTTCGTCGATAGCGCTCCCACCCTGATCGCCGCGCGCCTGATCAAGGGCATTGCCGCCGCCTTCACCGCCCCCGCCGCGCTTGCCCTCCTGCTCTCCGTCTTCGGAGAAGGCAACGCCCGCGCCAAGGCGCTTGGCGTCTTCTCCTCCACCGGTGCCGCCGGCTTCGTGCTAGGCATGGTGCTTGGCGGTGCCGCGACCATCATCAGCTGGCGCGCGACCCTGGTCATAGGCGCTCCCATCGCCATCCTCGCGCTCATCGTCGCGCCGCTCGTCCTGCCCGCCGATCATAAGCGAAGCGGCCCACGCGCCCGCTTCGATTGGGCCGGAGCATTGACGATCACCCCCGGCCTGCTGCTCTTCGTCTTCGGTGTCACCAATGCCGCAGCCGATGGTTGGCAGGCATTTGCGACCTGGGGCTCCCTGGTGGCCGCGCTTGTTCTGATCCTGCTGTTCCTGGTCGTCGAGTCCCGCCATCGGGATCCGATGGTGCCGCTCGCCATGTTCCGGCGCGCCAAGCTCAGCCATGCCAATGCCATTGCCGCGCTATACCAGGGAGCCTATGTCGGCTTCCAGTTCATTGCGACACTCTACTATCAAACCGTCGTCGGCTGGTCGGCCTTCGCCACGGGTCTTGCTTTCGCCATCGGCGGGACCTGCGTCATGTTCCTCGCTCCACGCTTCGCCACGATCGGACAGAACCGCGGAACGACCCTGTTGATGACCGTCGGTGTCGGATTGCAGGCCATCAGCTATCTTTTCTGGGTGCTGTCGGCCGGCCAGATCGATACGATCGTGCTCGTCATCATCTCGCAGCTGTTGCTCGGCGTCGGCTATGCCATGACCTATCCGTCGATCCAGGTCGCCGCCCTGTCCGAAGTTGGAGATGACGAATCCGGACTGGCTTCGGGTATGCTGTTTGCCTCCTTCCAGATCGGCGGCGGCATCATCCTGGCGGCGGCATCGGCCGTCTTCAGCGCAGCACCGAGCTTCGGCTGGAACCCCTACATCGCCGGCATCGGTTTCGTGACGATCCTCGCGGCCGCCATCACGCTGCTTGCCGCCGTCGGTCCGCGCTCATCCACCGCGAGAGCCACGAATTATCAAGCTGCGGAATAGTTCAAGGCAAGACGACCCGTCCGGTGGACGGGTCAATCCTTCTCCACACCGGCAGCTTCGGCGGCACGGCGCAGCAGGAGATCACGCTCCCTCCGATTTTCGGCAAGCGCGGCGGCCATTTCGAAGACCTGCCGCGCTTCGTCGTATCGGCCAAGCTTGTAAAGAAGATCGCCGCGAACACTCGGCAGGAGATGATAGTCCCTCAAAGCAGGCTCGGCGCCAAGGCTTTCAACGATGCCCAATGCCGCCTCGGGACCTTCGACCATGCCGATGGCGACTGCGCGATTAAGTTCGACAATCGGCGAACGCGTAAGCCCGGCAAGTTCCGCATAGAGATCGGCAATCCGCCGCCAGTCTGTTTCTTCAGCCGTTCTTGCGCTGGCGTGGCATGCGATGATCGCGGCCTGCAAGGCGTAGACCCCACCAGCGCCGCCAAGCTCCTGTACCCTTATCAGGGCCTTCAAACCGCGCTGAATCTGCAATCGATCCCAGCGGCCGCGATTCTGTTCGAGCAGCAGGATCGGGTTGCCGTCGGCATCCGTCCGGGCCGCCGCGCGGGATGCATTCAGCTCCATCAGAGCCAGTAGCGCATGCGCCTCCGGCTCCAACGGGGCAACGGAGGTCAAGACCCGGCCAAGCCGCAGCGCCTCGTTGCACAATTGCAGCCGAAGCCAGTTCTCGCCGCGCGCGGCCGTATAACCCTCGTTGAAGATCAGATAGACGACCTCCAGCACCGCGGCCAGGCGCTCCGACAATTCCTCGCCATGCGGCGTCTCGTAGGTAAGCCGCGATTCCGACAATGTCCTCTTGGCGCGGACAATGCGCTGGGCGATCGTCGCTTCCGGCACCAGAAAGGCTCTGGCAATCTCTTCCGTCGTCAGGCCGCAGATCATCCGCAGGGCAAGCGCCACGCGTCCCTCGCGCGAGATCAGTGGGTGGCACGCCGTGAAGATCAGGCGCAGCATTTCATCGCCGATATCGTCATCCAGAGGTGTATCCAGGTCGGGCATGATCTGCTCGTCCTCTTCCATTTCCCGAACGATCATCTCGTGCTTCTGGTCGAGCATCCGGCGACGGCGCAAATGGTCCAGCGCCCGGCGCTTGGCAGTGGTCATCAGCCACGCGCCGGGGCGCTCGGGGATGCCCGTTTCCGGCCACCGCTCCAGGGCGACGATCAGAGCTTCCTGGGTCAGATCTTCCGCAAGCGGCACATCGCGCAGCAATCGGACCAGGCTGGTGATGAGCCGTGGCTGTTCGATCCGCCAGACGGCCATCATCGCCCGATGGGTACCGGCGGCCGTCACGGCCGCCCGCCCTTATGACAGGTTAAAACCATATGACAGGTTGAAACCATCACGCCCTTGCTTCGGCGAGCGGATCGCATATCCCCTCCGCACCCGGTTCAAAATAGGCACGCACTTCGCACGTGCCTTCCCAGCCGGGCATGAAATCCTTGTGCAGCTGCATGAACTCGACCGCCAGAGCCACGGCCTCTTCCTTGCTTTGCAGCTCGAAGATCGCATAGCCGCCGACGACCTCCTTGGCCTCCACGAAGGGGCCGTCGACGACGCTCAACTTACGGTCCTTGATCGTGACGCGGGCGCCGGTCGCAAGCGGCATCAGCCCCGCCGTATCGAGCATGCGGCCGGCCTTGATTTCCCGATCGGCAAGCTTGCCCATGGCTTCGATAAGCTCCGGCGTCGGATGCATGTGATCACTAGAGGTGACAATAGACATGAAACGCATGGAAGTTTCCTCCGGAAGCGGGACGCCGGCACCATTGCCGCTGAAAAAGCCCGCTCATATTGACGACGAAGCAGCCATTGGCAAATCGACAGCCGTCTTAAAAAAATTCGGATTGCAGCCGTACGCCGGCAGATCCTACGTCCGGCCCGCGCATCTCATCAAGATTGGCGGCATCGAGGCGATTTTACGACTGAAATTTTGGATCGAACGATGCCACAATCCATCGCTTCGCTTTGTTGACTTCCCATAACCATTGCAAGATGGTGAGGCGAAATTGAACCTGCGGGCTTCGAAAGCTGGCGTCTTCCAGGGACACGGCCTTCCGCAAAGCCCGCGAAACGTGGCGGGAGCTTGTTTTCATGTTCGACCATATCTCGATCGGCGTCAAAGACCTAACGCGGGCGCAGAAGTTCTATGACGCAGCGCTTTCGCCGCTTGGTTATGAGCGCCTGACCAATTTCGACGGCACGGTCGGATATGGCGCGGAACGCGCGCAATTCTGGGTCAGCGAGGTGGAGCGCCCGGTGCCCGCCGATCGCGGCTCCGGCCTGCATTTCTGTTTCGTCGCCCCGAGCCAGGCTGCCGTCGACGCCTTCTATGCCGCGGGCATCGCCAATGGCGGCGAGGACAATGGCAAGCCGGGCATCCGGCCGGACTACAGCCAGTTCTACTATGCCGCCTTCGTCATCGATCCCGACGGCTATCGGCTGGAAGCCTATTTCCAGACCGGCGAATAGAGCGCAACCAAAGGCAACATGAGGACCCATTGACCTATCGGGATCGACCTGACCGGCGTGGGTCCTGTCGCTTGATTTTCTTAAGCATTTTATCTTTCAGGCTGCTGTCAGCCTTCTGTCGTACTGGACGCTCGATGGTGGCCGTCCTGGCGTTTTGCAAAACGCGGACGGGCGCTCGTTTTGAACTTGTTCAGACCGTGGCCGGCTTCCCGATGTTCGATAATTCCATTGCCTACACAAAACGGACCGCGCCGGTAAGCAGATCTCTCGTCGCGTTTCTCGCGCTCTTCACGCTTTGGTGGCTGCTGCTGTTTGTCTTCTACCGGTTTCCCGGTATCGATCTCCTCGTCGCCAAGCGCGTCTTCACCGCGACACCCTGCGCGCCAGCCATCCTTCCCGGACCAGCCAGCTTTCCCGGAAAAGTGTGCGGGGTCTTTGCTCTCGCCAAGAATCCTCTTTTCGAGATCATGCGGGCTGTGACGCTTGCTCTGCCCTACATCGCTGCCGTCACCCTGGTCGCGACCGTGATTTCGTCCTGGCGCAAACGTGGCGCCGACTGGCGCACACTGAAAACGGATCGATATGTCGCCGCCTTGATATCGCTGACAATCGGCTGCGGGCTGATCGTGAACACGTTGCTCAAAAGCTATTCCGGCAGGCCGCGGCCGCGCAGCACTGATCTCTTCGGCGGTTCGCTCGATTTCGTCCAGGCAGGTTCGTTTGCCGGCCGGTGCCTTGGAAATTGCTCCTTCGTTTCCGGGGAAGCATCGTCAGGCGGCTGGCTGCTCTGTCTCATACTGCTGCTGCCGCCACAGCTGCGCCTCCGGCTCGGCATTCCGCTCGCGATCGTCTCGATCATGATGCCCGTCATGCGCGTGATGACCGGGGCGCATTACTTGTCCGATGCTGTCCTGGGTTGGCTGCTGTCGCTTGTCGTCTTTGCCGCAGTCATCGCGATGATCGACTTCCTGCGGTCGGCAAGATCGACTCAATCCTGAAAAACGCTCACTCAGCTGACATTGCGCATGCTGATCAGCCCGCTGCGCGAGGCTGCCTTCCGCACACGAACCGCCATCTCGGCGAGCGCAAAGGGCTTCACCAGATAGTCCACGGCGCCGATGCTCATGGCGGTCATCTGGTCCGATAGCTGATCATAGGCCGACATGACGACGACCGGTGTCGTATCGCCACGCGCCTCCATAAGCTTCAGCACGTCGAGGCCGCTTCCATCCGGCAATCGAAGGTCGAGAAGAACCACATCATGGTTTTTTACCGCGACCGCGGCGGTTGCGGATTCCAGATTGATCGACCAGTCGACCGACCAGCCGTCGGCATGCAGATGATCCTGCACGGCATTGCCTATGGCCGGATTGTCTTCGATCAATAAGAGCCGCACGATTGCCCCCGTTGCAATCAGGCAGCTATGATGCCTATTTCTGACGATGACCTGAACTGCGGGCGAGAGGCCGGCAAAAAGCAAAGATAATCCGAACAGGGCTCGAAACAGCCCTGCACAACAACTCGCCGTTCAGGTAGATGTCAGGATCGATCACCATGGTGGCCGGCTTTGGCAGCCAAAACGCACCCTGCAGTAGTGGCATTTCCGCCCCGACCGGCAGCAGATGCGCGGAGAAAGACTATTGACCAACAGAAACGCCACGCCCGGCCGGCAAATATTCAGGCCAGCCATCGGGAGCGTCACGCTTTGTTTCATAGCCGCTTCTTATGTACTCCTTGTGACAAACCGGATGTTTTGGATCAAGGCATACGGCTATTTCATTGCTGAACCTGCCGCTTTCGCCGCCTTCGTGATTGGCATTTCCGCCGGCATCATGGCGCTCTTCACGTTCTTTTCCGCCAAATATCTCACCAAGCCCGCCCTGATCTTCTTCGTGCTGGTGGCATCGGTATGTTCCTGGTTCAACGATCAGTTCGGTGTCATCATCGACAAAGAGATGATCCGCAATGCAGCGGTGTCGACGGGGGCGGAAAGTGCGCACCTGATCACGACACGCTTCGTGACATATGTTCTGCTGACGGGCATCTTGCCCTCGCTTGTCATCATGTGGATCCGGATCGTTCATCGCCCCATCCTCAAGAAGCTTGCCTACAATACCGCCGTCATTCTCGCCTGCTCGGCGATCCTTGTCGCTGCCGGCACCAGCTACTACAAGACCTATGCCGGCGTCGGCCGCGCTCATCGCGACCTGATGGATACGCTTAATCCGGTCGTCCCGATCACCAGCGCCGTGCGTTACGCAATCGATGCCCAAAAGAACGCAAACGTCGTCGCGCAGCCGCTGGGCACGGATGCTCGCAGGGTCGGCGTGGTCGATAGCGGCAAGCCGCGCGTCACGATCATCGTTGCCGGCGAAACCGCCCGCGCGCAGAGCTTCTCGCTCGGCGGCTACGCCAAGATGACCAATCCGGAACTGGCAAAGCGCAATGTCGTCTACTTCCCCAATACCAGCAGTTGCGGTACGGCGACGGCAACCTCCATACCCTGCCTGTTTTCGGTCTACACGCACGGGCAGTACACGCACCGCAAGGGGCTTGAGACGGAAAACCTGCTCGATGTGCTGACCCATGCGAAGGTCGATGTGACCTGGCTCGACAACGACACCGGCAGCTACAATGTGACCAATCGTGTCTCCTACACCTATCTGCCGCCCTCGGCCGATCCGCGCTTCTGCAAGGATGGCGAATGCAGGGACGAGATCCTCGTCGACAAGATCGACGGCTGGCTGGACAAGGTGAAGGGCGACAGCGTGCTGGTGTTGCATCAGCTCGGCAGCCATGGCCCGGCCTACTATCAGCGCTATCCCGAGGAATTCCGCCGCTTCCGCCCGGATTGCCGTTCCAACGATTTCAGCGCCTGCTCGCAAGAAGAAATCACCAATGCCTATGACAATACGATCCTCTATACGGATCACGTCGTCTCGATGGTCATCGACAAGCTGAAACAACGCTCGAATTCGGTATCCGGCTCCGTGCTCTATTTCTCCGATCACGGCGAATCTCTCGGCGAGAACGGCATCTACCTGCACGGCACACCCTATATCATCGCCCCGTCGCAGCAGACGCAGGTGCCGATGCTGGTGTGGATGGCAGACGATCTCGCCAAGGCAGCCGGTTTCGACATGGCCTGCCTCTCCAAGCGCGCTGCCGAGGGCACTTACTCCCACGACAACATCTTCCACAGCGTTCTTGGCATGATGGACGTGTCGACGAAAGTCTACGATCCCAAGCTGGACGTCTTCGCCGCCTGCCGCACGCCATCGAACAAGCTCGCGCTGAACTGACGGACTGCACAATAGCCGGCGGCCCCTGCTTCGATGGGGCCGCCGAGCTTTCAATATCCCTCAAAGCCGCTTCGGCTCGCGGATCGTCCGCTCGTTTTCCACATTGCCAATATTGACGCCGGCTTCGCCGAAGGCAACGCCAACCCGTATCCTGGCATATCGAATTCCTCGAAGGTTTCAGCCGAAACTTTCCGGGTAGTTGATGAGCAGCGACGGCACTACATGCTGTCTCAACATCATCTTCGACACATGACAGGAAAAATCATGCCGACACACAATGTCGAATTCGGACTCGATACTTTTGGCGACGTGACCTTTGACGACAAGGGTACGCCGCTGCCGCATGCGCAGGTGCTGCGCAATGTCGTCGAGGAAGGCGTCCTTGCCGATCAGCTTGGGATAGACTTCTTCGGCATCGGCGAGCATCACCGCGAGGATTTCGCGGTCTCCTCGCCCGAGACGATCCTGGCTGCCATTGCCAGCCGAACCTCGAAAATCCATCTGGGATCGGCCGTGACGGTGCTGAGCTCGGACGATCCGATCCGCGTGTTCCAGCGCTTCTCCAGCCTGAACGCGGTTTCGAACGGCCGCGCCGAAGTCATTCTCGGCCGCGGCTCCTTCACGGAGTCCTTCCCGCTATTCGGCTTCGAGCTGTCGCAGTATGAGCAGCTGTTCGAGGAAAAGCTCGATCTGTTCGCAGCCCTGCTCAAGAACGAGCCGGTGAACTGGGAGGGCAGCATTCGCCCGCCGCTGCGCAATCAGAAAGTCTTTCCGACCATCGAGAGCGGCCAGCTGAAGACCTGGATCGGCGTCGGCGGCAGCCCGGAATCGGTGGTGCGCGCGGCGCACTACGATCTGCCGCTGATGCTGGCGATTATCGGCGGCAGCCCCTACCGCTTCCAGCCCTATGTCGACCTCTATCACCGCGCCTTCGAGCAACTGGGCAAGCCTATCAAGCCGATCGGCATCCATTCGCCGGGCTATATAGCCGAGACAGACGAACAGGCCCGCGAGGAATTGTGGCCCTGCTTCAAGGCAATGCGCGACCGCATCGGCCGCGAGCGCGGCTGGCCGCCCATGACGCGGGCCGAATTCGACAGCGAGATCGAAAAGGGCTCGCTCTATGTCGGCTCGCCGGAAACGGTCGCCGCCAAGCTCGCCCCCGTCGTCAAGACGCTCGGCATCAGCCGCTTCCAGCTGAAATACAGCGCAGGCGCACTCCGTCATGACAAGATGCTGCGCTGTATCGAACTCTATGGCCAGAAGGTGATCCCGGCCGTGCGCGCCGCGCTGGCGGGATAGTCGCAGCCGGGTGCCTCACCCTCGCCTTTGATGATCGATCGGATCAGCGGGCGCTTCGCAATACAGCGAGGCGCCTGTTGTTTTTGCGCTGTCATTTTCATGCAGTAAATGCTACGGATAGTGTTATTGGTAGCATTTACTACGAGCCAAAGTCGCCGATGGAAGAGAAGACGCAGAAGCCTCACACGTTCGACGACCGCATTCTCGGCGTGATCGAAACGTTGGCGCCTGCGGAGCAACGCATTGCCCGCTTCTTCATTGACCAGAAGCAGGCAACCTTGCTGAACTCGGCTGCCCAGATCGCGCAGCTCGCCGGCGCCAGCGACGCAACCGTCGTACGCACAGCGCGCACCCTCGGCTTCGAAAGCCTGTCGGCGCTGCGGGCCGCCGTGCTTGCGGAGCTGACGGGAACGCCTTCACCCGGAACGCGGATGGAGCGTACGTTGGCTGAAACAGGCAATCAGGCGAACGACGCGCTTCGCCACGTTATCGGCATGCACGAACAGGCCCTGGACGTCCTGCGACATGAGGAATTTGCCGCAAGCTTCGAACGCAGCGTCGATATTCTGGCAGGCGCTGGGGGGCGCCATGTCTTCGGCATCGGTCCTTCGGGCGCGATGGCGGATTATGTCAGCCTGCAGTTCAACCGCATCGGCCTTCCGACCCACGCGCTTTCGGCGTCGGGCATCGCTCTGGCGGACCGCCTGCTCTGGATAGGCAAAGGTGACGTCGTGCTGATGATGGCCTACGCCCCGCTCTATCGCGAGGTCGAGGTGCTGCTGGAACACGCCGGCAAGCATGGCGTGCCGGTCATTCTTATCAGCGATGATCTTGGCCCGTTCACTGTCGATAAGGTCGCGGAAGTTCTCCCGGTCCCACGCGGCAATGCCGGCCACCTCGCCATGCATGCCGGCACGATGGTGCTGATCGAGGCATTGATCGTCGCGCTGGCGGCCAAGGGCAAGAAAGCAGCCATCGACAGTCTTGACCAGCTCAGCCAGTTGCGCGGCGCGATCGACAAGGCGTGGAGCAAGCGCGGCACGAGGAAACGCAAGTGAGCCGCGGACCAACCGCTGGGCTCGAAGCAGGTCGACCCTCTACCCTGTGCAAGCTGGTCCAGGACATCAAGAAGAACTTTCGGGGAAATATTTCGCAAATTCAAATCCCTAACCGCCATCCAGGATTCATTTCATGAACAGCCTAACACCTATTCTTTCCACCGTGACGGCATCCTTCCTTGCTTCGTTCGTCGAGGTCGTGGAGGCCTTCACCATCGTGCTTGCCGTCGGTGTCACGAGAAGCTGGCGTCCGGCTCTTACGGGTGCAGCGCTTGCCCTTGCCGTGCTGGCGGTCCTTGTTCTCATCTTCGGGCCGTTGCTGGCGCTGGTGCCGATCGAGATGCTGCAATTCGTCGTCGGCGTCCTCCTCATCCTCTTCGGCATGCGCTGGCTGCGCAAAGCCATCCTCCGCTCGCTCGGCGTCATCGCCTTGCATGACGAGGAAGCGGCCTTCTCCAAGGAAACCGCCGCATTACAGGCGCAGTCCACCGATCGCCGCGCCGATTATCTCGCCGGCCTCGCCGCCTTCAAGGCGGTGCTGCTGGAAGGCGTCGAAGTGGTGTTCATCGTCATCGCGGTCGGCGGCGCCCATGGCCTCACGCTCTATGCCGGCCTCGGCGCACTTGCCGCCTTCGTGCTTGTCATGCTGATAGGGCTGCTGGTCCACCGCCCGCTTGCCAGCGTGCCGGAAAATACCCTCAAATTCGTCGTCGGCCTCATGCTCACCAGCTTCGGCATCTTCTGGACCGGCGAAGGCATCGGCGCGCATTGGCCGGGAGAGGATCTGGCCTTGATCGCCATCTTCGCGATCGTCTCCCTCGCCTCCTACGCCATCATCCGCGGCCTGCGCGGCAACCCGACAGCAAAGGCAGCCCAATGACCATCCTCCGCATCGCCCTGTCCGAGCTCATCGGCATGTTCATCGACGACGGCAGCCTTGCAACGCTCTGCCTCATCCTTATCCTCGTCATTGCCGGAGCGGTGGAGTTTCTCGCCATGCCGCCGCTCGCGGGCGGCCTTCTCCTGCTGATCGGCTGCCTCGCCATCCTGCTCTACAGCATCCGGCGCGCCGTGAAACGATGAGATTCACATCCGCCTGCAAAGCCTTGGATTTGCAGGCGGATGTGATGTTTCGCGCCGATCGGCCTTAGTTCTCGACAGAAACTTTGGCAGATGCGAAGAATCCCGCACGTCAAGCGAAAAGGAGAAACGGCATGAGCAGCGCCTATCCCGAAGTCTACCTCGTACGGCACGGACAGACGGAGTGGAGCCTTTCCGGCAGGCACACCGGCCGGACCGATATTCCCCTGACCGCCGCCGGCGAGGAAGCTGCCCGCAAGCTTGTGGGTCGCCTACCCCTAATCGATTTCGCCGCCGTCTGGTCCAGCCCATCGCAACGCGCGCAAAACACCTGCGCGCTAGCCGGCTTCGGCGACCGGCGCGTCGTCAAGGAGGATCTGGCGGAATGGGATTACGGCGCCTATGAGGGCATCACCACCAAGGCGATCCTCGCCGAACGCCCCGGTTGGCAGATCTTTCGCGATGGTTGCCCGAATGGCGAAATGGCGGCCGATGTCGGCGCGCGCGCCGACCGGATCATCGGCGAACTTCGCGGCATCGGCGATTCCGTCCTGATCTTCTCCAGCGCCCATTTCCTGCGCGTCTTCGCCGCCCGCTGGGTCGGCCTGCCGCCGGAAGGCGGCGCGCATCTGGCCCTTGATACCACAAGCATCAGCGTGCTCGGCTACGAGCATGACCTGACCGAGCCGGTCATCCGCCGCTGGAACCAGATGTGACGGACGCACACCGACCCGCCGCATCTCCACAAACGTTTCGAGCGGCCCTGGAGGGGATTCTGGAAATTGGAGCATGATGTTGTCCGGAAATCGTTCACACTTTCCGGCATCATGCTCCAGGCCGCTCGATGTTTTCCAGACGTCATCTTGCAGCCGCTTACCAGGCCTTGAGCCCCAGCAGCTTCTCGCCCAGCGGCGTCAGTTGGGCCGTCGTCGCATTGTGCTTTTCCCATTCGCGGGGGTCGCCGGGAAAGGCATCGCGCTTCGGATGGTCGAGCTCGCGCCACAGACGGATGCGTTCCTCGCGCTCGGCGACGTTGTCGTATTCCGCCGGATGCATGGAGATGTACTGCGCCATGCGAACGCGATTGTCGGAATGGTTGGGACGGACCCCATGCGCGAGTAGCGAGTTGAAGATCATCAGATCGCCAGGCTCCATATCGATATTGACGACAGAAAGGCTCGTCGTATCGGGATGCATCGGATCACGATCTTCCGGCTGCGTCTTTTCCCATTCCTCGAAATGCTCGAAGAGCTCCGGCACGCACTGGAATCCGCCGACATCGCCATCCTGCTTCTTCAGGCTCAGAACACCCTGGACGCCGATCGGCAGCGGGCGGATCGAGGTGTCGACATCCCAGTGGATGAAGCCGTTCGGATTACCCTTCACCTTCTTCGGCGGATTGAGGTTGGCACGATCGATCGTGACCCAGAGATCTTCCCGATCCCATATATCGACGAAGACATCGTAGATCCGCTTTTCCATGCGATTGTCCCAGAGATACTGGTGATTGTAGATCTCCAGCATCCCGGTATTGTTGAGCTCCTTCATCTTGTGCTCGCGCCGCTGCGGCGCATACCAGGTGGAAGGGTCACTCGGGTCCTTCTCGTCAAAATGCCATAAAACGTCGGCAAGCCGCTCGACATTCACCGCCGGCACCGCCTGACGCACGATCACATAACCCCTGGTGATCCAATGCTGCCAATCGTCCTTCGACAGCACCCTGAGCGGCAAGGTCTTCCGGATATCCTTCAATTGCGCCGTGACCGCTGATGCGGTCGGGTGAGCGTCTCGTTTCAAGGCAGGCTGCATCGGTTTCCTCCATCTCGCTGGCCCCTTTGGTTTCGGGTGACGGAGAAAGTTGTAGCTGTAAGCGCCGCTTCGATGTTGCTTGGCTCTGGCCAATTCTGATACTATTCTGGCCTCTCTAGCGCTATGGACGCCCAATGAGGCCCTATCTCGAAGTTTTGCCCCGTTCGCCGGAAGCATCCTGGAGCATGCTCAATCGCCGGCTCGACGACTGCATCCCCTTCCAATGGCATCATCATCCGGAATTCGAGCTGACGCTGACGCTGAACTCCATCGGGCAGCGCTTCATCGGCGATCACAGTGGCGACTATGCCGACGGTGACCTCGTTCTTGTCGGACCTAATCTACCGCACAGCTGGGTTTCGCGCGCCAAGATCAAGGAACAGACGCCGCATATCGCGCTCGTGCTCTGGTTCAATCGCGAATGGCTGTTGCAGATGACGGACGGTGCCGTCGAATTCCGATCGATCGAGGCGATGCTGCAGCGTGGAGACAACGGCCTGCACTTTTCCGAGACGACCTCCGCCGCCGTCCGCCCCGCCTTCGAAACCATTTTCGAAAGGCCGCCCGTGGAGCGCCTTTTAGCGTTGCTCGGCATTCTGGTGAGGGTTGCGGAAGACCGGCAGGCAACGCCACTCGCCAGCGCGCCGGCACAGGCACCGGATCTCAAGGAAAGCCGTGAGCGCATCGACCGCGTACTGACGCATATGCATCTTCACTATGCCCGCGCAATCAGCCTTGATGAACTCGCCGATGTCGCGGCCCTCAGCGTCTCCGGCCTGCACCGCATGTTTCGCCGCCACACCGGCGGGACGATATCGGACTATCTCATGCGCATGCGCATCGGCGACGCCTGCGCTCGCCTCTCCTCCACCGATCAGGCGATCCACCACGTCAGCGATGCCGTCGGTTATGCCTCGCTTGCCAATTTCAACAGGCAGTTCAAGGCGCTGAAGGACATGACCCCGCGCGAATATCGGGCAATGTTTCTTAGGCGCTGACGGACACTGTCGCGAGCAACCTGCCAATTTTGGCAGCCGCCGTATCCGCAGCCTGCGCCTCCATGCGGGCGATGCCGAGCAGCAATCCAGGCCTTGCGGGGCCGAGGCACAGCGCCGATATAGGCCGCACAGCGAAACCGTTGGCGTTGATGGTCCGCGCGAGGGCGACATCATCGGTCTTTATATCGCGGAACCAGCTCGCCAGCTGCAACCCGCCGCCGCCTGCTCCCACCTCCAGCTGGGTGCCACAGTGACGCTTGAATGCCGAGACAGTCGCCGCCATGCGCTCCGCATAGATCGCGTTCATCTGCCTCAGATGCGCGCGAAACCGTCCCTCGCGCATGAAATCGGCAAGGGCCGCCTGGATATGAACAGGCACGACGGCGCCCCTCAGCCGCTGCGCCGCCTCGGTCGCCGCCACCAGACGGGAGGGCACGACGGCATAGGCAACACGCAAGCCTGGCGCGAGCGTCTTCGAGAAAGTGCCGACATAGACGACCACCTCGCCGCGATCGATGCCCTGCAAGGCGGCGATCGGGCGCGACGCATACTGGAACTCGCTGTCGTAATCATCCTCCAGCACGATCGCGCCGTTGGCCCGGGCAAATTCGAGCAGAGCGAGACGACGCGGCAGGCTCATGGTGACGCCGGTCGGATATTGATGCGAGGGCGTTACATAGATCAGCCGTGGAGACGGCCCGGCAGCTCGCGCGATATCGATGCCCTCGGCATCGCAGGGCACCGGCACGAGGCTGGCTCCAGCCATCCGCAGGATCGCCTGCGCAGTGGCATAGCCGGGATCCTCCATCCAGACCACGTCGCCGCCCGGCTCACGGGCGCGGATCAGCACGCTCGAAAGCAGCCCGATCGCAGCACCCGTCGACGGCACGATCAAAACCTGTTCGGGGCGGGCAACCACGCCGCGCGTCGCCGCAATATGATCGAGGATGGCTTCGCGCAACTCGCGAACGCCGCCATGATCGCTATAGCCGAGATCATGCACCCGGAGAGAACGGCCGCGAGCGCCGAGACAGCGCGCCCAGGCAGCGTGAGGAAAAGCCGACACATCCGGCACGCCGGGTTCGAACAATCCTCCGGTCTTGAATTCCGTAACGCGGGGCTGGTTCGGCGGCGGTGCGGCGACCTCTCCAGACAACGGTGCAGCCGGGAAGGCCGCGACGCGCGTTGCAGCACCCGTCGCCGAGAGCAGATAGCCCTCCGCTTTCAGGCGATCATAGGCGTTGACGACGGTCGAACGCGCAACGCCAAGCGAGATTGCCATTGCCCGCGTCGAAGGCACGCGCTGCCCTGTCGGGATCTGTCCGTGAAGGACACGATCGCGCATCAGGCGATAAACTTGGCCCTCCAAGTCACCCGAAGTCCGATCGAGTGCCGGCCATTGCGCCACCGATGCCATGAAACCTCAACTGGTCTGCTCAACATCAAGAAACTGGCTGTTTATAACCTACCTCTTTGCTGGCAGAGATCAACGGTCAATCGACGAGGAAGACATGACCGATCACTATCCGCTCGCATCCGACACCTATCCGACGACCGAGCGCACCCGCGTGCGGCGTAGCCCGAAGCGCGGCAGCCATGCCCATGCCGACGTTCACGCCATTCTGGATGCCGCCCCGCTCTGTCATGTGGGCTATGTCGTCAACGGCGCGCCCTATGTGACGCCGACCCTGCATTGGCGGGAGGACGATCACGTCTATTGGCATGGCTCCGCCGCCAGCCGCTTCCTGCGCGCTGCCGAAGATATGCCGGTCTGCCTGACCTGCAGTATCATGGACGGCTATGTGCTCGCCCGCTCCGCCTTCAACCATTCGGTCAACTATCGCTCTGCGATGGTCTTCGGCACGGCCCGCCTGGTCGACGACCTCGAGGAAAAGACCGATGCGCTGCGCCGTTTTGTCGAGGACCTGTTTCCTGGTCGCTGGGACAGCTTGAGGCCGATGACCAGGCAGGAAGTCAAGGCGACCTCGGTGCTGCGAATGAAAATCGACGAGGCCTCAGCCAAGATCCGCAACGGCCCGCCTGGCGATATGGACGAGGCCAATCATCCCGTCTGGGCCGGTGTCCTGCCCATCGAAAGCCGTCTGTTGCCGCCGCAACCGGCGCCTGGCTTGCCCGACGGGATGGAACTGCCACAATCCCTCGCGGACTTGATACAATCCGGCCGGCTCGGCTAGGCTGCATTTGATGACCAAAGGACTTTGACATGGATCTTGCAAACTGGAAGGGCGTTCCCCGCCCCGAACGGATTACCCTTGAAGGCCGCTATGTGCGGATCGAGCCGCTCGATCCGGCGCGTCATGGCGAGGATCTCTATGCCTCGGCTCGAGCCCACGGCGCGGAGGACCGTTTCCGTTATCTTTTCGAAGACGCGCCGGCCAATCACGCCGCCTTTTCTCCCTGGCTCGAAAAAGCCGCCTCCAGCGCCGACCCGCTCTTCTTCGCGTCCATCGACAAGCGCACGGGACGCGCGGAAGGCCGGCAGGCACTGATGCGCATTGATAATGCGCATGGCGTCATCGAGATCGGCAGCATCCTTTGGGGACCCGCGATCGCCCGCAGCCGCGTGACGACGGAAACCCTCTATCTGTTTGCATCCTACGTCTTCGATACGCTCGGCTATCGCCGCTTCGAATGGAAGTGCAACAATCTCAACGAACAGTCGAAGCAGGCGGCCGGACGCTTCGGTTTCGTCTTCGAAGGTATCTTCCGCCAGCACATGGTTGCCAAGGGCAAGAACCGCGACACCGCCTGGTTTGCCATCACCGACGCCGATTGGCCGCGCCTGAAGGCCGGCTACGAACGCTGGCTAGCCCCGGAGAATTTCGACGCGGCTGGACAGCAGAAGACCAAGCTGACATTCGCTTGAGTACAATTGCTCTCCGAGGCTCCCGACTATAGCAGCTTGCGGAAATAAACCACGCGCCTGGTTTCGACGAAGCCGAGCGCGGCGTGAAAAGCGTGGCTCGCGAGATTGTCGATCAGCGCATCCGAGGCAAATTCCACGCAGCCGGCATCTCGCCCCCAGGCGGCGATAGCCTGGCAAAGCGCCTGCGCCACGCCTTCGCGCCGATTTTCCGGGCGCACATAAATGCCCTCGAGGAACAGAACCGGAGATGTCTCGCAGCCGTTGACGTAATCGTGCCGCAATGTCGCTTCGGCAAAACCGACAATATGACCCGCAGCATCGATCGCCACGAAGGCAATACCGTTTTCATTGGAGCGAAACTGCGCGAGTTCCGCGCGGTGATGTTCAAGCGAATCGTCTGGCCAAAGCGCCGCGCGCAGGCCCACCCAACCCTCCAGATGCTCGTGTCCCGCCTTCTCTATCCGCATGCTTCGGCCTCCCTTCCAACTACCCGTCGCCAGCGAATGGAAAAATTTCGCTTTCGACTCCACAATCATCACGCTACATATCGCGCATACTCACGCGCAATTTTCGCTGATCATAATCTGAGGATGATGGAATGACATTTCAAAGCAGTTCGCGTCTCTACGCTGCTGTTTCAGCTCTGTTGTGGCCGGCAATCTTCTGCGCCGGATTGGTCGGCGCCTATTTCGCCTTCGAGTCGAACATGCATCTCCTCTGGTTCAACGTCGTCTATCTTGCGACCGTGGCGGTGATTGCGGTCTTCGAATGGCTCATGCCCTATGAAAAAACCTGGCTGAAACGCGACGGAGAAACCTTCAACGATGTCGCCCATACCCTGCTGAGCAAAGGGGGTGTGCAGATTGCAGCGGCAATCGGTACCTCGTTTCCCATGGCGGTGGCGACAGTCGCACAGCCTGTCCTCAGCTATCACTCGCATTTCTGGCCGGATCGATGGCCGCTGATATTCCAGGTAGCGCTTGGCCTCTTTATCGCCGAGTTAGGCCTCTACATGGCGCATCGTCTTGCCCACGAACATCTGTCGCTTTGGCGTTTCCATGCGCTGCATCACAGCGTCGAGCGCCTCTGGGTCATCAATACGGGCCGGTTCCATTTCATGGACTCGCTCTTCAAGATCGCGCTCAGCCAGATCCCGCTTTATCTGCTCGGCGCACCATTACCCGTCTTTCTATGGATTGGTGCCGTCACGGCCTTTATCGGCCTGCTCACGCATTGCAATGTCGATATGCGGACCGGCCCGCTCGATCTCATATTCTCGACGCCGCGCCTGCATCGTTGGCATCATTCGAAGGTGCTTGCCGAAGGCAATACGAATTATGGGGAAAACCTCGTGATCTGGGATCAGCTTCTCGGCACCTTTTACAATCCGACGCGTCCTTCCTCCACGGATATCGGCATCACCGGCAAGGTCGCCAAGGGCTTCCTCGCCCAGCTCGCGCAACCCTTCTCCAGGAAGGGCCGCAAGGAGATCATCGGCAAGAAGCCGAAGGAATTGATCCTTCAGGAAGAACAAGCCGCAAAGGCAGCTGCGGCAAGGCGGAACAGCAACGCTAAGATCCGCAAATCGAGCTAAGATCGCTTTCGATAAACGCACCAGCCGCTCAGCGCGCGGACGGGTGCGTTGATCGTTGCATGCCTGTGGATAGAAACATCACGAAAAACTCCAGCCCGGCAATCCACGTATTTCGATTTCAAACTGAGAAGATATTGTCATTTAACGTGTATTGAAAAAGGCAGCCTAGGGGTCTACCTAGGTCCCTGCAGTTGATTTAGACGAAAGATTAGGAAAATCATTAAGATGGAAGGGAGGCTTACGACAGAATACCTCAAGCAACTTCACAGAATATTTTTCGTCTCCAGAGAAATAGACCGGCTTGAGCGAGAATTCATCAAGCAGGGCATAGCACATTTCCATGTTTCCGGCGCCGGACACGAGTCCACGGCGCTGCTTAACGAGTTTCTCCAGGACGACGACTGGCTGCATCTCCATTATCGCGACAAGGCATTGATGCTGGCGCGCGGAATGCCCATTCGTGAGTTCTTCTCCAGCCTTCTCGCCACAGCCAGCTCTCACTCCGCCGGTCGGCAGATGAGCGCGCATCTTTCCTCCCGCGCTCTCAACATCACCTCCATCGTCGGCCCCGTCGGCAACAATGCGCTGCACGCCGCCGGCGTTGCCGCATCCCTGAAGCACAAGCCCGGCATGCCGATTGCCGTCTGTTGCGTCGGCGACGGCACCACCCAGCAGGGCGAATTCGTCGAAGCGGTCGCCGAGGCCGTGCGCGGCCAGTATCCCGTCGTCTTCGTCATCGAGGATAACAGCTTCTCCATTTCGACGAGAACGAACAAGCAGACTTTCTTCGACCTGCCCGGCGGCCCGGCCGCGAGCTTCTATGGCGTCGAGATCATCCGCACCGAGGGTGACGATCTGCGGGCGTCGCGCGAGGCCTTTCATAAGGCAGTCCGCCACAGCCGCAACAATCGCACACCGAGCATCGTGCTCCTCAATGTCGAGCGGCTGTCCGATCATACGAATGCCGACGATCAGAAGACCTATCGCACCCTGCTCGAAATCGAGGCCGGCTCCTCGCGCGACCCGCTGCCGAACTTGCGGGCCATGCTGCAGAAGGCGGGCATCGACGCCGACACGCTTCTGAAGATCGAACAGGACCTGACGGCCGAGGTCCAGGCGGAAGCCGCCCTCGCCCGCAAGGAAGACGCCCCCAAGGTCGAGCCGGACGCGAAGGCTCCCTATCCCGCTTCCTTCAAGGGAAAAGCGGAATATCGCGGCAATGAAAAAGTATCGACCTTGACGATGCGCGAAGCGCTGAATGTCGTTCTCGACAAGCAGCTTGCCGCCAACCCGGACGTCGTCCTGTTCGGACAGGATATCGAAGATCCGAAGGGCGATGTCTTTGGTGTCACCCGAGGCCTCAGCACGAAATATCCCGATCGCGTGCGCAACGCCGCGCTCAGCGAATCCACCATCGTCGGCACAGCCGTCGGCCGCGCGCTGGCCGGGCAACGCCCGGTCGCCTTCCTGCAGTTCGCCGATTTCCTGCCGCTTGCCTACAACCAGATCGTCTCGGAAATGGGCAGCATGTTCTGGCGCACCCGAGGCGCATGGGAAGCCCCCGTCATCCTGATGGTGAGCTGCGGCGGCTATAAGCCCGGCCTCGGCCCATTCCACGCCCAGAGCTTCGAGGGAATGCTGGCGCATACGCCGGGTATCGACGTCGTCATGCCCTCCAGCGCCGGCGATGCGGCCGGGCTTCTCAACGCCGCCTTCGAGTCGCGCCGCCCCACGGTGTTCCTCTATCCCAAGGCCGTTCTCAACAATTCCGACGGCCGCACCTCCGAGGATCTCGACAAGCACTTCGTCCATCCCGGCCTGTCGCGCCATGTCGCCAGAGGCCGAGACATCACGCTCGTCAGCTATGGCAATACGGTTTCGCTCTGCGCCAATGCCGCAAGCGCCTTCGAGGCTCAGGGCTTTTCCGTCGAGGTGATCGACCTCCGCTCGATCTCGCCTTGGGACGAGAAGGAAGTGCTGGCGAGCGCACGGCGCACCCGCCGCCTGATCGTCGTTCATGAGGACAATCGCACCGTCGGCATGGGCGCGGAAATCGTCGCCACTGTTACAGAAAAGACCGATGTGCCCGTTGTCGTGCGCAGGCTCGCCCGCTCGGACGCCCATATCCCCTTCAACTTCCGCAACCAGCTCGAGACCCTGCCCTCTTACCGCAAGCTGGTCGATCTGATGGCCGAAGTCCTCGAATGCGAGGTGACCTGGCATGAAGAGGACGATAGTGGCCCGACGGCCGCCATCAAGGCGATCGGCTCCGGCCCTGCCGACGAAAACGTCCTGGTGACGGATCTGCTCGTCAAGCCCGGCGACAAGATCGAAGTCGGCCAACTCGTTGCCGTCGTCGAGGCGACGAAAGCCTCTGTCGAGATTTGCGCCAACATAGGCGGCGTCGTGCAGGAGGTCTTCGCCAAGGTCGGCGACCAGATCGCCACGGACAGTCCGCTTCTGACCGTTGACGCCAATCGCGATCTGAGCGAGCAGAATTTCGCACTCGCCTCCGAAATCCAGAACAAATTCGTGCTGCGCCGTCTGAAGTCGCATGTCATCCCGGCGCTGCGCCGCCATACCGGTAGCTTCTCCGAAGTTGTCATCAACGGCATCGGTTTCGCGACAGGCGCCCGCCGTATCACCAATGAAGAGATCATCCACAACTGGCCGAACCGCCGCGCTGACGAGATTCTCGCGCTGACCGGCATCAAGAGTCGCTTCTGGGTCGGGCCTGAGGAAGGCACGCTGAGCCTCGCCACGAAGGCTGCGCGCGATCTCCTGCGGCAGAACCAGATCTCGATCCACGATATTGATCTGGTGATTGCCGCCACCGGCACGCCCGATATCGCCACGCCGTCGCTCGCAAGCCGCGTCGCGGTTGCCGTTGCCGAAGATGGCGTGCGGCCTTCGCTTGCCGCCTACGATATGGGCGCAGCCTGCTCCGGCTATCTCTACGCGCTGCAGCAGGCCTATGATTTCATTGCGCAGCAGAACGATGCCAAGGTGCTCATCATCACCTCGGAAGTCTTGTCGCCGCTGCTCGACATGAACGACTTCTCCACGGCGATCCTCTTCGGCGACGCCGCCACGGCCAGTCTCGTGACCAGCCGCGACATGGCGCGCAATCCGCTCTTCACCGCAAGCCGACCGATCGTCAGCGGCCGGCCGGAGCCGGGCGATCTGCTCTACGTTCCGCTGCCGGACGACGGCGTAATCGCGATGAACGGCCGCGCGGTCTTCACCGAAGCTGTGCATTCGATGACCCGCTCGATCGAAAACGCCTGCGTCGATGCGGGCATCGAGCTTGCCAATCTCGATCTGCTGGTGCCGCATCAGGCCAACCAGCGCATCATCGATACGATTGCCAAGCGCAGCGGCCGCCCGGCCCTGAGCGTCATCGAGACCTATGGCAACACCAGCTCATCCAGCATTCCGCTTGCCATGCTGCATGTCGCCAGCGAACACTCCGAGCCGCTCAATCTCGGCCTCGTTGCCTTCGGCGGCGGCATGACGGCGGGCGCTGCAATTGTGCGGACGGTGAAGTAGCCATTTCGGCGCTGCTTGGCAATCTCGACGGTAAAGCCGCTGCGGCTGAGCCGGAAGAAGAGTGCTACGAAGAAGAAGACACGAAGAGGCGAATAAGCCTGCTTAACCGCTGCGTCTGATCGACAAAATAAAACCCCGGAATCCTTACGGATTCCGGGGTTTTTACTAGAGTCATCAGCCGATGAAATTAGGGCTTCGGCCGATTCCTGAGCGCCTCTGCTTCGGCGTAGAACTTCTTTTCCCATTCCTTGTGATTGTCGAGACCTTCCTTGATGAAAGGCGTGAAGATCGCCAGGTTCATCAAAGCCCAGTTGACGATACGGGCCGGGAACTTCAGCGGCTTGACGAAATCGACGAAGAGCACGACGCGGGTCTTGTCGGAGTGGTTCCAGGCTTCATGCTCATAGGCGTCGTCGAAGATCAGCGCCTTGCCTTCCTGCCAATGGCAAACCTGCTTGTCGACGCGGATGGCGAGCTTCTCGTTCGGCTCCGGTACGATGAGGCCGAGATGCAGGCGAAGCACGCCGTTATAGGGGCCGCGATGGGCGGGAAGATGTTTGCCCGGCTCGAAGATCGAGAACATCGCCGTCGTCAGGCCGGGAATCTTCTGCACGGCTGCCCAGGTATTCGGGCATGCCTTGATGTTCTGCTCGGACTTAACCCCGAAACCGAGAAGGAAGAAGGTCTTCCAGCGCGTATCCGTCGAAATGGTCTTCACGTCGGTCGAGATGTCCTGGAAGGTCGGCAGCTCGCTCTGGCGCAGCAGCACCTTTTCCAGCTCGGCGCGGATGGCCGGATAATCCTTCTCGATCTCGGCCGCCCAGGGGAAGGTCGCGGTGTCATAGACCGGCGGATTGCCGAGCTTGGCATATTTCAGATTGAGGCTTTCGGCCCAGGCAACAATGCCCATGAAAAAGCGCGTCATGGCGCTCGCGCGCTCCATCGGCGCGATGCCGGCGGTGCCAAAGGTTTGTTCCGGAACAGGAGATTGGTTGGAAGTGGGAGCAGGTGCGCTCAAGGGACTCTCCGTCATGTCTGTCTTTTGGGGCGGTGCGGTCCGGGAGGAAATTTTGCCGGGGAATCCGCATGCGAATCCCGGAGCGAGAACAGGCTTGTCATTGGGAATGCTTGCCCGTCTTTATCCTGATCGACGCCCGACTCCTTGTGTTATGCGGTGATCTTAATAGGCGTTTATATGAGTTGATAAGTCGAATTTCGCAAGAGAGTCCGTTCGCGACGAGCGGTGGTTTGTCGTGGAATGAATCCCCGCGATTCTCGAGAGGGTTTCACCTCGGAATCGGCAAAAATGCGGCGAAATCTGCCGACCCCCAATCACTATGCCGTTTGAGCCTGAATTATTAGCCGGACAATTGCAAGTCCTGCCATCAGAGCCCCGATCGGCAGGAAAACGGACAGGCCGATATAGGCGATGGCGGCATCCATTGGCCGCGCCCCATGGAACGACGCTCTCCAGCGCAAAGGTCGAAAACGTCGTGAAGCCGCCGAGAACGCCCGTCGTCAGAAACAATCGCACCTCCTGCGACATACCGCCGCGAAAGGCGAAATATTCCGTCAGCAGCCCCCATGACGAAGGCTCCGAGGATATTGATGATGAGCGTGCCGAATGGAAATTCGACCCCGAGCAGGCGGGCGACGAGTTCGTTGATACCGAGACGGAATGCGCCGCCCAATCCGGCACCGAGAAACACGACAAGATAGAGCACGACAACTTCCAGCCGTCCTTGGCGTCAAACCTTTCCGGTCTTATGGGCATTTTCTCGCCGCGTCTCCAAACCGCGCTCCCGAATATGGCGAAGCGGCGTGTCGGCGGGGACATTACCGGCGGCGGCCCCCTTGGCGACGCCAAGCCGTTGCGACAGGTAGATGCTGGTATGACCGCTGCAGATATAGGCAAGGAAGCAGGCGACGGCGAGATAGACCGTGTGCGTCGCGCCGAAGAGCTCGATACCCATGATCATACAGGCAAGCGGCGTATTGGTGGCCCCGGCAAAGACGGCGACGAAGCCCAGCCCGGCAAAGAGATCGGCCGGCGCGCCGAGAATGGCGGCAAGCGCATTGCCAAGTGCAGCACCGATGAAGAACAAGGGCGTCACTTCGCCACCCTTGAAGCCGGCACTCAACGTCACGATCGTGAAGACGGCCTTCCAGAACCAGCTCCAGTAATCGGCATGGGCGGGATCGAAGAAACCTAGGATCGTCGCATCGCCAGGATTGGGCGACCAGACACCTAGTCCGAGATATTGCCGCGTGCCGAGCAGGTAGACGAGACTGATCAGGATTGCACTGGCGATGACAGGCCGCAGCGGCGCATAGGCGCACAACCGCTTGAACGCCGCGGACGCCCGATGCGAGACCTCGCTGAAGCAGCGCGCCATCAGGCCGAAGATCACGCCGGCGATGCTGACCTTGACGAGCAGCAAGGCATCGAGATGGAAGGTGCTGGCCGGTGTGCCGGCTAGGTAGCCGATCTGATACTGGATATGCTCGATACCCCAGGCATGGCAGGTCCAATCGGCTGTGATCGCCGCCGCAAGGCTCGGGATCAGCGCTTCATATTGCATGCGCCCGATCGTCAAGACTTCGAGAGCGAAGACTGCACCAGCGATCGGCGTGCCGAAGACCGCGCCGAAGCCGGCGGCGATGCCCGCCATGAGGAGAATGCGGATCTCGGCATGGCTGAGCCGGAAGACTTTGGCAAAGGCGCTGGCAATGCTGCCGCCGAGCTGCACCGCCGTCCCTTCGCGCCCGGCCGAACCGCCAACCAGATGCGTCAGGACCGTCGAAACCAAGATGAAGGGCGCCATGCGTAGCGGCACGCCACCACCGGGCTCGTGGATCTGGTCGACGATCAGATTGTTGCCGCCTTCCGACCCGCGGCCGAAGTGCTGATAGACCAGCACCATCAGGAAACCGGCAACCGGCATCAGGAAGATCAGCCAGGGATACTCGAAACGCGCCGTCGTCGCCTCGTCCAGGCTCCACAGAAACAGGGCGCAAAGCGAGCCGACGACGACCGCCATCGGCACGACGAGAAGGATCCATTTGAAGAGGCTGCGAAACTGCTGAAAGCGATGATGAAAATAGGCGGATGCGGACATCAGTTTGCCCCTCCCGCGAAGCCGACGGACGGTCTTCCGGGGACAGTGCATAAGAAACATAGGCGGGATAACGGCAGGAAGACAGGCATGACTCTACTCCTTCGCCTTTTAGGCGCGTTGAGTAGGAGTCATCAGCTTCCCTGGAAAATCAGAGCAGCGGTTCGGCCACCATGGCCCGGCAGAAATCCATTACCGTCGGAATTTCCATATAGAAATAGGCCCACCGCTGTCAATGTACCGTGACGAACTGCATTCGGCGCAATCGCCTCAAATGGCTCTGGAGATCATCTCGATCGGAGCAAGCAGGCCACCCTCCACCGACATATTGACGTTGCTCATGCGCTCACCAGCCCGCGGCCCCATCAGGATACGGCCCCCCTGGTTCCGCTCCTCGCCCGCCGCAGCCTTGGCGCGCGCTTCATGGGCCAGCCGGATTGCGAGAGCACTGCGATCCTGCTCCAGCTCCACCTTGAAGCCGGCTTCATCAAGCAGATTTCGATAGACATCGGGGCTGCAGACGAAACTCGTCTCCGGCTCCATCGCCCAGGGCATCGGATAGGGCAGCGCGCCTTCCCGCATCTGCATGATCTCATAGAGGCCAAAGCGGCCGCCCGGCTTGAGAATGCGCCTGACCTCGGAAAACAGCCTCGCCTTGTCCTCGATGTTCATGCCGACATGAATGAGCGTCGTCCGGTCGAAGCCGCCACTCTCGAAGGGCAGTGCCAAACCGCTCCCCTGCCGGAAGGAGACTTGATCCGCCAGACCGCAGCGGGCCGTCAGCGAATTGGCGACTTGGACGAACTCCTCGGTGAGATCGATGCCCGAGACGATGCATCCATAGGAATCGGCAAAATGGCGCGCAGGCCCGCCGAGCCCCGATCCGATATCGGCAAGCCGCAGGCCGGCGGAAAGATCGAGATCCCTCGCGAAATCCACCGTCGCCGCATGTCGCCCCAGATGGAACTCATCGACACCGGCCAGATCGCGAATGCGCAGGTTTTCGATGTCTTTGCCGTCGGCCGCAAGGGTTTGCAGGATCGCCGTTTCCAGCGATCCGTGCGTGTAGTGGCTGGCAACTTTTTCCTCGGTAGACATGCATCACTCCCAAGGCTTTGCCTGAAGGTGGCCTACTGCATATTTCCTTAAACCGGAATCGATTTAAGGATAAAATTATGCGGCAGATTTAAAATACTACAGCGACCTTTGCGCGTCACATGGGATGCGCGGCGCTGTAGCCATCAGACCTTCAGTTCGCGCCGCTCGGTTTCCGTTACCATGGCAAGATCCAGCACGCGCTGCAAGTTAGCCGCATGGCGGAAGCTCGGGTCCTGGCTGCTGCCGGTCGTGACAGCTTCGGCGAAGCGCTGGTAGTTGGTCAGGACCGGTGGCACCTCGAGCACCCTCCACGTCGCCGTTTCGGTGTCGTCGCCAAGGCAACCGCGCAATTCGGAGCCGTTCGGGCTGTGGGACACTTCCAGGCCGCCGCGCTCGCCGTAGATGCGCAGCTTCAGCTCGTTCAGATGCCCCGTCGCCCAGCGGCTCGCATGCACGACGCCGAGCGCACCGTTGGCGAAATCGACCGACATCGAGAAACTGTCGTTCGCGTCGAGCGTATATTCGCCGATGCGCTCGCCGGGCGCCTTGGCGAAGGTCTTGAGGCGGGCGAAGACGTGATCGATATCGGTCGCTGCGCCATAGGCGGCGAAATCGAGGATGTGGATACCGATGTCGCCCAGAACACCATTCGAACCGTGGCCGGTCGACAGGCGCCAGAGCCATTTGGATTCGCTGCGCCAATCGCCCCAGGCCTTGGAGACGAGCCAGCTCTGCAGGTAGGACGCCTCCACATGCTTGACCGTGCCGATCTCGCCTGAGATCACCATCTCGCGCGCCTTCTGCAGCTGCGCGACATTGCGATAGGTGAGGTTGACCATGTTGATGACCCCTGCCCTTTCGGCAGCTTCCGTCATCTCAAGTGCCTTTTCGTAATTCTCCGCGAGCGGCTTCTCGCAGAGAACATGCTTGCCGGCGGCAAGCAGCGGCAGGGTCGTCGGATGGTGAGCCTTGTCCGGCGTGACGTTGGTCGCCGCATCGAACTCGCCCCAGGCGATGGCCTCGTCCAACGACAAAAAGCGCTTCTTAATATCGAACGTATCGCAAAAGGCGGTGAGTCTTGTCGCGTCCGTATCGACGGCGCCCACGACTTCGACGCCAGGGATGCGGGCGAAATGCTCCACTTGGTTCTTCGCCATGCCGCCCGTGCCAACTACTATGAGACGCATATGATACCTCAGCGATAACCGGCTTCGCCGGCCTGGTGCAATTTCGGGCCGCGCTCGACGATCGGCTCCAGCGCCTTTTCGACGGGAACGTTCGGCGCATCATGGATGCTGGCCTGGGTGCCGAGCGGGTTATGAGCCCATTTCACGGAATTGATCAGAACCTTCTGAACGGTGCCGTTGTGATAGGTCGGATAGGTTTCGTGGCCAGGACGGAAATAGAAGATGTTGCCGGCACCACGGCGCCAAGTCATGCCCGAGCGGAAGACTTCGCCGCCCTGAAACCAGGAGATGAACACGGTTTCCAGCGGCTCGGGAACGGAGAACTGCTCGCCGTACATTTCCTCGTTCTCAAGCTCGAAATGCTCGCCGAGGCCGGCTGCGATCGGATGGCGGGGGTTGATGACCCACAGACGCTCGCGCTCACCGGCTTCGCGCCATTTCAGCGCGCAGGGCGTGCCCATCAGGCGCTTGAAGACCTTGGAGAAATGGCCGGAGTGCAGGACGATCAGGCCCATGCCTTCCCACACGCGCCTGGCGACGCGCTCGACGACCTCGTCCTTGACGGCGCCATGATCCTTGTGGCCCCACCACAAAAGGACATCGGTATCCTTCAGACGGGCTTCGCTGAGACCGTGTTCCGGCTCCTGCAACGTTGCGGTGGTCGCCTCGATACCGGCATCAGCATTCAGTGCCTTGGCGATGGTGTTGTGCATGCCCTCCGGATAGATCTCGGCGACGACCTTGTTTGTCTGCTCATGAATGTTCTCGCCCCAAACGACGGCACGAATAGTCATTACGGCACTCCTCTTATACCATTGAAATTGAATGGGTTATGCGATCCAAAGCGCTTTGGGAAAGCGCCGTACTTCAAGACTCCATCAGCCCAGTCGGGACAAGAGATAAAGCCTCCCCGTGAATTTGACAAAGACAAAAACGACCATAGACAACACCTGTGTTTTCAGTGCGACACGGACTTTGAAAAGAGATTGACGACCAGGACGCCGGCAATGATCAGACCCAGGCCGATGACGGCGGCAAGGTCGAGTTTCTGGCGGAAAAGCACGACGCCCACCATCGAAATCAGCACGATGCCGAGCGCGCTCCATATGGCATAAGCAATGCCCACAGGGATGACCCGCAACGTCACCGAGAGACAATAGAAGGCTGCGGTATAGCAGACCACCAGAACCACTGTCGGGCCGAGGCGGGTGAACTGCTGCGACATCTGCAATGCCGTCGTGCCGATCACCTCCAGCACGATCGCGACCAGCAGCATTGCATAGACCGATGCGTTCGCCATTCCATTTTCTCCGATAAGGTTAGAGCTGCGTCAGCTCGATCAGCCGGTCGATCAGCTTTTGACGGGCGCTCTCGTCCATGTCGTGGCTACCGAGCAAATCCGCGAGCCAGATTCCATCGGCTGCCAGCCTGACGATTGCCGCATCCACCGAGGAGTCCGTGCCGACATATTCCTCGCTGCGCTCGCGCACCCAGGCGTGCCACCGCTGCCGCAATTGCGGCTCGGTGAGCAACACCATCGTCACCTGCGCCCAGTCCTTCGTGCCCTCGGGCTGATCGCGCAGCGCCAGGCAGGCATGCAGGTAACCGCGGGTGAAGCGGCCATGCGGCAACGGATCGGCGCGCATCGCTTCCTCGATTGCCGCGTCCAGCCGCTCCAGCAGGCTTTCGAACAGTGCCTCCAGAAGCATGTTCTTGCTGGGAAAATGATGCAGCAAACCGCCCTTGCTGACGCCGGACGCGCCGGAAACGGCATCCAGGGTCACGGCCGTCATCCCTTTTTCGGAAGCAAGCCGCGCCGCCACCTCCAGCAATTGCTGGCGGACGAACAAGGGCTGCTTCTTCCTATGGTGCGCAGTGGACATGGCGACATAACATACCAGTTGGACGGTTTCGTCAACGACCTAGTTGATTGCCTCTGAACCTTATTGAGTGTGGCTGATCTTCGTGTTGCTCCCTTCTTAGTTTACCGAATGATAGGCTGCATCCTTCTCGTCGAAGATGCTCACCTTTGCTGCATCGACGGTGAAGGCGATCGGCGAGCCGGTCGCGATGGTCGTCATGCCAGGATCGGTGCCGATGATCTTCGAGCCGTCCTTGAGCCTGACATGAACGAGGGAACGGTCGCCCAGACGCTCCACCGTCTCGACCTGGCCGTCAATGTCGCCCTTTTCCGCCGCCGTGACAACCAGATGCTCAGGGCGAATGCCGAGCGTCAGCCCGGAGTTCGAAAGGCCGTCGAGCGCTATCGCCGTCCTGATGACCGATCCGTCCGGCAGCGCTGCCGTCGCCAGCCCGCCCGCCTCGCCGACACCGGCTATGTTGATGAAGTTCATGCCCGGCGATCCGACGAATTGCGCGACATAGCGCGTCGCGGGGCGCGTATAGATCTCGACGGGCGTGGCCACCTGCTCGATCTTCTTGTTGTTGAGCAGGACGATACGGTCTGCAAGCGTCATCGCCTCCACCTGGTCGTGGGTGACGAACACCATCGTCGCGCCCAGCCGCTCATGCAGCTGAGCCAGCTCGACGCGCGTGCGCGTGCGCAGGCCGGCATCGAGGTTGGAGAGCGGCTCGTCAAAGAGGAAGACGTCGGGCTCGCGCACGATGGCGCGGCCGATCGCGACACGCTGGCGCTGGCCGCCGGAGAGAGCCGAAGGCTTGCGATCCAGCAGATGCGGCATTTCAAGGATCTTCGCAGCCTCTTCGATGCGCCTGTTGATCTCGGCCTTTGGCGTTTTGATGTTGCGCAGGCCGAAGGACATGTTGTCGCGAACGGTCATGTGCGGATAGAGCGCATAGGATTGGAAGACCATCGACACACCGCGCTCGCCGGGCGGCAACTGGTCGACGCGCTTTCCGCCGATCCAGATCTCGCCGCTGGTGATCGACTCCAGACCCGCGATCATACGTAGCAATGTCGACTTTCCACAGCCCGAGCCGCCGAGAAAGACGACGAACTCGCCGCGTTCGATCGTCAGATCGATGTCGTTGAGAACCTGCACGGCACCGAAATGCTTAGTGAGGGACTTGATGTTGATTCCTGCCACTTTACGCCTCCTGCGGAAAATCGAAGTCGTCTGACTTGCCATTCATCGCGCCCCGCCCGACGACGACAGTCGGACCGGGACTTCCGCATTGGTTATTTGACGGCACCGACCGCAACACCGCGCGTCAGGGTCCGCTGGAAAATAAGGAAGAAGATCACCGTCGGCAGGATACCGAGCAACGACGCTGCTGCAATCGCGGTCGGCTCCTGCGTATTGGCTCCCGACAGCACGCCCATGGCGACGGAAACCGTCTGATTGTTGTTGGAGACCAGGAAGACCAACGGGATCAGGAACTCGTTCCAGGTCCAGATGAAAAAGAAGGTTGCGAGCACCGCAAGCGTCGGCCGCAGCACCGGCACGATCACCATCCAAAGGATCTGCCATCGGCTCGCATTGTCGATCTGCGCCGCCTCGATGATCTCGCGCGGGAAGGTCGCCATGACAGACGACAGCAGGTAAGTGCCGAATGCGGTATGCAGGACACCGATGATCAGGATGACCGAGAGCATCGAGTCGAACAGGCCGACCTGCTTGGACATATAGTAGAGCGGATAGACGAGCGCCTCCTGCGGCGCCATGATCGAAATCAGCAGGATGACGAGCATCACCTGTCCGCCGCGCACGCGGCCGATGCCGATGGCATAGGCGTTGAGCAGGCTGAGTACGACGGCCAGAATGGCGGCGCATCCGCTGATGACAATGCTGTTGAAGAGCTTGCGCGGGAAATCGACGGTCGCCCAGAAGTTCTTGAGCGCCGTCAGATCAAAGCTCTGCGGAAAGGCGAGCGGACCGTTGGCGGCATAATCGGACGGCGTCTTGATGGCATTGACGGCGGCCAGGAAGAACGGAAAGAGCGTACCTGCAAGGAAAACCAGCAGGATGGCCAGGACGACCCATCGGCCTATCCCTTTCTTCTGGCCATGATGCACCGAAACAGCCTGGGCGGAAAGCGAAGACGTGGCCGTCATATCAGTGACCTCCCTCGGTTTGCTTCGATTGCATGCGCAGAAACACGACGCCGAGTAAGATGGTCACGGCCGTCTGCAATGTTGCGATCGCCGCGGCATAGCCGACGCGATTTGTCGTGAAGAAGTGATAATAGGACAGATAGGACGGTACCGTCGTCGCATTGTCAGGACCGCCCGACGTCAGAACGTAGATGGGCGCGAAGACCTTGAGCGCCGCGATCAGCGTGGTCAGCGCAACTACGAAGATTTCAGGCATGAGCATCGGGATCGTGATGGAACGGAAGCGCCCGAACCAGCTTGCATTGTCGAGCTCAGCAGCCTCATAGAGCGAGGGGTCCACGCGCGCCAGCCCGGACATGAAGACCACGAGACAATAGCCGACCTGCACCCAGACGATGACGGCTGAAACCGCCCAAAGCGCATAACTTGCATCCCCCAGCCAGTTCTTGGCGAGGAAATCGAGCCCGATCGCCTTCAGCACCGCGTTGATGATGCCGATCGGATTGAGGATCCATGCCCAGAGAACACCGGCGGCGGTTAGCGGCAGGATCTGCGGCAGATAGAAGCCCGCGCGAAAGAAGCTCGACCATCTCTCGCTGAACTGCGCGCTGATATAGTCAAAAAGCACCGCCGCCAGCAGCAATCCCAACAGAATGGGCACGATGGTCATCGAAATGATGAACAGCAGCGTATGCTGGATCGACCCCCAAAAGAGGGTATCCTGAAGCAATCTTTGATAGTTCTCCAGGCCGACATAGCGCGGCGGAATAACGCCCCCCTTCCACGTCGTGAAGCTGATTGCGAGATTGGCAATCAGGGGAATGAGCACGATCAGAACAAAGCCCAACACACCGGGGATCATATAGAAATAATACCCCGCCTTGCCGGCGTTCTTCGACTTATCCATCGAAATCCTCCAGTCCGATACGGCAAGGCAGCATCAAAGCCGTCTTGCCGTTGTGATTGTCGCCGATGGTGTTACTGCGCTGCCTGCACGTCGTCATAGGCCTTCTTCAGGCGCGCCGCGAACTGATCAGGCGTGGTCGAACCGTTGACAAGACCCGTGGTCGCCTGGATCAGCAGTTCGTAGTAACCAGGCACCGGCCAGTCCGGATAGAAGCCGAGGCCGCCCTTGCTGGAGATCTGGTTGAAGAGCTCAACGTTGCGCTTGCCGACTTCGTCAGTGACTGAGGCCGGATCGGCGGCGATGGCAACACCACCGAGATTGGCCTGCTGGTTCTGGTTTTCCTTGCTCAGAACAAGATCGATGAACTCGTAGGAGAGATCCTTGTTCTTCGCGCTCTTCGGCACCATGAACAGGTTGCCGGTCGAACCCACGCTGTACTTTGTGGTCGGGAAGATGAACTGGCTCCACTTGAAGTTCTTGATCGAGCTCGCGAAGTTGCCGTTGTTCCAGGTGCCGCTGACAAACATCGGAGCTGTGCCCGACGAGAAGAGATTGTCGGCGCCGCCGGTACCCTTCAGGCCGGTCGAATCCTTCGAAATATAACCCTTACTCACCCAGTCGGCGATCTTCTGGGCGGCGAACAGGAAGGGTTTGGTATCAAGCGGTGCCTTCAGCCCCTGATAATTCTTGACCCAGGTATCGTCAGCCTGCGTCAGTGCAAGCGTATAGACCAGGTGCTGCGCGTTGGAATCCACCGTACCATAGGCAAGCGGCGTAATGCCTTTCTTCTTGAAAGTATCGAGCGCAGCTTCGAACTCGTCCAGCGTGGTCGGCACTTTCACGCCATTGGCTTGGAACATGTCGATATTGTAGAAAACCGAAACGAATTCGCCATAGACGGGAATACCGATAATTGGACCGGAACCGTAGATGCCGTTGCCATCGTATTTGCTGAGCTGGCTATTCGTTTCGTTGAGGATCTTATCCCATCCGCGCGATTTGAATTGATCGTCGAGCGGTGTCAGCAGGCCCTGCGAGGCGACGAGGCCAGCCGTGGCATTGCCCTTGTTGTACTCCAGAACATCCGGGGCCTGATCCGAATTGAGAATGAGGCTGCCTGCCTTCTGCAATTGCTCGAAGGTCTTCTGCTCGAAATTGATCGTAACGTCAGGATGCTTGGCTTTCAGCTCTTCGAGCGCCTTGGTCCATGCCTTGGCTTGCGAAGTATCCGGCAGTTCGAACCACCAGACGTTAAATGTCTTGCTCTGCGCTTGCGCCACACCGGCGGCAAGCAGAAGCGACATGCCGGCGGAGATCGCCAGCTTCGAAAAAATATTCATACATTCTCCTCCACCATGCGAACCGTGACGGTATCTGTCCGATAACATGGCCCGCGCTGCCATCGGCGTTTTCCTCTTACCTGCGCCAAGCGCCCGCCTGTCCCATAGGGCAAGGTGCAGACGCTCGGGTTCCTCCGTTCGGGTTTCCGTCATGCCCTAAGCGTCGATAACTTAGGGCATTTCATTAACGCACAACTTGCCTCCTAAATCGATGCAGTTCTGCAAATGCATGCGTTACTCGACGAAGTCCCCACCCCGGCTTGCCTTGAGATAGTTCAGACCGTGAACCTGGCCAGTCATCTCAAGCGCATCGCGGTAAACCGGGTCATGCCAGCCTTCGATGTCGATGGAGCCAGACCAGTCTGCAAGGCGCAGCTCGGAGATGATATCGGTCCAGTTGCTGTCGCCGAAGCCCGGCGTGCGCATGAACACGAACTTCTCCTTGCCGAAGATGCCGTGCTCCTTGATGACATCCCAGCGGATCGTCGCATCCTTGCCGTGAACGTGGAAGATCTTGCTTGCCCATTTGCGGATCTGCGGCAGCGGCTCGATCAGATAGACCATCTGATGGCACGGTTCCCATTCCAGGCCGATATTGTCGTCAGGCGTCTCGTTGAACATCAGCTCCCAGGCATCCGGGTTGTGAGCGATGTTCCAGTCGCCGGTCGCCCAGTTGCCATCCATGGCGCAATTCTCGAAGGCGATCTTGATGCCCTTGTCGGCGGCACGCTTGGCAAGCTCGCTCCAGATCTGCTTATAGCGCGGCAGACTGTCGGTGAGCGGCTTGTCGCGGATACGGCCAGTGAAACCGGCAACGCAAGTCGCGCCGAAATGATGGGCGTTGTCGATGCAATCCTTCCAGCCCTGCAGCGTCTGCAGGTCCATCTCGCGCTCTTCGAGCGGATTGCCGAACATGCCGAGGGTCGAGATGGTGATATCGCGATCGCCGATGGCGTCGAGGCAGCGCTTGCCGAGCTCCGCAAGGTTCTGGCCGTTGGTGGTCTGCCAGAAGAAGGGCTCGAAGCTTTCAAAGCCAAGATCGGCGATCTTCGCGATGCCCTTGGCGGCGTCCTCGTTCGCCGCCCTGATCATCGTGCCGATGCGGATGGCCTTTGCCGGATTTGTCATGATGTCACTGTCCTTGTGCTGAAATATCGACGCGCCGGCCCGTCTTGGCGCTTTCAATCGCGCCTAAAACCATGGCGAGGCTGCGAATGTTGTCACCGCTTGCAGTTTCGGGCGGCTTGCAGGTCTTGATCGCTTCGATGAAGGAGGCGATGACGCTGGCATGGCCATGCGTCTCTTCCTCATGCTTCGGTCCGGGAACCTCGATCGGCGTAAAGCCATGCAGCAGCCCCGGATCGTTGCCGGCGACACCAGCCTCGAAATTCTCCTCGCCGTCCCAGGTCAGCATGCCCTTGCTGCCGGTCAGCCGCCACTCACTTTCCCAGCTCGTGCGCTGGCCCTCGGCACACCAGGAGCCGCGATAGCTGAAAACGACGTCATCGGAAAAATCGAACAGCGCATGGGCCGATGCGCCATGCTTGTACCAGGACCCAACAGGATTCTTTTCGACGCAGTAGACCGAAAGCGGCACCTTGCCGGACACGAAGCGGGCGGCATCGAAGGTGTGGATCGCCATGTCGAGCAGCAGGACATTGTCCATCTCTTCGCGGAAGCCGCCAAAATGCGGACCAAGGAAGAAATCGCAATGAACGCCCGTGAGCTCGCCGATCGCCCCCTCTTCCACCAAGCGTCGCATGCGACGGATGCCGGAGATGAAGCGGCGGTTCTGGATGATGGCATGGACCTTGCCGGCCTCAGCTGCAAGATCGATGAGAGCGGCACCTTCGGCGAGCGACGTCGCCATCGGCTTTTCGCTCAAGACATGGCAGCCGGCCTTCAGCGCCGTCGAAACCACGCCGAAACGAGCGGCCGGAATGACGACGTCGAAGACCAGATCCGCCTTGGTCATCGCAATGACCTCGGCGAGATCGGAGCCGATGACGGCATGCTCGAGAGAAAACTCTTTCGCAAGGTTTTCAGCAGTGGCGCGATTGAGATCGACCAGACCGACGATCTGAATGGATTCGGCAAGGTCTGGCGTCGAGGCGATGGCCCTGAGCCAGCCCTTGGACATAGCTCCGCACCCACACAAAATGGCATTAAATTTCACGATGTCCTCCAGCGGGCGGTGCGTAAACCCCTCATGACACGCGCTCCGTAAACGTTTACGATACTATGCGAAAAGATTTTCCTGTGTCAATAGAGGAGGACAACGGAAAATGGCGCATGGAGGAAAACCGCGGCCGATGAAGGGAATTCGTCAGCTTGCCGAACATCTCGATATCTCGATCGGCACAGTATCACGGGCGTTGAACGGCAAACCTGATGTCAACGAGGAAACCCGCAAGCGCGTTCTCGCCGCCGCCGAGCAGCTGGGTTACGTGGCCAATCAATCGGGGCGCAGCCTGCGGCAGGGCACGACGAATGTCATCGGCCTGATGATCCAGTCCAGCCGGGAAACGGTCGAAAACAGCGACAATTTCTTTCTCACCGTGACCGGGGGGCTGCAGAGCGTATTTTCGCGCCACAAGCTCGATCTCATCATGCTGCCCTGCCCGCATGACGAAGATCCGTATGAATATCTGAAGCGCATGGTGGCAAGGCGCGTCGTCGACGCCCTCATCATTTCGGAGACGCAGCGCGTCGACAAGCGCTTCGACCTGCTCGCCAAGGCCAAGATCCCCTTCGCAGCACTCGGCCGCAGCCTTTCGGGCACGCAGCATCCCTGGGCCGACCTCGATTTCGACGGCGTCGTCAATTGCGCCGTCGACCGGCTCGTGGCGCATGGACATCGCCGCATCGCCGTCAGCGCGCCGTCGAGCGACATCAACCTCGGCTTTGTCTTCCTCGAGGGCTACCGCCGGGCGCTTGAGCGGCATGGCATCGCCTACGATCCTGCACTCGTCATTCGCGCCAAATCGAGCGAACAGGGAGGCTATCAGGTTGCCGACGAACTGCTGAGCCTCGAAAACCAGCCGACGGCCGTGATCCTGATCTACGAATTGATGGCGATCGGCTTCTATCGGCGCGTGATGGAAGCCGGCATCATTCCGGGACGTGACATTGCCGTCGTCAGCTTTCGCGAGGCGCCGCGTGCCAAGTTCCTGCAGCCGGCGCTGACCTGCTTTCGCACGTCCGTGCACGATCTCGGCGTCGAGCTGGCGGAGATCCTACTTTCCAGCATGCCCGCCTACAGCCAGGAATATCCCCGGAAGACACGCCAGACGGTCTGGCCGCTCGAGCTCATCCCGGGGGAAAGCGATGCTTTCCAGCTGAAGACCGCAAAATAAGCAGCGCCGAAACGCCGCAGCGACCGCTTCGACGGTTGCGGCAGCGCCCGTCAGTTGCCACGTAGGACATCGCAAACAGGGGCTTGGGCTTGAGCGAAGAAACCATCACACTTTACGAAGCGATCGGCGGCGACCGCACGGTGCGAGCGCTGACATCACGCTTTTACGAACTGATGGATACGCTGCCCGAGGCAGCCAATTGCCGCGCGGTGCACCCGCCAAGCCTCGCAGGCTCGCAGGAGAAATTCTACGAATATCTGACCGGCTATCTCGGTGGGCCGCAGCTCTATACCAAAAAGCGCGGCCACCCACGCTTGCGCAGCCGGCATTTCGTCGCCGCCATCGGTCCGATGGAGCGCGACGAGTGGCTACTTTGCTTCCGCCGCGCCATGGATGAAACCATCGAGAATGAAAAGCTGCGGGCCACTATCTGGGAGCCGGTCGAGCGCCTGGCCTTCCATATGCAAAATAGGGAATAAAGAAAACATGAGCATGAGCGCCGCAATCCGTCCGGCCACCCTGTTTATTGCCGGCATTCTCGGCGGTGGTGGTATCGCGCTTGCCGCGGCCGCCACCCACGGTGGTGATACGCATTTCCTCGGCGCGGCCTCTACCATGAGCCTCGCCCACGCCCCTGCCCTGCTTGCGCTTTATATCGGCTACGACCGCATCCGTACCGCGCCGATCGCCGCTATCCTGCTGGGATTGGGAGCGCTGATCTTCGCCGGCGATCTGATCAACAGGCATTACGGTGGCGGCTCGCTCTTTCCGATGGCCGCGCCGATAGGCGGAATGGGGATGATTGCCGGCTGGGCCGCGATAGCGCTCGGCGCTTTCTTCAGAACCACTGCGACCAAAGCCTAAGAGAGAATTACCGTACGCGAAACAGACCGCGCTGTCTCAAATCCCCGGAACGACAGCAAAGCCTTCGAATTGCGGCGGCCCCCAATAGAGCCGCTTGTTATCGCCCGCATTGCGGTGCGACGTGCGGAAATGTTCGGATTTCGTCCAATTGATGAAATCCTCTTCGCTACGCCAAATGGTGTGCGAGGAAAACAACGTATAGCCCTCTTCGACATCCGCCTTGCCGCGCAGGAGCCTGAACTCCAGGAAGCCGGGCACTTCCGACAGCCGCGAAGCGCGCCCTCTCCAAACCTCTTCGAATTCGCCCTCCAAACCGATGACGACCTTGAAGCGGTTCATGGCGATATACATGGCAACCTCGTTCGACGATTAGAACTTCTTGCGGCGCGCGACAGTCTTATCGACGTCAGGCGCAAAGGCAACGACATTCGCGCCATCACGGCTCGTCTCGTCCAGCGGCTGATCCGGCGCTTCCCCGGGCTGCCGCGCCTTCCATGCCGGGAAGGAGGCGATATTGGCCGCGCGCTGTTCTTCGGCACGACGCATCAACAATTCATAGAGTTCGGGCACGAGCCCGTCGCCATTCTGTGCGGCCAGCTTGTGCAGGCCGATCAGCAAAAACCCGTCAGGGCCGTTATCGATCATCTTGAAGCGTCTCGTTCGTTCATGGTCTGCAGTGCCCGCTCGAGGCTGGACTTGCTGCCGTTGCGCAAGGGAATGAAGGCCTTGCCGAATTTCTTGCAGCCCGTCTTTACCCGCAGGCAGGCATCATGGCTGATGCAATCGATCGGGCAGAAGACACAGTCGACGGAAGGAAGCACCGTATCGATACGTGATACCGCTTCGCGCAGGCCGCCATCGTGATGGATGAGCTCGGCGCCGAAGCTGCTGGCAATCTGGCGCAGATGCGCCACCTGGCAATCGCGACCGCCCACATAGAGGAAACTGCGCCCATCAAGCGTGGATTTTCCGGAAGCCTGTGCCATCGCCTGCGTTTCGCGGCTCTCGCGGCCAGAATCCTTCTTCCCCTTACGCGCCATGCATCACCCGTTTGCTGGTTGCTCCTATGCACTCGATTCCATCGAGCGCGAGGCGACCATATTAAACTTGATTTTTACAGTAAAGTATAAAGTTGATAATTTTTATCATATTTTAAAGCGACACTGGCCGGAAGGCTAGCGCCCGCCGACCTGAACCGCTTGCATGAACGGCCAGGTCGGCCTACCCCACTCCGAGGGCAGCGGTGGAAATGGCGCCGCATTCCGGATTTGCTCCATCACGGCTTGATCCAATGCAGAGTCTCCGGAGCTGCGCGTCAGGGAAAGAGATCGGAGCTCGCCGCCGGAACCAATTGTCAGATTTACAACGAGTATCAGGCCCTTCTCATATTTTGAGGAGACACGTTGAACGTAGCGGCGGATACGGGATTGTATTTTGCCCTTGTAGTTCGCGACGGCAGCATCGCCTGAACCCGTACGGCGAGCATTCACTTGCGAATTTGTGTCGGCCTGCGCCGCCTCAATACCGTCGGCGGCCCCTCGTTTGGTATCCTCCCGGCTCTCCCCTAGCGACCCCGACTTTGCCTTCGCAACCTTTGCAACCGGCCTCTTGACCTCCTTCGGCTTCTCGATTGGCTTCGGCTTTTCTACAGGCGTTGCTACTGCCGCGGGCGGCTCTACTGGTTGGGCTTCGACGACCTCGGTCTCCACGGGCTGCACCGGTTCGGCGGGCTGGACCACCGTCGTCTCGGCCGGTACCTGCGTCGCCAAAATCTGCGGCTGCTCCGGTACGACTGTCGTTGGTTGAGCCTGCTCGACGGGCTCGGCCGTTTGCGCCTGCTGCGTCTCGACTTCCTGTGGCTGAACGATATCCGGCTGCGGAGGCTGGGTCTCTTCCGGCGTTACCTCGGTCGGCTGAACCGTTTGCGGCTGCACGGCCTCGGCCGTCACCTGTTCCGGTTCGGTCTGCGGCGTCTCCTCGCCGGCGGCCATCTGATCCGCATCGGAATTGCCGATCATAATGACACTGACAGAGTCACCGGCTTCCTCCTGCGCATCTTCCGGGGTCGCGACGAAGGTCAGCAGCAACACGGCAACGATCACGGCATGGAACAGGCAGGACCCCATTCCGGAGAAAAGAAGCGATGTCTTGCGCCCTGCAATAGCCTCGCGCCGCCTTTCGGGCAGCGCGTCCATCGGCAGACGCTCCGCCGTCTCGACCGACGCGGCTTCACTTGGATTGTCCGGAAAAGAACTGATCTCAGTAACGCGACTGTAATGCGCGACCGCTTCGCCAACCGGCGGTCGCGGCACACCTTCAAGGCCGGCCAGTTCGTGGCCCGGCAGCACACTCGGATAATTGTCATTCAAGCCGCCGTTGGCGCGGCGCTCCATGGAAACCCTCGCCGAGCGCACCGCCATGGCTTCAACCCTCGAAGGGAACGGATATCTGCGAACGGGTCGTCAGAGCCGCCTTGCATTCGCCGGCGGCCGGGCCGTCGCAGACCGGCGTGTCATTGATGATGATGCGCGATACGGTCTCGCACTTCACGCCGGGCATGTCGAATTGCCGCACGCGCTTCTTGCCGAGCGGCAGATCGCGGAAGTCGAGAACGGTGACACGATCGACCGCGTTCTTATCGTTGAAGAAGGCGAGTTCGAAGGAAATCTTGTTGATCGCCGTCGCCATGTCGTTTTCGGCGACGAAGGTCATCATGCAGCCCTTCTGCGAAGGCGCCAATGCATTGAGTTCGATGTTGAGCTTATGTGCGGCGGCCGGAACTGCCGATGCGGGTGCCGCCGCTGCAGTCGCATCCTGGGCGAAGGCGGGAATGGAGGATGCCGCGGCAAACAGCCCCGAGGTAGCGAGCGCCAGGATCGTTTTCGTCAGCATCGGCATGCCTCCTGAATATGTTTGACACGTACCTTCCCGGCCAACGGCCCTGGCGTGTAGCGTCGAAATTTTTAAACTTGACTTTAACAGTCTCCTATTGCGTCTTTATGAAACCATGAGTATGAGAGTCAAGATAAATTTGGCCGGACGAGGGTTCGGCCCCCGATGAATTTTCAGGCAAAACTAAACAGGATGATTGCTGAGAAGACCCCAACGCCGCCGGTGCAATGCACGGCCGCACCGCAGATAAGAATTGTCGAGAGCACGGATATTTTCCGGGGCCAGACCGAAATCATGATCAAGCACGAGGGCGTCATCTACCGCATGAAGATTACGCGCCAAGGCAAACTCATACTCAACAAATAGGCATGACAGATGACTGAGACGACCCGACCGACCCCCGCCGAAATCCGCACCTTCCGCGCCGAAAACCCGAAAATGCGCGAGCGCGACATCGCTGCCCGCCTCGATATTTCCGAAGCTGCCCTGGTTGCGGCCGAAGTCGGCATCTCGGCCATCCGCATCGATGCCAGCGTCGATCGCTTCCTGGAGCGGATTGCCTCGCTCGGCGAGATCATGGCGCTGTCACGCAACGAAAGCGCCGTGCACGAGAAGATCGGCGTCTATGAAAACATGAAGTTCGGCGTGCAGGCGGCCATCGTGCTGGGCGAGAATATCGACCTGCGCATCTTCCCGAAGCGTTGGGTGTACGGCTTCGCCGTCACCAAGACCGATGGCGATCAGAAAAAGCTGAGCCTGCAGTTCTTCGACAAGGCCGGCGATGCCGTCCACAAGGTGCATCTGCGCCCCGACTCGAATGTCGATGCCTATCACGCCATGGTGGCCGAGCTGCGTATCGAAGACCAGGCGCAGGAATTCATCGAAGATCGCTCGGGCTATGACAATGGCGCGACGGATGGCGACGTCAGCCGCGACGAATTGCGCGACCGTTGGAGCCGCATGACGGACACGCACGAATTCTTCGGCATGCTGAAGAAGCTGAAGATCGGCCGCCAGGAAGCGATCCGCACCGTCGGCGATGATTATGCCTGGAAGCTGGAAACCGCCGCTGTCGCCGAGATGATGCATGCTTCCGTGCGCGAGGGCCTGCCGATCATGTGCTTCGTCGCCAACGAGGGCACCGTGCAGATCCACTCCGGCCCGATCCACAACGTGCAGGCCATGGGACCGTGGATCAATGTGATGGACCCGACCTTCCATCTGCATCTGCGGATGGACCACATCGCCGAGGCATGGGCCGTGCGCAAGCCGACCAAGGACGGCCATGTCACCTCGCTCGAAGCCTATAATGCCAAGGGCGAGATGATCATCCAGTTCTTCGGCAAGCGGAAGGAAGGCCTCGATGAGCGCCCCGATTGGCGCGCTATCGTGGAAAATCTGACAAGAGCCGGCACCAGCGTCGCCGCATGAGGGATGGTTCATGACGATGTTTAGGAACTTCAAGCGCATCAGGCCGTGGGAAGTCGCCCTGACCATGGTGGTGATGGCCTTGCCGCTCGTGCCGGCCAATCCGATTGCCGGTTTCGGCAGCCTCGTACGCCACGCGCATGCGGCCGAAACGCCCAAGCCGGATACGTCGCGCCTCGTCTCCATCGGCGGCGATGTCACCGAGATCGTCTATGCGCTGGGCGAGGAAAAGCGACTCATCGCCCGCGACTCCACGAGCCTCTATCCCAAGGAAGCAACCAAGCTTCCCGATGTCGGCTATATGCGCGCTTTGTCGCCAGAAGGCATCCTCGCCGTCAATCCGACAGCCATCATCGCCGTCGAGGGCTCCGGCCCGCCGGAGGCGCTTGCCGTGCTGCGCAACGCCAGCCTGCCCTTCGAAACCGTGCCGCAGCAGTATGACCGCGACGGCATTCTGAAGAAGATAGAGATCGTCGGCGCGCTGCTCGGCGTACCCGAAAAGGCAAAGGCACTGGAAGACAAGGTCGCGGCCGATCTCGATGCGGCAATTGCCGATTCCGCCAAGCGTCCGCAAACCGCGCGCAAGCGCGTGCTCTTCGTGCTCAGCAACCAGAACGGCAAGATCCTTGCATCGGGCAGCAACACGGCTGCTGACGGCATCATCAAGCTCACCGGCGCCGTCAATGCGATCAGTGGCTTTTCCGGTTACAAGTCGGTGACGGATGAAGCGATCATCGAAGCCAAGCCCGACGTCATCCTCATCATGGATCGCGAGGGACCGCTGTCGATATCGAACGAGGATCTGCTCAAGCAGCCGGCGATTTCGCTGACGCCGGCCGCCAGCCACAAGACGATCGTGCGCATGGACGGCCTGCACCTGCTCGGCTTCGGACCGCGCACCGCAAGCGCCATTCGCGAGTTGAACACGGCGATCTACGGAGGCTGACGTGGCATTCAACGATGCCATGGCAGGATTGAAGCAGATGTCGCAAACCACGGCACGCCGTCGCGAGGGGGATCGCACCACACTTGCGATCCTCGTCATCGCCGGCCTCGCTCTGGTTTCCGCCGCTGCATTTTTCTTCTCCATTACGACAGGCGCCTCGAATGCTTCGGTCGTCGACGTGATGACAGGCATGCTGGGCGGCGGCGCGGAAAGCGCGCTCAGCAATCGCGACCGTATCGTCATTTTCGACATCCGCCTGCCCCGCGCCATTCTCGGTTTCCTGATCGGCGGCGGATTGGCGGTATCGGGGGCGGTCATGCAGGGTCTCTTCCGCAACCCGCTGGCCGATCCGGGCCTGATCGGCGTGTCCGCCGGCTCCGGCCTCGGTGCCGTGTCCATGATCGCTCTCGGCGGCGGCATTCTTGGTCCGGTCGCGCATTTCTTCGGTATCTTCGCCCTGCCCCTCGCAGCCTTCATCGGCGGCCTGGTGACGACCATGTTGCTTTATAAAGTCGCAACCAGGCAGGGGCAGACGTCCATCGCGACCATGCTGCTTGCGGGCATTGCGCTCGGTTCCCTCGCTCTCGCGGCAACGGGAATCCTCATCTACATGGCCGACGACCGGCAATTGCGCGACCTCACCTTCTGGAGCATGGGCTCGTTGGCGGGCTCGACCTGGAGCAAGGTCGGCGGTGCCGGCCCCATCATCGTCCTTTCTCTCCTGCCGCTTCCCTTCATGGCACGCGGCTTGAACGCACTGACGCTTGGCGAGGCTGCCGCCTTTCACATGGGGATATCGGTGCAGCGGCTGAAGAATATCGCCGTGGTCAGCGTGGCCGCGGCCGTCGGCGCCTCTGTCGCCGTCAGCGGCGGCATCGGCTTCGTCGGCATCGTGGTGCCGCACATCCTGCGCATGGTCATCGGACCCGACCACCGCTTCCTCCTGCCGGCTTCCGCGCTGCTCGGCGGCGCATTGCTGATCATTGCCGATGTGGCGGCGCGCACCGTGGTTTCCCCGGCGGAATTGCCGATCGGCATCCTGACGGCGGGCGTCGGCGGTCCCTTCTTCCTGTGGATGCTGCTGCGGCAGCGCTCGCGCCTCAGCCTGTGAGCCTGCGATGATCGATGTCTCCAATCTGAGCGTCCGGCTTTCCGGCAAGGCCGTCGTGCAGGACATATCCTTCACGGCCGAGGCCGGGACGCTGACGGCGATCTGCGGCCCGAACGGCTCCGGCAAAACCACCACGATGAAAGCGGTCTCCGGCGAACTGGCCTATCGCGGCTCCGTGCAGATAAACGGCACCGAAATCGGCAAGCTGGAAGCCTGGCAGCTTGCCGAAATGCGGGGCGTCCTGCCACAGGCAAGCTCCATCTCCTTCCCCTTCACCGTCCGTGAAATCGTACGAATGGGCCTTACCAGCGGACGCAACCGTCAGCCGGAACAGGCAGACCGCACGGCCGCCGAGGCCCTTGCCGCCGTCGATCTTGGCGGCTTCGAAGGGCGCTTCTACCAGGAGCTTTCCGGCGGCGAACAGCAGCGCGTGCAGCTTGCCCGCGTGCTCTGCCAGATCCCGGAACCCGTCATCGACGGCATGCCCTGCTGGCTGCTTCTCGACGAGCCGGTCTCCAGCCTCGATATCAGCCACCAGCTCACCATCATGACGCTTGCCCGGCAATTCTGCCGGCGCGGCGGCGGCGTCATCGCCGTGATGCATGATCTCAACCTGACTGCGCTCTTTGCCGACCGGATGATTCTGCTCAAGAACGGCCGGCTGCAGGCCGAGGGCGCTGTCAAGGACGTGCTGACGGACCGGCATCTTCAGGACGTCTTCGGCTGCAACCTGCAGGTCAACCGCATTCCGGCCGATGGCGCCCCCTTCGTTCTAGCCCACAGCGCGCTGATCGACTGACCTTGCTTCCATCGCGCATTCTGGAACTTTTTGTTGCATCCGCGCGTTGAAACCATGCGATCGGAATCGATGTTTCGAACGCTCGATCGTCTGGTCCGTTGGATGACCTCCGATCACCGCGAACTATAGGTGTCCGACAGGGCGCCCAAGCAAAGCGAAAGGGAGCTGAACATGGCTACATCCATTCTCCATTCGGTGCGCGGCAAGCGCAATGGCAGCAGCCTGCAGGATGTCGAGGCAAGCATTGAGCAGCAGATCGAATCGCTGCGCGAGGAAGTTGCAGCTTTCGCCAAGCTGGTTAGTGACAACAGCGCCAAGCAGAGCAGGAAACTGCGCGCCAGCGCCGAGTCCGGTTTCGATGACCTGACGGTTCGTGGCGAGGAACTGCTGCGGGATCTCCAGCGCGGCTATGCAAGGGGCTCGCGCGAAATGCGCAGAACTGTGCGTCAGCATCCAGTCGCCACCATCGGCGCGGCTGCTGCATTCGGCCTTGCCGTCGCCCTGCTTCTGTCTCGCCGCTAGGGTGGCGGGATGATCGCTCCGATCCTTGGCCTGCTTCTGTCGGGCACCTTCAACCGCACCGTTGCGCGGACTAAGCGCAACGGTATTTTCATCGCCATTGCGGCCCTCCTGTTGTTGACGGCCTATGCCTTCGCGCTGATCTCCGCAGCCATCTGGCTTGCGACGATCTACGGCGCAGCCGTCTCGGCACTGCTGATTGCGGCGGGCGCATTGCTCCTCGGGCTCATCGTCCTTGTCATCATGGCCATCATCAACCAGCAGGAGCAGCGCCGGGCGCGCGAACGCCGGCTGGCAATGGAGTCGATGGCGGCAGCGGCCCTCGGCCTTGTGCGCAAGCAGCCGCTGCTGACAGCAGCCATCGCAGCAGCCCTCGTATTCGGCAACGTCTTCGCGACGAAAGACGACGAGGATTGATCCGCCGGCCTTCAAAGCCTGCCCTTCAAAGCCTGCAAGTAGGATTGAAGAAAATCGGGAGCAATACGCCTCGGTTGGGCAAAGGGAAGCACAAATCCCCGTGTGAAATGATTCAATGAAAGAAACCCGGTCGAGAGACCGGGTTTCTTGTCAGAAGGCGAATGCCTTGGAGGTCAGCGGCGCTGACGTGGCATCCGGACCGAAATCCGCCTCGCCGGAAATATCCAGCAGCTCCTGCAGGCGCTGGCGGGCGCGGTTGACGCGGCTCTTGATGGTACCGACCGCGCAGCCGCAAATTTCGGCGGCTTCCTCATAGGAGAATCCGGACGCACCCACCAAGATGATGGCTTCACGCTGATCCGGCGGCAACTGCTCCAGTGCCTTGCGAAAATCCTGCAGGTCGACCGCCCCATATTGAGAGGGGTGAGTTGCCATGGATTCGGTAAACACGCCGTCGGTATCCTGCACCTCGCGGCCGCTCTTGCGCATCTGGCTATAGAGCTCGTTTCGCAGGATGGTGAAGAGCCAGGCTTTCATATTCGTGCCCATCTCGAAATGATCCTGCTTGGCCCATGCCTTCATGATCGTGTCCTGGACAAGATCGTCGGCGCGATCGTGGCGGCCGGTCAGGGAAATAGCGAAGGCACGCAGGCTCGGAAGGGCCGCGAGAAGTTCGCGCTTGAAGCTCGATTGGGTTTCCATGACGCCCACCTCCTATTCGGAGACCTTTGCGGAAGCCAGGCGTTCGGCCTGATCAAGCTTCTCGAGCAGATCGAGAAAGCGATCGGGAATGGCTTCGTCCTGCATGGTAGCATAGAACGAACGCAGCCGGTTGCCGATTTGATTATTAGGGTCGAGGATATCTACCGCGCGCAGGTCGGATGCCTTCTTGTCTGCGTCCTCGTGATTTTGGATAGTCATTATAGCCCGCTCGCTTCTCAATTGTCTCGCGTTCATGGATAAGCGCACCTTTGTCTCCGTCAGGAGAGCGATTGACCTCATTCAAATCTGTTGCCTAACGAATCGTAAAGGATGAGGTCTACAGATTGTAAGCATTGTAATGCGACTGCCTAAAAAAAGTTCCGCCAAAGAGGAACTTTTTTACTCAACTGACGTTTATTAGTCATTGCAGCGTCCGCGCTGTATTTAATTAGAATTTGATAAAAGGCGGGAGCCATTGATGACACTTTCCACACGCATTGCGCCGCATCTTCCGTATTTGCGGCGTTATTCACGTGCTTTGACCGGAACGCAGACGTCGGGGGACGCCTATGTTGCTGCGGTTTTGGAAGCCATCATCGCTGACATCTCCATCTTTCCCGACACGGACAGCGACCGTGTCGCCCTATATAAACTGTTCACGAAGCTGTTCGGTTCCGTGACGCTTCAGATTCCCGAGCCAATGTCGCCCTTTGCCTGGGAACAGCGTGCCTCGGTGAACCTTTCCAAGGTGTCGCCGCTTGCCCGCCAGGCGTTCCTGCTTGCCTCCGTTGAAAGTTTCCGCCTCGGCGAGATCGCCGATATCCTTGACGTCTCGGAAAGCGAAGCCATGCATCTTCTCGACACGGCCTCCCAGGAAATCTCGCGCCAGGTGGCGACGGATATCATGATCATCGAGGACGAACCGCTGATCGCGATGGATATCGAGCAGATGGTGGAAAGCCTGGGGCATCGCGTCACCGGCATTGCCCGCACGCACGCCGAAGCCGTCGCTCTCTATAATGCGACAAAGCCGAACATGGTGCTTGCCGACATCCAGCTTGCCGACGGCAGTTCGGGTATCGACGCCGTCAACGACATTCTCAAGACGGCCAGCATACCGGTGATCTTCATCACCGCCTTCCCGGAGCGGCTGCTGACGGGCGAGCGGCCGGAGCCGACCTTCCTCGTAACCAAGCCGTTCAATCCCGATATGGTTAAGGCCCTGATCAGCCAGGCCCTTTTCTTTAACGAAACCACAAAGGTGGCTGCCTGATCGAAGTCCCCCCTCCGAAGCGGAACAAAGATAACGACCGGACGTTGGCGTACAGAACGGCCGGTTTACCGACTGTTATGCAGGGTCATTTTATAGGTCGGCTCGAGTTCTTGGGAATGAGAATGCCCTATCGGCGGGCTTCTCAAAATGCGAGTGAAAGGCAAGCCGGTGAATACGTCTGAACCATTACCCGGCGCGCCTTTGAGTTTGGAAGGCAAAGCGGCTCTGATGGAGCGGGCGCTTACAAGCGCCAACGTGTCGATCCTGTTTCAGGACGTGAATCTAGCAATCCGTTTCGCCGACAACCTGCCGGACCAGCTGCGGCCGTCCCTTGTCGTCGGAGGCAACGACTCGCATCTGTTCGGCGAAAAGGACGGCGAGCATCTTTTGCGCCTGAAGCAGGGCGTGCTCGAAAGCGGCAAGTCCGCGACCGCCGAAGTTGAGATGGCAAGCGGCGACGGCGCTCGCATCTACGAGCTGAAGATGGAGCGCATCGGCGGGCGAAAGCCGCAAGGCGTGCTCTCGGTCATTTCCGAAATCACCGAGAGCCGCCATCGCGAAAAAGTCCTGAAATCGCTGCTGCGCGAACTGTCGCATCGCTCCAAGAACCTGCTGGCGATCATACAGGGCATTGCCACGCAGACTGCGCGCCACACGCTTTCCGTCGACAATTTTCTCATCAAGTTCCGTGGGCGCCTGCAATCCCTCTCGAATTCGCAGGATCTCATCACGGATTCGAGCTGGCGCGGTGCATATTTGTTCGAACTCGCGGAAAAGCAGTTCGCTCCCTACTGGCCCGATGCCGGCGTGCCGTTGCCGATCTATGGCATCAATGCCCATCTGACGCCCAATGCCGCAGTGCACCTGGGACTGGCGCTGCATGAATTGATCGTCAATTCCGCCTCGCATGGCGCGATTTCGACGGGCGCCACCAGCATCACACTGAATTGCAAGGAGGCCGAACTCGACGGCAAGAAGGCAATCGAGGTGGCCTGGTCGGAGCGCTTCTATACGCCCTCCGATCATGAATTCGAAGATAACAGCTTCAGCCGCACCGTGCTCGAGCGCGTCGTGCCGACCTCGATGAACGGCCACGCCGATTTCGCCATCACGGACGGCAGCATCGGCTATCGCCTCACCATTCCTGAGACTGAATACGAGATCCTGCGACGCCGCTGAGGCGCTGTAACGCCTTGGAAATTATGCAGGAGACAAAGGAAAACAGCCAGTGCGAGGGCGGCGCACTGGCTGCTTTGCACTCATCGGGAGGGGACCGTGAGTATAATCCTGAGATGTTATTGGGCGTGCATCAGGAGATGCGATCATCGTCAGGATACGGTCATAACGACGCTGCGGACCCTTGGTTCCATGCCGCCGCGAAAAAATTCACCTGTTCTTCATATTCTCCGGAATGCCCGCGCGGCGAGGGTCGCACCTCGGTCGATGCCTGCTGTCGCAGCGACATGGCCGCCTCATCGGAATCCTCCTCCGGCAGCAGAATAAAATCCATTAAAAACATATAGTTGAACGACTGCGATCGATCGAAACCGCATGCTTCCTCGCGCGGCTCAGCACACGTTGGACACCTCGTGCGACGACAAAAATTTACCGTTTGATAAATTTTTTAACCTGAGTTACCGTTTCAGTACTAGCCGTTTACTATAAGAGGGAACTTCAATGGGACGACTGGAAACTGGGATTCATAAAGGCAGGCTCACGCCAGCCGAATATGATGCGAATTTTTCCGATCTTCATCCGCGCCTGAACAAACACGAGGCGCTGGTCGCATCCGACCGCTGTTATTTCTGCTACGACGCGCCGTGCATGACGGCCTGTCCCACCTCCATCGACATTCCGATGTTCATCCGCCAGATCTCGACGGGCAACCCGATCGGTTCGGCCAAGACGATCTTCGATCAGAATATCCTCGGCGGCATGTGCGCCCGCGTCTGTCCCACCGAGCAGCTCTGCGAGCAGGCTTGCGTGCGCAACACTGCCGAAGAGCGTCCGGTCGAGATTGGCCGGCTGCAGCGCTATGCGACCGACACGGCGATGGCCGAGAACAAGCAGTTCTATTCACGCGCCGAATCCACCGGCAAGAGGATCGCCGTCATCGGCGCCGGACCTGCCGGTCTCGCCTGCGCCCATCGTCTTGCCGTGAAGGGTCATGACGTCACCATCTTCGACGCCCGCGAAAAGGCCGGCGGTCTCAACGAATATGGCATCGCCACCTACAAGACGGTCGACGATTTCGCCCAGAAGGAAGTCGACTACGTTCTCGCCATCGGTGGCATCGAAGTTAAGAACGGCCAGGCGCTTGGCCGCGATTTCAGCCTTTCCGACCTCTCCCAGCAATATGACGCCATCTTCCTCGGCCTCGGCCTTGCCGGCGTCAACGCGCTGCGCGCCGAAGGCGAAGATCTCGATGGCGTTGCAGACGCCGTCGCCTATATCGCCGAGCTCCGCCAGGCAAGCAGCAAGGCCGATATCGCCATCGGCCGCCGCGTCGTCGTCCTCGGCGGCGGCATGACCGCGATCGACGCGGCCGTACAGGCCAAGCTGCTTGGCGCCGAAGAGGTGACGATCTGCTATCGCCGCGGCAAGGAGCATATGAACGCCTCCGAGTTCGAGCAGGATCTCGCCGCCTCGAAGGGCGTCATCATCCGCCATTGGCTGGCCCCGAAGCGCATCCTCGACAAGGACGGAAAGGTCGCCGGCATCGAGGTCGAATATACCGAGCTGCGCGACGGCAAGCTTGCCGGCACCGGCGATGTCGGTGTCATTGCCGCCGATCAGATCTTCAAGGCGATCGGCCAGACGTTCGAGGCATCAGGCCTTGGCGCCCTGCGCATGGAATCCGGCCGCATCGCCATCGATGGCGAGGGCCGGACCTCGATCGAAGGCGTATGGGCCGGCGGCGACTGCGTGCTCGGCGGCGATGACCTGACAGTCTCGGCCGTAGCGCAGGGTCGCGACGCGGCCGAATCCATCAACCGCGCGCTTGGCTCCGTGAAGCCGGCCGCTGCAGTCGCCTGAAAGGAGAACCGACATGGCTGATCTCCGCAATAATTTCGTTGGTATCAAATCCCCGAACCCGTTCTGGCTGGCCTCCGCGCCGCCGACCGACAAGGCCTACAATGTCGAGCGCGCCTTCAAGGCGGGCTGGGGCGGCGTGGTCTGGAAGACCTTGGGCGAAGAAGGACCGCCGGTCGTCAACGTCAACGGCCCGCGCTATGGCGCGATCTGGGGCGCCGACCGCCGCCTGCTCGGCCTCAACAATATCGAGCTGATCACCGACCGCGACCTTTACACCAACCTGCGCGAGATGAAGCAGGTGAAGATGAACTGGCCGGATCGCGCATTGATCGCCTCGATCATGGTTCCCTGCGAGGAAGAGGCCTGGAAAGCCATCCTGCCGCTGGTGGAAGAAACCGGAGCCGACGGCATCGAGCTCAATTTCGGCTGTCCGCACGGCATGTCCGAGCGCGGCATGGGCTCCGCTGTGGGACAGGTGCCCGAGTATATCGAAATGGTCGTGCGCTGGTGCAAGCAGTACACCCGCATGCCCGTCATCACCAAGCTGACGCCCAACATCACCGATATCCGCAAACCCGCCCGCGCCGCCAAGGCCGGCGGCACCGACGCGGTGTCGCTGATCAATACGATCAACTCGATCGTGTCGGTCGACCTCGACAATTTCGCCCCTAATCCGACGGTCGGCGGCAAGGGCAGCCATGGCGGCTATTGCGGTCCGGCGGTGAAGCCGATCGCACTCAACATGGTGGCCGAGATTGCTCGCGATCCTGATACCTACGGCCTGCCGATATCAGGCATCGGCGGCATCACGATCTGGCGCGATGCGGCGGAATTCCTGGTGCTCGGCGCCGGCAACGTGCAGGTCTGCACCGCTGCGATGACCTACGGCTTCAAGATCGTCGAGGAGATGATCACGGGCCTTTCCGACTGGATGGACGAAAAAGGGCACCGCACTCTGGACGATATTATCGCCCGCGCCGTGCCGAATGTCTCCGACTGGCAATATCTCAACCTCAACTACATCGCCAAGGCGAAGATCGATCAGGATGCCTGCATTAAGTGCGGCCGCTGTCACATCGCCTGCGAGGACACCTCGCACCAGGCAATCACCAACTTCGTCGATGGCGTCAGGCGCTTCGAGGTGATTGAAGAGGAATGCGTTGGCTGCAATCTCTGCGTCAACGTCTGCCCCGTCGAGAACTGCATCACCATGGAAGAACTGCCGGCCGGCGCCCTCGACAAGCGCACCGGCAAGATCGTCGACCCGAACTACGCCAACTGGACGACCCATCCGAACAATCCAATGGCGCGGCAGGCGGCGGAGTAATAGCGGCAGATGCGAAAAGCATACCCGTCCGGCACGTCCGGGCGGGTGTTTCCGTTGTTAAAACTTGAGAATACGGTCTTCCTGAGCCGCCTGGATTTCTTCCGGCATCCGTTCTATGGCGCGCAGATAGCTTTGCGCTGTTTTGTCCGGCGACCGTTTGCCCTGCTCCCAATTGCGGAGCGTTTCCAGATCGATGCCAAAGCGAAGCGCGAACTGCTCCTGGGTTAGACCGAGTTTCCGGCGAATTTCCCTGACATCGATCGGACGGAAGGCGACCGCCTTCACGACGAGCCCAGTCTCCTCCAGTTCGCGTGCAAGATCGGCCTGGCTGTCGACATGCGGGACGAGCATGGTCGCCTGTCCCTTTTCCATCGCTCGCTCGATAGCTTTCTTCGCCGCCAGCATGGACATTCCGCCTTTCACCAAGGCATGGACCGCGGAAATAGATCGGAAACCCTTTACGGGTTGGTCAAAATGCAGGGATATCGCGACGGGTGAACCGGATTGGCCGCAGCGTACGTCCTCGACCGGCCCCAGTCGTTCGAACCGCTCCTTCAACGACGAGTTCATGACACTCCATTTCCTCCATAGCGATCTCCGCCAGATTTCTGAGACGATGCGCTCCAAGGTCGTTCATTAAAATGTCCTCGCCTTGGATATGGAAGCCGCGAAGATAGAGCGCGTTCCCGACCATCTGAGGCTCAGCCATCACCGAAATCACACCATCCGGCGTTTGAATTTCGACCGTGCATACGGGATGAAATGTGGCTTCATTCACAAAACGAAAAGCAACATCCGTCTTGATCCCTATCTTTTTCATAGGCCAATGACCGACTAAAATCAATATCTATGTTATGCAGCAACCAGCCATATAGGGTGCGAATCGATACCACACCCTTAACGCGAGAAAAATTCTAAGAATTTGGAAAAATCCAATAAAATCAGCGCCGTTTGGACATGCGGCGCTCTAGCCGTGTGGTCCTCGAATGCGAAGCCCATCGACGAAAAGCTGCTCCAGATAGCGGGCGGCGTCCTCGAAACGCCCCTCGCCCGAATGTTCCGGCCCCAAGACCGCACGCACCTGCACGTCGAAATCCGCATAATGCTGCGTGGTCGACCAGATCGAGAAGATCAGGTGATAGGGATCGCATTTGGCGATCTTGCCGTTCCTGGCCCAGACACGGATGACCTCCGCCTTTTCGTCGACAAGGGCTTTCAACGGTCCACGCAGCTCGTCCTCCACATGCGGCGCGCCCTGCAGCATCTCATTGGCGAAGAGCCGGCTTTCGCGCGGGAAATCACGGGCCATCTCGAGCTTACGGCGGATATAGGAGCGAATCTCGCTTTCGGGATCGCCATTGGCGTCGAAGGCGCGCAGTGGTTCCAGCCAGGTAAACAGCACCCGGTCGATCAGAGCCCGATGCATGGCCTCCTTGGTGCGGAAATAATAAAGTAGATTGGGCTTCGACATGCCGGCGACTTCGGCGATCTGGTCGATGGTCGAGCCACGAAAGCCGCTGACAGAAAATACGTCCAGCGCGGCTTCCAGTATGATTTCCTCTTTCTCTTCCTGGATACGGGTGCGGCGCTGCGTCTTGGCGGCTCTCGGGATGGCCATGTGTGCTCTGTTTCTCCTTGAAATCCAAGCCTTTCGGCCGCGCCCTCATCCACCCTGCCGATGCATCGGATTTAAGCAATCGCCTGAAATTTTATCGGAAATTTTCGTGCTTTTCGTCTTGAGCCGCGCCACGGAAGTTGTAATGTTTACCAATCGGTCAAATTATCCGTCAGATGTTTCTTAAAGGCAACTGGGGATTTTCCGGGCGAGAAAAACAAGACACCGCTCTGAATAGACCACGGGAACAATCGGGCATGCGCCTTGCATGCTTCGGGACAAACAGGTGAGGATTGCATCATGGTGGCAGCGCCAGGAGAAAACATGCGTATCAATGGCGATCGCCTTTGGGATACGCTGATGGATATGGCAAAGATCGGTCCCGGCATTGCCGGCGGCAACAATCGTCAAACCCTGACGGATGCCGATGCCGAGGGACGCAGCCTTTTCAAGACATGGTGCGACAAGGCCGGCTTGACCGTCGGCGTCGACAAGATGGGCACGATGTTCGCAACCCGCGCCGGCACCGACCCGAACGCGCTGCCGGTTTATGTCGGCTCGCACCTCGATACCCAGCCGACGGGCGGCAAGTATGATGGTGTCCTCGGCGTGCTCGCCGCCCTCGAAGTCGTCCGCACGATGAACGACCTCGGCATCAAGACCAAGCACCCGATCGTGGTCACCAACTGGGCCAACGAAGAAGGTGCGCGCTTCGCGCCCGCCATGCTCGCCTCCGGCGTCTTCGCCGGCGTGCATTCGCTGGAATTCGCCTATGGCCGCAAGGATCCGGACGGCAAGACCTATGGCGAGGAGCTGAAGCGCATCGGCTGGCTGGGCGATGAAGAAGTCGGCGCCCGCAGGATGCACGCCTATTTCGAATATCATATCGAGCAGGGTCCGATCCTCGAAGCCGAAGACAAGACCATCGGCGTCGTCACGCACTGTCAGGGCCTGTGGTGGCTGGAATTCACGCTGACCGGCAAGGAAGCACATACCGGCTCGACGCCGATGAACCTGCGCGTGAATGCCGGTCTTGCCATGTCGCGGATCGTCGAGATGGTGCAGAGCGTGGCGATGGAAAGCCAGCCGGGCGCCGTCGGCGGCGTCGGCCAGGTCTTCTTCTCGCCGAATTCGCGCAACGTCCTGCCCGGCAAAGTGGTCTTCACCGTCGACATCCGCACGCCCGACAAGGAAAAGCTGGACCGCATGCGCGCCAGGATCGAAGCGGAAGCGAAAGAGATCTGTGACGCCCTCGGCGTCGGCTGCTCGGTGGAAGCCATCGGCCATTTCGAGCCGGTGACCTTCGATCCCAAGCTCGTCGCCTCCGTGCGCGACGCCGCCGAAAGGCTCGGCTACAGCCACATGAACCTCATCTCCGGTGCGGGCCACGATGCCTGCTGGGCTGCCAAGGTCGCTCCCGCCACGATGGTCATGTGCCCCTGCGTCGGCGGCCTCTCGCACAACGAAGCCGAAGAAATCTCCAAGGAATGGGCGACCGCCGGCGCGGATGTGCTGTTCCACGCAGTCGTCGAGACGGCGGAGATCGTGGCTTGACGGCCACGATTCCCAACATCGGAACCTCACACATCTGGAGCACGCACCATGAGCACAGTCATCAAGGGTGGAACCATCGTTACGGCCGACCTGACCTATAAGGCGGACGTCAAGGTCGAAGGCGGCAAGATCGTCGAGATCGGGCAGAATCTCGCGGGCAGCGAAGTGCTGGATGCCTCCGGCTGTTATGTCATGCCCGGCGGCATCGATCCGCATACGCATCTCGAAATGCCGTTCATGGGCACCTATTCTTCCGACGATTTTGAGAGCGGCACCCGCGCGGCTCTTGCCGGCGGCACGACGATGGTGGTGGATTTTGCGCTTCCCTCGCCCGGCCAGTCACTGCTCGAGGCGCTGACCATGTGGGACAACAAGTCGACGCGAGCAAACTGCGACTATTCCTTCCACATGGCGATTACTTGGTGGGGCGAGCAGGTCTTCAACGAGATGGAGGCCATCGTCCGCGACAAGGGCATCAACACCTTCAAGCATTTCATGGCCTATAAGGGCGCATTGATGGTGGATGACGACGAGATGTTCTCCTCCTTCCAGCGCTGCGCCGAGCTCGGTGCGTTGCCGCTCGTCCATGCGGAAAACGGCGACGTGGTCGCGCAGATGCAGGCGAAGCTGCTGGCCGAAGGCAATAACGGCCCGGAAGCGCATGCCTATTCCCGCCCGGCCGAGGTCGAAGGCGAAGCGACGAACCGCGCCATCATGATCGCCGACATGGCTGGCTCGCCGGTCTATATCGTCCATACCTCCTGCGAACAGGCGCATGAAGCCATCCGCCGCGCCCGCCAGAAGGGCATGCGCGTCTATGGCGAACCGCTGATCCAGCACCTGACGCTCGACGAAAGCGAATATGCCAATGCGGATTGGGATCATGCCGCCCGCCGCGTCATGTCACCGCCCTTCCGCAACAAGCAGCATCAGGACAGCCTCTGGGCCGGCCTCGCATCCGGCTCGCTGCAGGTGGTCGCGACCGACCATTGCGCTTTCACGACCGAGCAGAAGCGCTTCGGTCTTAACGATTTCACCAAGATCCCGAACGGCACCGGCGGACTTGAAGACCGCATGCCGATGCTCTGGACCCATGGCGTCAACACCGGCCGCCTGACGATGAACGAATTCGTCGCCGTCACGTCGACCAACATCGCCAAGATCCTCAACGTCTATCCGAAAAAGGGCGCCATCCTTGTAGGCGCCGATGCCGATATCGTCGTCTGGGATCCGAAGCGTTCGAAGACCATCGCCGCCAAGACACAGCAGTCGGCGATCGACTACAATGTCTTCGAAGGCAAGGAAGTGACCGGCCTGCCGCGCTATACGCTGACGCGGGGCGTCGTCGCCATCGAGGAAGGCACGGTGAAGACGAAGGAGGGCCATGGCGAGTTCGTCAGGCGCGATCCCTTCACCGCCGTCAACCGCGCGCTTTCGACTTGGAAAGAAGTCACAGCGCCGCGCAAGGTGCAGCGCAGCGGCATCCCCGCCAGCGGGGTATGACGCTTGGGCACGGCGCTTCGGCTCATCGGCCGCCTAGAGCAATACCAGGAAAAGTGCGAAGCGGTTTTCCATCCGGAATTGCGTAAAAACAAAGAGATAGATCATTTTCGCGATTCGAAGAAAAGCGAAACGGCTCTAGCGCGGCACGTACCGCTCCAGATCCGGCAGCAGGACGACGCCTTCCTGTTCGTTCGGATCAGTGCGGGCGATGACCGCTATCGCCGGCCGATCGCTGAGATTGGCTGGAAGATGCGGAACGCCGGCCGGAATATAGAACATCTCGCCTTCGCGAACGATGACGTGTTCTTCCAGTTCATCGCCGAACCAGCAATGTGTCTCGCCGGAAATCGCATAGATCGCCGTCTCGTGCGAGACGTGAAGATGCGCCTTGGCGCGAGCACCCGGCGGTATCGTCAGGAGATGCATGCAAATCCCCGTCGAGCCCACTGTCTCGGCAGCAATCCCTTCAAAATAGCTGAAGCCCTGTTTTCCGGCATAGGCGCCGCCGGGCCGCACGACACGGCAGGTGGGGTTCGATGAAACACTCATGGCATTGCTCCCCTGGATCCAGCAGCAAGGCACCCTCGCCCCTTCGAGCTGCAGCAATGCCAAGCAGGATAACACGCAATCCGCCCCAACCATGCGGCGAAATCAGGACTGGTAGGTGTTAATGACGTCATCCGCTTCCTCCGTCGTCTCCGCGCGGAATCTCTGTCTCACCTACGATACGAATGACGGGCCGGTGCATGCGCTGAGCAATGTCGATCTCGATGTCCGCAAGGGTGATTTCATCTCCTTCATCGGCCCGTCGGGCTGCGGCAAGACCACTTTCCTGCGTGTCATCGCCGATCTCGAGCGGAAGAGTTCAGGCGATATTACCGTCAACGGCATGTTGCCGGAGGAAGCACGCAAGGCCCGCGCCTATGGCTATGTCTTCCAGGCCGCCGCACTCTATCCCTGGCGCACCATCGAGAAAAACATTGCGCTGCCGCTCGAAATCATGGGTTACGACAGGCAAGAGCAGGCCAAGCGCATTGCCCGGACCCTGGAACTCGTCAATCTCAGCGGCTTCGAGAAGAAATTCCCCTGGCAGCTTTCGGGCGGCATGCAGCAGCGTGCCTCGATCGCTCGCGCGCTGGCTTTCGATGCCGACCTCTTGCTGATGGACGAACCCTTCGGCGCGCTTGACGAAATCGTCCGCGACCACCTCAACGAACAGCTGCTGAAACTGTGGAAGCAGACGAACAAGACCATCTGCTTCGTCACCCACTCCATCCCGGAGGCGGTCTATCTCTCCACCAAGATCGTGGTCATGTCGCCCCGTCCGGGCCGCGTCACCGATGTCATCGAATCGACGCTGCCGCTCGAACGCCCGCTCGGCATTCGCGAAACGCCGGAATTCCTGGAAATCGCCCATCGCGTCCGCGAAGGCTTGCGGGCCGGACATAGCTATGAGGAATAGGACCATGGATAGCTCCGTCGCACGGCAGCCCCTCACCCTAGCCCTCTCCCCGTGCACGGGGAGAGGGAACGACCTCGACACGACCGCCAATCTCGTTCGCTGGAGGGAAGGCTGTGGGCGCTACTATCCCCTTCTCCCCGTCATGACGGGGAGAAGGTGGCCAGCAGGCCGGATGAGGGGCTTTGCCACAACGGGAGGGGCATCATGAACCCGCAATTCCTCCTCTGGCTTACCGGCGCCATGGCGATCTTCATCAGTGGTGCCACAGCCTCGCGCGCCTATGTCATCAACAACAACGTTCTGGTGCTGATCCTGGCGCTTATCCTCTATTGCATCGGCAATCTGATGATGGTGCGGCTGATGCGCGAGGGCGGGCTTGGCTTGGCGATCTCCGCCTCCTCCATCGCCCAGCTCGTCGTCGTCAACGTCATCGCCTTCATTATTTTCGGCGAGCGACTAAGCCTGCAGCAGCTCGCCGGCGTGGGTCTCGGCATCGTCGCCATGGTCTTGATGCTGTTTCCTGCGCAAGGCAGGGCATGATCATGGAAAGGGAACAGTTCTTCAAGCACAAGTTCCTGCCCGTCACGACCATCGTCCTGGCAATCCTGGTTCTCTGGTATGTCTTCGCGGTCATCCTCAATTCGCCGTTCCAGCGCGATCTCGACAGGCGCGGCAATCTCTCCCCGACGGCGATGGAATTCATTGGCAAGACGCTGTCGCAGCCAAAGCCGATCCTGCCGGCACCGCACCAAGTGGCCCAGAATGTTTTCGAAAACACCTTCCTTCGCGCTCCCACAAGCAGCCGCAGCCTCGTCTACAATGCCTGGGTGACCCTGTCCTCGACCGCTGTCGGCTTCGCCTTCGGTACCGTTCTCGGCATCCTGATCGCGGTCGGCATCGTGCATGTGGTCGCTCTGGATCGCAGCCTGATGCCATGGATCATCGCTTCGCAGACCATACCGATCCTTGCGATCGCGCCGATGGTCGTTGTCGTATTGGGTTCGATCGGCGTTACCGGCCTCATTCCCAAGGCACTGGTCTCGACCTACCTCTCCTTCTTCCCCGTCGCCGTCGGCATGGTCAAGGGATTACGATCGCCGGAGGTCATGCATCTCGACCTGATGCGTACCTACAATGCCAGCGCCACGCAGACTTTCTGGAAACTGCGCGTGCCCGCCTCGATCCCTTTCCTCTTTACCTCGATGAAAGTCGCAATCGCCGCGAGCCTCACCGGCACGATCGTTGGTGAATTGCCGACAGGCGCAGTCGCCGGCATCGGCGCCAAACTTCTCGCAGGCTCGTATCAGAGCCTGACGATCGACATATGGGCGACGCTCGTCGCCGGCTCGATCCTGGCGGCCGCGCTGGTTGCCGCCGTCAGCATCGCGGCGCGCATCGTCGATCGTGCCATGGGAGGCCGTGCGGCATGAGGAATTTTCATTCGTCGTGGCAAGGTACGCTCTCCCTGCTTCTCTGCCTCGCTGCGCTTCCGATGCTGCCGCTGCTCGCCGCCGATGCCGCCACGCCCTTCAGTAGCGGCACCACCTTCGTCATTTTCATTCTTATTGCCGCCGCAGCCACGATTTCCTTCATGAACCTGCCTGCAACCCTCTGCGCGGCGATCCTCTTCTTCGCCGCGCACGCGGCCGCCTGGCTGTTGCTGGCTGGAATATCGGGCAACGAAGGCAGTGCGGCGGCCTCATTCTTTATCCTCCTCGCCGCGGCGTGGCTGCTTGCCTGGCGTTGCGTTTCCATCCTGTCGGCCATTCGGGTGAAATCGACCGCCGACAGCTATACATTACGGTTGCTGATCCCGGTGATCTTCGGGGTCTGGATCATCATCATCTGGGAAGCGGTGACACGCGGGGCCGGTATTCCATTCATCCTCCTGCCGCCGCCGAGCGCCATTGGCGCCCGCATTGCCGGCTCCATATCGATCCTCTGGACGGATGTTCAGCAGACGATCTTCCGATCGGTTCTGATCGGCTACATCATCGGCTGCTCCAGCGGCTTCATCGTCGCCATCCTTGCCGACCGCTTCGCCTTCCTGCGCCGCGGCCTGCTGCCGATCGGCAATCTGGTCTCCGCTCTGCCGATCATCGGCGTTGCGCCGATCATGGTCATGTGGTTCGGTTTCGATTGGCAATCGAAGGCGGCCGTCGTCGTCGTCATGACCTTTTTCCCGATGCTGGTGAACACTGTGGCGGGCCTTGCCGCGGCGGGCAACATGGAGCGTGACCTGATGCGCACCTATGCATCGAGCTACTGGCAGACGCTGTTCAAGCTGCGCCTGCCGGCCGCCGCTCCCTTTATTTTCAATGCGCTGAAGATCAACTCGACCTTGGCCCTCATCGGTGCCATCGTGGCGGAGTTCTTCGGCACTCCCATGTCGGGCATGGGCTTCCGCATCTCGACCGAAAATGGTCGGTTGAACCTCGACATGGTCTGGGCCGAGATCGCGATTGCAGCGGTTGCAGGTTCCGTCTTCTACGGTATCGTCGCCATTGTCGAGAGAATGGTGACGTTCTGGCATCCGTCTATCCGCGGTGGGCAGACGTAATCCGGGGTCTCCTCAAGGGATCAAGGCATAACTTCAGAGGGAAAAGGGTAAAGAACATGAAAAAACTGATGTTCGCATTGATGGCAAGTACGATGACGCTGGCTGCTACGCAGGCCGCGATGGCCGCCGACAAGGTGACCTTGCAGCTGAAATGGGTGGCCCAGGGTCAGTTCGGAGGCTATTTCGTCGCCAAGGACAAGGGGTTCTACAAGGAAGAAGGCCTTGACGTCGACATCAAGCCGGGCGGCCCGGATATCGCCCCGGAACAGGTGATCGCCGGCGGCGGCGCCGATGTCATCGTCGACTGGATGGGTGGCGCGCTGGTTGCCCGCGAAAAGGGCGTGCCGTTGGTCAACATCGCCCAGCCCTTCGAGAAATCCGGCCTCGAACTGATCTGCCCCAAGGATGGCTCGGTCAAGACGGAGAAGGATTTCAAGGGGCATACGCTCGGCGTTTGGTTCTACGGCAACGAATATCCCTTCTTCGCCTGGATGCACAAGATCGGCCTGAAGACCGATGGCGGCAAGGACGGCGTCACCGTGCTCAAGCAGAGCTTCGACGTGCAGCCGCTCGTCCAGAAGCAGGCCGACTGCATCTCTGTCATGACCTACAATGAATACTGGCAGGCAATCGATGCCGGTTTCAAGCAGGAAGACCTGACCGTCTTTAATTACACCAAGCTCGGTGTCGACCTTCTGGAAGACGGCCTCTATGTCAAGGAAGACAAGCTGAAGGATGCGAAGTTCAAGGCCGATATGGTCAAGTTCGTCCGCGCCTCGATGAAAGGCTGGAAATATGCCGTCGAGCATCCGGATGAGGCCGCCGGGATTGTGATGGACAATGGCGGCCAGGACGAAAACCACCAGAAGCGCATGATGGGCGAAGTCGCCAAGCTGATCGGCAACGGCAAGCTCGACACGAAGCTTTACGACCGCACGGTCGAAGCCCTGCTCGACCAGAAGATCATCAACAAGAAACCGTCCGGCGCCTATACGCATGAGGTCACGGACGCTGCTCTGAAATAAGCCCGGAGTACTCTTAGAGACTAAAACGCGCGGGGTTTCAGGCCCCGCGCGTTTTTTTCATTTTGTAACAGCGGCAACAAAAGGCTGGCTTTCGCGCAAAACTTGGCGGAAAAGCCCTCGGTTATCAACTATTCGAATGCTGACATCACAATGCCGTGATTGCTTCGCAAGGTTGCGAAGGATAGAAATACCCGCGAAATCATTTTCTCGTGATCTTGTGAGAATTGAAAAACGCTCCCATCTATAGGTGCGATTTTAGGATGAGGGACCTGCAAGGCATGACAGACGGATATTGATCCGCCGGAGAAGCCGGCACGCATGCATCGATCCCCGTGTTCGCGACGGAAAACAGCGAAATCCATTTTGCCAACGCTGAACTGGAACTGGACGCATGGCCCCCACGCCGTTTAGACTTCTAAGCACGACCGCCATCCTGCTTTCCCTGCTGGCGGCACCCGCCGCGCTGGCCGAGCAATCCGCCGTCACGACGCCGAAGCAGAACCTGCCGGCGATCGTCATCACCAAAGCTACGATGCGCCACCTGACCGACAAGGTCGTTGCGACCGGCACGGTCAAGGCCGTCGAGGAGGTTTACATCCAGCCGCAGGTGGATGGTCTCTCGATCCGCTCGCTCAATGCCGATGTCGGCGACAAAGTCGAGGCGAACAGCACGCTTGCCACGCTGAACGACGATGCATTGATCCTTCAGAAGAGCCAGATGCAAGCGACAAGAGCAAAGGGCGAGGCCAGTCTTGCACAATTGCGCGCGCAGCTGACCGAGGCGCACGCCAACGCTGAAGAAGCGGAACTACAGCGCGTCCGTGCCGTCGCAATGGGTGCCAAGGGCACAATGTCGACCTCCTCCGTCGAACAGGCGAATGCGTCCGCCGCCGCCAACAAGGCACGCGTGGTTTCAGCAGAGCAGGCAATCGCCGTTGCCGAAGCGGATCTCAAGGTCACCGACAGCCAGATCGCCGACACCGACCTGAAGCTTGCCCGCACCGGCATCAAGACGCCTGTCGCGGGCACCGTCGCCTCGCGCAACGCCCGCGTCGGCGCGATCGCCAACGGCAGCGGCGATCCGCTCTTCACCATCATCCGCGACAGCCGGCTCGAACTGGTGGTCGATGTGTCCGAAAGCGATATCACCAAGATCGTCATCGGCCAGAAGGCTCTCATCGCCCTTTCCGGCAGCCGCGAGAAGCTTACCGGAACCGTCCGCCTCGTCGCCCCCATCGTGGATTCCCTCACCCGCCTCGGCGCGGTGCACATCTCGATCGACGACGGCGAGAAGGCGCGCGCCGGCATGTATGGCAGCGCCGAGATCATCATTCGCCAGGAGGATGGCGTCGCCCTGCCGCTGACGGCAGTCAACAGCGAGGAAAACGGCTCCTCCGCCCGCAAGGTCGAGAACGGCGTGGTCAAGTTCGTGAATGTCGAGACCGGCATTCAGGACGCAGGTTATGTCGAGATTCTCAAGGGCCTGAAGGCCGGTGACGAGGTCGTCGCCAAGGCCGGTGCCTATGTTCGCGACGGCGACCATATCACGCCCGTCCGCGATGCGTCGCAAGCCTCCAACTGAGCGAGAACGGCAAGATGAACTTCTCCGCCTGGTCAATCCGAAATCCGGTCGCCCCGCTCCTCGGCTTCTTCCTGCTGATGGTGGTGGGCGCACACGCCTTCTTCAACCTGCCCATCACCCGGTTCCCGAATATCGACGTGCCTGTGGTCAATGTCACCGTGACGCAGAGCGGCGCCTCCCCGGCCGAACTCGAAATGCAGGTGACGAAGGAGATCGAAGACGCCGTCGCCAGCATCAACGGCATCGACGAGATCCAGTCGACCGTCACGGACGGCCAATCGCAGACCGTCGTCATCTTCCGCCTGGAAGTGCCGACGCAGCAGGCGGTTCAGGACACCAAGGACGCCATCGACCGCATCCGCGGCAACCTGCCGTCGACGATCGATGAACCTATCGTTTCCAAGGTCGATGTCGAAGGACAGGCGATCCAGAGCTTTGCCGTTTCCTCGCCGAACATGACGCTGGAAGAGCTGTCCTGGTTCGTGGACGATACGGTCAAGCGCGCCCTGCAGGGTCAGGCGGGCATCGGCCGCGTCGACCGCTATGGCGGCGCCGACCGCGAAGTGCGCATCGAACTCGACCCCAACAAGCTGAACGCCTACGGCATAACAGCGCTTTCGGTGAGCCAGCAGCTGCGCAGCACCAATATCGACCTTGGCTCCGGCCGTGGCCAGGTAGCCGGCAGCGAGCAGGCGATCCGTGTGCTCGGCGACGCCCGCGATGTCGCCCAGCTTACCGACACGACGATCGCGCTCACCAACGGCCGCTTCGTCAAGCTCTCCGCTCTCGGCGTGATCAAGGATACCTATCAGGAGCCGAAATCCTTCTCCCGCTTCAACAGCACGCCCGTCGTCACCTTTGGCGTATTCCGCGCCAAGGGCGCCAGCGAAGTGACCGTCGCAAAGACGGTGAGCGATACGCTCGACAAGGTGCGGACCGAAAACCCGAACGTCTCGATCGAGATGATCGACGATTCCGTCTATTACACCTATGGCAACTACGAGTCCGCGATGCATACGCTGCTCGAAGGCGCCATACTCGCCGTCATCGTGGTGTTCCTGTTCCTGCGGAACTGGCGCGCGACGCTGATATCAGCGGTTGCGCTGCCGCTGTCCGCGATCCCGACATTCTGGATCATGAGCCAGATCGGTTTCTCGCTGAACCTTATCAGCTTCCTGGCGCTGACGCTGGCGACCGGCATCCTCGTCGACGACGCCATCGTCGAGATCGAGAATATTGCCCGCCATATCAAGATGGGCAAGACGCCCTATCGCGCCTCCATCGACGCCGCCGATGAGATCGGCCTGGCCGTCATCGCGACGACCTTCACCATCATCGCGGTCTTCGTGCCGGTCTCCTTCATGCCTGGTATCCCGGGCCAGTACTTCATTCAGTTCGGCCTGACCGTCGCCTTCTCGGTGTTCTTCTCGCTGCTGGTGGCGCGTCTGATCACGCCGATGATGGCTGCCTATCTGATGCGTGCCGAAGACGGTGTCGACGATCATCACGACAATGACGGCCGCTTCATGCGCGGCTATAGCTGGCTGGTGCGGCAGACGACGAAGCGCTGGTACACGCGCTATCCGACGCTGCTTGCCGCCTTCGCCTTCTCGATCGCCTCCGTCGCCGCCCTAGTGATATTCGTTCCCGGCAGTTTCATTCCGCCTGACGATTCCTCGCGCATCGTGCTCTCGGCCGAACTGCCGCCGAACGCACGGCTCGACGATACCGAGCAGGCGACCAATGAGATCTACCGGCGCGTCAAGGGCATCGACGGCGTTGAAAATGTCTTCGTTCTTGGCGGCGCTTCGCCGAAGGGCGATCTGGAACTGCGCCGCGCCACCGTGACGCTGACGCTCGGCAAGCTCGATCAGTCGCTGACGAAGAAGTTGGTGAACGACGTCCTTGGCTCGCTGCCCGTCATCGGACCTTACCTGCCGAAGGTCACCGTGCATGGCCGCGAGCGCCCGCAATGGGACGTGGAAAAGGAAGTCTTCGCCAAGCTTCACTCGATCCCCGACGTCCGCATCACCAAACTGAACGACCGTGGCGACCGCGACCTGACCTATAACTTCCTCTCGCGCAGCGAGAAGGATCTGAACCGGGCAGTGGGCATTTTGGAGGCCAAGCTTCGCACCGATCCGGCGCTTGCCAATGTCAGCGCCGACGGTGCCCTGCCGCGTCCCGAACTACAGATCTATCCGCGCAAGGACGAGGCGGCACGCCTCGGCATCACGCCGCAGATGATTTCGGACACGATTCGCGTGGCAACCATCGGCGATATCGACGCTTCGCTTGCGAAGATCTCGCTCGACGATCGCCAGATCCCGATCCGCGTGCAGGCCTCGCTCGGCATGCGTCGCGATCTCTCGGCGATCCGGGCGCTTCGCATCAAGACCGCTTCGGGCATCACGGTGCCGCTGTCGAGCGTCGCCGACATCGACTATTCGGAAGGACTGTCGTCCATCAAGCGCAACAACCGTTACCGCGTCGTTTCCATCGGCGCTGACCTGCCGCAGGGCGTGGCGCTGGATACGGCATCGGAACATTTCCTCAATATCGTCAACAGCGCCAAGATCCCGGCAACCGTGCATCTGGCGGAAAGCGGCGACACCAAGATCCAGAAGGAAATGCAGCAAAGCTTCGGCAACGCTATGCTGCTCGGCCTTCTGCTCGTCCTGACCGTGCTGATCCTGCTGTTCAAGGACGTGATCCAGCCCTTCACCATTCTGCTGTCGCTGCCGCTGGCGATCGGCGGCGTGGCACTGGCCTTGATCATGACCGGCAATGCGCTTTCGATGCCCGTCATGATCGGCATCCTGATGCTGATGGGCATCGTGACGAAGAATGCCATTCTTCTCGTCGATTTCGCCATCGAGATGATGCATCAGGGTATGCCGCGCCTGGAGGCCGTCGTCGAGGCCGGTCGCAAGCGCGCCCGCCCGATCATCATGACCTCGATCGCCATGTCGGCCGGCATGCTGCCATCCGCTCTCGGTGTCGGCGAAGGCGGCTCCTTCCGCGCGCCGATGGCGATTGCCGTGATCGGCGGCATCATCGTTTCCACCGTGCTTAGCCTGGTGGTCGTCCCCTCCTTCTTCCTGATCATGGATGACCTGTCGCGCCTGCTCGGCTTCCTCTTCGGAAAGCTTGTCGGCCGGAAGGATGCGGATGACGAGGTGGTGACCAAGGAAGGCCTGGCAGCCGCCGTCAATGAAAACCGCCAATCGCTCGCCACCCTGGAAGAGCGTCTGGAAGCTATTGAAGACAGGAATGTCAGGGGCACAAAGTCTATAGGCACGAATGTGCTGAAACTGCCGCCCTTCGCGGCCGAATAGCGGTCCTCTTGACCGAGCAAAACCGATGATGACGGGGCGGCTTAAAGGCCGCCCTGTTCTTTTAGGAAACTGACGATCGCGCTGACGCCCTCGCCCCGCTTCATGTCGGAAAACACGAAGGGCCGCGCCTGGCGCATCCGGTTGGCGTCACGATCCATAACCTCGAGATCCACGTCGACGAAGGGCGCCAGATCCTTCTTGTTGATGACGAGGAGGTCGGACCTGGTGATGCCGGGACCGCCCTTACGCGGGATTTCCTCCCCCTGGCACACCGAAATCACATAGATGGTGATATCGGCAAGATCGGGCGAAAAGGTCGCCGCCAGATTGTCTCCACCGGATTCGATGAAGACCACGTCAAGATCGGGAAGCCGCTCGTTCAGGCCGGCAATGGCCTGCAGATTGATCGTCGCATCCTCGCGGATCGCGGTGTGCGGGCATCCGCCCGTTTCGACGCCGACGATGCGGTCCGAGGTCAGCGCCTGCATCCGCACCAGCGCTTCCGCATCCTCCGTCGTATAGATGTCGTTGGTAATGACGGCGACGGAATAGTCGTCGCGCATCGCCTTGCACAGCTTCTCGGTCAGCGCCGTCTTGCCGGATCCGACTGGGCCGCCGATGCCGACGCGCAAGGGTCCATGTCTCGATTTCATGCTTGCAACTCCGATAAAGCGCTAAAGCGGTTCGGCTTTTCGCAGAATCTGTGAACCGCTCTATCTCTTTGTTTTCTCGCAATTCCGGACGGAAAACCGCTGCGCACTTTTCCTGGAATTGCTCTAGCATAGCGAAGCGGTCGGCCGCCGCACAGCGGCGAATGACGTAGGTGAAGCCTCGATTGTGATATTTTCCCGATGGCGCGCATTACGAACGGAAAAGCCGCGTGCCCTGGGTTTCATGGCGCAGACTGGCGATATCCGCTTGCACACTCGCCGAACCGAGATCATCGAGGCTGGAGTGCGCCGCCCGCCGCGCCATAGCGGCAAAAAGACCCTCCAGTCGCGCGAGAATGGCGACGCCGTCCTTCTGTCCGCTGACACCGAGCCGGATGCCGGCTGACACCATCTGCGAGGCCAGCGCATGCAGGAAGGCAGCGGCCGCCTTTTCAGCTGGGATGCCATGGGCGCCAGCGATCGCCCCGACCGCAACCGGGTAGGCTGTCCTTGCCGGAAGCATGGAGAAGATCTCGTGCGGCCAGGCGGTAGCGGCCGAAAGAAAGGCATCGCCGAGCAGCATGGTCTCGTTGTGCCGCTCTTTCGAGCCGGCCAGCGCCTCCGCCAGTTCCGCAACTGCTGCAAGCCGCGGCATGTCCCCGTCTGCTCGATGAGCCTCGACCAGCAGGACCGCGTCATTCCACACCGAACCATTCTGGATCAAGGCGGAAATCCAATCTCCCAGCCCGGCGCTGTCACGCACCAGACCGTCGTGTACCGCACGCTCGAGACCGCCGGAATAGGCGAAGGACCCCACCGGAAAGGCCGGCGACAGCCAGGCCATCAGCCGCAGGAGTGCCTGCAGATCGCGATCTTCCGTCGTATCGGTCATCGATGCTCAATCATGCGAGTGATGATGGTCATGCCCATGCGAATGGCCGCCATGCGAGTGATAGGCACCCCGAGCCGGCTGAAAAGGCTCGCTCACCTCGGTCACGGCAGCCCCCAATCCTTCGAGCATGGAGCGGATCACGTGATCGCGCAGGATCAGGATGCGCTCTTCCTCGATCTGCGCGGACAGATGCCGGTTGCCGAGATGCCAGGCGAGCTCGATCAGATGCCTGCGGTCGCGCGGGCGGATTTCGAAGAGCTTTTCGTCGGCCGCGACGATTTCGATCAGCTCACCATCCTCGCGCACCAGCAGATCGCCGCTGGCAAACAGCACCGGCTCCTTGAGGTCGAGCATGACCATGTCACCATTTTCGAGATGCAGCAGCTTGCGGCGCAGATGCCGGAGATCATGCGGCAGGACGACACGATCGATCGGATTAGAAGAAGGGGTGCCGGCAGGTAGATAGGAAGTAACGCGTTGCATGGCGGTTCCAAATTATGACTTTGTCAGACCATGCAAAATAGTCACCTGCTGTGCAAGCATCAATGACGCGCCTATACGCTACATCCGCTGCACATAGCGCTGCAGTTCCCGGGGATCGGTCGTCGCTTCCTGTTCCTGCTCGGTGGCGCAGCGATGCCAGACCTGGGACAGCCGCTCGCGCTCGTGCATGACACGATTGCGGCCGAGCGTTTTGGCAAGATAAAGCGCCTTGTCGGCCGCGGCATAGACGATCTCCGTCTTGCGATCCCTGTCTATGTCGGCAATCCCCGCGGAAACGGTGATCTTCACCGAACCGCCGTCGACGGCGATCGAGTGCGCGGCGATCTGTTCCTTGATCTCCTCGATGCGGGCAATGCGTTCGGCGGTGTCACCCCCATAAACGATGGCGCCGAATTCCTCGCCGCCGAGCCGGGCAATCACGTCATCTCCCGTAAAGACGCCGGAAAATATCTGCGACACCGCAACGATCACGGCATCGCCGGATGCGTGTCCGAAGCGATCGTTGACTGTCTTGAACCGGTCGAGGTCGAAGATGACCAACGAGGCGCAGTCTCCGGCCGTATTCAGCGCTTCGGTGAAAGCGCGGCGATTGAGCAGGCCGGACAGCGTGTCGGTGCGGCTCAGCCGCTCGAACTCGGCGCGGGAGACGGCAAGCCGGTGAATCGAAAAGCCCGCCAGCACAGCCACCCCGCCGGAAACGGTGCCGCCGATGATCCACGCCAGGAGAACGCCGAAGCGCATCGCCTCCAGAATCGGTAACGGCAGGAGATCGAACCATTGCAGCAGGAAAAGCATCGCCACGATGATGCCAAGCGACATGATGACGGCGACAAAACTCATCTTAAGCGCGAAAATAAAAATCGCACGTCGCTGCTGAAAGTTACCGAGCTCGGCCTGCAGCGAAATCCATCGTCTCATGCGATTCACCTTCCTCAGCCTACCGTTTCGATCATGTGAGATAGGGGTGAAGGCGCTTCCAGGTCTTTAATGTAATGATTAAAATGCGTTGCATTTCCCAAGTTGTGAACAACCAAGGGCGCCCCATCCGCAAAATCAGGGTTGCGGATGGAAATGCGACGCGCGAGCACCGCCACACCACGCCTTCGACAAAACCGAACTCGGTGCGCAACATCGGAAAACCCCGGAAAACCGGGATTTTCTCATACCCACCGATGGTTAAGCTTGGAAGCGTCCTCAGAAGAGGAAATAGCGCTGCGCCATCGGCAGCACCGTCGCCGGCTCACAGGTCAGGAGCTCGCCATCGGCGCGCACTTCATAGGTTTCCGGATCCACCTCGATATGCGGCGTGAGGCTGTTATGGATCATCGATGCCTTGGAGATGCCACCGCGGGTGTTCCTGACCGGCAGCAGCGCCTTGGCGATACCGAGCTTGCCGGCAAGCCCGGCATCGAACGCGGCCTGGGAAACGAAAGTCACCGAGGAATTCGTCCGATTCTTGCCATAGGCGCCGAACATCGGCCGGTAATGCATCGGCTGCGGCGTCGGGATCGAGGCATTCGGATCGCCCATGGGAGCAGCAGCGATCGAGCCGCCAAGCACCACCATCTCCGGCTTCACACCGAAGAAGGCCGGATTCCAGAGTACCAGATCGGCACGCTTGCCAACCTCGATCGAGCCGACCTCATGGCTGACGCCGTGCGCAATCGCCGGGTTGATCGTATATTTGGCGATATAACGCTTTACGCGGAAATTGTCGTTGTTGCCGATCTCCTGTGCAAGGCGGCCACGCTGCCGCTTCATCTTGTCGGCGGTCTGCCAGGTGCGGATTGCCACTTCACCGACGCGGCCCATGGCCTGACTGTCGGATGAAATGATCGAGAAGGCGCCGATATCGTGAAGAATATCCTCCGCGGCGATCGTCTCCTTGCGGATTCGGCTCTCGGCAAAGGCGATATCCTCCGGGATTGACGGCGACAGATGATGGCAGACCATCAGCATGTCGAGATGCTCGGCGATCGTATTAACCGTATAGGGCCGCGTCGGATTGGTCGAAGAGGGAATGACGTTCGACTGACCGCAGATCTTGATGATATCGGGCGCGTGCCCGCCGCCCGCGCCTTCAGTGTGGAATGCATGGATCGTGCGACCCTTGATGGCGCCGATCGTATCCTCGACGAAGCCGCTTTCGTTCAAGGTATCCGTGTGGATCATCACCTGAACGTCGTATTCGTCGGCAACGCTGAGGCAGCAGTCGATCGCCGCCGGCGTCGTGCCCCAGTCCTCATGCAGCTTGAGTGAGCAGGCACCGCCGAGTACCATCTCCTCCAAGGCGGCGGGCAAGGACGCATTGCCCTTGGCCGACAGGCCGATATTCATCGGGAAGGCGTCGAAAGCCTCGATCATGCGCGCCAGATGCCAGGGGCCGGGCGTGCAGGTCGTTGCCAGCGTTCCATGGGCCGGCCCGGTGCCGCCGCCAAGCATGGTGGTGATGCCCGACATCAGGGCTTCCTCGATCTGCTGCGGGCAGATGAAATGGATATGGCTGTCCATGCCGCCGGCGGTGACGATCTTGCCCTCGCCCGCGATCGCTTCCGTGCCCGGTCCGACGATGATGTTGACATCAGGCTGCATATCCGGATTGCCGGCCTTGCCGATCGCGACGATGCGGCCGTCCTTCAAGCCGATATCCGCTTTCACGATCCCCCAATGGTCGAGGATCAGCGCATTGGTGATAACGGTGTCGACGGCACCGTTGGCGCGCGTCACCTGGCTCTGTCCCATGCCATCACGAATGACCTTGCCGCCGCCGAATTTCACTTCCTCGCCATAGGTGGTGAAATCCTTCTCCACCTCGATGAACAATTCGGTATCGGCCAGCCGAACCTTGTCGCCGACGGTCGGTCCGAACATGTTGGCGTAGGCGGCACGGGAAATCTTGTAGGGCATGGATCAGTCTCCTTGGGAGGCAGAGATGAGGTTCGTGTCGGCAAGGCGCCGCAGGCGGCCAAGGGATACGTAGGCGTCCACCAACCGTTTTTCGGCGGCAAAGGGATGTTCGTCCCAGCCCGTGTGGCTGAAACCGGTAATGGCGATGTCGTCGTCGGGATGGCGCAACAGCACATCGGCAATCACGATCATGCCGCTGCTCGGCACCACGAAGGAGCCGGGATCGTAACCCGCCAGCGCCGTGTCAACGCCTTCGTGAACGGATTGATCGATCACGACATGCCGCTTGCCCGTCGCACGGCAAAAGGCAGCAAACTGGTCGGTATAATCATCGCAGAAGTCGTCGAGTTCCGGATGCGAGGTCGCCAGTGGCGCGCGCAGTGCGGCGAATTTTCTTGGATCGCGCACGCTCCAGATTTCCGACGCGGAGGCAACGGCGGTGCTCTTGCGCCACTCGGCCGAGCCGAGCATTGCGCGCGCCGGCCGGCCCGTGTTGCAGACAGCGACAACATCGGTGCGGCTGCCGCCGGCCCCCATCGAGCGACAATCGTTGAAGCGGATCACGAGATCGGCGACATCGATGACATCCGCGGCGCCTGCCGCGATCTCACCATTGCCGACGATCATCACGGTGCGCCTCAGGCTCACTGATTGCCCTCCGGCCCAGCGGCGAGATCCTTCAATTCCTTCGTTCGCTTCTTAGTCAAATCAGCTTTGCAACCGGAAACAAGCATTGGTTCCATGGAGCCGCCGCGCGCCTGGAACCCCTGCGCCTCGCACTCGCCGTCGCGATAATCCACCCAAGCACGCTGTGCCTTGATGAGCGCCTTTTCCGCGCCCTTCATGTTGTTGTCGAGATCCGCATCGATGGCGACCATCGCGGCCCTGGTTTTCGTGCATTGCGCGTTCAACGCCTTGTCGGCCGTACCGAAATCGAGCACCGCGCAAACATTCAGGTCCGTCTGCGTCTGTGCATTGGCGCAGTCGGCCTTCGGCTCGCGCGTAGTTTTCAACGCAAAGGCAGGACCGCAGACCAGGATTGCGGCAAGAGCCGCGGCAGATGCAAGAAATTTCATCGACATTAAACTTCCCCGAGATCTAAAGCTTGCCCATGACCAATTGGCGGAAACCGTAGACTTCGCGCTTGCCCGACAGCGGGATCAGCGTCACCGAGCGTGTCTGCCCCGGCTCGAAACGCACGGCGGTTCCGGCGGGAATATCGAGCCGCATTCCCTTCGCCTTGTCGCGGTCGAAGGCAAGCCCGGCATTGGTCTCAGCAAAGTGATAGTGGCTTCCCACCTGCACCGGCCGGTCGCCGGTGTTGGAAACCTCGAGCGTCACGGTCGGCGCTCCGGCATTGAGTTCGATGTCGTCGCCTGCAGCGATGATTTCACCTGGGATCATGGTTCTCTCCTCATGCAGCCCGGACGGGCGCGCATCCCTCAGCTTTCAGAACACGCTTGGTCGAAGCGGGATATTTGGCAAGCAAGGCAGCTGGACGGATGGGACGCCGCGCGAAGTCACCGCCGCAATTCGGGCAGACGTCGCCCAATACCGTATCGACGCAATCGGCGCAGAACGTGCATTCGAAGGTGCAGATCATCGCTACCGTACTCTCCGGCGGCAAATTCCTGTCACAGCATTCGCAATTTGGCCTCAGCTCCAGCATGGCAGCCTCACCGGATCGGCTCGTGGACGGTCACGAGCTTGGTGCCGTCGGGAAATGTCGCCTCGACCTGAACGTCGTGGATCATCTCGGCGATGCCCTCCATCACCTGATCGCGGGTAATGACATGGGCACCGGCCTCCATGAGCTCGGCGACCGGGCGGCCGTCGCGCGCGCCTTCGACCACGAAATCGGTGATCAGCGCGATGGCTTCGGGATGGTTGAGCTTGACGCCGCGTTCGAGCCGCCGCCGCGCCACTATCGCCGCCATGGAAATCAGCAGCTTGTCTTTTTCTCTCGGAGTGAGGTTCATCGCCTACCTATGTGATTGCTGTTTCCAGAGCATGATGCCGAAAAGTATGAGCGGTTTTCGGAGGACATCATGCTCTACTTTTTTGATTTTGGAGCCGGGTGATTTTAGATCATGCAAGCCTAAAATCATCCGGCTCCAGGGACTACAGGTTCCAGACTTTCGGCACAGGCGCTCCATTGCGCAAGGCGGAAATGATCGGGATGAGGATTTTTCTGAGCGCGAAACCATCAGCGGCGGCGAGCCGCACAACGAGCTTCTCGCCCCAATGGCTGGCGCCTCCCATATGCGTTTCGAGGAGCGGCCTGATCCGGCCGAGATAGGTCTCGGCCTGCGGCCCGATATAAAGCAGGGTCGCGAAGGCAACCTGGCCGCTCAGGACCGCCGCCTTGGCCGTCAATGCGGCCACATCGCCATCCAGGCGCAGCTCCTCGGCATGAACCAGCCGTCCGCCGCGACGGATGCACCAGCGATCCCGGAACAGCCCCTGCGCCATAACCTCACCCATGGCTTTCCGTCCAAGCAGGATCGCTTCGACGGCGAGGAATTCGGCCGTGTCGTCAAGCTCGACATTCAACGCACGCGAAAGCGAGGCTCGGTCGAACAGGATCGTCTCCTGCGGCAGCCAATCGACCCGCGCGCCCGCGCCAATCCTTATGGATGTCTCCACCTCGGCCGTACCGGCCGAAGCCTTGTAGATTTTCTCGCAGGCCTGCGTCGTCACATCGATGCGCGTACCCGGCGCAGCGGCGACGCTCCAATCCATCCGGTCGCCACCGGTAAGGCCGCCGGCGGTGTTGATGATGACGGCTTCCATGGAATGATCGAAGGTCTCCGGCAGCCTGATCTTGGCCGCCCCTTCCTGAAAAAGCTCGGCGAGGCGCGTGCGGCCGCCAAGCGATTTGGCCGCAAGATGGCCGCGACCACGCGCTCTCTGCGGTCTTGTGCCTGCCGCCGCCATTACCATTCGCTTCTCCACACATCACACCATGCCGAAGTCAGATCATTGAAACCCGGCAAGGAATAAACGCAAGCAATTTCTGTGCCTTATGCGACGCCACGCGATATCGGCCCATTATCAGCCGCATCAGCCGCATTTTTCGTCAAACGCCGAAAAGAAAGGCAATCGTCTCAGACAGTCAGATGCCGGCGAGCCTCTGGAGTGTCCAGCGTCTCCGCCAGCCCCTCATGCACGATCTCGCCGCGATCCATGATGTAGACATAATCGGCAAGCTCGCGGCAGAAATCGAGATACTGTTCGACGAGCAGGATCGCCATGCCGGTGGAATCCCTGAGATAACGGATCGCGCGGCCGATATCCTTGATGATCGACGGCTGGATACCCTCGGTCGGTTCGTCCAGCACCAGGATCTTCGGCCGCGTCACCATAGCCCGCCCGATCGCCAATTGCTGCTGCTGGCCGCCCGAGAGATCGCCGCCGCGGCGCGACAGCATGGATTTCAGCACCGGAAACAGGCTGTAGATGTCATCGGGAATGCTGCGGTCGCGGCGGGAAAGCGGCGCGTAGCCGGTCTCGAGATTTTCCTTCACGGTCAGCAGCGGAAAGATCTCGCGTCCCTGCGGCACATAGCCGATCCCCTGCTTGGCGCGCGCGAACGGTGCCATGCCGTTCAGCGTCACGCCGTTGAAGGCAACCGTGCCGGCCGACAAGGCGTGCTGTCCGGTGACGGCGCGCAAGAGCGAGCTTTTGCCGACGCCGTTGCGCCCGAGGACACAGGTGATCTTGCCCATTTCCGCCTCGACGGAGATGCCGCGCAGCGCCTGTGCGGCGCCATAATGGAGATTTGCGTTTTCGACTGTCAGCATCTCACCGCCCCAGATAATTCTCGATCACCTTCGGATCGCTGCTGACGAAGTCGATCGACCCTTCCGCCAGAACCGATCCTTCCGCCAGGCACGTCACCTTGACGCCGAGGTCGCGGATGAAGCCCATGTCGTGTTCGACCACCACGACCGAGCGCGTCTTGGCGATCTCCTTCAGCAGCACGGCGGTTTCCGCCGTCTCCGCATCCGTCATGCCCGCCACCGGCTCGTCGACCAGCAAGAGCTTCGGCTCCTGCGCGAGCAGCATGCCGATCTCCAGCCACTGCTTTTGACCGTGGGAAAGATTGGCCGCCAGCTCGTCCCGCCGATGCGAGAGCCGTACCGTCTCCAGAATCTCCTCGATGCGATCGCGATCGGCAGGCGTCAGCCGGTAGAAGAGCGTCGCGAAGACCCCGCGATTGCGGTTGAGCGCCAGCTCGAGATTGTCCCAGACCGTATGGCTTTCGAAAACGGTCGGCTTCTGGAATTTTCGTCCGATGCCGAGCTGGGCGATATCAGCCTCGTCCTTCTTCGTCAGGTCGACCTGGCCGTTGAAGAATACCTCGCCCTCGTCGGGCCGCGTCTTGCCGGTGATGATGTCCATCATCGTCGTCTTGCCGGCGCCGTTGGGGCCGATGATGGCGCGAAGCTCGCCCGGCTCAATAACGATCGACAGCGAGTTCAAAGCCTTGAACCCGTCGAAGGATACCGAAACATTGTTGAGATAGAGCATGCTGTTGGGTTTGATGTCCGGGATCATGGTCCTACTCCGCAGCCTGCACGGACTGTTGGGCGTCATCCTTCGCAGCCTTCGGCGGCGGATTGTCCGGCCTACGCTTGCTGCCGAGATATTGCGCGATGGTGCCGACGATGCCCTTGGGCAGGAACAAGGTCACCGCGACGAACAGGCCGCCGAGCGCAAACAGCCAGAACTCGGGAAACAGGCCGGTAAAGACTGTTTTGCCGCCGTTGACGAGCACGGCGCCGATGATCGGGCCGATCAAGGTGGCGCGGCCGCCGACGGCCGTCCAGATGACCACTTCGATCGAATTGGCGGGCGCGAATTCGCCGGGATTGATGATGCCGATCTGCGGCACGTAGAGTGCACCGGCAATCCCTGCCATCATGGCCGAGACGACGAAAACGAAGAGCTTCATGTGCTCGACGCGATAGCCGAGGAAACGCGTGCGGCTTTCCGCATCCCGCACGCCCACCAGCACCTTGCCGAACTTCGAGCGCACGATCGCCGAGGACAGCATCAGCGCCAGCGCCAGGAACACCGCCGTGACAGCGAAAAGCACGGCGCGGGTGCCATCGGCCTGGATGTTGAAGCCGAGAATATCCTTGAAGTCGGTGAGGCCGTTATTGCCGCCGAAACCCATATCGTTGCGGAAGAAGGCAAGCAGCAGCGCATAGGTCATCGCCTGCGTGATGATCGACAGATAGACACCGTTGACGCGCGAGCGGAAGGCAAACCAGCCGAACACGAAGGCCAGCAGAGCGGGTGCCGCCAAAACCATGATCATGGCGAACCAGAAATGGTCAAAGCCATACCAGAACCACGGCAGCTCCTTCCAGTTCAGGAACACCATGAAGTCGGGCAGGATCGGATTGCCATAGGTGCCGCGCGAGCCGATCTGACGCATCAGATACATGCCCATCGCATAGCCGCCGAGCGCGAAGAACGCTCCGTGGCCAAGCGAGAGAATGCCGCAATAACCCCAGACGAGATCGAGCGCCAAGGCGAGCAGCGCATAGGTCAGATATTTGCCGAATAGCGACATCAGGTAGGTCGGCACATGCAGCGCGCTGGTTTCGGGCAACAGCAGGTTCGACAACGGCAGGAGAAAGGCGATGGCGATCAATATCGCGATGGCAATGCTGATACGCCGGTCGAGCGAGCGGAGGATAAAGGCCGTGATCATGCTTCCACCGCCCTGCCCTTGAGCGCGAAGAGGCCGCGCGGACGTTTCTGGATAAAGAGGATGATGAGGACGAGGACGAGGATCTTGCCGAGCACCGCTCCCGCATAGGGTTCGAGGAACTTGTTGAGAATGCCGAGCGAAAAGGCGCCGACGAGCGTCCCCCAAAGATTGCCGACACCACCGAACACCACGACCATGAAACTGTCGATGATGTAGCTCTGGCCGAGGTTCGGCGAGACGTTGTCGATCTGCGAGAGCGCCACACCCGCCATGCCGGCGATGCCCGACCCCAGCGCAAAGGTGAAGGCGTCGACCCAGGACGTGCGTATCCCCATCGAAGAGGCCATGCGCCGATTCTGCGTCACCGCCCGCATCTGCAGCCCAAACGCCGAGCGCTTGAGGAGAAGCAGGAGCGCCACGAAGACAGCGAGCGCAAAGACGATGATCCAGAGACGGTTCCAGGTGATCGAGAGATAGCCGAGGTCGAACGAACCCGACATCCACGAGGGATTGCCGACCTCCTGATTGGTCGGTCCGAAGATCGAGCGTACCGCCTGCTGCAGGATCAGCGAGATACCCCAGGTGGCGAGCAATGTTTCCAGCGGCCTGCCATAGAGAAAGCGGATAACGCCGCGCTCGATGACGAGACCGACGGCGCCGGTGACAATGAAGGCAACCGGCAGCGCGATCGCCAGCGACCAGTCGAACAGCACAGGATAGGAACTGCGGATGACACTCTGGACCATGAAGGTCGAATAGGCGCCGAGCATCACCATCTCGCCATGCGCCATGTTGATGATGCCCATGACGCCGAAGGTGATGGCAAGGCCGATGGCGGCCAGAAGCAGTACCGAGCCGAGCGACAGCCCGTACCAGACGTTCTGCACCGCATCCCAAAACTTCAACTGCTCCTGAATGCCGGCAATGGCGGCAGCGATATCAGGCTTGAGGCTATCGTCCACCGACACCGAAGATAGAATGCCGATCGCATCCCGACCGCCTTCGTTCTTGATCGTCTCGATCGCCGCCTTCTTGTCTTCCACCGGACGGTCAGAGCCAAGTATTGCAACGGCCCTTGCCCTTTCGAGCACGCCGCGAATTTCTCCGTCCTTCTCGCTCTTCAGCGCGGTCTCGACGGCTTCCAGCGAATCCGCGCTCGGCGCCTTCAGGATGGATTGCGCCGCCTCCAGCCGCGTCGCGCGATCCGGGCTCATCAGCGTCAGACCGCCGAGAGCCGCGCGAACCGTACGGCGCAGATTGTTGTTGATCTTGATCTTGCCGAGATTGTCCTTGGCTTCCTGGCCTGCGGCCTGCCCGGTCAGAGGGTCCGCCAGGTCCATCATTTCGCCTGAGGACTTGGCGATGAACACCTGGTTGTCTGATCTCCTTATATAAAGATCGCCGTCGGAAAAGGCCTGCAACGCCGGCACGACCTTGGGATCGCCTGTTTTTGCCAGATTTTGAACGATCTCTCCGGCCTTTTGGAAATTGGCCTGGCCGAGCGAATTGATCAGGCCATGCGCATCCTCCTGGGCACGCAGGCTCGTCGCCGTCAGCGCCAGCATCAGGCAGAAACCGGCGACGAGCGCCAGGGCTATGCGGTAAACGAATTTGTCGAACATTGGGCTTGTCCCCTCAAGCTGCCGCGGGCAGAAAAGCCTGCCCGCGGCGGTCTTGCGTCATTTCGGCTGATATCAGGAACCCTTGCCGCCGCACTTGCCGGTGGAAACGTTGAAGTTGCCGCAGTTCATCGGCATGCGCCAATCCGAGATCAGGTCCTTGCTGTCGGGCAGATAATTGGACCATTCCTTGCCGACCACGGCAGGGGTCTGCGACACGACGTCGAACTGGCCGTTCTCCTGCACTTCGCCAATCAGAACCGGCTTGGTGATGTAGTGGTTCGGCATCATGGTGGCGGTGCCGCCGGTGAGGTTCGGAACCGAAACGCCGACGAGCGCGTCGATCACCTTGTCCGGATCGGTGGTGCCGGCCTTCTCGACAGCCTTCACCCACATGTTGAAGCCGATATAGGCGGCTTCCATCGGGTCGTTGGTCACGCGCTTGTCGTTCTTGGTGTAGGCATGCCATTCCTTGATAAAGGCGGCGTTGGCGGGCGTATCGACGGACTGGAAGTAATTCCAGGCAGCGAGATGTCCCACAAGCGGCTTGGTATCGACGCCGGCAAGCTCTTCTTCGCCGACGGAGAAGGCGACGACCGGGATATCCTCGGCCTTGACGCCCTGGTTGCCCAGTTCCTTGTAGAAGGGCACGTTGGCATCGCCGTTGATGGTGGAGACGACGGCAGTCTTCTTGCCGCCAGCGCCAAAAGCCTTGATCTTCGAGACTTCCGTCTGCCAGTCGGAGAAGCCGAACGGCGTGTAGTTGATGATGATGTCTTCGTCCTTGACACCCTTGGACTTCAGATAGGCCTCGAGGATCTTGTTCGTCGTGCGCGGATAGACATAGTCCGTGCCTTCAAGCACCCAGCGCTGCACGCCTTCGTTCTTCATCAGGTAGTCGACGGCAGGGATGGCCTGCTGGTTGGGAGCGGCACCCGTATAGAAGACGTTGCGCTCGGATTCCTCGCCTTCGAACTGCACCGGATAGAACAGGATCGAATTCAGTTCCTTGAAGACGGGCAGAACCGACTTGCGCGACACCGAAGTCCAGCAGCCGAACACGGCGGAGACCTTGTCCTTCTGGATCAGCTCACGAGCCTTTTCGGCAAACAGCGGCCAGTCGGAGGCCGGATCGACGACAACGGGTTCGAGCTTCTTGCCGAGAACGCCGCCCTTCTTGTTCTGCTCGTCGATGAGCATCAGCATGGCGTCCTTCAGCGTCGTTTCCGAGATCGCCATGGTGCCGGAAAGCGAATGCAGCACGCCGACCTTGATGGTGTCGTCGGCTGCGAAAGCGCCGTGGAATGCGGTCGTGGACATGATGGCGCCAAGCAGCGCGCCGGAGACGATTGTCTTGAATTTCATCCGTGGTTCCCCTCTTTTTGTCTGCCGCAACGGCCGGTAAACGAAGATGAACCGTTGCCTTTCGCGACTATCCGGCAGCGCCTGGGGAAACCACATACGTAATATGACGTAGGCATCGGGGCGAAATGTGCAGCTTTGGGCACCCGCATGCCCTTAAGCACCGTATCGATCCATGTTACGACATCGCTGAACTGCCGGAATTACTATGGCAGGACCACTGAAGGGCAAGCATGGCTGCGCGGCAACGCATCATTCCGGTAAGACGCGAGTATAATCGCTGGGTCGCAAACCAGACGCTGGAAGACTATGCCCTGCGTTTCACCGCCAAGAGCGCGCGCCAATTTTCCTCGCAACGCATCTCGCAGACCGCGATTGGTGCCATTTCCTTCCTGGCGCTGGAGGCGATCGGCGGCTCGATCACGCTCTCCTATGGCACGACCAACGCCTTCTACGCCATCATCGTCGCGAGCCTTGTCATGCTCGGGATAGGGCTACCGATCAGCCGTTATGCTATTCGCCACGGCGTCGATATCGACCTGCTGACGCGCGGCGCGAGCTTCGGTTATATCGGCTCGACCATCACTTCGCTGATCTACGCCAGCTTCACCTTCATGCTGTTTGCGATCGAGGCGTCGATCATGTCCGGGGCGCTGGAGCTGACGCTCGGTATACCCGTGTGGATCGGCTATATCATCAGCGCCGTCATGGTGATCCCGCTCGTCACGCATGGCGTCCGTCTCATCAGCCGCTTCCAGCTGCTGACCCAGCCCTTCTGGATCGTTCTCAACATCTTGCCCTTCGTCTTCATCGCCTTTGCCGATTGGGGAAAATTCGATCTCTGGCGTGCCTTTGCCGGCATTCATCATGCAGCAAGCGCGCCGGGGAGCGCCGCCCCCTTCGATCTGGTGGAATTCGGCGCCGCCTCCGCCGTCATCCTCGCCTTGATGTCGCAGATCGGCGAGCAGGCCGACTTCCTGCGGTTCCTGCCGCCTGATGGTCACCGCAAATGGCGCCATCGCCTGGCCATCTTCCTTGCCGGACCGGGATGGGTCATCATCGGCGCGCCGAAGCTGCTGGCCGGTTCCTTTCTCGTCGTTCTGACGCTGACCTCGGGCGTGCCGGCCGATCGTGCCGCCGATCCCGCGCAGATGTATCTGACCGCCTTCGGTTACATGATCCCCTGGCACAATGCCGCGCTGCTGTTGATGGCGGCCTTCGTGATGATCTCGCAGTTGAAGATCAACGTCATGAATGCCTATGCCGGCTCGCTCGCATGGTCGAACTTCTTTTCGCGGCTGACACATAGCCATCCCGGCCGGGTGATCTGGCTCGTCTTCAATGTCGCCATCGCGCTGCTATTGATGGAGCTCGGGATCTACCGGCTGCTGGAGGAGACGCTCGGCATCTTCTCGATCATCGCCATGGCCTGGCTCTGCACCATCTCCGCCGATCTCTTCATCAACAAGCCGCTCGGGCTGGCACCACCCGGCATCGAATTCAAGCGCGCGCATCTTTACGACATCAATCCGGTCGGCCTCGGCGCCATGGCGCTTTCGGCAACCATCGCCCTGATTGCGCATTTCGGTGCTTTCGGCTCGATCGCGGCATCACTTGCGCCCTACATCACCCTGATCGTCGCGGTCATCGCCTCACCCGCCATCGCCTGGGCCACCGAGGGCAAATACTATCTCGCCCGCAAACCGCGCCAAAGCTGGAAGAACCTGACCACCATCACCTGCTCCGTCTGCGAGCACCCATTCGAGCCGGAGGACATGGCCTGGTGCCCGGCCTATGCCGCACCGATCTGCTCGCTCTGCTGTTCGCTCGACAGCCGCTGTCACGACATGTGCAAGCCGAAGGCGCGGCTCAATACGCAGGTCGCCACCGTCGCAAAGACCTTGCTGCCGGAAAGCATCGTCGCCAAGCTCGCCACGCGCCTCGGCCGCTACGGCATTGCCGTCGCCGTGGCATTGACTGCCGTGGGTGCGATCCTGGCAATGATCGCCCATCAGGTCGGCGCCGCCTCTCCCGAGACGGCCTCCGTGGTCAACCGCACGATCCTGATCGTCTTCTTCGTCTTTGCCGTCATCGCCGGTGTCGTCTGCTGGTTCTATGTACTGGCCCATGACAGCCGCGTGGTCGCGGAGGAGGAATCCTCGCGCCAGAACACGCTGCTCTTGAAGGAAATTGCCGCCCACAAGAAGACGGACGCCGCCCTGCAGGGCGCCAAGGAAGCCGCCGAAGCCGCCAACCGCGCCAAGAGCCGCTATGTTGTCGGCCTGAGCCACGAACTGCGCACGCCGCTCAATGCCGTGCTCGGTTACGCGCAGATCCTGGAGCGAGACGAGACCATTCCGGCACCCCGACAATCCTCGCTGAAGGTCATCCGCCGCAGTGCCGAGCATCTTTCTGGCCTTATCGATGGGCTGCTCGATATTTCGAAGATCGAGGCCGGCCGCCTGCAAGTCTATTCCAATGAGATCAACATTCGGGATTTCCTCGATCAGATCATCGACATGTTCCATCCCCAGGCGCAGGCCAAGGGGCTGACCTTCATCCATGAACGCTCCGGAGCCCTGCCCGACTATGTCCGCACCGACGAGAAGCGGCTGCGCCAGATCCTCGTCAACCTGCTGTCCAACGCCATCAAGTTCACGGATACCGGAACCGTTCGCTTCGAGGTGGGCTATCGCAACCAGGTCGCCACCTTCACTGTTTCCGACACCGGTCGCGGCATCGCCGCAAAGGACATCACCCGCATCTACGAGCCCTTCCAGCGTGGCGAAGCCGACAGCGTAAGGCCGATGCCCGGCCTCGGCCTCGGGCTGACGATCACACAACTGCTGACGAACACGCTCGGCGGCGAAATTTCCGTCGCGAGCGAGAAGGACCAAGGCTCGACGTTCAAGGTACGCCTGATGCTGTCGGCCGTGATCCGCCCGATGAAGCCGCCGGCGCAGGAACAGCGCATCGCCGGCTACGAGGGACCGCGTCGGACCGTCGTCGTCGTTGACGACAACGAAGATCATCGCGAGCTGATGCGCGAGATCCTGTCGCCGCTCGATTTCATCGTGCTGACCGCCGCCGGCGGCCCCGACTGCCTGACACTGATCGAAGGCATCAAGCCGGATCTGTTCCTCGTCGATATCTCCATGCCCGGCATGAACGGCTGGCAGCTCGTCTCGCGCCTCCGCGAAAACGGCCAGACGGCGCCCATCCTCATGCTGTCGGCCAATATAGGCGACGCCGCCGCCGCGACCGACAGCGACGACAGCCACAATGACGCCATTTCCAAACCGGTCGATATCCGCCAGCTTCGCGATAAACTTGCGCTGCATCTCGGGCTGAAATGGATCTATGCCGATGCCTCCGCTCCGGTGGCCCCGAAGCCGCCACCACCCCTGAAGAGCCCGGGGATAGAACATGTCCGGGAGCTGATGCGGCTTGGCGAAATCGGCTATATCAGGGGTATCGAGGCGAAGCTTGCGGATCTCGCCAAGCTCGACGAGAACAGGCCCTTCACCGAGGCTTTGCGCGCTCATGTCCAGGCCTTCAATCTCGACGGCTTCTTAGACATGCTGCATACCTTCGACACTGAAAAGGTAGAACAGATTGGCTGAGCCCACCCTTCCCCGCGACATAGTCTTGCTGGTGGACGATTCCCCCGAGGCACTCGGCTTCCTGACGGATGCGCTCGAGCAGTCCGGCTTCTCCGTGTTGATCGCCACCTCCGGATCGGCGGCGCTGAACATTGTCGAGCGCATCACGCCCGATCTCATCCTGCTCGATGCGGTCATGCCGGCGATGGATGGTTTCGAGACCTGCCGCCGGCTGAAGGCCAATGCCGGCATCGCCCAGATTCCCGTCGTCTTCATGACCGGGCTGACCGAGACGGAGCATGTGGTGCATGCGCTGGAATCGGGCGGCGTCGACTACCTGACCAAGCCGATCAATATCGACGAGCTACGCGCCCGCATCCGCGTTCACCTGCGCAATGCCCGCTCCGCCCAGAGCGCGCGGGTGGCGCTCGACGCCGCCGGCCGCCATCTCCTGGCGGTCAAGGGCAACGGCGCCATCCATTGGTCGACACCGCAGGCGACCCGCCTCATCAATGCCGCAACCGGCAGCGACGATGGCCTCGATCTCGCCTCGAAACATATCGCCGCCTTCATGTTGGAACGCGAGCGGCTCGGGCTGGCGCGCGACAATCTTCTTTCGATCAGCAATGGCGGCCAGGCGGCGTTGCAATTCACCTTCCTCGGCGCCATCGGCCCAGACGAATATCTCTTTCGCCTGACGGCGACCAGCCAGCGCGCCGACGACGAAGCCTTGCGCCAGCACTTTGCGCTGACGCAACGCGAATCCGAAGTGTTGCTGTGGCTCGCCAAGGGTAAATCGAACCGCGACATCGGCGAAATCCTCGGGCTATCGGCCCGCACGGTGAACAAGCATCTGGAACAGATCTATGTGAAGCTTGGCGTCGAGAACCGGGCATCAGCTGCCGTCAAGGCGGCGCATGTTCTGCACGAAGTGTAAGCGAAATTGTTCCCTCTCCCCGCTTGCGGGGTGAAGAATTCTAGAGCGGTTCAGCTTTTCACGGAATCGCTGAACCGCTCTAGCTCTTTGTTGTCCCGCAATTCCGGACGGAAAACCGCACTTTTCCTGGAATTGCTCTAGGCAACCCGATCCGGCGGCTGGCGCCCGGCAAAGAAGGCCGTGATATTGTCCACCACTTTCATGCCCATGGCCGTGCGCGTCTCTTCCGTGGCGCTGCCGAGATGCGGCACGAGCACGACATTGTTCATCGCCCGCAGGCGCTCGGGAACATGCGGCTCGGCCTCATAGACGTCGAGGCCGGCGCCGCGGATCGTCCCCTGCTCCAGCGCGGAAATCAACGCCTCCTCGTCGACGACATCTCCCCTTGCCGTATTGATCAGGAAAGCGCCGGGTTTCATGGCTGCGAAACGGGCCGCATTCATCAGATGGCGGTTTTCGGCGCCGCCCGGGCAATGCAGGGAGACGAAGTCCGAGACTTCGAGAACATCCTCCACCCTCTGCAATTGCACGGCGCCATAGCGCGCGGCTTCCATCGGATCGATGGCGGAGCGATTATGGAAGACGACATCCATGCCGAAGCCGAAATGACAGCGCTGCGCGAACGCCCTGCCGATGCGGCCGAAGCCGATGATGCCGACTGTCTTGCCGGTGACTTTGGTGCCGACCAGATGCGTCGGCCGCCAGCCGGTCCATGCCCCGGCTCTCAGCTCGCGCTCCCCTTCTCCGCCGCGTCGCGCAACGGAAAGCAGGAGCAGCATGGCGATATCCGCCGTGCAGTCCGTCAGCACGCCAGGCGTATTGGTAACGACGACGCCCTTTTCCTTGGCGGCGGCGATATCGATGTGATTGAAGCCGACACCGAAATTGCCGAGGATCCTCGTCCGGATCGCCTGACCTTCGAAGAGCGCGGCCGGAAGCTTGTCGGATACGGTCGGCAGAACCGCATCATAGGCCAGCAGCGCCTCGCGCAACTGCGCCAAATCGAGCGCGACGTCATCCTTGTTCAGCGTGACGTCGAAACGCTCCGAAAGCACCGCCTCGACCGCGGCCGGCCAGCGCCGGGTAACGAGAATACGGGGTTTGCTCATGCTGTCTTCCTCCTGCCGATACAAGGCAGATTTAAAGCAGCTCTTGCGCGAAGGGAACGGCGAACCGACTTTGCGGTTATGAAAACGACATGAGAAAAGCCCGGCCGATGGCCGGGCTCCTCAGATCACCAGCAATGCCTAAAAAGGCAGTGCAAAGATTACTTCGAGATTTCGTCGTAGTTGTACTTGCCGTCAGAACCCTTGGCCCACTTGTACATCACGTAGTCCGGGCGGGTGATATCGCCCTTGGCGTTGAAGCCAAGCTCGCCGATGGCGGTCTTGAACGGACCCTTTGCCTTCAGTGCGTCCGCTACAGCCATCGGATCGTTGGAGCCGGCAGCCTTGGCGGCGTCGGCGATAACCTGCAGAGCCGAATAGGAATAGAGCGTGTAACCTTCCGGCTCGTAGCCGGCAGCGCGGAACTTGGCAACCAGATCCTTGGAAGCCGGGTTCTTGCGCGGATCCGGCGCGAAGGTCATCAGCGTGCCGTCAACCGCATCGCCGGCGATCGAAGCCAGTTCGTTCGAGACGATACCGTCACCGGACATGAAGTGAGCCTTTACGCCCTGGTCGGCCATCTGACGCATGATGAGGCCGGCTTCGGTATGCAGACCGCCGTAATAGACGAAGTCGACGCCAGCCTGCTTCATCTTGGCGATGAGGGCGGAGTAGTCCTTGTCGCCGGGGGTGATGCCTTCGTAAAGAACTTCCTTTACGCCATCGGCGTTGAGGTTCTTCTTTGTTTCATCGGCCAGGCCCTGACCATACGGGGTCTTGTCGTGAACGACGGCAACCTTGGCGCTCTTGAAATTGTCGGCGATATACTTGCCGGCAACCTCGCCCTGCTGGTCATCACGACCGCAAGTGCGGAAAGTGTTCCACAGGCCGCGTTCAGTGAACTGCGGATTGGTCGAAGCGGGAGTGATCTGCAAGATGCCGTTTTCGGCGTAAACTTCCGAAGCCGGGATGGAAACGCCCGAGTTGAAGTGACCGATAACGAACTTCACGCCGTCAGCGACGAACTTGTTGGCGACCGAAACGCCCTGCTTGGCATCGGACACGTCGTCGCCGAGTTCGATCTTGACCTTTTCCCCGTTGATGCCGCCGGCCGCATTGATATCGGCAGCAGCCTGTTCCGCACCCTTCTGGAGCTGCGCGCCAAACGCAGCATTCGGGCCGGTCAACGGACCGCCAACGCCGATAATGATGTCGGCCTTGGCAACGCCGCCAAACGCGATCATCGCCGACAAAGCCACCGCCGACAGAAGATACTTCTTCATATTGTTACTCCCAATTTTTAAGCGGGTTCCGTTGATTTACCCTGCGCGATACCCACCAATCATCACGCCGGTAACGCTTATATTTCCGAACTCTGGAAGCATGATCCTGCCATTATCACTTACTTTTATGAGGCAGGATGACGCCTATGCTGCACGCAGACTGAGCCTAGTTTAAGCACACTGTCAATTCTTCTTCTTCCAAGAAAAGGCCGAGGTCTTTTCATAGAGCCAGTAATAATTATTCACCATCTGGTCGGTGCGCCGGTAGCGATATCCGGCCATCGAGAACACGAGCAGGAGAACGACGTCGATGATGTAGATCGTCGGATCGAACACCGGTCCGTTGAACAGCGCGTGGTGCAGGAATTGCAACCCAAGGCCGATCAGGAAGCTGTAGATGACCGCCAGCGGGTAGGAGTCCCAATTGGAAGCCACGGCACGGCCGGCGCGCCATGCGGTCCAGAGCCCAAGAATGACGATAACCGCGCGTATGACCATGCGTCCGCCGCTATCGCTGTCGAAGAAAAGTCCCTGCATATCAAATTCTCCGCGGAACGAGACTCAATGATGCCCACCTTCGAGATAGGCGGCGCGTACTTCCGGATTGGCAAGCAACTCCTTGCCCGAACCGGTCATCGTCACCCGGCCGTTGACCATCACATAGGCGCGATCGGAAAGCTTCAGCGCCGCAAAGGCATTCTGCTCGACCAGAAAGACCGTCAGCCCCTGGGTCTTGTTCAGATCCCTGATGGCCTCGAAGATACCTTTGACGATCAGGGGCGCAAGACCGAGCGAAGGCTCGTCCAGCAGCAGCAGCTTGGGACGCGCCATCAGTGCTCGGCCGATCGACAACATTTGCTGCTCGCCGCCCGAAAGCGTGCCGCCGCGCTGCGACTGGCGCTCTTTGAGGCGCGGGAAGAGCGTAAAGATCCTCTCGACGTCCTCGTTGAAATATTTGAGCTTGTCCAGGCTCGCGCCCATCTGCAGGTTTTCATGGACCGTCATGCGCGGAAAGATGCGCCGCCCTTCAGGCGACTGGGCGATGCGAAGCCTTGCGATCTCATGCGTCGGCATGCGGGTAATATCGCGGCCGTCGAACGTGACCGAACCGCTGCGTGCCTGCGGACTGCCGCAGATCGTCATCATCAGCGTCGACTTGCCAGCGCCGTTGGCACCGATCAGGCTGACGATCTCACCGCTGTTGACTTCGATATCGACACCGGCAAGAGCGCGGATATTGCCGTAATAGGTCTCGACACCCTGGACCTTCAGAAGCGGTTGCCCCGTCATCAATTTTCACCCTCTTGGAGGTGTTCGACTTCGGCAATCACCTCTTCCACTTCTTCATCCTCGACACCCAGATAGGCGGCGATCACCCGTGGATCATTCTTGACCTCATCCGGCGTGCCGTCGGCGATCTTCTGCCCGTACTCAAGCACGATGACATGGTCGGAGATTTCCATGACCACCGACATGTCATGTTCGATCAGAAGGATCGAGGTGCCGGTATCCTTGCGGATGCTGCGTAGAAACTCGTTAAGAACCAGGGACTCGCGAGGGTTGAGACCGGCAGCCGGCTCGTCCAGGCAAAGCAGTTCGGGGCCTGTGCACATGGCGCGGGCAATCTCCAGACGACGCTGGGCGCCGTAGGCAAGATCACCGGCGGGATCGTCGGCGCGATCGATGAGATCGGCCTTTTCGAGCCAGAAGCGCGCCAGCTCGATCGCGTTCTTCGCCTCTGAACGATAGCGGCCGACGCCAAGCAGGCCGAGGATCGTGTAGCCGGATGCCCGCATCAGCTTGTTGTGCTGCGCCACCAGCAGGTTCTCGAGCACGGTAAGGCCCGAAAACAGGCGGATGTTCTGGAAGGTGCGCGCCACCTTGGCTTCGCGCGTGATCCGGAAATCCGGAAGCCGTTCCAGCAGATAGTCCTTACCGCTTTTCTGGTTGAGCGTTATCATGCCCATCGTCGGCTTGTAGAAACCGGTTATGCAGTTGAACACCGTTGTCTTGCCGGCGCCGTTCGGTCCGATCAACGCTGTGATGTCGCCACGCTTCGCCTCGAAGGAGAAGTCGTTGATCGCCATCAGGCCACCGAACCTCATGGACAGGTGATCGACCTTCAGCAGGATGTCGTTGTCGGGGGTTGTGGTCACAGCGTTCATCAGCCGTGGCCCTCCTTGGTAAAGCTGCCGGAGACCGCTTTTCGCTCCTTGAGGAAGGCGGTCGGCTCGCGGGTGCCGACGAAGCCGCGCGGCTTGAAGATCATCACGACAACCATCGCAAGCCCGAAGATGAGCATGCGATAGAGTTCAGGGGTGAAATCGGCCCCGAAGAAAAGCTTGAGGAAACCCATGTTACGCAGCAGTTCGGTGCCGCCGATCATGGCGATCGCCGCGATCGCGATGCCCTTCAATGAGCCCATGCCGCCAAGGACGACGATCGCTAGGATCACAGCGGACTCGAGGAAGACGAAAGATTCCGGTGAAACGAAGCCCTGACGGGCCGCGAAGAAGGAGCCGGCAAATCCCCCGAACATCGCACCGGTGGCAAAAGCCGTCAGCTTCGTCGTCACCGTGTTGATGCCGAGCGAACGGCAGGCGATCTCGTCTTCACGCAGCGCTTCCCATGCACGGCCGATCGGCATGCGCCGCAGCCGGATCGTCACATAGGCCGTCAGCATGCAGAGCGCCAGGATGACGTAGAAGAGGAAGATCTTGTACCAGGCCGATGAGAACGGCAGACCGAAGGTGCGGATGAAGTTGTGCGGATCCTTGGTGTCGAAGGTATAGATGCCGAACAGCGATGCCTTGGTGATGTTGGAAATCCCGAAGCTGCCCTTCGTCACATCAGTCCAGTTGGTCAGAACGATGCGGATGATCTCACCGAAGGCCAGTGTCACGATCGCCAGATAGTCGCCGCGCAAACGCAGAACCGGGAAGCCGAGAATCATGCCCCAAAGACCGGCGAAGATACCGGAGAGCGGCAACAGGATCCAGAACGACAAGCCGAAATGCGTCGACAGCAGCGCGTAGGAATAGGCGCCGACCGCGTAGAAGGCGACGTAGCCAAGGTCCAGCAAGCCGGCGAGGCCGACGACGATGTTCAGGCCCCAGGCCAGCATCACGTAGATAAGAATCTGGATTCCGAAGTTGTCGACATAGGTCAGCGACCCCTGCGGACCGAAAAGCGCCAGCGCCAGCATCGGATAGATGAGCAGGAAAACCAGCGCCATCATATTGAAATTCTTGCCGACGAAGCCCTGTTCGGCGACAACGGGCGCAGCCTTGGCCTTCTCAGCCTTTCTCGCGTCCAAAAGGGGCTGCACGAACACCGTCATGACGAAGCGCCCGACCGCCGCGATGGCGACGATGGTGGCCAGCAAGCCCCAGCGCTGGACGATGACCAGCTTGTTGTCGATGTTTTGATCGGTCTTCAGGCCGATATAGAGGACGAACATGCCGAAGGCGATCAGCGCAGTCCAGAAGGCGTCGGTAATCCCTTTTTGGACAAGGCCGGGAGGGGTCTTGCCTGCAACGAAATTTGAATTTGCCATGACGTTATACCTTTTCGACTTCCGGCCGTCCGAGAATACCCGTCGGCTTGAAGATCAGCACGTAGGCCAGGATGCCATATGTTGCGACATCCTTATACGCGATGGCGAAATTGCCCGACCAGAACGACTCGATCAGGCCGATCATCAGCCCACCAAGGACCGCCCCCGGCAGCGAACCGATGCCGCCGAGAACCGCTGCGGTGAAGGCCTTGACGCCCGGCACGAAACCGTCCGAAAAGTTGGCGACACCATAATACATCAGATACATCGTTCCGGCGACGGCAGCCAATGCCGCACCCATGATGAAGGTGACGGAGATAGTGCGATCGACATTGATGCCGAGCAATGCCGCCATCTTGCGATCCTGCTCGGTGGCGCGCTGAGCGCGGCCGAGCGCCGTCTTGTTGACCAGATACCAGAAGGCCGCGAGCAGGACGACAGTGATGACGAAAACCATAATCTGCTTCAGCGACAGCGATACGGCCCCGAAATTGTAGACATCGCCTACCAGCGTCGGAATCGGCTTGTTACGCGGGCCTTGAGCGACCTGGATGAAGTTCGACAGCACAATCGACATGCCGATCGCGGTAATCAACGGCGCAAGGCGGAACGAACCGCGCAGCGGCCGGTAGGCGACACGCTCGATCACCCAGTTCCAAAGGCTCGTCATCAACATGGCGACGATGAGCATCACCAGAAGCAAGACCGCAACCGGCAAGCCGGCGACGAGCGATACGAGAACCAGATAGGTGATAAGAGCGGCAAAGCCACCGAGCATGAAGACATCGCCATGGGCAAAATTGATCATGCCGACGATGCCGTAAACCATTGTATAGCCAATGGCGATCAGGCCATAGATCGACCCGAGAGTCAGCCCGTTCAAGAGCTGCTGGATAAAATAATCCATATGTCATTTCCCCTGGATGCGGCGTCAGTCCACCGCATCTCTTATTACTTTTTTAGGTTCCTTCGCGAAGGCCCGCGGCCCCGATTCCATACCGCTTTCGAGGGAAATGTGAAGCCAAAAAGGCAAGAAATTGACAAATTCTTTTCAAATCGCTGTGCGCTGATGCGAATCCGACCAAAAATGACACAAAAGCGGCAGCTTCTGGCTCAAAAATAGCCAAAGCGATCAAGTTGGGAATGTCCGCTGAAAAGCTTTTATCAGCGGCAGACCCGAGATTGGGCCTGCCGTCCTTACTCTCGATAATGACTGCTAGGCGCGCATGCGGGCGCCGTCGGCGTCGAACAGCGGTTCAGCCTGCAACTTTGCCGGCAGAAGCTCGCCGAGCAATTCGATCGACCACCCCTGGGTCTCGTCGGCGATTTCCTTCGGCACATAGCCGACGGCAACCGAAAGGCCGGAGCCGTGGGCGTAGCCGCCCGACGTTACCCAGCCGCAGACGGCGCCGTTATGATAGATCGGCTCGTCGCCGATGACATCGGCATCCCTGGCGGTAAGGATGAAGGTGCGCAGCCGCAGCGTCCCGCCTTCCGCCTTCTCCTTGGCTGCAGCCGCCTTGCCGACGAAATCAGCCTCCTTGGACAGCGCTACGAAGCGGTTCAGTCCTGCTTCCAGCGGTCCGTAAAGCGGGCGATATTCGCGCGCCCAACTGCCGTAGGATTTGTCGAGACGCAGCGCATTCAATGCTCTCAGGCCAAAGAGTCGGATGCCGAATTCGGCCCCCTCCTCCATCAGGCGATCGAAGATATAGCGCTGATATTCCGGCTTCATCCAGATTTCATAGCCGAGATCGCCCGTATAGGAGACCCGGCCGACGATCGCCGGCGCCATGCCGAGATCCATGCGGCGGATCGACATGAAGGGGAAGGCAGCAGTCGACAGATCCTGATGGGTCAGCTTCTGCATGAGCTTGCGGGCGTTCGGACCGGCGATTGAAAGGCCGAGCAGCGAAAGACCGAGGGCCTGCAGTTCGACCGAGCCATCCTTCGGCAGCAGGCTTTCGAACCAGCGCATGTGATAGGATTCGGCAATACCCGAGCCGATAAGAAGAAAATCCCCTTCTCCCAGCTTCGCCAGCGTGAAATCGCCGATGAGCTTGCCGTCATGCTTCAGCATTGGCGCCAGCGTCATGCGGCCCACGGCCGGAATACGGCAGGCCAGCAGCCTATCGAGGAAAGCTTCCGCGCCTGGCCCCTTGACCAAATACTTGGCAAAACCCGAAGTCTCCATCAGGCCGACGCTCTCGCGCACCGCCTTGGCTTCGGCACCGACAACATCGAAATCGTTGGAGCGGCGCCAGGAGAATTGGTCGACCTCACCCTGCGGGGCGAACCACAGAGCCTGCTCCAGGCCATAATAAGCGCCGAAGACGCCGCCTGCTTGCTTCAGTCTGTCGTAGATTGGCGTCGTCAGCAGCGGACGCGCCGCCGGCAGCTCTTCATTCGGATAGCGAATCGAAAAGCGGCGGGCATAGTTCTCGCGCACCTTGGCATTCGTATAGGCGAGCGTCGCGTAGTCGCCGTAGCGGGAGACGTCCATCGCAAAGACGTCGAAACCCGGATCGCCGTAGATCATCCAGTTGGCGAGCGCGAGCCCCACGCCGCCGCCCTGGCTGAAGCCGGCCATGACGGCGCAGGCCGACCAGTAGTTGCGCAAGCCTCTGACCGGTCCGACGAGCGGGTTGCCATCCGGCGAGAAGGTGAAGGGGCCGTTGATGATCTTTTTGATGCCGGCATTGTTGAAGGCCGGGAAATGGCGGAAGCCGACCTCCAGTTCCGGCGTGATGCGCTCGATATCCTCGGCCAGCAGCTCGTGGCCGAAATCCCATGGCGTCGTTACCGGCGACCATGGGCGACATGCCTTCTCGTAGGTGCCCATCAGCATGCCTTGCCGCTCCTGACGCAGATAGATCTCGCCATCGAAGTCGACGCAGTGCATCAGCTCCCTGCCCGTCGTCTTGTTGAAGTCGATCACCTCGGGCATGTCCTCGGTGATCAGGTACATATGCTCCATGGCGAGTACCGGAAGCTCCAGCCCGACCATACGGCCGACTTCGCGCGCCCAAAGACCGGCGGCATTGACGACGTGCTCGGCGATGATCTCGCCCTGGTTGGTAATGACGCGCCAGGAACCGTCCTCGCGCTGCACCAGTTCTTCCACTTTGGTGTGCAGATAGATGTCGGCGCCGTTCTTCTTCGCCGAACGGGCATAGGCATGGGTGGTGCCATAGGGGTCAAGATGGCCTTCGACGGGGTCATAGAGCGCGCCGACGAACTGATCGGGATCGAGGAGCGGCATCATTTCATGCGCTTCCTTCGGCGTCAGCAACGTCGCCTCCAAGCCGTTGTAGCGGCCCTTGGCGAGAATGGACTTCAGCCAGTCGAAGCGCTGCGGGGTGGCCGCCAGCATCAGGCCGGAGGTCAGGTGGAGGCCGATGTCCTGACCTGAATATTCCTCGATTTCCTTGTAGAGTTCGACCGTATATTTCTGCAGCTTGGCGACATTCGGATCGCCGTTGATCGTATGCATGCCGCCCGCAGCATGCCAGGTCGATCCGGATGTCAACTCGGAGCGCTCGAGCAGCACCACATCCGTCCAACCGAATTTGGTGAGATGATAGAGCACCGAACATCCGACGACACCGCCACCGATGACGACGACCTTGGCATGGCTTTTCATCTGGGAATCCCCTGTTTTCGGCACGAAGCCGCCGGGTGTCTTCCCGCGCGACCGACCGCATTTGAGAGGAAACCTAGAGACTATCCGGTAGGCCAAATAGCCCGAACTGCGAAGCCGATATGTCTGTTTGCGCCATGGCGATTGTTCGGATCGCGCCATTGGCGATCGGCGGCACCGGCCAGCCAGTGAGGCACTCGATCTTCGCCGTCACGGGGCTTTTCAATCGGCAAACCCAGCTGTCAGCGCAAACTCCCGCCCCATCTCCATGACCTCTTCGAACACGTGGCCGGCATAGGAGCGCGGCACGATGATTTCGAAACGGTCGGGACCGGTGCGGGCGACATTGGCGGCGACATGGCAGCACAGCATGCTGGCAGACCGCCCCTCTGCAAAGACCTGCGGATGCAGATCGACGGCCACGCATTTGGCGAGAATACGGCGAACATTGGGGCCGGAAATGCGAAGCAGCACGCGGCCATCGCTCTGCTCGAAAAAGGAAAGCCGGGCCGGATCGAGCGCGAAGAGATCCCGCGCCACGCTATCGGCGCCAAGCGTGCCGGACACGACAAGCCATTCCCTCGGTCCGACATCGCGGACGGATACCACCTTGATCGCCTTCAGGCTCGCCAGAACGCCATCCTGATCCCCGGCCCTGCCGAGCACGGAAAAGATAGCGGGACGGCGCACGACGGCAAGGTGATTCGGATTGGCGGCAGCCTCGAAGCCGGAAATATGATCTTCCAGCACATGCCTGTTCTGAAACGCGACGCTCATAGATCCCTCACCCCAAAAGCTTCTTGTTATCAGGATCGACGAAGACGGGGCTGCAAACCTCGGCAGGCACTTCCTCGCCCCGCAACCCATCCCAGACGACCACGTGCTCGCCGATCCGCTCACGGCCCGATTTCAGGAAGGCCAGCGCGATGGAGTGACCCAGCACCGGTGAGAAGCAGGCCGAGGAGACATGCCCCTGGTCGTTTACGGTCGACGGCCTCGCGCCTTCCTTCAAAAGATGCGCGCCGGCATGGATTTCCTTCGTCGTATCGAGAGGCTTCAGGCCAACGAGCTGCCCACGATCAGCGGCCGTAAGACCAAAGCGGGTCGATAGCCTCTTGCCGATGAAATCCGGCTTCTGCGCCGCCATCATCCGGCCGAGCCCGACGTCGTCGGGCGTGGTGCGGCCATCCAGCTCATTATGGGTGACATCGCCTTTCTCGATGCGCAGCACGTTGAGCGCTTCGACGCCATAGGCGCAGATGCCGTGCACCTTGCCGGCTTCCATGATCGCGTCCGCCACCGCCTCGCCGTAGCCGGCGGGAACAGCAAGTTCATAGGCAAGCTCGCCCGAAAAGGAGATGCGGAACAAACGCGCCCGCAAGCCGCCCTTCAGCAGAACTTCGGCGGCAGCGAGGAACGGGAAGAACGCGTCAGAAATATCATCCTCGACGATCTGCTCAAGAACCAGCCGCGCCTTCGGGCCGGCAATCGCCATCTGCGCCCATTGATCGGAAGAGGAGACAAAGCGAACGTCAAGCTGCGGCCAAAGCGTCTGCGCTGCGAATTCCATATGGGTCATCACCTCGCCGGCCATCGCCGTCGTGGTCGTCATGAAAAAATGATCCGGAGTCAGCCGGCTCGTCGTGCCGTCATCGAAGACCATGCCGTCCTCGCGCAGCATCAAGCCATAGCGCGCCTTGCCGATCGGCAGTTTCAGGAAGGCATTGGAATAGAGCCGGTTGAGAAACTCCGCCGCATCCTTGCCGAAGATCTCGATCTTGCCGAGCGTCGACACATCGCACAGGCCGACATTGTTGCGGACGTTCAGGACTTCGCGGTCGACGCTGTCGTGCCAGCCCTTCTCACCCGGCCGGGCAAACCACGACGAGCGATACCAGAGACCTGCTTCGACGAAGGTCGCGCCATTCTTCTTCGCCCAGCCATGCAGCGGCGATTCCCTGACCGGCTGCGCGTGTTTGTCGCGTGCCGTGCCCGCCAGCGCACCGAAGGAGACCGGCGTGTAAAACGGCCTGAATGTCGTCGTTCCGACAGCGGCGGGGCTGACGCCGCGCATGCCGGCGATCATGCCGGCGGCATTCACATTGCCGAGCTTGCCCTGGTCCGTCGCCATGCCGCTGGTCGTATAGCGCTTGGCATGCTCCACATGGCCGAAGCCTTCGCGCAGCGCGAGACCCAGATCCTTGGCATGGACATCGTTCTGGAAGTCGACGAATGCCTTGTCCTTTGCACCCGGCACATGCCAGATCGCCGCGAAGGATGGATCATACTCCCCCTCGACTTCGGGCAGGTCAGCCGCATGAGCCGTGCGGCCCAGGCTTTCGACGACCCGCCGCGCCTTTTCCGTCCCATCGGCAAGGCAGCCGGAAACGCTCTCGATGCCGGCAGCAGAACCGGCAATCTCCAGTTCGCCGCCAATGAGCGGCGCCATGAAGGCCTGCTTTTCGTCCGACCATACCGGCTTTGCGCCGCGCTGGCAGGCAAGGTGGATGATCGGCGACCAGCCGCCCGACATGGCAAGCGCGTCGCAGGCAATCAGCTCATCCAGCCCGCCGCGATCGGCGATGACGCCGCCGATGCGATACTTGCCCTTGGTCGCGTGGACGCTGGCCGCATGAACCACGCGAACACCCTGCGGAGCAATGTCGGCCGATGCGGCTCGCGTATCGAGGATTGCCGAAATCTCGACGCCCGCGGCGGCCAGATCGGCGGCGGTGCGGTAGCCGGAACCGCCATTGGTGAAAACCGCCACCTTCTGCCCGGCAACGACGCCATAGCGGTTGAGGTAGCTGCGCATGGCGCCGGCCATCATCACGCCCGGACGATCGTTGCCACCGAACACCAGCGGCCGCTCCTCGGCGCCCGATGCAAGAATGGCGCGCTTGGCGGCGATGCGCCAGAGACGTTCGACCGGCAGGTCGGGCGATGGCATCGCCACATGCTTCTGCACTTTCTCGACCGCGCCGAAGACATTGCCGTCATACCAGCCGAATACGGTCGTGCGCGGCATCAACGTCACGTTGTCGAAACTCTGCAGCTCCTCCAACACCGCCTGGACGAAAACATCCGAGGAAGCGCCGCCGATCGTCAGCCGTTCCGAAAGCAGCGAGCCGCCGAACCGGAATCCTTCGTCTGCGAGGACAACGCGCAGGCCGGCGCGGGCAGCCGTCAGAGCAGCCATCAGGCCCGCAGGACCAGAGCCGATAACGAGCAGGTCGCAATGCGCCCAGGCTTTCTCATAACGATCCGGATCGGTCTGCATGACCGCCTTGCCGAGGCCGGCGGCGCGCCGGATGATCGGCTCGTAGACCTTCTCCCAGAAGGCGGCCGGCCACATGAAGGTCTTGTAGTAGAAGCCGGCACCGAGGAAGGGGGACAGCAAGCCGTTGATCGAGCCGAAATCGTACTTCAGCGATGGCCAGCGGTTCTGGCTCGTAGCCGTCATGCCTTGATAGAGCTCGGCAACGGTTGCGCGCGTATTCGGCTCGGTGCGACCATCCTTGCCTGTCGTAACAAGCGCGTTGGGCTCGGCCGAGCCCGCCGTCAGGATCCCGCGCGGCCGGTGATACTTGAAGCTGCGCCCGACGAGCAGCTGGTCATTGGCAAGAAGAGCGGCGGCGAGCGTATCGCCCTCCAGCCCCTTCATGTCCTTGCCGTCGAATTTGAAGGAAAGCGGACGGCTGCGATTGACGAGGCCGCCGGTAGACAGACGATAGGCGGTCATCGCGCCGCCTCCTTCGCCTTGTCTTCGGCATCGATAACGGAAAAGACCTCATGGGTGACATTGCTGCGGTCGACGACCAGCCAGCGGCGACACCCCGCGCCATGATGCCAATATTCCTGAATTCGGCCGCGCTCATTGTCGCGGATGAAGACATAGCGGTTCCAGTCCTCATCCGATGCGGTCGGCGCCGGACGAATGACGGAAGCAGTACCGCGAATGGAGAATTCTTCCTTGGGTCGCACGCCGCAATGCGGGCAGTTGATCAAGCTTGCCATTGGTTTCGTGCCCTCAATGCAGGTTCGGCTGCGGACCCTTGCCGCTCTCGTCGATCGCGAAGCCGCGCTCGAAGCGGTCAAGGCGCAGAAGACGGCTGACATCATGGCTTTCGCCCCTGGCGATCAGGTGCGCGAAGCAGAAGCCCGAGGCCGGCGTCGCTTTGAAGCCGCCATAGTTCCAGCCGCAATTCAGATAGAGATTTTCGATGGGCGTGCGATCGATGATCGGCGAGCCGTCCATGCTCATATCCATGACACCGCCCCAGGTGCGCAGCACGCGCACGCGCGACAGGCCGGGAATGAGCGACACGCCCTCCTCCATCGTATGTTCGACGGTGGCAAGGTTGCCGCGCTGCGCATAGGAGCTGTAGTAGTCGATATCCGCGCCGAAGACCAAGCCGCCCTTGTCGGACTGCGAGATATAGAAGTGTCCAGCGCCATAGGTGATGACGTTATCGATGACGGGCTTCAGTCCTTCGGAAACGAAGGCCTGCAGGACATGCGTTTCGATCGGTAGCTCCAGATCGGCCATGTTGCCCAGGATCGACGTATGGCCGGCGGCGGCGAGCGCCAGCCTGCTGCAGCCTATGAAGCCGCGATTGGTCTCAACGCCGGTGACAACGCCGTTCTCGCGGCGGATGCCGATCACCTCGCATTGCTGGATGAGATCGACGCCGCGGTTATCGGCGCCGCGCGCATAGCCCCAGGCGACCGCATCGTGTCGCGCCGTGCCGCCGCGTCGCTGCAGGAGACCGCCGAGGATCGGAAAGCGCGCATGGTCGAAATTCAGGTAAGGCATCATTCGCCGAACCTGCTCGCGATTGAGCAGTTCCGCATCGACGCCGTGCATGCGCATGGCATTGCCGCGCCGGGCATAAGCATCGCGCTGGCCGTCGGAATGGAACAGGTTGACGACGCCGCGCTGGGAGACCATAGCATTATAGTTGAAATCCTGCTCCAGCCCTTCCCAGAGCTTCATCGAGAACTCGTAGAAGGGCTCGTTGCCGGGCAGCAGATAGTTGGAGCGGATGATCGTGGTGTTACGGCCGACATTGCCAGAGCCGATGTAGCTTTTTTCCAGCACCGCGACATTGGTAATGCCGAATTCCTTGGCGAGGTAATAGGCCGTTGCCAGCCCGTGACCGCCACCGCCGACGATGATCACGTCATAATGTGGTTTCGGCTCCGGCGTCCGCCACACCGGCCGCCAATGGCGATTGCCCGAAAACGCCTGTTTTAGAAGCTGATAAGCCGAATAACGCATGCATTCATCCCGATCACGATCCGGCCGCACATTCGCACATGCAATAAAAACGACAAGTCCCGAAAGGACGAAAAAGCTTCGCAAACAGAACACATTCTTTCCCGATTGCGCAGGAGCGGCTGGGATTTATTTTCAGGCGAACACACTGCGGGCATGCCGAAAACGTCGGCGGCACTGAGAGTCTGACAAGTTTTGTTGCTAAACCTTCAGCCAGAGGTTAAGGCGAAAGAAACCGAGGCATCGGAAGTCTAAATTCTGTAAGCGCGACTTCTTATCTATAATGTCCAGAGACTTGAGGCGCACACGGCGCGGAAAGACGAACAGGCAGATGCTTGCAACATTCGAAAAGGCGGCGCTCGAGGCGGGACAGGCCATATTGGAGGTCTATCGCGCCGGCTATGCGGTTGCCTTAAAGCAGGACATGAGCCCGGTCACCCTCGCTGACGAGAAGGCCGAACGCATTATTCTCAGGCATCTCGAACGCGATTTCCCGCATATCCCGGCCATTGCCGAGGAGCAGGTCTCCGCCGGCCAGATCCCGGACGTTCGCGGCCGCGCCTTCTTTCTCGTCGATCCACTCGACGGCACCCGCGAATTCATCGAGCATCGCGACGAATTCACCGTCAACATCGCCTATGTCGAGAACGGCATTCCCGTGACCGGCATCGTCTACGCACCGGCACTCGGAATAGCTTTTACCGGCGAACCCGGCAGGGCGCGCAAGCTGATCGTCGACGAGCACTTTGCCGTCTCCGACCGTTTGACCATCGCCGTGCGTGAGCGCCCGGCCAAACTGACCGCGCTTGCAAGCCGCTGCAACAGCAACGCGAGGACCGAGGACTTTCTGACCGACAATGCAGTTTCCGCCTGCACGTCGATCGGTTCTTCCCTGAAATTCTGCCTCCTCGCCGAAGGCAAAGCCGATGTCTATCCCCGTTTCGGCCGTACCATGGAATGGGATACGGCCGCCGGCGACGCGGTCCTGCGCGCCGCCGGCGGCACGACCGTAACGGTTGCAGGCAGCCTTCTGACCTATGGCAAGACCGATCAGAATGAGGATGCCGATTTCGCCAATCCGCATTTCATCTGCTGGGGCGGACAGAAGCACGGCGTGTCGGCGTAAGTCTATTTTCGCAAGTAAAAAGCAATTCTTGCGCCTGCCCTGACCCTCAGGGCAGCAGGCCAAACTTCGCAATTTCGGTTCTGGAGCGTAAGTTTTTACTGACGAAAAATCATAGGACGAAAGCGATTTCCCCTGAAATAACAGAGTCTTTCTGGCATTTCACCCAGGCAGCACACACGCAAATCAGCCGCCCGCCACATTGATTAAAATTATTAGCAAAGTCTTACTAGGGGCTTAGGCAATTTTTAAATGTGGCAAGATAGAGTGCCTCTCGTGGTCTTGAGTGTGTGTAGAGAGTCCAATGACCGAAATGATACGTCCCCGAGTGAAGTATGTCATCGGCCCCGATGGCAGCCCGCTGACGATAGCAGACCTTCCGCCGCCGAATACGCGCCGCTGGGTCATTCGTCGTAAGGCAGAGGTTGTCGCCGCCGTGCGTGGTGGTCTGCTCAGCTTGGAAGAAGCCTGCGAACGTTATACGTTGACCGTCGAAGAGTTCCTCTCCTGGCAGTCGTCCATCAATACCCATGGCCTCGCCGGCCTTCGGACGACCCGGATACAGCAGTATCGCCACTGACAGCAGCGACAGCACCACCTTAATTTGCTTTTGTGTTCGGGCCTCTTTTCCAAGAAAGAGGCCCGAATTATTTGACGCGGCTGACGTCGAAGCGAACTGGTTATTGATTGCCGGGCAAGCGAACCGCTTGAAAACATTCGGCGACAGACTGATTTCTCCTAGATCATTCGGGAGTTGGCAGCGCGACGGGTGCATGCAATCTTCGCCGTCTACAACGCGATAAGGGAGAAAATCATGGATATCCGCAACGAAAACAATGCCTCCGGCGGCCGGTATGTCGCGACCGTCGAAGGCCACGAGGCGGAAATGACGTTTTCCCGCACCTCTCCCAAGCTGATCATCATCGATCATACCGGCGTGCCGGATGCCCTGCGCGGCAAGGGTGTCGGCCAGGCGCTGGCGCTTCACGCCGTCGAGGAAGCCCGGCGCGGCGGCTGGAAGATCATCCCGCTCTGCCCCTTCTTCAAGGCGCAGGCACAACGCCACGACGACTGGCGCGACGTCGTCAATCTCTAAGACACTTTCAGGAAAAGCGCGCGGCTGTTTTCCGTCCGGAATGCGTTGGGAAACAAGAGGATAGAGCGTTTTCGCGATTCAAAGAAAAGCGGAAATGCTCTAAGGACGCGTCAATACCAACCGTGCATATGCTTGCGGTAATCATTCAAGCGGAATTAATCCGTCCGGATAGACGGATTAATTTACAGAATGCAAAAGCTGCGCATGGCCGGCCCTGTCACGGCCAGTCATGCGCAGCTTTCAAACGCCTGCCGTCAAATCTTCTCCGCATTGCGAAGATTGCCCTTATATCGGGACGAAGCTAATCCGATCCCGAAAAGCAACGGGCTTGCATTGTCAGGCGCGTGCCCGCGCCGGACCCAAACCATCACGCTCCTCGAGCGCGGCAGCCTTGGCATATTCCGCCTGCATTTCCTCAAGCGAACTTTCCAGCGTTTCTTCCTGAACCTGCAGCTCACGGATCGACACCTGCAGATTGTCCGCGCGCTGGCGGGCCGCCTTGGCAAAAGTCGGGTAAGCAAAGTGGTTAGGATCGGAAATGCCGGACTTCTTCTCTTCCAGCACGATCTGGCTTTCCAGTTCCTTCGTCATGCGGTCAAATTCCGCCATCATCATCTGCAGTTGCTGCAGCTGACGGCGTTTTTCGTTCACCTGAAACTCTTTCAGGCGAACAAGGCTCTCACGTGACTTCATACGCATTACTCCCGTGATGCGAGACCCCGGCTCTCGATATTTCCGCCCGCCGAACCGCTTTGAGACGGCTTGGTTAAAAAAATTTCCAGCGATCTTAATAAAAGCCTACCGCTGGTAACCTTTCGTTTACGGGCATCGTTAATGATAGGCGCAATGATTTAAGGCTCGGTAAATGTTGTGGTCGGATTTCGACATGTTGGCATTGATGAGTCGGATGAATCACTTGGCGTAAGTTCTTAATGCGATACTTTAGGAGAAGATTTTACTGATTGTCGTTGGAAAACAGTGCAATGGAAAAATTATTTAATAAATTCGATACGACTTGCCAGAGTGAATCAGAATTTGTTAACCATTGCATGGCAGCTTCCAAATCAACCAGTGATTTGATCGGTATCGCGTAAGGGGGCTGACGACCTTTCGGCGGCGGTAAAGGGGACAATTATGCGGGTTCTACTCATTGAAGACGACAGCGCGACAGCGCAGAGCATCGAGTTGATGCTCAAATCCGAAAGTTTCAACGTCTATACCACCGATCTCGGTGAGGAAGGCGTCGATCTCGGAAAGCTTTACGACTACGACATCATTCTTCTCGATCTCAACCTTCCCGATATGTCCGGCTACGAAGTCCTGCGCACCCTGCGCCTTTCGAAGGTCAAGACGCCGATCCTCATCCTCTCCGGCATGGCCGGCATCGAGGACAAGGTTCGTGGCCTCGGTTTCGGCGCCGACGACTACATGACCAAGCCTTTCCACAAGGATGAGCTGGTCGCCCGCATTCACGCCATCGTTCGCCGTTCCAAGGGCCATGCCCAGTCGGTGATCATGACCGGCGAATTGATCGTCAACCTCGACGCCAAGACCGTCGAAGTCGGCGGCCAGCGCGTGCATCTGACCGGCAAGGAATACCAGATGCTGGAGCTGCTCTCGCTGCGCAAGGGCACGACGCTCACCAAGGAAATGTTCCTCAACCATCTCTATGGCGGCATGGACGAGCCGGAACTGAAGATCATCGACGTCTTCATCTGCAAGCTCCGCAAGAAACTGGCCAATGCCGCCGGCGGCGCCAACTATATCGAAACCGTCTGGGGCCGCGGCTATGTGCTGCGCGAGCCCGATAGCAGCGATTTCGCCGAGAGCGCCTGAGCCGCCCCGTCACACCCGCCGAAACATGGAAAATCCCGCCTCTCCAGGCGGGATTTTCTATTTCGCGCTTTACAGCGCCGCGTCTTTTAAGCCGCGCCAAGGACGCTGCAACACGTTGAAGTGCTGCGGTGAAAGTCAAAATAATAGCCGCCTCGATAGGGCGGCCATTATTGTTCGATAACTTCGATGAAATTACGCGGCCGCGGCGCGATTACCGAATATAGCCGTCAGGATCTTGCGGTCGAAAGGCTTCAGCAGAAAATCCGTGGCGCCGGCGCGCTTTCCGGCCATCAGCTTGCGAAGGTCGGCCTCGACAACGCAATAATAGATCTTCACATCCTTGCCATCAGGCATGGCGCGGATGCTGGCGATGAGATCGAGCGCCCCTTCCATGCCGGCATCGACGAGCAGGTAATCCGGGATTTCGGCCTGGCAACGCATCAGCGCCTCACGGGCGTCCCCGGCTTCGCTCACGAGAAAATCCAGCTCGGACAGGATTCGTTTGCCGACTTTTCTGACGACATCCGAACTATCCGTTATCATGAACCGCTGCATCTCTGAGCTCCCTGGCATCAGCCGCCATTGTCCAAACGACGACTTCAAATTGAAACGATAGGAGCAGCAAGCTAAGGATTCGTTACCGCTATATTGTTAATTGCGCAAACAACCATAAGATTGCACAGAATTTTCAATGCACGAAAAAATAAACCCGCAGCCGATGTTCGACCGCGGGCGAAGGACACGGGTGAACCGATCCGTTTATTGCGCCGCCATGGACGCGACGAAGGTCAATTCCTCCGGCGTCGCATTGTAGGAAAGCTCCATGCCACTCTCGTCGGCAAGAAGAACCGTGTAGTATGGCTGGATCGAATGTGCATCGATCGCCTCTTCCAGGGTGCCTGAGCAGATCTCGGCAAATTTCGGCGGCACGCGCATCAGCCGTCCCTTGACGGCGAGCGTGAACTTGGCGTCCGATTCCGGATTTTCGAGCGTTACGTCGATGTTGCCGCCGCGCGGAATCGCGCCATAGGCAACCAGGAAGAGATTGAGCAGCAACTTGACGCGGTTCTTGGCGATGATGGCGCGCGGGCCGATCCAATTGACCTCGGTCTTCTTCTCGGCGGCGGCGAAATCCTTGGCCGCCCGCTCCGCTTCGCCTGTGTCGATCGAGGCGCCGACCGAGCCCGAAGCGCCGAAGGCGAGGCGTGCGAATTTCAGGCGGACGGAGGCGTTGAGCGCGCTCGTGCGGATCAGATCCATGGCATCCGCGTCAGCACCACCCTCGTCGAGCAGCTCCAGGCCATTATTGATCGCCCCGACCGGAGAGATCACATCATGGCAGACGCGGCTGCACAGCAGCGCGGCCAGATCCGGTCCGGTCAAGGTGAGGTTCGGGTTCTTCGACATTCATTGTCTCCTGAATGCTGGCAAGGCAAAATGCAGTCGAGTCCACGTTGCCACGGTAAGGTTGCCCGAGGGTTGTCGCAGCCAGTGTACCGCGCGCCATAATGACACCATATTTGGTAAACCGATTGTTAAGACCATCGACGCAAAATGCATTCATCACCATCAGACTTTTTCGCACGCGAATCGGCCTGCGATAAATGAGCGGATTGGTCTGAGGATGGGGCGTGCCATGCGTGGCGCATTCAGGCGAATGCGTTGCTCGTTCACCCCTGTTGCACCGACCATGATGAACGGATGACTTTCATGCGCTATGAACTCCTCAAGAGAATGCCAAGCCCCGGCACCAGGACGCTCGGCCTCGGCCTGATCCTGGCCATTGTCGCATTCGTGAGCTTCGCCTTGCCGGTTCGCCAGGCCTCTGCCGCGCCCACAAATCAGTATTCGGCGCAGGAAATCGTCGATGCCGGCCATTCCTTCTTCGGCTCCACCAGCGGCGGCCTCGCCAAGGTGATCGAGCGGGCCTTCCAGCAATATGGTTTGCCGAACGGCTATATCCTCGGCCAGGAAGGCTCCGGCGCCTTTCTCGCCGGCCTGACTTACGGCGAGGGCCAGCTCAACACTAAGAATGCCGGCGAGCATCCGCTCTACTGGCAGGGTCCGTCGCTCGGCTTCGATTATGGCGGCCAGGGCACCCGCGTCATGATGCTGGTCTACGATCTGCCGAGCATCAACAGCGTCTATACCCGCTTTGGCGGCGTCAGCGGCCAGGCCTTCGTGGTTGCCGGCTTCGGCATGACCGTGCTGAAGAACAACAATATCGTCCTCGTGCCGATCCGAACCGGCCTTGGCGCCCGCCTCGGCGTCAACCTCGGCTATCTGAAGGTTACGCCCAGCCCGACCTGGAATCCTTTCTGATCCTCCACCTCATATGGTCTCCCAGGCAGCCCAGCCTTGGCCCGCGCAGATCGCGGGCCTTTTCTTTCCGTAAATTCGACCTCGTGCCGATAAACCATATCCGCGTTAAACGCTTGCCCGCATGGCTAACCCATGATTAATCCTTTTATCAAGATCGAACATAACTCCAGGATACTGGCCGCGTCGTGATTCAATTTGCTCTCTTGTTCGGATTGGGCTTTCTGACGGCCGCTCTTCTGGTCTTTCTCATCGCGCCGGCAATCCATCGCCGCATCGTCTGGTTCACCGAAAAGCGCCTGAAGGCGACCATGCCGCTGAGCCCGCAGGAAGTGCGCGCGCAGAAGGATATGGCGCGCGCCCTCTTTGCGGCCGAAAACGCCAGAACCGAGCACGCCTTGACGCAGGAGCGCGACAAGACCGTTAGCCTGCAGATCCATAATGGCAAGCTTCAGCAGGAAGCGAGCCGCCTCTCCGCCGGAAGTGCTGAGCTGCAGACGCGCATCGACGATCTGGAAGCGGAGGCGGGCGAACTGCGCTCGCGCCTGAGGCACGAGGAGAGCTATATCAGCCAGCTCAAATCGGGCATCCATACCGCCGAGCAGGCAAGTGCCGAAAAGGAAGCCGATATTGACGGATTGCGCAAGCGGATGACGAAGATGGCCGCCGACACGGACAATCTCAAGATCGACCTAGCAACCCGCGAAACCGAAATCGAGAGCCTGAAGCTGCGCATCAATACATTGCGGGACGAGCGTGATACGCTGCGCCAGGATCTGAGTGCGGCAAACCTGCGTGCCGCGGATGTTGGACAGTCGCTGCGACAGGAAAGCGACAAGAACAAGCGGCTCGAGGAGCGCCTCAATCGCGAAATCGCCGGCAGCGCCGACAAGGAAACCGCGATCGAGCGGCAGGCTCAGGATGTCATCCGCCTGAGGGAGCGGCTCGAGGCCGCCGTCAAGGAATCAAGGGAGGCCAGCAAGGCACTGCGTGCGGCCGGCCTCACGCCACCGAAAAAGCCGGCAAGAACACCGAAGCTTTCGGCTGCCTCGGTGATCGCGACGGCAGATGACCAGACAAAGACTGCAGAACCGCCGCAAGTGGCGGAACCGGGGCGCACAGTGGAAGACGAGATCGCCGAAATGACGGAAGAGGTCCGCAACCGGGCGGCGGCCCTTTCTGACCGCTTGGCGAAGACCCGCTCGCCCGCGCATGATGACGCCATGCGCGAGGAGATTGCAAAGATAGCTGCCAACATGGTGGCGCTGACGGCGCTCAAGGAGGGCGATAGCTCCCCGATCTTCGGTCTTTTACCGAAGAACAGGGAAGCCGCCGAACCGGGTGCACGCCTTAGCCTCGCCGATCGCGTCGCGGCCATGCTGCCGAAGCACTCCTGACCGCCACTGCATAATTCAAAGCCTCACAGCGCCGTTCAGATACGCCCGTTCTTCGCAGCCATCTCGAAAAGCGCGATGCCGCTGGCCGTCGCGACATTGAGGCTGTCCAGCCCCGGCGCCTGCGGGATGCGCACGCTGCCGAAGGCGGAAAGGATGCTTTCGGGCAGACCCTCCCCTTCCGTGCCGACGACAAGCGCCATGCGCTGCGAAGCCGCGACGTCACGAATATCGACCGTCCCGCGTGGCGAGAGGCTCCAGATCGCGAAGCCGCGCTCGGCCAGCGCCGTAAGCAGCTCCACGGCGCTCGATTGCCGTCGGTACGGTATGGTCAGGATCGAGCCGACCGAAACCCGCAGCGCCTTGCGATAGAGCGGATCGCAGCAGCTCTCGTCGAGCAGCACCGCATCGGCGCCGAAGGCCGCCGCATTGCGAAACATGGACCCCATATTGTCGTGATTGGAAATGCCGCAGCCGACGAGCACGAGCGACCGCTTCGGGAGGCGGTCGAGAAGGTCGTTCATCCCCTCTTCCGCCGTTCTGCGCCCCAACGCCAGAACGCCGCGATGCAGATGGAAGCCGACAATGCCATCGAGCACCTCGGCGGCCGCGACATAGATCGGGACATCCGATGGGAAGGTGTCGATGATATCGCTTAGGCCGGCAACGCGATTTTTGAGCAGCAGCACTTTCTCGGCGACGAAATCGCCACCAGTCGCATGCGCGCCGGCGAGAAGCCGCAGCACGACGGTCCCCTCCGCGATGAAACGGTTCTCTCGGCCTGTCAGATCGCGTTCGCGGATATTGCGGAATTCGGCGATACGCGGATCGTCGAGATAAGTGATCTCGATGAGCCGCTCGCTCGTCATCGTCAGCCCGTCAATTGGACAGCGATATGGTCGCCACGATGCGGCCGATACCGTAGTCGAACACGATGGCCTGGCGCTGGCCGCCGGCAAGCGTGCCGTAGAACAGCACCTGATTGCCCGACAGCGCGGTGGACTGAACCGTAAAGCCTGCCGGCAGCAGAGCCGTCGCGGCAACAGGAGCATCGGACGGGATGCCGGAGGCCGCTTGGCCTGCAGGCTTCGCCGCCGGCTTCATCGTCTTGTAGACAACGGCGCCGAAGACAGCCATAAGGCTCACCACCATGACGGCCGCAGAGACGATCTGCAGGCGGATCATCTTGCGTCGGACTTTCTCCAGGGCCGGATCGAGGGGCTTTTCCTCTTGATCGTCTGGCTCGAGATTCGTCATCGATGCGTCCTTGCTTCCAGTAGAGCGCTTTGTGCGCCGGAGAAATACGTTTGAGCGACCCCTTTAAAGAAGCCGCGAGCAATAGAAAAGTCCTTACCGCCGATGAAAATGCCGAAGGAAGGCTCGATTCATGGCTGACGGCCGAGATCGGCGAGGAATTTTCCCGCAGCCGCGTGCAGGCGCTGATCAAGGAAGGCGCCGTGATGCTCAACAATGCACCGATCACCGACGCCAAGCGCAAGGTGCGTCCAGGCGATGTCTATGAGATCACGCTGCCCGAGCCGGCGGATCCGACGCCGCAGGGCGAGGATATTCCACTCGATGTGCTCTATGAAGACGACGACGTCATCGTCATCTCCAAGCCCGCCGGCCTGGTCGTCCACCCCGCTGCCGGCAATTGGACCGGAACACTTGTCAATGCGCTGATCCATCATTGCGGCAACAGCCTTTCCGGCATCGGCGGCGTCCGTCGCCCGGGCATCGTCCATCGGCTGGACAAAGATACGACGGGCGTAATGGTCGTCGCCAAGAACGATGTCGCCCACCGGCATCTGTCGCAGCAATTTGCCGATCATGGCAGGACAACCTCGCTCGAGCGTGCTTATCAGGCAATCGTCTGGGGGCGCCCCCGCCAGCTTATCGGCACCATCGATGCGCCCCTCGGCCGGTCGAGCGGCGACCGCACGCGCCGGGCCGTCAAGCGCCCGGATTCGCAGGAAGCCGATGAGGCCATCACGCATTACGAAGTGCTGGAGCGCTTTCACGAGACGCCGGACTCGACTGCGCTTGCCTCGCTGATCGATTGCCATCTCGAAACCGGCCGCACCCACCAGATCCGCGTGCACATGGCGCATATCGGCCATCCGCTGCTGGGCGATGCCGTCTATGGCGGCGGCTTCAAGACCAAGGCGAACCTTCTGCCTGACGCAGCCAAGCAGGTCGTCAACCACTTCACCCGCCAGGCGCTGCATGCCTACATGCTGCAATTCGAACATCCGCGCACCGGCGACATCATGCACTTCGAAGCGCCCCTGCCGGACGATATGGAAGAGCTGGCGGCGGCGCTGAGGGGATAGGCGGTGAGGCTTCTCAGCCTGACCGCTGGACGCCCGCGACCTACCGCCCTATAATAGGAAACATGGAGGACCGAAGTCCGAGCGCTTGTGCCTGTCGGAAACGCGACCGCGTTTTCGGGGTCGATTTGGTCAAATCATCTGGCGCCGGAACATTCGGGAGGATAATCCCAAGGGCGACGTCACGGCGAGACCAGTGGTCACGCTGCGATAACACTTGCGTGACCATATCCTTGAATCACCGTTTCGCCGTACTTATCTTTACATTGGTTCAGTGCGGGGTTCTCGGACCCGTACGCCTTGGTCCGCTTCGCAGAAGGCGCGCAATTACGCCCCCAAGAAGGAACCAAATCTTGAATAGGAGGGTGCACAATCATGGCCCGTAATACCTTGCCGTCCATCGCCGCCGGAGAAGCCGGCCTTAATCGCTATCTCGACGAAATCCGCAAGTTCCCGATGCTGGAACCGCAGGAAGAGTACATGCTCGCCAAGCGCTATGCGGAACATGCCGACCGTCAGGCCGCGCATAAGCTCGTCACCAGCCATCTGCGTCTCGTGGCGAAGATCGCCATGGGCTATCGCGGCTACGGCCTGCCGATCGGCGAAGTCGTGTCGGAAGGCAATGTCGGCCTGATGCAGGCCGTGAAGAAGTTCGATCCGGAACGCGGTTTTCGTTTAGCCACCTATGCCATGTGGTGGATCAAGGCCTCGATCCAGGAATATATCCTGCGCTCGTGGTCGCTGGTGAAGATGGGCACGACCGCCAACCAGAAGCGTCTGTTCTTCAACCTGCGCCGTCTGAAGGGCCGTATCCAGGCTATCGACGACGGTGATCTGAAGCCGGAACACGTGACCGAGATCGCCACCAAGCTGAAGGTCTCGGAAGAGGAAGTCGTTTCGATGAACCGCCGCCTCTCCGGCGACGCGTCGCTGAACGCGCCGATCAAGGCTTCCGAAGGCGATTCCGGCCAGTGGCAGGATTGGCTCGTTGACGATCACGACAGTCAGGAAGACGTGCTGATCGAACAGGACGAGCTCGATACCCGCCGCCGCATGCTGGCGCGCGCCATGGGCGTGCTGAACGATCGTGAACGCCGCATCTTCGAGGCTCGCCGCCTCGCCGATGAGCCGGTGACGCTGGAGGATCTGTCGTCCGAATTCGACATCAGCCGCGAACGCGTCCGCCAGATCGAGGTCCGCGCCTTCGAAAAGGTTCAGGAAGCCGTGCAGAAGGATGCGCTGGAACGCGCCAAGGCGCTTCGCGTCGTCGAAGCGACAGCCTGAAACCTATCTTCGATAGATACCGAATGGGTAGAAATGAAAAGGCGGGCCGCAAGCCCGCCTTTTGCGTATTCATCGATTTCAGAAAGCCTTACTGACCGCTCGACGCAACACCGCCAAGTGCCTGCCATTCCGAAATTGCCTTGTTGAAGGCATCCGTGCCGGTCGGACCCTTTTCCATCGTCAGCAGGGCGCGTCGGCCGTTGCGATAGACGATCGGAATATCGATCCAGTTACGGCTTTTCAAAAGGTCGAGGTTGGTCTTGCGTGCATCCGGGAAATCGTTGAGCGCGATCATATAGACATCGTCGGTCACCTTGGCCGGCACCGCGATCAATGCATCGCCGCGATCCTGCTCAGTCGCCTTCAACGCAACGCGCTGGACATTATCGATCGCCCCGCCTTCGAATGTCGGGGGAACCTGGAATGCCAGCTCGATCAGATGGCTCGCCGGAAGCGAGGAATCCGAATTCCGCGAAACGGTGATCGTGGCGGTCAGGCCGCGATCCGGAACGGTGATAAGACCCTGTACCGAAGGCTCTGGCCGGCCATCGGCCCCCTTGCCTTCCTGGACGGACCAGGTGACGGTGCCCTGGAAGGCGGATGGCGACGTCTGACCGAGGCGCTCCTCATAGAGAAACACCTTCTGCCCGTCGGTAGCCGTTGCCGTCTGCTGTGTCACGGGCGGCGGCTGATTGGCGGGGGCCTGCTGCTGGCTGGCCGCGGGTGCCTGCTGGTCCGTGGAAGCGGATGGGCTCGGCGCGGCATTCGCCGGCGCCTGGGTCTGCGCGGCAGCCGAATTGTTCGCAGGCGGCGTCGCCGTCGCGGACGGAGCAGCGGAAGCAACATTCTGCTGCGCAACGGACTTGCCCTCGACGACACCCGGCTGACCGTTCGCGGCCGGTCCTTTATCCTCTTCGGTGCCATTGGCCAGAAGACGCTGCGTGAACTTCGTATTGACCGTATTCGGGTCGCTGGTCACCGTGGCGACATCCGTATTGCCGGCACCCGACGAAGGTTGAGCCGCCGGATTGTTCGGCTGCGGCGCAGCCGCCTGCTGCTGGGCAGGGGTGGAAGCGTTACCGTTCTTCGGGGCATTGTTGCCTGCCGTATCCGCAGCCGGTGGCGTCGCCCCGTTCTTCGTTGCCGAGCTGACGAGTTTCGTCACCATGCTGTTGAGCGCATCACGGTTCAGCCAGGCCGCGTAGCCACCTCCCCCGACGACCGCAAGTCCCACAAGCGTGACGATGATGCCGGTAACGTTGAGACGACGGCGCTTCGGCTCCATGCGGAAGCTGCGGCCCTGCAGTTTTGCCGCCATGGCCTGATCGAGATCGGGCGGAACGGAGGAACCACCGCCCCGCTCATCTTCCGCGCGCTTATCGAAGCCGGCAAGTTCCTTGAGCTCGCGCCAGCCGTCGTTGGCGGCATCGGCGTCCGGTGCCGTCTTGCTGGCGGGATGCACATCCGCAAAGAGATCGACATCGTCAAAGGCGTTTTCCGGCATCTGCCGAGCCGGCTGCTGGACCGGTATGGCCACCGTGGACGAAGACTGCAACTCCTCGAAGACATCGGCGTCCCAGGCAAAGCCCTTGTTGATGGCAGGCGTCTTCGCCGTCTCGGATGCCTCGACGGGATGGCCGAACGGAGCCTCCGCGAAAGCCGCGGCCGGCATGACGGGCTCGGGCTCGGAACGACGTGCCGGCGCATCCACCTCGGCCCAGATCTGCTCGACCTGGCTTATAACGTCGTCGACCGGCGCGGATTGCGCGCGCTGCCCGGGCGCGGCGTGGACAGGCTCGACGGCAATCGCCGGCGCTTCCTCCGCATGATGTTGCGGCTCGTCCGGATAAACCGGCTCGAGGGTGGGCTCCTCGTCGATCTCGGCATGGTGTTCGACGCCAGCATGTTCGGCAGCCGGAACATGGGGCTCCTCTTCGCGATGCGGCTCGCTCCATTCCTCGGCAGGCTGATGTCCATGTGCATGGTCCTGCTCGACATGCAAAGCCGGCTCCTCGGGAGCGGGCGCCTCATGGACAGGTTCTTCATGGACGGGTTCTTCATGGGCCGGATGAGTAACGTCCGGCTCCTCATGGGCATGCACCTCGGCCGGAGCGGCCACAGGCTCTTCCACATCCGCTTCGGCATGGACTTCTTCAGCCGGGTGTTGCTCGTGAACGGGCTCGGGGGCGACATCCTCATGCTCCGCAGGCTCGTGCACCGCAGGCGCTTCCGCGACCGGTTCCTCGGCTCCAGGAAGGGCCTCGGCATGCTCGGCCTCGACCTCGACGATTGCGGCCTCGAGCTTATCGAGCTGACGGCGCAGCATTTCCTCGGGGGGGCGCGGCTTCATGCTCTCGAGCTGCCGTTGCACGGCACCACGAGCTCGATCGTAAACCTTGACCCGCATTTCGGGAGTATTTTCGGCCAGGCCGTCAACGGCCCGTCGAATAACTGCTACAAAATCCGCCATCAGTACTTTCTCATGATGCCCGGCGGGCAGCCGGGCCGGGATTCATCATAGATACGCGACTTTAGCCCTCAAAGGGGTCAGTCACAAGTATGGTGTCCTCGCGCTCCGGACTGGTCGAAAGCATCGCCACCGGCGCTCCGATCAGCTCTTCCACCTGGCGAACATATTTGATCGCCTGCGCCGGAAGATCAGCCCATTTGCGCGCGCCAACGGTCGATTCCTTCCAGCCTTCGAGCGTGATGTAGATCGGCTCGACGCGGGCCTGCGCCGCCTGGCTTGCCGGCAGGTAGTCGATTTCCTTGCCGTCGAGCATGTAGCCGACGCAGATCTTCAGCTCGTCGAGGCCGTCGAGAACGTCCAGTTTGGTAAGCGCGATACCGGTGATGCCCGAGGTCTTCACGGTCTGGCGCACCAGCACGGCGTCGAACCAGCCGCAACGGCGCGGACGGCCGGTATTGACGCCGACTTCGCGGCCGACGGTCGACAGATGCTTGCCGATCTCGTCATGCAGTTCGCAGGGGAATGGTCCCTCGCCGACGCGGGTCGTATAGGCCTTGGTGATACCGAGTACATAGCCCAGCGCCGTCGGACCAAGTCCCGAACCGGCCGCTGCCTGCCCGGCCACCGTGTTGGACGAGGTCACGAATGGATAAGTGCCGTGGTCGTTATCCAGCAGCGCGCCCTGCGCGCCTTCGAAAAGAATGCGGGCGCCAGCCTTGCGCTGTTCGTCGAGCAGCCGCCAGACCTGATCGATATAGGGAAGAATATGTTCCGCGACGGAGCTGAGCTCGTCGTGCAGGGAATCGAAGGAGATCTCGTCGACGCCCATGCCGCGGCGGAGGGCATTGTGATGGGTCAGAAGCCGGTCGATCTTGGCCGGCAGCGTTTCCGGCTCGGCAAGATCGATAACGCGAATGGCCCGGCGACCGACCTTGTCTTCATAGGCAGGACCGATGCCACGACGCGTCGTGCCGATCTTCGTGCCGCTATTGGAGGCTGCATCTTCACGCATGGCGTCCAGATCACGGTGCAGCGACAGGATCAGTGGTGCATTCTCGGCAATGCGCAGCACATCGGGAGTAACCGCGATGCCCTGGGCGCGCAGCTTTTCCACTTCCGCAACGAAATGGTGGGGATCGACGACAACGCCGTTGCCGATGACGCTGAGCTTGCCGCGCACCAGCCCGGAAGGCAGCAGCGCCAGCTTGTAGCTGACACCGTCGACGACAAGCGTATGACCGGCATTATGACCGCCCTGAAAGCGCACAATCACATCGGCGCGTTCCGAAAGCCAGTCGACAATCTTGCCCTTGCCTTCGTCACCCCACTGTGAGCCGATCACTACAACATTCGTCATTTATCCATTCCCGCTTCCTGCACGCAGCCGCGTGCCTTGCTCAAACCCGCGCATCTATAAAGCTTTGTTTTTGGGAAAGCGACCCTGTTGTCTCAGGAGATTCGGCTTTTTGCATGACGAATCAGCACCTCCAACAGGATTTTTCCCGGCTACCGGCTGGGCGACGCCTGCGAACAGCTCTCATCCAGCTGACGGTCCTCCTCATCAAAGGCCAGGCTTGTACGCAAAGACATGGAGATATTCATGCTCGGCCGAGATCATCGCACCGGTTATACTCCGATACCGCGATTACTCTTCCATCGAAGATCAGCTGCTCTCGTTCCTGGCTGGCGCAAGCGAACTGCGGCTAGCCAAGCTCGAGCGTGGTCACGCCAAAAACGCGATCGAGCGGGATTGCCGGCGCGGAGCCGCGGTACATGCGAGCCGTTTCGAAAACCGGCGAGAGGCCGCAATCTTCCGCAAGCCTGATGGCCCGAGCATTGTCCACCGGCACATCCAGATAGACCGGCGCTCCCTTGGCTTTCGCAAGCAGCCTGCTCAACAAGGCAAGCGCCACGTCCGGCTTGTTGGCGAACAGCGGGCCGACCTTGTAGCCCTCGAAACAGCGCCGGATCGTGCCATAGCCGCGAACCCTGCTGCCACCGCCGACGATGAAGGAGGTGCGCCTTTCCGGAGCACCGCACCAGGCACGAATAAAGGAATGGCGCAGGCCTGGGAAGATTTCCGCATCATAATGCAACAGCCCGTCAAGCTTGCTGTCGGTTACCGGCACCACCTGCCTTGCCTGCTGATCCTCCACATCGGGTACCTTGGGGATGCCACCATAGCGCATAGTCCGATAAGCGGTCTCGAAGCCGTGCCGGCGGTAGTTTTCCTGTTGCGCGACGACGCCGTCCAGTCCGACGGTGCGATTGCCGGCAAGCGCCATGCCCTTGTTCCAAAGCTGCTTGCCGTATCCCCGCCCACGAAACTCCGGATGGAGAATGTAAAGGCCGAGAAACGCGAAAGTCTCGCCGTATCGAACAACGGAGATGCAGCCGACCGGCACCTCTCCGATCGCGCCGATCAGAAAGCCGGATGGATCCGCTTCCCAGAAGGCCGGAGCATCATCGACACCGGGATTCCATCCCTCTTGCCGGGCCCATTCCAGAGCAAGCTCCAGCTCGCCAGCCCGCATTGTACGCACGGCAAAAGTCGACTTCATGCAATAGTCCCGAACCGCCCATTACACAGCCGTTCCCAACGGAACGATTGCGCCCAATTCATCATGCGGCAACATGATGCCAATCACAAGCGACAGCGATGATAAGCTGGAAATACAAAGGCTTCGTTTCACTCTGAGCACAAAGAACAACGCCAATGGAACGAAAGCAAAGCAAAAGCCTTTTGTGACACTTCTTTTGCAATTCCTCCGGCCGGGCCGTCGCATATAGGCGTCCCCCGCGATCCTGTGTATAAGAACATTCAATCGCCAATGCCTGCTTCGTGCTCTGACGCGGGATCCGGCGCCAGCAAAAGGCCAGCAAAAAGGAATGAAGTTTCATGCGCATCACGATGATCGGCTCGGGTTATGTGGGGCTGGTGTCCGGCGTCTGCTTTGCCGATTTCGGCCATGACGTCATCTGTGTCGACAAGGACGCAGGCAAGATCGAGGCGCTGCGACGCGGTGAAATACCGATCTTCGAACCGGGCCTGGAGCAGCTCGTTGCAGACAACGTCCGCGCCGGTCGCCTCTCCTTCACCACGGACGTCGAAACCAGCGTCGCCGACAGCGACGTCGTCTTCATCGCCGTCGGCACGCCGTCCCGGCGCGGCGACGGCCATGCCGACCTCTCCTACGTCCATGCCGCCGCCCGCGAGATTGCCCAACATATCAACGGCTTCACCGTCATCGTCACCAAATCGACCGTGCCTGTTGGTACTGGCGACGAGGTCGAGCGCATCGTCCGCGAAACCAATCCGCAAGCCGATGTCGCCGTCGTCTCCAATCCGGAATTCCTGCGCGAAGGTGCGGCCATCGAGGATTTCAAGCGTCCCGACCGCATCGTCATCGGTCTCAATGACGAGCGCGCCCGTGGCGTCATGACCGAAGTCTACCGCCCCCTCTATCTCAACCAGGCGCCGCTGCTCTTTACCTCCCGCCGCACGTCGGAGCTGATCAAATACGCAGCGAACGCCTTCCTTGCTATGAAGATCACCTTCATCAACGAGATGGCCGATCTCTGTGAAAAGGTCGGCGCCAATGTGCAGGAGGTCTCGCGCGGCATCGGGCTTGACGGCCGCATCGGCTCGAAATTCCTGCATGCCGGCCCGGGCTATGGCGGCTCCTGTTTCCCGAAGGATACGCTGGCGCTCGCCAAGACGGCGCAGGATTACGACAGCCCCGTGCGCCTGATCGAAACAACCGTGTCGATCAACGACAACCGCAAGCGCGCCATGGGCCGCAAGGTGATCGCGGCCATGGGCGGCGATATCAGGGGCAAGGCGATCGCAGTCCTCGGCCTGACCTTCAAGCCGAATACCGACGACATGCGCGACAGCCCTTCGATCTCGATCATCCAGACGCTGCAGGATGCCGGCGCCACGGTAACCGGCTATGATCCGGAAGGCATGGACAATGCCCGCCTGGTGATCGACAATATTGCCTATGCGGACGATGCCTACAGCGCCGCGCGCGACGCCGACGCGCTCGTCATCGTCACCGAATGGAACCAGTTCCGCGCGCTCGATTTCGCCCGGCTGAAATCCGTGATGAAGGCGCCGGTCCTCGTCGACCTTCGAAACATCTATCGCCATGACGAGGTCACAAAGCACGGCTTTGCCTATACAAGCGTCGGCAGACCCTCGAACGACGCCACACTTTAGAGCGCTTACGCATTCCGAACGGAAAACCGCTAAGCACTTTTCCTGGAAATGCTTTAAGCAAAGGCCGACCCATGCGCTATCTCATCACCGGCACCGCCGGCTTCATCGGATTCCACCTTGCCAAGCGTCTGCTCGACGAGGGTCATTTCGTGGTCGGCTTCGACGGCATGACGCCCTATTACGATGTCAGGCTCAAGGAGAAGCGCACGGCCATCCTCGCCCGCTCCAACGGCTTCAAGGCCGTTACCGGCATGCTGGAGGACAAGGCGGCGCTCGAGCATGCAGCCGAGCTCGCCGAGCCTGATGTGATCGTCCATCTCGCCGCCCAGGCCGGCGTGCGCTACAGCCTCGAAAATCCACGCTCCTACGTCGATTCCAACCTCGTCGGCTCGTTCAACATCCTGGAACTGGCGAGAGACCTGCAGCCGAAGCACCTGCTGCTGGCCTCCACCTCCTCCGTCTATGGCGCCAACGAAAAGATCCCCTTTGCCGAAAGCGACAAGGCCGACGAGCAGATGACGATCTACGCGGCGACCAAGAAGAGCATGGAACTGATGGCGCACAGCTACGCTCATCTCTTCAACGTGCCCACCACTGCTTTCCGCTTCTTCACGGTCTATGGCCCGTGGGGCCGCCCGGACATGGCACTGTTCAAATTCGTCGATGCCATCCGCAACGACAGGCCGATCGAAATCTACGGCGAAGGCAAGATGAGCCGCGATTTCACCTATATCGACGATCTCGTCGAAGGCATCGTTCGCCTCATCGGCGTGGTGCCTTCGGAGGAAAACCGCGTGGTGTCGGAGACGGTCATCGACACCTTGTCGAAGAACGCCCCCTTCCGCGTCGTCAATATCGGCGGCGGCCAGCCGGTGGGATTGATGACCTTTGTCGAGACGATCGAGACGATGCTCGGCAAGCAGGCGATCCGCAAGATGCTGCCCATGCAGCCTGGCGACGTCCACAATACCTATGCCGTGCCGGACCTGCTGGTGGCGCTGACAGGCTTCAAGCCGCAGATCGAAGTCGATGAGGGCGTGCGCCGCTTCGTGGAATGGTATCAGGAAAACTATTGAGCGAAATGGCAGGCATCGTCGAAACGGAACATTGGATCGAGAGCGCCGCCGGACGCCTCTATGCCAAATCCTGGGCACCGGATGCCAAGATTTCCCTGCCGCCGATAATCCTCTTTCACGATTCCCTCGGGTGCATCGCGCTCTGGAGAGATTTCCCGGAGCCGCTCGCCCATTCCCTCGGCCGTCAGGTGATCGCTTATGATCGATTGGGCTTCGGGCGGTCAGATGCCCGCATAGACCTTCTGCAGCAGAACTTCGTGGCCCTGGAGGCTGAGGAGGCGGTGCCGCTGCTGTGCGAACAATTCTCCATCCGAAAGTTCGTCGCCTGCGGGCACAGTGTCGGTGGCGGCATGGCTGTGGAAACGGCAGCGAGCTTTGGCGAGCGCTGTGATGCCGTAATCTCCATTGCCGCTCAGGCTTTCGTGGAGGAGAGAACCCTGCAGGGTATCAGGGTCGCGGAACAGGAATTCAGATCGGCGGAGACCCTCGCCCGGCTTGCCAGATATCACGGCAGCAAGACCGATTGGGTGCTGCATGCATGGATCGACACCTGGCTTGCTCCCGAACGCGCCGGGTGGAGCCTCGATCCGGCACTTGAAAAGCTCCGATGCCCGGTGCTCGCCATTCACGGAGACCGTGACGAATACGGCTCGGAAGCCCATCCGCGCCGGATCGCGGCCGGACGCGGGTCGCTCCATATCCTGTCGGACACGGGGCATTCGCCGCATCGCGAACGCCCTGGCCTTGTCATAAAGACGATCAAAGATTTTCTGGCGTGAAACGACGAGAAGGCCGGCTTACCCGGCCTGACCCGCGGAATGATAGGCCCGGTCGAAATAGATGAGCCCCTGCCCGCTATCGCGCTGGCGGATGGCATCGACCTCGCAGAACAGGATGTCATGCGTGCCGCCATCGGCCCAACGCACGATCCGGCAATCGAACGACACAAGAGCATCTTCCAGCACCGGCGCACCAGTGGATAATTCCGACCAGGAGGCGGCCGCGAACCGCTCGGCGACCGGGGTCTTGCCACCAAAGAGACGCGACAGATCCTCATGCGCTTCCGACAAGACGTTGACGCAGAGCACGCCGTTTTGCGTCACGGCGGGATGAACGGAAGCGCCGCGATTGAGGCAGACGAGCAAGGTCGGCGGGCTGTCGGTGACGCTGCAGACCGCGGTCGCCGCAAAGCCGGCCAGCCCGGCCGGGCCATCGGTCGTGACGATGTTCACGGCTGCCGCCATCCGGGCCATGGCGTTGCGAAACTCGGTGCGCGCGATATCCGGATCGGCGACGGGTACCGCCCTCTCGATTGCCACGGAGGTTTTCATGTTCATTCCCACTATCCCCTAACTCGCGCCAGATAACTCACACTATCGGGAGGACCGATGCGCCTCAAGAAACGACATTTTACGGAAACGGCCCGCGGCGAGCAATAAATTCCCCATAAAATCTATCGACAAAAGGAAAATCATTCACCCACAGGAGCAAAGCTGCAGAATCATACCGAACCGATCTCAGGTCCGGGTCGAAATCAGCAGAAACATCGGCCGCTCGCGCTCGATTGCCCAATCCGGATGGGCGGCGAGGTCCTCATCGCTCGGCGACCATTCCTCGACATGCGCGATGGTGAGGCCTGATTTGATCAGCAGGTTCAACGTCGTGCCCATCGTCCGGTGCTGCTTGACGACGCCTTCGGCAAGCCAGTTCGTCACCCGCGGCCCTTCGATCTGATAGGCGCTGAGCGGCCAGATCTTGTGACCCCCAGCATCGACCTGCCATTCCGGCTGCCGTGGCGCCATATAGATTGGATGTTCGATCGAAAAGATCAGCCGGCCACCGGGCTTCAACGCCTGACGAATGGTCGCCAGAAGCCCGGCAAAGCCTTCGATATAGTGGAAGGCCAGGGAACTATAGACGAGATCGAAGGCGGCCTCGGGCAGCTGAAGCTTTTCGAGATCGGCCAGATCATAGCGAACACGCCCGTCCGCCGTCTCGGCGCGGGCGCGCTCGAGCATCTTTTCGGAAACATCGAGGCCCAGAATACTCGCGGCCCCCTGCTCTGCCGCCCAGCGGCAGAACCATCCGAAGCCGCAGCCGAGATCCACGACATCGAGGCCCTTCATCTCAGGCATCAGAGCGCGGATGGCGGGCCACTCGGCCGCGCCCGCCAGCCCGTCGACCGAACGCTGCAGGCGGCTGTAGCCTTCGAAGAAAGCCTGATCGTCGTAGATATTCTGGGTCATGCTCGTCTCCTGCAGATCGACAATTTCGATCCGGCAGCCTGATTTAGAAGCTCGCATTGCTACTGAGGTTACATCACCTTCGCCGCCGTGACCTCGACTTCCACCAGAAATTCGGCGCGCGTAAATCCGCCAATAATCAGCAGGGTCGAGACCGGCTTGGGATCCAGGATATAGCGATCACGCACGGCCATATAGGCGGGAAAATCCTCGCGCGTGGTGACGAAGCCGGAAATGCGGATGATGTCGGCAAAACTCATGCCGGCCTCATCCAGAATGGCATTGATCGCCTTGAAACATAGCTCGGCCTGCGCCGTAACGTCAGCCGGGATGCGGTCGTCGAGACCGATGCCGAGCTGGCCTGAGGTGACCAGTAGGCTGGCGCCGGGCGGCACCAGAAGGCCGTGATTATAATTGCCGAAAGGGCGGCGGACGGATGGGGGGTTGAATACCTTTTTCATCGATATCGACTCCTCGTGATCGGAGCGATTTCAGCATTTTGACGCTACGCGGACAAGCCGTTCAATGCACTTGTGCTGAAATAACCGCCCGGTTTCGGCGCACTTCCAACAGGATATGGCCGAAAAGCGCCGCAAGCACGATCGGCCCGCCGATCAGCGTCGCCGTCGACGGACGCTCGGCAAAGACCATCCAGACCCACAGCGGCGTCAGAGGCACCTCAAGCGCCGTCAGCAACGCGGCATCCGAAGCCGGAACTAGCCGCGAGCCGAATGTGTAGAGACTGAGGCCCATCGCATTCTGGATGATACCGAAGGCGATGATCAGGCCGAGATCCTGTCCGGACAGGGAGAGCGGTGAGGCGAACCAGAAGGTGATGAAAGAGCAAAGCCAGGCGGACAGGGCCATCGCAGGCAGCATCGGCACATTACGATGCTGGCGCATGACGACGGCAAGGGCAGCGACTGTCAGCGTCATGATGGCGGCCAGCCCCTTGCCGAACCAGCTGCCGCCGTCGCTCGCATGCCCGGAAAGCATGACGAGCACGCCGATGAAGGCAATGCCGCTGGCAATCAGCGTCCTCAAATTCGGGCGCTCGCCGATGAAGAGGAAAGCGACGCCCGCGGTGACGAAGGGCACGGTCGCGTAGATGACCATGGCGTCGGCAACCGATGTATAATAGATCGAGCCGATGCCGCTGATCATCGATGCGGTGGAAAAGATCGTCGCCGCCAGCGATGGGCCGCGCATGGAGCGCAGGACGCGAAAGGCGTTGCGGCGCTCGATATAGAAGAACAGCGCGAACACGCCGAGGCCCGATACGATTCCGCGGCAGAACAGGATCGTCATCAGGTCGGCATGAATCGCGCGCATGAAGAGGCCTGATGTCGACCAGGCGAGCGCCGAGAGCGCAACATACATCACGCCGAGCCTATATTGCTGCTGTTCCGCCAGCGTCACGATGGAATCCCCCCGCCCTGTCGAGGCAGATCATTAGCGGGAGGCCATGATGCCTACAAGCTAAGCTTGCGTCGTTGCGCGTCGCGGCTGCCGGAAGATGATGAGGGTTGCAGGAAGATGATGAGGGTTGCAGGAAGGTCACGCCACACATTGCTACGAGTAGTCAAGGGAGCGCCGTCTCGTCGCCGCTGTTGGCAAGATCATATTGATCTTGCATATCTTTACGATCGCTTTAAGCGCGTCGCGATCTTTCAGATTCGCTCCCTGCGCTTTAAACTCTTGATTTTTTGCATATCGCCATCGCAAAACCGCTGCACACTTTTGCGCGACATGCTCTACGGTTCTGGCAACCTCGCCGAAGGAGAATCAATTGCGCCTGCTGTCAGCCACCTTGTTCGCGTGCGGCTGCGTCAGCCTGGTCGACGGCCCATTGTGGCCGCCGGCGCAAACCTATGTTGACAAGACCGTGCAATGCAGCCAGAGCAGCAATCCCGCCCGTTGCGAACATACGCGCGATAGCTGGACGGCCGATTACGAAGAAGCCATCGCAGGCGGATATCGCGCGCAGAAACACGTCGCCCTGTGCCTCAGCACCGGCTGCGACGAGGCGATCCAACCGGACAAGATACTCGGCTGCGCCTGGCGCATGGTCATTGCCGAGACGAAACACGCCCAGCCGGACAGCATGGATGCGGCGAACCTCAACCGTTTCTGCGGAACGGACTACATCGATGAGAGGGCAAAGCTCGCAGCCGCCTCGCAAGCGAAGGCGATGCTGCGTCTGATCGGCAAATAGCGGGCCACGCGGCAGAGGTTTTCCGCCGCGTGGCCCGGTTGCTCCAGTTCACGCGTAGGGCACAAGGAATTTGCTGATGGCCTCGATCTCGTTGGAGCGAATATCGTGGCCGCCCGGATGCCATTCGAGCGTGACCTCAGCATCCTGCCGCGCGAAATAATCGGCCAGCGCCTGGGTCATCGGCGCAGGCGCGATCGGATCGCGCTCGCCGGCCGTGATCAGCACGCGCCTCCCTTTCAGCCTTGAATTGTCCTTCGGCTGGAACGGGATCAGCGGATGCATCAGTACGGCCGCATCGAAAAGATCGCCATGCTCGATCAAGACGTTGGCGAGGATATTGGCGCCGTTGGAAAAGCCGAGGCCCAGCACCTGCGATGCACCGTATTGAACCGCCAACTCCGAGACATAGGCCGCCATCTTTCCCGTCGCCCGCGCAAGGTCGGCCATGTCATAGACCCCCTCGCCCGTGCGGCGGAAGAAACGCGCCGCGCCATATTCCGAAACGTCACCGCGCGGCGAGACGATGGTTGCATCCGGCAATAGGCGGCCAGCGAAATCGAAGAACTGATTCTCGTCGCCGCCGGTGCCATGGAAGGTGAAGAAAATAGGCTTTCCGGGTGCACCGGCCTTCAGCCGGTGCACATAAGTCATATCCGTCATGATGTCCTCCCGATCAACCTTCCAGCGGCTCAAGATGCTGCTCGATCAGGCCGCGCAGATGCGCATGCTGCTCGGGCAGTTTCAGCGCCTCGCCGAGATGAGCCGTATCCTCGTCGCGGTCGAAGCCGGGTTCGTTGGTGGCGATTTCGAACAGCACGCCGCCCGGCGTGCGGAAATAGATCGCCCAGAAATAGTCGCGGTCGATGACCGGAGTGACCTGATAGCCCGTATCCATCAGCGCCTTGCGCACCTCGAGCTGCTTTGCGCGGTTCTCGACGGCAAAGGCGACGTGGTGGACGGAGCCGGCTCCCGGCAGCGCGCGGTTGATATTCGGCATGGTTTCGAGGTCGACATAATCGGCCCCGTTGCCGCCGGGAATGGCAAGACGCTTGACGCCTTCATGCGTGTCGACAACCTCATAGCCCATGTACTTCAATAGCTCGGCCGTGGCGCCTTCGTCCCGGAGCCACATGGCGACCGAATGGAAGCCCCTGATGGCATGCTCGGCATCGACGCCGCCATGCGTCCAGGGCAGACGCTTGTCGTCCTTGACCTCGACGAGAGCAAAGCCGTCGCCATCGGGGCCGGAAAAATGCAGGCGCTTCTGGCCGAAGGATTCGTCCGTCTTCAGGCCCTCGACGCCGTGCTTGCCGAGCCGATCGGCCCAATAGCCGATCGCGCCTTCCGGAACGGAGTAAACCGTGTTGCCGACTTCGCCGGTGCCAGGGCGACCGCGCGCCATCTTCGCAAACGGGAAGTAGGTCATGATCGTGCCCGGCGTACCGATCTCGTCACCGTAGTAGAGGTGATAGACATCGGGCGCGTCGAAATTCACCGTCTTCTTGACGCGGCGCAGGCCGAGCGTATCCGTGAAGAACTTGTTGTTGGTCCTGGCGTCTTCCGCCATCGAGGTAACGTGGTGAAGACCTTTGATCTGGTTGAGCATCTCTAACCCCTTTGCTCGCCTGCACTGGCAGGCGTTTCTCATGGGCAGAAGATGGTCTTGTGGCCCGTGTTTCGATAGCCCTCAAGTGCCAAACGGATTGTCTTCATCGAGTGAACGATAAATTCGGATCGTTCATCTTGAAGCAATATCGCTCATCTCTTGATTCCCAGCAGGTGCCGCATTAGGTTAAGCTAGACAGTCTAGCTAGAGAGGATTGCGATGAGTTGGCCATTGCAGGATGCAAAGAACCAATTTTCAAAAGTCGTACAGAAAGCACGCAGCGAGGGACCGCAAATCGTCACCTTGCGCGGCGAACCTGCAGCCGTCGTCCTCTCTGCCGAAGACTACGATGCTCTCCTAGCCGGCAAACCAAGCCTTGCCGATGACCTGCTGTCCGGACCTGCTTGGGACGACGAAATGGCCGAGGCCGTATCTAAACGGGATAAAACGCCAAGCCGGGATGTCCTTTTCTGATGTATCTGGTCGACACCAACGTCATCTCGGAAATTCGCCGCGGCAATTCCCAGGCGATTACGTGGCTGCGCTCGGTCAATCCCTCCACTATCTATCTGAGTGTCATCACACTTGGAGAGATCATGCGCGGGATTGCGCTGAAGCGAAAAACGGACCCGCGTAGCGCAGCACATCTGGAAGAATGGATGCGCAAGATCCGGCACGACCATCGCAATCGCATCCTTGCCGTTACCGATCAGATTGCGGTCGAATGGGGGCGTATCGCAGCACAGCGCCCACGCGTTGACGCCGATGGATTGATCGCGGCAACGGCGATCGTTCATGACCTCATCGTCGTCACTCGCAACGTCGGCGATTTCGACGACACCGGCGCTTCAATCATCAACCCCTGGGAACAGGCGCCTTACTAAGGCATGTCGCGCAAAATCTAGAGTTTAAAGCGCAACAAGCGACTCTGAAAGATCGCTTCGCGCTTTAAGCATCAGGATTGCTCGGCAGCGCCCAATCGATCGGCTCTCGACCATGCTCGGCAAGATAAGCATTGGCCTTGGAGAAATGCCGGCAGCCGAGGAAGCCGTTATGGGCCGATAGCGGCGACGGGTGCGCCGCCTTCAGCACCAGATGGCGCTCGGTATCGACGAAAGCGGCCTTCTTCTGGGCATAGGAGCCCCAGAGCATGAAGACCACGCCGTCGCATTCATCGTTGACCCTGCGGATCACCGCGTCGGTGAAGCGCTCCCACCCTTTGCCCTGATGCGACGCGGCCTGTGATTCCTCGACCGTCAGCACGCTGTTGAGCAGGAGCACGCCCTGCTTCGCCCAGCTTTCCAGAAAGCCGTGGCGCGCCGGCGGAATGCCGAGATCGGTCTCCAGCTCCTTGTAGATGTTGACAAGCGACGGCGGAATGCGCACGCCGGGACGGACGCTGAAGCAGAGCCCATGCGCCTGGCCGAAGCCATGATAGGGGTCCTGCCCGAGAATGACGACCTGCACCTCGTCGAGCGGCGTTAGGTCCAGCGCGCGGAAATACTCGCTGCCACGCGGAAAGATTACCTTGCCGCGCTGCTTCTCCTCGACAAGAAAGGATTTGAGCTGCTGCATGTAGGGGCTTTCGAACTCCGGAGACAGCGCCTCTTTCCAGCTCTCCTCTAGCTTGATGCTCGCTTCCGCCATCGTCTCGGGCCTCCATCTGTTGTCAGCATGTCGATTGAGGATGAAAGTGCCGGCGTGTCAAGAAAATGGCAGATGTGGCGACGGGGAGATCACAGTTTTTGAGGAGCAAATAGTTTGATCTCACTCTTATTCGATCAACGCCACCGATGACTGAAGATAGGTCCCCATATCATTGACAATTCCGTTTACTTCAGCCAATGGAAGCCATCCCAATTTCCCGACCGGTGCCCTATGCTTCCCTTGCATTCCCTTGGCGAGCGCATCGTCGTGCTCGGCCCTTCCAATGCCGGCAAGTCGACCTTGGCGGTCGCACTCTCCAAAAAGCTTGGTTTTCCAACGGTCCATCTCGACCAGCTTCACCATCTGCCCCATACGGATTGGCAACAGCGCCCCGAAGCGGAATTCGCCGCGCTTCACGATACGGCAATTCTTGACGAGCAGTGGATCATGGAAGGCAACTACTCGCGCCTGATGCCGCAGCGTTTGGCGCGCGCTACCGGCGCCATCCTCATAACCTCAAACCATTGGCTACGCTTTTCCCGCTATCTCAAGCGCACACTCATCAACCGCTCGGGCCGCGCGGGACATCTGGAAGGCGCCAAGGACAGTATCAAATGGGAGATGATGCATTGGATACTCGTGAAGACCCGCGACAGCGGCGCCAAATACGCGAGAATTCTTCAGGAATCCGGTTTGCCAATCGTGGAATGCCATACGGCAGAGGCGCTCAAGAACCTCTACCGGGTTTGGGATTTACCAAACAGACGGTAGGAGAGTGTGGGAATGTTCGCGTGATGTCTCCAATCGGCGCGCTGCTTTGCACCCTTGCTAGTCACCCCTTGATCCGCTCCATCTGCGGATCATAGAGCGGCTTCAGCGACACCCGGCACGGCACGCGGCTTTGCGCGACATCGAGCTCATAGCGGCCGTAAAGCACGAAATCTTCCGTCACCCCACCGGGATCGCGGACATAGCCGTAGCCGATGGCCTTGCCGATCGTATAGCCATAACCGCCGCTCGACAGCCAGCCGACGCGTTGCCCGTCGCGATAGATCGTCTCGCGGCCGAGAAGCACGATCTCGGGATCGTCCGGCACAAAGCAGGCAAGCATCTTCTTCACGCCCGAGGCGAGCTGCCGCTCGATCGCCTCCCGGCCGCGGAATGCGACCTGCTTCTTCATCTTCACCGCCCAGGCCAGCCCGGCCTCGATCGGCGTATGATCCGGCCCGATGTCGGAGCCCCAGGCGCGGTAGCCCTTCTCCAGCCGGCAGCTTTCGATGGCGCGATAGCCGGCGTTGACGAGGCCATGCTCGCGGCCGGCCGCCATCAGAACGTCATAGACGGTCGCGGCATATTCCACCAGGACATGCAGCTCATAACCGAGTTCGCCGACATAGGTGATGCGCAGTGCCCTGACGGGGCAGCCGGCGATACCGACCGTCCGAACCTTGCCGAAGGGAAATGCGGCATTCGAAACGTCGGCGGAGGTTACGGCCTGCAATATCTCCCGCGACTTCGGCCCCATCAGCGACAAGACGGAATAGGCCGAGGTCACGTCCACCAGCTCGGCATGCATCTCGGGCGGAATATTCCGGGCGATCCAATCGAAATCATGGGTGGCGAAGCCGGTGCCTGTCGTGATGTAGAACTCGTTCTCGGCGATGCGGGCGACGGTGACATCGCATTCGATGCCGCCCCGGTCGTTCAGCATCTGCGTATAGGTCAAGGCACCCACGGGTTTGGCGACATCATTGGAGGCGATCCAGGAGATTGCCGCCTCGGCATCCCGGCCCTTCAGCACGAATTTGGCGAAGGACGTCTGGTCGAAGATCACGGCCGCCTCGCGCACCGCCTTGTGCTCGCGGCCGACGGCATCGAACCAGTTCTGCCTGTTATAGGTATAGACATCTTTCGGTTCCTCGCCGGCAAAGAGATCGGCAAACCAGTTCGGCCGCTCCCAGCCGAGCTTTTCACCGAAGCAGGCACCCTGTGCTTTCAGGCGATCATAGAGCGGTGACTTGCGGCAGGGCCGGCCGCTGGAATGCTCCTCGAAAGGCCAGGCCATGGTGTAGTGCTTGCCATAGGCTTCCAGCGTGCGGGTCCGCACCCAGTCGGTGTCGAAATGCGGACGGCCGAAACGCCTGATATCGACAGGCCAGAGATCGTAGGGCGGCTCGCCCTTGGCGACCCATTCGGCCAGCGCCATGCCGGCCCCGCCGGCGGAGGCGATGCCGAAGGCATTGAAGCCGGCGCCGATGAAGAAGTTCCTCAACTCCGGCGCTTCGCCGAGAATGAAATTGCCATCGGGCGTGAAGCTCTCCGGGCCACATAGCAGCTGTTTGACGCCGGCCGTCTGCAGCGCCGGCACGCGCACCAGCGCCAGTTCCATAATCTGCTCGAAATGGTCGAAATTGCTGTCGAGCAGCGTATAGTGGAAATCCCTGGGGATACCATCAGGCGCCCAGGGGATGGGATTAGGCTCATAGCCGCCCATGACCAACCCGCCGACCTCCTCCTTGTAATAAGTCAGCCTGTCCGGATCGCGCAGCGTCGGCAGGTTGGACGGCACGCCGAAGGATTCGGTGATGAGATATTGATGCTCGACCGAGACCAACGGCACGTTGACGCCGAAACGGGCGGCAAAGGTCCGCGTCCATTGCCCCGCGCAGACGACGACGCGCTCGCATTCGATACGGCCCTTCTCGGTGATGACGGCGCGGATCCGGCCCTTGTCTATCTCCAGATCGAGAACCTCGGTATCCTCGAAGATCGACACACCGCTCATGCGGGCGCCCTTCGCCAGCGCCTGGGTAATGTCGGAAGGATTGGCCTGCCCATCGGTCGGCAGGAAGGCAGCGCCGACCAGGTCGTCGACATCCATCAGCGGCCAGAGATCGAAAGCCTCCTTGGGCGTCAGCAGATGCATCTGCAGGCCGAAGGATTGTGCCGTCGTCGCCTGCCGCTTCACTTCCGTCCACCGCTCTTCGTTGCAGGCGAGACGCAGGCCGCCATTCATCTTCCAGCCGGTGGCAAGGCCAGTCTCCGCCTCGAGTTTCTTGTAGAGATCGACGGAATAGCCGAGCATCTGGGTGATGTTGGCGCTGGTGCGCAACTGGCCGACGAGGCCGGCGGCGTGAAACGTCGTGCCCGAGGTCAGCTTCTTGCGCTCCAGCAGCACGGTATCGGTGAAGCCGAGCTTGCCGAGATGGTAGGCGGTCGAGCAGCCGATGATACCGCCGCCGATGACGACGGTCTTTGCTGTAGCCGGCAGTTCCTTCATTGCATCACCTCAAGAGTCGCGAAAGCCCTGCCAGGCGCTCTCGAACCGCCGCAGATTTTCAGCCGTGTAGGAAGAATAATCGAAATCGATGTCGGAATGGATTTCCGAAACCATGCTCCACATCGTCTCGCGCAGGAGAGAGGCGCATTTCATCGCCTGATAGCGCCGGCGCAGATCGTCGCTCACGGGGGCCTCGAAATAGGCTTCCAGCATCGCCTCTTCCAGCGCTTCGGAGAATTCATTGTTGGAGGCAAGACCGCCGAGATCGAAAAGCGGCGTGTTGAACCCGGCATAGTCCCAATCGATCAGCCAGAGCCGCTTGCCGTCGTCGAGGAAATTCGCGGCCAGCAGATCATTGTGGCCGAAGGCGATCTCGAAGGGACCAGCCTCGCGTTCGAGCCGCTCGGCGATCTCCAGAAAGGAAGGGAGCAGCGACTTGTGCCGGCTATCGCCAGCCTTCAGAACGGCCGCGTAGTCCCTGACCACATGGAAAACCCAGAAGATTACGGCCGGACCGCGAAAATGCTTGCCGACATCGCGATGACAGGACCGGACAAGCGCCACGACACGGGCCATCATTGCGGGGTCACCTATATCATCGGCCACCAGCGGCTTTGCGTCGATATAGTCAAGCACCAGTATGCCGGGCTCGTGATGGATGACGGCGGGCGAAAGACCGGCTGCATGGGCAGCCCTGCTCGCCGCCAGCTCATTGACCCGGCTGATGTGGTGAACGGGAATATCCGCCCCGAGCCGGACGACGAAACGCCGGCCTGCATTGCCAACCAGATAGTTGCGATTGGTGATGCCGCCGACCAGCGGGGCGATCTCGATCGACCCGTGCCAGATGCCGAGAGAATGGATCCTGTCTTCCGGCGTCGCAGTCATTCCCCCTCCGGTACCACTGCTGAGCATCCTTCGGATGAGAAAGGTTCCTTACAAACGCGAAGCTGTCAAGGGGCATCCCACAAAATGAAACGAATACTTGGCTTTTTGTTGGTTTTGAGATGTCATTCGAACTCGATGAGCTATGGATATCGCAAACACGACGCTTCACCATAGGTGAGATTTGCCTTAAAAACTCAAGCGCGAGGCAATCGGATCAAGCCTGTGCGCGTTGACGCCTCTGGCGGCGACAGGGTCAGTCATTCCAGATGCCAAGCACATTTCGGGATCAATACCCTCAATAGGATCAGCAACCATGTCGGGCATATCCCAGCCACCGCTTCACTCCAATCATCGCGAACGCGAGATTCTGGAGGAACTGCGCCTGGCCGGCGGCGCAAGCCGCATCCAGTTCCTGGCCGAACGGCTCGGCGTTTCCGAAGAAACCATCCGCCGCAACATCCGTAGCCTCGAAGCCAACGGGCTGGTCACCAAGGTGCATGGCGGGGTCCACATCAAGGACTCGATGATCGAGCCGCCGCTGCATCTGCGCATGAACGAGAATGCGGAGGCCAAGCGGATGATCGCCGCCTCCGTCGCATCGATGATCGAGGACGGTGATACGCTCTTCCTCGATGTCGGCTCGACCACCGCCTTCATCGCCGTCGCGCTGCAGAAGCACCAGAACCTCTTCGTCGTCACCAATGCCGTCGCGGTCGCTCACGCGCTCGCGACCCGCAACGGCAACCGCGTCTTCTTCGCCGGCGGCGAGCTGCGTGGCCATGACGGCGGCGCCTTCGGCATGGAAGCGGCCAATTTCCTGCGCCGCTTCAACATACGCCATGCCATCCTGTCGGTCGGCGCCATCAACGCCACCTCCGGCTTCATGCTGCACGATCTCGAAGAAGCGGAATATTCCCGGGAAGCGGCCGGCCGCGCCGAGAACTGCATCATCGTCGCCGACAGCGCCAAATTCGGACGCAGCGCACCCATCGTCCTGAGCGAGCCGGCAACCTTCGACGTGCTGGTCACCGACGACACGCCACCATCAGACATTCGCGCCATGCTTGAGCGCAACAACATCGAACTCGTGGTCGCCAACCGCCAACGGGCTGAGCGGCGATAGACGGTGGCAACTCTTTCGAGCCGCCTGGAAAAATGGTCGGCGATATCTGCCGACAAACGCACGAAAGAGATATCGAAGCTACAGGCGATCGCCCACGTCAGGCTATTGACCGCGCTCATCCGTATCGAAGGCGATGGACTCACGGTAATTCTTACACATGCCTTCCAGCGTCTGGGCCGCCTTGCTGGCATGGCGCTCCTTGTGGCGCAGCAGCCGGAAGCTGCGGGCCGGGAGATCGAACGTTGCCTGAACCAGCAGTCCTTGCCCGAGATAGGCTCTGGCCGCCGCGCTGGAAATGGCAGCGGCACTTTCTCCCACGCAGACCGCCGACAGTACGGCTTCATTCGATGGCAGGACGAGCGCCACTTTGAGATCGCGCGGCAAAGCGCCGAGCTTGGCAACCGCATTCTCGAATTCCGAACGGGTGCCCGAGCCTTCTTCACGCATTACCCAGGAGGTCGCGGCGACAAGGTCAGCAACCGTCAGCTGACGCCCGTCCGCCCAGGGATGATGTGGCGGCACGACGATGACGAGCGCATCCTGTGCGACGATCTTCATCGACAGCGCCGGCGCGTCCACCTCGCCCTCGACGAAACCCAGCTCGGCCGCGCCGTCGATAACGGCCTCGGTGACGGTTCGCGTGTTACCGATCGTCAGATCCAGTTCGATACCGGGGTAATCGCGATGAAACCGCATCAGCAGCGGCGGCAGCCAGTAGCTGGCGATGGTCTGGCTCGCATAGAGGCTGAGCCGCCCACGCTGCAGGCCGCCTAGCTCGGACAGCATGAGTTCGGCCGAGCGTACGCGTGCGAGCGTCGCCTTGGCTTCACCCAGGAAGGAGCGTCCCGTCTCCGTCAGTTCGATCCGCCGGCCGACGCGATGAAATAGCTCCACGCCGTAGTAAGCCTCGAGGTTCTTGATCGCCGAGCTGACGGCCGAAGGCGTCAGGTGGATGGCTTCTGCTGCATTGGTCAGATGTTCTCGTTCGGCGACGGCGACAAAAATTGCAAGCTGCTCGAAGGTCATGGGAAATCATTCTAATTTATCGAACGATACATAGGATAATATTCGATGGATGTCGACATCGACAGATGAGACTTTCCGCCCGTCACCAAAGCATACCAAACGAATGACGGCACCATATGTCTCTTGCTCAACGCGCAAACACGATCCTCCCCGGCCTCGCACTCACCTGTGCCGTCGCCCTTCTCGCCTACGCCGGCGAGCATATTGAAATCGGCCTGTTCGGAGGCCGATGGATCGAAAGCCTGGTGCTTGCCATCGCGCTCGGCATCGCCGTCTGCACTCTCAAGCCGCTGAAGCCAGCGATGAAGCCGGGCATCGATTTCAGCGCCAAGATCCTGCTGGAAATTGCCATCGTGCTTCTCGGCGCCTCAATCAGCCTCTCCGCCATTCGCGGCGCAGGCGTTTGGCTCATCGCCGGCATCGCCATCGTCGTGATTTTGTCGATCGCCGCCACTTACGTCATCGGACGGGCGCTTGGCCTGCCGCCGAAGCTGGCAACGCTGATCGCCTGCGGCAATTCGATATGCGGCAACTCGGCGATCGTGGCCGTTGCTCCCGTAATCGAGGCGGATTCGCAGGAGATTGCCGCGGCACTCGCCTTCACCGCCGTCCTTGGCATTGCGGCTGTGTTTCTGCTGCCGCTACTCTATTTCCACCTCGGCATGAGCGTGCCGCAATACGGGACCCTGGCAGGACTGACCGTCTATGCGGTGCCGCAGGTGCTGGCCGCGACCGCGCCCGTCGGCCTGCTCGCCGTCCAGACCGGCACGCTCGTCAAGCTCGTCCGCGTCCTGATGCTGGGTCCCGTGATCTTTCTGTTCGGCATCATCACCAAGGCTGAGGCAGTTGGCGCCGACGCGCGCGGCAATCATCATTATTCGCTTGTTCCCTGGTTCATCTGCGGCTTTCTCGGGCTGATGGCATTGCGTTCCTTCGGCCTCATTCCGGATGCGCTGGTTGCCCCGATGGAGGTGGTGTCAGGCATCCTGACCGTCATCGCCATGGCGGCACTCGGCTTGTCCGTGAATATCCGCTCCGTCGCGCATGCCGGCGGCCGGGTCATTGCCGCCGCGACATTGTCGCTGCTGATGCTCGGCGTCATCAGCTACGGCTTGATCGCCGCCTTGCAGATCCAGTAGCGCCCGCGCCCGCCGTCGGCCGGCTCTTATCCACGACAACAGCCGATTTCAGCAACGCGACAACCTCGCTTTCCGAGGCGGGATAGCCGATGGCATAACCTTGGAGTTCGTCGCAGCCGACCTCGGCCAGGATGCGCGCATGTTCTTCGGTCTCGACTCCTTCGGCAACGACCTCGACATTCAAGGCCCGCGCAATATCGACGATGGAGCCGACAAGCCGGCGCTGCTCATCGGACACCGTTACCGCCGTCACCAGTTGCCGGTCGATCTTCAACCGCTTCGGCTTCAGCGTAACCAGGCCGATCAGCGACGCGTGGCCCGAGCCGAAATCATCGATCTCGATATCGATTCCCATCTCCTTGATGCCGGCGATGTTGGCAAGCACCTGGTCGTCGGGAGCATCGAGAAAGATAGTTTCGACCAGTTCGAAAGCGATGGCATTGCGGGGTATCCTGAGCGCCAACAACCCTTCGATCAGATCTGGATCGGCAAGCCGGCGCCCGGAGATATTGACGGCAATGCGCGGCGGCGAGAGACCCAGCGACGCCCAGTCCGACCGATCAGCAAGCGCGCGCCTCAGGACCGCCGCATCGATCTCGGCGGTGAGCCCGTATTCGTCAGCCACCTTCAGGAACGCGATCGGGCTCAACAATCCCCTTTCCGGATGTCGCCAGCGTGCCAGTGCCTCCAGCCCGACAATGCGGCGGCTGTGGGCATCCACTTGAATCTGATAGAAGGGCTCGATCTGACGCAGCACCGGCGCCAAGCGCAATTCGTCGGCCAATTGGCGTTCCGCCTGCAGGTCGGATTGCAGCTTCGGCGTGAAGAACTCCACCCGGTTGCGGCCGAGCTTCTTGGCCTGGAAAAGGGCGACGTCGGATTCGGCCAGCAGATTGCCGGCGCTCCCGGCCTCGCTCATGGCCACACCGATGGAGGCGCCGAACCGCAGCATCTCATTGCCGAAACGCACCTCGCGTCGCAATCGCCCGAAGATATCATTCGCGATCGCTTCCAGCCTCTCGGCGCTGCCGACATTCACCAGGACAGCGACGAATTCATCGCCGCCGATACGCGCGACGATGTCGTTGGCGGTTATGGCTCCCGATACGCGCGCGGCCGCACTCTGCAATGTCGCGTCGCCGGCCGCATGACCCCATTTGTCGTTGATCTCCTTGAACCCGTCGAGATCGATATGGAGCACGGCCAACGTCTCGATAGACGCGTCATTGCGCAATTCGGCCAATCGCCGATCGAAATAGCGCCGGTTGGGAAGGCCGGTGAGATAATCGTGATCGGCGGCATGCTCGATTCGCGCGCGGCTCTGCTCCAGCGCGACGGCGCGGGCCTCCGCAATGGCCTTCTGGCTGGTCAGCTCGCGATTGAGCAGTACGTCGGCGGTTACATCCCATTCGGCACCGATGAAGGAAGGCGCACCATGCGCATCTTCATAATAATGCGCGCGCGAGCGCAGATGGCGCACCTCGCCATCGGGCAAAATGATGCGGAACTGCGAGTTGTAGAAGCCCTTCCCTTCAAGCGCGACCTGGAAGTCGTTGACCGCCCCTTCCTGATCCTCGGGATGCAGGGCCTTAAACCAGACATTCGAGGAAACCCGGCGATTGTGGCGCCCGGTCCCGTAGAGCTTGTGCATCTGCTGGTCCCAGAGCAGCTCCTGTTCGTTGACGTTATGCTGCCAAACGCCGATTTGAGACGCCTCCAGCGCCAGCTCCAGCCTTCTCAAAAGGTCCTGGAACTCTTCTTCGCTTCGCCCTGATATCGTCTCTGCCAAAGAGTTCCACCCCCCTTCGGAAACTGAAGAGACCGCATAACTGCTGCTAAGTATATATGCACCACTCCCTTTCACGAACTTTAACGGCAGCGCATTGGCGTTCGGTCAGCAGTTTTTTGATATCCCAACTGGAGCATGATGCCGAAAAGTGTAAGCGGCTTACGACGACATCATGCCCTACTCATTTGATTCCAGCGCGGATTCAGATTTTAAGTTGCTTCGACCTAAAATCGTCCGGCGCTAATGGTTATGCCTCGGCGGTATTGCGGCGATATTGCGGAACTCGGCCGCGCCATCGAGGACGGCACCATCGGAAAGCTGCGTGACCGAACGGCGATAGATCCGCTGCCATGGCGTCGCATCCGCCGGAACGGCCGGAATACCGTCGCCCTTGCGGCGCTCGATTTCCGCCTCGTCCACCAGCATGTCGCAGCGGCCGTGATTGAAATCGATGCGAATGACGTCGCCGGTCCTGAGCCAGGCAAGGCCGCCGCCGGCAGCACTTTCCGGCGATGCATTGAGGATGGATGGGCTGTCGGCCGTACCCGACTGGCGGCCGTCACCGATCGTGGGAAGGCTGCGGATGCCCCGCTTCAGAAGAGCATCCGGAGGCTGCATGTTGACGACCTCGGCCGACCCCGGCCAGCCGATCGGCCCGGCTCCGCGGATTACCAGGATGGTCCTCTCGTCGATGCCGAGCCCGGGATCGTTGATGCGCTTGTGATAATCCTCCGATCCATCGAAGACCACAGCCCTGCCCTCGAACACACCTTCATGGCCCGGCTCCTGCAGGTAACGGCTGCGGAACTCCTCCGAAACGACGCTCATCTTCATGATGGCGAAATCGAACAGATTGCCCTTGAGGACGAGGAAGCCGGCGCGCTCCTTCAGCGGCTCGGCGAAGGGGCGGATGACCTCGCGATCGGTCGCCTCCCGGCCGTTTAGATTCTCCGCCATCGTTCTGCCTGTAACCGTCGGACAGCTTCCGTCCAGCTTGCCGGCCTGCAGTAGCTCCCACATGACAGCCGGAACGCCGCCGGCGCGATGGAAGCGCTCGCCGAGATAGGCGCCCGCCGGCTGCATATTGGTGAGCAGCGGAATGTCGAAGCCATGCACCTGCCAGTCGCCGGGGTAGAGTTCGACCCCCGCATGCTTGGCCATGGCAGCCAGATGCGGCTGCGCATTGGTCGAGCCGCCGATGGCCGAGTTGACGCGGATGGCATTGAGGAAAGCCTCGCGCGTCAGCACGTCCGAAGGCTTGATATCGGCGAGAACCAACTCCACCGCACGCTTTCCTGTGCGATAGGCCATCTGGCCGCGCTCGCGATAGGCGCCGGGGATGGCGGCGCACCCGGTCAGCGACATACCGAGGGCTTCCGCCATGGCATTCATGGTCGAGGCCGTACCCATGGTGTTGCAATGGCCGATCGAGGGCGCCGAGGCGAGCGACGCCTCCATGAACTCCTCCTCGTCGATCTCTCCGGCCGCCAGCTTGCGGCGCGAACGCCAGATCACCGTTCCCGATCCGGCAAGCTCTCCCTCATGCCAGCCATCGAGCATCGGGCCGCCGGACAGAACGATTGCCGGAATATTGACGGTCGAGGCCGCCATCAGTGCCGACGGCGTGGTCTTGTCGCAGCCGGTTGTCAGCACGACGCCATCGAGCGGATAGCCATAGAGCACTTCCACCAGACCGAGATAGGCAAGATTGCGGTCGAGCGCCGCCGTCGGACGCTTGCAGTTCTCGAAGATCGGATGGGTCGGGAATTCGATCGGAATGCCGCCGGCATCACGGATGCCATCGCGCACGCGCTTGGCAAGATCGAGGTGATGACGATTGCAGGGCGTGAGGTCGCTACCGCTCTGGGCTATGCCGATGATCGGCTTGCCGGATCGCAGCTCTTCCGGCGTGATGCCGTAATTCATGAAACGCTCGAGATAGAGCGCCGTCATATCGATATGATCGGGATTGTCGAACCAGTCCTGCGAACGCAGGCGACGCTTGGATGCACCCTTATCGCTCATCTCTTCCTCAAGCCTTTCCTCGGGCATTCTTGTCTTCCAGATGCTGCAGCAAACCGCTGTGATCCTGCTCGCCGCCGCCATTCTCGACGAATTCGGCAAATTCGGCTCTCACAGCTTCCGTCAAGGGGAGATGAAGGGCGAGACCCTCCGCCGTCGCCAGAACGGTATCGAGATCCTTCAGCTGATTGCGAGCGGTTCCGCCCGGCTCGAAATTGCGCTCGATCATGCGCTGACCATGCAGTTCCAGGATGCGGCTTTCAGCGAAACCGCCGCGGATGGCGGCACGGAATGCCTCGCGCGAACCGCCGCCGGCCTCGACAAGGAGCATCGCCTCCGCGACGGCGCCGATGGTGACGGCAACGATCTGCTGGTTGCCGAGCTTTGCGAGCTGGCCCGTACCGCTGGGGCCGACGCGGGTCACGCGTCCGAGAGGCGCCATGATATCGCGAACGCTGTCTATCACGTCGGCATCACCGCCGGCCATGATTGCAAGCGTTCCGGCCTCGGCACCCACGACGCCGCCGGAGACCGGAGCATCGATATGCCGAATGCCGCGCTCGGCAAGCTTGCCCGCATGTTCGCGGCCAACCGCGGGCGATATGGAGCTATGGTCGATCACGATCGCACCGGCTTCCAGCACTTCGGCCACACCGCTGCCGAACAGGACCTCGCCGACGGCACCGCCGTTGGTCAGCATGGTGAAAAGAACGGATACTCCCCGCGCCGCCTCGACCGCCGTATCCGCGACAGTCGCGCCATCGGCAGCCAAAGGCTCCGCCTTGCTGCGGTCGCGATTCCAGACGGTCACCGCGAAACCGGTGGCGAGCAGCCGCCGCGCCATCGGCGCGCCCATCAATCCCGTACCAAGAAACGCGATCTTTCTGCCCTGCATGAAATATCCTCCGAATTGGAACGCATCGGATACCGGATAGCGGAGCGCCCTTCGTCATGCCGATGGATTCGGCGACGATCTTCCGCCCATTCTCGCCCTCAAGCCCCCAAGAGACGCAGGCGACTCCTCACGCCCGACGTACGTCAATCAACTCATCCAAGAGCTTGATAAACCTCTGGTGCCAGCATGCAAAGGAAATCGGCGGTCATGCGGCAAATTCTTCGAAAGAAGGGTAAATTAGCTAAAACGAAAATATTAATGCATGAAAAAAGCGGGACCTTTCGGTCCCGCCCGTGGCATGTCGAGCACTGGAGTACCGCTCGGCACGGCCCTCTATTCGGCGGCGATCGGGAGTATGTGCGCCGACTGGTCGTTGTCGTTGTGAGGATGCTGCTTCAGCGGACGATTGCCCGTCACGCTGCGGATCAGCACGTAGAAGACCGGCGTCATGAAGATGCCGAAGAAGGTGACGCCGATCATGCCGGCAAACACCGCGACACCCATGGCGGCGCGCATCTCGGCACCCGCGCCGGTCGAGGTGACCAATGGCACGACACCCATGATGAAAGCCATGGAGGTCATGAGGATCGGGCGCAGGCGCAGGCGGCTGGCCTCGATCGCGGCCTGGACCGGCTTGCGGCCGTCGAACTCCAGCTCGCGGGCGAATTCCACGATCAGGATCGCGTTCTTCGCCGACAAGCCCACCAACACCATCAAGCCGATCTGCGTGAAGATGTTGTTGTCGCCACCCGTCAGCCAGACGCCCGTCAAGGCGGCCAGCACACCCATCGGCACGATCATGACGATCGCAAGCGGCAGGCTCACGCTCTCATACTGGGCGGCCAGCACGAGATAGACGAGCAGCAGGGCGAGCGGGAAGATGATGACGCCCGAGCTGCCGGCCAGGATCTGCTGATAGGTCAGATCCGTCCATTCGAAGCCGATGCCCGGAGGCAGCGTCTCGCTGGCGATCCGCTCGACGGCGGCCTGTGCCTGGCCGGACGAGAAGCCCTGGGCCGGACCGCCGTTGATATCGGCGGCAAGGAAGCCGTTATAGCGTGTCGTCCGTTCCGGCCCGGTGCTCGCCTCGACCTTCAGCAATGCCGACAGCGGGATCATCTGGCCCGACGCCGAGCGAACCTTCAACTGGCCGATATCGCTTGCATGCGAGCGGAATTGGGCGTCCGCCTGCACACGCACGCTGTAGGTACGGCCGAATGCGTTGAAGTCGTTGACGTAGAGCGAACCCAGATAGATCTGCAGCGTATCGAAGACATCGGTCACCGAGACGCCGAGCTGTTCGGCCTTGGCGCGATCGAGATCGGCAAAAAGCTGCGGCACGTTGATCTGATAGCTCGAGAAGATGCCCGAGAGCTCCGGCGTCTGGTAGGCCTTGGCGAGGAACGCCTTGTTGGCCTCGTCGAGCGCCTGGTAACCGAGACCGGCACGGTCCTCGATCTGCAGCTTGAAGCCGCCGGTCGTGCCGAGACCCTGGACGGGCGGCGGCGGGAACATGGCGATGAAGGCATCCTGGATCGCGCCGAACTTCTGGTTCAGCTGCATGGCGATCGCCCCACCCGACAGATTGGGCGTCGTGCGCTCCTCGAATGCCTTCAGCGTCACGAAGACGATACCGGCGTTGGAGGAGTTGGTGAAGCCGTTGATCGACAGGCCCGGGAAGGCGATCGCATGTTCGACGCCAGGCTGTTCCAGCGCGATCTTGCTCATCCGCTGGATGACGTCATCTGTGCGGTCGAGGGTTGCACCATCAGGCAGCTGGGCAAAGCCGATCAGATACTGCTTGTCCTGCTGCGGCACGAAACCGCCGGGGACGGCCTGGAACAGGTAGTAGGTCGCGCCGATCAAGGCGAGGTAGACGACCATGACCAGGCTCTTCACCGACAGGATGCCGCCGACGCCCTTGCCGTATGCAGACGAGCCGCGATGGAAGACCTTGTTGAAGCCGCGGAAGAACCAGCCGAACGCCACATCCATCACGCGCGTCAGCAGATCCTTCGGCGCATGGTGATCCTTCAACAGCATCGCCGCCAGGGCCGGAGACAAGGTCAACGAGTTGAAGGCGGAAATGACGGTCGAGATCGCGATCGTCAGCGCGAACTGGCGATAGAACTGGCCCGACAGGCCGGAGATGAAGGCCAGCGGCACGAAGACGGCGACCAGCACCAGCGCGATCGCGATGATCGGGCCGGAGACCTCCTTCATGGCGCGATAGGTCGCGTCACGCGGGCTGAGGCCGTTCTCGATGTTGCGCTCGACGTTCTCGACGACCACGATGGCGTCGTCCACGACGATACCGATCGCCAGCACCAGGCCGAAGAGGCTGAGCGCGTTGATCGAGAAGCCGCAGACATACATGACAGCGAAGGTACCGATGATCGAGACCGGAACCGCGATCAGCGGGATGATCGAGGCGCGCCATGTCTGCAGGAACAGGATGACGACAATGACGACGAGCACGATGGCTTCGAGGAGCGTGTGCACGACCTTATCGATCGACGCGCGCACGAATTGCGTGGTGTCGTAGACGATCTCATACTTCACGCCATCGGGCATAGCGGTCTGCAGCTCGTTCATGGTCTTGACGACGTTGTCCGAGATGGTGATCGCGTTGGAGCCCGGCGACTGGAAGACCGGAACAGCGACTGCCGGCTTGCCGTCGAGCAGCGAACGCAGCGAATAATCGGCCGCGCCGAGTTCGATGCGGGCGACATCGCGCAAGCGCGTGATCTCGCCGTTGGTGCCGCTCTTGACGATGATGTTGCCGAATTCCTCCGGCGTCGTCAGGCGGCCCTGAGCATTGACGTTCAGCTGGACGTCGATGCCGGGAACGCTCGGCGACTGGCCGATGATGCCGGCGGCCGCCTGGATGTTCTGCGCGCGAATGGCATTGGCGATGTCGCTTGCGGCGAGACCACGTTCGGCCGCCTTCTGCGGATCGACCCAGACGCGCATGGAATAATCGCCCGATCCGAACACGCGAACCTGGCCGACACCGTCGATACGGGCGAGCCGGTCCTTGATGTTCAGGGTGGCGTAGTTGCGCAGATAGGTGATGTCGTAGCGATTGTCCGGCGAGATGAGGTTGACCACCATCATCAGGTCGGGCGAGCTTTTGACCGTGGTGATACCGAGATCGCGCACGTTCTGCGGCAGGCGGGGCTCTGCCTGCGAGACGCGGTTCTGCACGAGCTGCTGCGCCTTGTCCGGGTCGGTGCCGAGCTTGAAGGTGACCGTCAGCGTGAGCAGACCGTCAGACGTCGCCTGGCTGCTCATGTAGAGCATGCCTTCGACGCCGTTGATCTGCTCCTCGATCGGCGTTGCCACCGTTTCGGCAATGACCTTCGGGTTGGCGCCCGGATATTGCGCGGTGACGACGATCGACGGCGGCACGACTTCCGGATATTCGGAGATCGGCAGCAGCTTGAGACCGATCAGGCCGGCAACCACGATGAGGATCGATAGCACGCCGGCGAACACCGGACGGTCGACGAAAAATCTTGAGATGTTCATGGCAGAACCCTCTCCACGAGTGAATCAAGGGACACGAGGCCCAGGCCCGCGGCCCAAGAGGCGCCACGAGCATTGCAAAATCGAGACTTGGAATGGCGGCCGGAAAGCTAAGCCTCCCGGCCGGATAATTACTTGGCGGCGACCTTCTCTTCCAGCTTCGGATCGACCACGGCGCCGGGGCGAACCCGCTGCAGGCCGTTGACGATGATCCGGTCACCGGCATTCAAGCCCGAAGTGACGATGCGCATGCCGTCGGAGCTGTCACCAAGGTTGATCGGACGATATTCGACCTTGTTGTCCGCCCCGACTACGAAGACGAACTTCTTGTCCTGGTCGGTGCCGATCGCACGCTCGCTGATGAGCAGCTTCGTCTCGGCCTTCGGCTGGCCCATGCGGACCCGCACGAACTGACCTGGGATAAGACGGCCGCCCGGATTGTCGAATACGGCGCGAACGCTGACGGTGCCGCTCGCCGCATCGACTTCATTGTCGATCAACTGCAACTTGCCCGTGATCGGCGTGCCGTTGTCGCTCGCCGTCCCGATCTGAACCGGGATCTGCTCCACCGGCGGAGCCACACCATTGCTGGTGGACAGCTCGGACAGCGCCCTGGTGACCGTCTGCTCGTTCGCATTGAAGCTTGCATAGATCGGATCGACCGAAACAAGCGTCGTCAATGCCGGCGAAGAAGAGCCGGCGGCCACGAGATTGCCGACTGTGACGGCGATCTTGCCGACGCGGCCGGCGATCGGAGCGCGGACTTGCGTATAGTCGAGGTTCAATTGCGCTGTCTGCAAGGCCGCTTGCGCCGCCTTCAGATTGGCCTCGGCCTCGGCATAATTGCTTGTGCGCGTGTCCATGTCGCTCTGCGAAATGGTCTTGTTGTCGAAGAGCTTCTGCCCACGGCCGACTTCGACCTTGGCGAGATCGAGCTTGGCTTTTGCTGCTCCGACCTGGGCCTGAGCCTGGGCGACGGCCGCCTCATAGGGTGCGGGATCGATCGTCACCAGCAGGTCGCCCTGCTTGACCAAAGTGCCTTCACGGAAATGCATAGACTGAATTGCGCCGGCGACACGCGGCCGGATTTCGACCCGGTCGATGGCTTCGAGCCGGCCGGAAAATTCCTGCCAGGAGGTGACGTCGCGCGGCTCGACAGCGGCAACCGTGACGGGGACCGCCGGCGGTGCCGCCTTGCTGGCCGCCTCCGTTGCCTGAGCGCCGCGCGGCAGCTCCAGATAGAAAGCCGCGCCTGCAACAGCCGCAGCAACACCCACGCCGGCGCCCCACAGGGCCCAGCTCTTACGGTTGGACTTCATGTTGGTCTCTCCTTTGGTCCCGTCTTGGGACACGGGACCGAAAATTCCTATCGTCTCAATAAAATCAGGGGCCGAAGCGCCGCGCATTCGCGCGACCACCGCTTCGGTCGTGCCTTCGACGCCTCATCCAGTTCGCGCTTGTCTCTCGCGGACGGGATAGCCTAGTCGATCAAGCCTGCACGTCTTCGACAAAACCCTTGAAACAGCAACAGATATCCTGTCGCCACGAAGGCCTGTCTTTCGACTGCCCGCCATAGAGGGTGGGCCAGCCTGTCCCGGCGGGAAGGACTTGCTGGCGAACACGGACGCCAGCCGCTTTCAGCCGACTGCCGTATTCCATGCTCTCGTCGCGGAGCGGGTCGTCCTCGGCCGTGAGCACCAATGCCGGCGCGAGGCCCGAAAGCCGCGAACAGTATCGAGGCGCTGCATAAGGGTGGCAGACACCGCCCAGAAAGCCCAGGTATCGGTTCCAGCCGTCCGTCCAGCGCTCGCGCATGCCGCTTTCCTCCGCCTGGAGGAAAGATTTCGATCCCATGAAGGGATCAAGCAAAGGCGAAATCAGCACCTGTCCGTCCAGCGAACCGGGCATCTGATCGCGCGCCTTTAAAGCGACACCCGCCGCAACATTGCCACCCGATTCCTCTCCGGCGACAAACAGCAGCGATTTTTTCGCTCCACCCAGCGCAAGCATGTTCCGCTTGTTGCCGAGGTAGGCGAGAATTCCGTAGGCGCATTCGAGCACCTTCGGAAAAGCATTCTGATTGCCGCTCGTATAATCCGCGGCAACCACGATGGCACCAGCCTCTGCCAGACTTGCCGCCACCGGCCTGTCAGTCGCGTGATCGGTGTCGAGGAAAGCGCCGCCGTGCAGATAAAGCACGAGAGGTGCCGCCTTCTTCAAACCTTCGCCGTTGTAGATCCGGGCTTCCACGGGCCCCGTAGGCACGTTTTCCAGCACAACATCTTTCCACGGCGCACTCATCGACCCAAATCCTTGTCTGTTCGAGCGAATATGATCCAATTCAGAAGCGGTCTGCCACGCTTTGCAATCATATTCTCGAATGCGGTCTTTGGCGCCCCCATGCCGCATTGCAACAATCACGAGAAAAACATATTGTTATTCCGCTTCGAGAATAAGTAGCTTATATTCGATCAGACTGTTCACGATTACAAACAATCGGCACCTTTTCTTTACGGTGCAGGGACATCATAGAATGGATCAGTTATCAGCAATGCGGGCATTCGCGCGTGTGGTGGAAACGGGTAATTTCACCCGCGCCGCAGCCGCCCTTTCCATGCCGAAGGCGACGGTGACGACGCTCATCCAGTCGCTTGAGGCGCATCTGCATGCCAAGCTCCTCAACCGTACGACCCGGCGCGTCATGGTGACGACGGACGGTGCGCTCTATTACGAACGCGCGGTTCAGCTCCTTTCGGAGATAGAGGAGCTGGACGGCAGCATCAGCAATTCGCAGAGCCTGCCGAGCGGGCGCCTGCGCGTCGAAATGGCCGGCGCCTTCGCCGAGAAGATCGTCATGCCGGCGCTGTGCGATTTCCATCAGCGTTATCCCGATATCCATATCGATCTCGGTGTCGGCGACCGTCTGGTGGATTATCTGGCCGAGAATGTCGATTGCGCGCTGCGCGCCGGCATGCCGAGCGACCAGTCGCTGATTGCCCGCCGCGTCGGTGAAATTCACCTCGTCACCTGCGCGGCGCCGCTTTACATCGACAAGCATGGCTTCCCGGAACGGCCGGAGGATCTGGAAACCAGCCATTATGCGGTCAGCTATTTTCGCGCGCAAACCGGCCGTACGATTCCGTTCCTGTTCGAACACGGCAACGAGGCACTGGAAATCAGCCCGCGCTATATCCTTTCGGTGAATGACAGCCGCAGCTATCTCCAGGCGGCGTTGATGGGGCTCGGCATTGCGCAAGTTCCGAGCTTCATGGCTCGGGACGCGCTTGCCAGCGGCAAACTCGTTCCCATTCTTTCCGACTGGACCCGGCCGTCGTTGCCCCTGCATATCGTTTACCCGCCCAACCGGCACCTCAGCAACAAGGTGCGTGTCTTCGTGGATTGGATGGCGAAATTGCTGGTGACCTCGCGAGTAGGCGAGGCTTAAAAATGCGGGCCACCTTCTTCCACATGCTGTGAGAAGAAGGTGGCGCTCATTGCGAACGATCAGTTCCAGGATGCGCCTGCCTGCTGGCGGACCGTTGCATTCAGCCGGTTCCAGACATTGTCGATCGCGATCGCGACAATCAGCGCCGCCAGTGCCTTTTCGTCGAAATGCTTTGCTGCGTCGTTCCAGATCTCGTCGCTGACGGCATCCGGCCGGTCGGCAAGCCGGGTGGCCGCTTCGCCGAGGGCCAGAGCCGCGCGCTCGGCCTCCGAAAAATAAGGCATTTCGCGCCAGGCGGAGACGCCGACGATTCGCTCCAGCGTCTCGCCGGCCTTCTGGAGCTTGCGAAAGCCCATATCCGTGCAGACGCTGCAACCGTTGATCTGGCTGACGCGCAGATGCACGAGGTCCATGATATTTTCCGAAAGACCCTGATCCTTGATCGAATTGCTGACAGCCAGAAGCGCTTGCAGCGTTTCGGGCAGAACGAGGGCGGGGTTCTTCATACGAGCTTGCATATCTATTTCCTCTGATTGTGAGAGCACGGTTGCGGCTCATGTCCTGACGATGCACTTTCCTGCCGATCCGCTGTCACACCGGCTGGATTTCACTCGTCATGGGTCTGACGAAACGCGATGAGGGAATGTGACCGATGGACGAAAAAAAGTGGCAAGCTGAAAAATTCGAGGCGAACCGGCCGCATCTGCGCGCCGTTGCCTATCGCATGCTCGGCTCGCGCACCGAGGCCGAAGATGCGGTGCAGGAAACATGGCTGCGCCTCGTCAGGAGCGATACCTCGGACGTCGAAAATCTCAGCGGATGGCTGACGACGGTCACGGCACGCATCTGCCTCGACCTGCTGCGCGCCCGCAAATCCCGCCGCGAGGAGCCGCTGACGGTTCAGATCCCCGAACCGATGGTCACGCATGAAGCCGGAAACGGCACCGATCCGGAACAGGATGCATTGCTGGCCGATTCAGTCGGTCTCGCCCTTCTGGTCGTTCTGGAAAAGCTGAACCCGGCCGAACGGCTCGCCTTTGTCCTGCATGATATGTTCGACGTATCTTTCGACGACATCGCCCCGATTGTCGGCCGCACGACGGTCGCGACGCGCCAGCTTGCGAGCCGCGCCCGCCGCCGCGTGCAGGACACGCCGTCGGCGACAGAGGCCGATCTCACCCGCCAGCGCCACGTCGTCGAGGCCTTCTTCACCGCCTCGCGTCATGGCGACATGCAGGCATTGCTCGCCGTCCTCGACCCAGACGCGGTCTTCCGGCCGGACGCCGTTGCGGCACGCATGGGATCGGTCAGCGAAATCCGCGGGCGCGCCGACGTCGCCAAGACCTTCCACGGCCGCGCGCAGGCAGCCCGGCTCGCCGTCATCAACGGCGCGGTCGGTGCCATCGTGGTGATCGGCGGACAGTTACGCATCGCACTTCTGTGCGCCGTCAACGAGGGCGGCATGATTACGAACATCAACGTGGTCGCCGATCCGCAGGGGCTGCGCGAGCTGGAAATCGTTCTAGTCGAGCCATAGGATCTAGCGCATCTGTGTCGGGCTCGCGCCCGTCAGCCTGCGAAACATCGCGATGAAAGCGGAAGCGTTGCTGTAGCCCAATCGCGATGCGATCCGGTGCACGGGCTGGCCGGCCTCGATCAGCGAAAGCGCGGCGACGAGCTTCAACCGCTGTCGCCATTCGTTGAAGGAAAGGCCGAGATCGTCCTGGCATCGGCGCGATAAAGTACGCTCCGTCGTCCCCATCCTGCGCGCCCATTCCGAGAGAGAGTGCCTGTCGCCGGGATCGGCCTGCAGGGCGCTCAGCACCGGACCGAGCAGCGGATCGTCGGAAAGCGGCAGATAGCTTTCGCAGCGTGGCGCCAGGCGAATCTGATCGACCAGCACCTGCGCAAGCCGCAGATCCTCGGCAGTTTCGGGTATGGTGACATCACGCGCCGCGAAATCCGCCAGGATCGCCTTCAGCAGCGGACTGATGCTGAGCGTGGAAGGCTTCTCCGGCAGATCGTGGCAGAGCGCGCGTTCGACGTAGACGGTCACATAGCGCAAGTCATGCTGGCTATAGGCGCCATGCATCGTATCCGGCGGCAGCCAGATGGCATAATGGGGCGGCGACAGATAGCGCACGCCCTCAATGTCGAACTCGCAGACACCGATAAGCGCATAGTTGAGCTCGCCCCAAGGCTGGCTCTTTCTGGGAAAAACCGTACCTGCCCTATAGTTTTCGGTTCGGAAGGAAACCGGGTGCGGCGGATCACCCTCGATGCGTGGAGACTTGAAAGTCATGTCCTCATTTCACTCCCGTTGTCTTGATTTCGCTATATACCAGAATTCGGACAGACGATAGAAAAGCTTCGGGATGGCGAACTATGTCCGCTTTCCTTCATTTTGCCCAAGCCAGAAGACGACGAGAGATCATTCCCATGAGCACCCAGCCGAACGCTTCCGCATCCATCGTCAGTGCGGCCGGACTTGCGCCCCTGCTGACGGTGCTGATCTGGTCCGGCAATACCGTCGTCACCAAAGCGTCCGCCGGCGTGATCTCCCCGGGCTCCATCTCTTTTTATCGCTGGCTGCTTGCCTTCGTCGTACTGCTGCCCTTCGTCGGCCGCGCGGCATGGCGCAATCGCGCCCTGCTCCGGCAGCACTGGCTGAAGCTCGCTACCCTCGCCGCTCTTGGCATGGTGATCTACCAGAGCCTCGCTTATGAGGCGGCCAAGACCACCTCTGCCGTCAATATGGGTGTGATGGTTGCGCTGATGCCTCTGATGTCGACGTTCTTTGCCAGTCTGCTCGCCGGAGAGAAACTGAGCATCGCGAGTATTGCCGGTGGCGGAATTTCCCTGGTCGGCCTTATCTATCTGACGTCTCAAGGCGACCCGATGCGGCTGGCGAATGGCGGCTTTCATATCGGCGACGGCCTAATGATCATCGCCGTCCTCTCGAACGCGCTCTATGGCGTGATGCTGAGACGCTGGGCGATGCCAATTCCGATGTGGCAGCAGCTTTTCTGGCAGATCGGTTTTTCGACCTTGCTGCTGATCCCGATCTTCCTGATGGGCGACATTTCGCCGGTCACCGCGGCCAATCTGCCGCTGATCCTTTATGCCGCGATCCCGACCTCTCTCGTCGCGCCGCTATGCTGGATGATCGGCATTCAGAGGCTCGGCGCGAGCCGAACCTCGCTGCTGATCAATCTCCTGCCCATTATCGTCGCGGCATTGGCCTGGGCGTTGCTTGGAGAGCAGCTGCATGCCTATCACGCCATCGGCGGCGCGCTTGCCCTCATCGGCGTCGGTCTCGGCCTGCGAAAGACCCGAGTGAAGAACGGTCAAATAGCATCCACGACAGATGCGGCGGACTGGAAGGCCGAGGAAGCCTGAGCACTGCTCTGGGAAACCCTTTCCTTTCGCCCGCCCTTCGTTCTACCATGAACGAGTCCCGAGAAGCGAAAAGGAAGCGAGCGTGCGCATAGCCCTGGAACCGGTGTCCTCCAGAACGACGATCCAGGAGAGCGTCTATCAGCAGCTCAGGAACGCGCTGATGGCCGGCAATTTCGATCCGGGCCAGACCCTGACCATCGCCTCGCTTGCCGAAACCTTCGGAACCAGCAACATGCCGGTGCGCGAGGCGCTGCGCCGGCTGGCGGCGGAAAATGCGCTGGAGGTCGCGGCCAACGGCTCGGCCCGTATTCCGATCGTCACCCTTGCCCGGTTGGGCGATCTGTGCCGCGCCCGCATTGCCGTGGAGGGTCTGGCGGCCGAACTCGGCATGCCGAACCTCACCCCCACCGACATTGAAACGCTCGAGCGCATCGCCGGGGAACAGCATGTGATCGGCCTCGGTGCCAATGTCTACGACCTGATGGCCAAGAACCAGCAATTCCACTTCACCATCTATCGCGCCTCCGGCTCCGAGGTGCTGCTGCAGCTCATCGAGACATTGTGGCTACGTTTCGGCCCCTACATGCGCATGCTATCCGCCTCGGTCGAACCCCTGATGCGCAGCGGCGAACTCGATCCCGCCGGCGAGCATGTTGCCATCGTCAAGGCGCTGAAGGCGGGCAACTTTGCCGGCGCCCGCGACGGTGTCGTCGCCGATATCAGACGCACCCACGAAATCCTCCAGGATTATTGCCCGGCCACGCAGGACGAACCGCGCAAGGGCTCCGGCTCGGCTCGTCGCTAAGCCTATCAAAAGAGATCGAGAAATTTGGTTGAACCTTAAAGTACTTTGTGATCAAATGATCAAAATTGAGGTTTCAGTCCCAACGTCCAGAGCGAGATCCCCATGAGCTCCGCCGCTTCCGCATCGCAATTCGCCGGCCACAACAGCTTCCCGGTCGACGAGGTCCGCGCCATGTTCCCGGCCATCCAGAAGGCCGGCGATTTCGTCTTCCTCGACAATGCGGGCGGTGCGCAGGTGCCGCAGGCGGTCGTCGACGCGGTTGCCAATCACCTCATCGATTTCAACGTCCAGCGCATGGCGAAATACCAGCATAGTCAGGGCGTCGACCGCAATCTGGACGAAGCGCGCGAAAGCGTCGCTATGCTGGTCAATGCCTATCGTCCCGAGGAAATCTCCTTCGGCCAGAACGCCACCTCCTTCATCCGCCTTGTCAGCCTCGGCGTTGCCAAGCTGCTCGGCGAGCGCAACGAGATCGTCGTCACCGACATGGATCACGATGCCAACATCGCCACCTGGATGGCGCTGGAAGCCGATGGCGCGAAGATCGTCTGGTGGCGCATGCGCGAGGATGGCACGTTGCACGTGGAAGACCTGAAGCCGCTTCTGAACGACAAGACCCGCCTTGTCGCCTGCACCGTCACGGCGCATTCCATCGGCACGATCGTCGACGTCGCCGCGGTCTGCAAACTGGCACAGGCCGCCGGTGCCGAGACCTTTCTCGATAGCGTCCATTACGGCCCGCACGGCCTGATCGACGTTCAGGCCTGGGGCTGCGACTATCTCGTCTGCTCCGGCTACAAGAATTTCTCGCCGCATATGGGCTTCCTCTGGGGCCGCTACGACGCGCTGGTCAAGCTGCCGACGTTCAAGGAAGACTTCATCCCGGACGTGCCGCCTTACAAGATCGAAGTCGGCACCTTCACCTATGAGAACGTCGCCGGCATGAACGCGGCGGTCAAATATCTCGAAGGCCTCGGCCGTCGCTTCCTGCCTGCCGGCGATCATAGCCGCCGTCAGGCGTTAGCCGCCGCCATGGGTGCGATCCGCCAATACGAACTGATACTGTCGCGCGAGATGATCGCGGTGCTGAAGCGCCACGGCGCCACCATCTACGGCATCTCCGACGAGGCTCGCCTGGAGCAGCGCGTTCCCACAATCTGCTTCAACATGCCAGGCATCACGCCGCAGGAATTCGCCGACGAGATGGGCAAGCGGCGCATCGGCCTGCGCGACGGGCACATGTTCGCACCGCGCCTGATGAAGCGCCTCGGCCTGTCCATGGAAACGGGTGCCATCCGCGTGTCGCTGGTGCATTATAACAAGGTTGAAGAGATCGCGCGGTTCGATGCGGTCCTGACCGAGATCATGGCGCGGCGCAAGTAAGCCGTGCCTGTGAGCGGTGGCGGCGCCCGAACAACTCCGCCACTGTAATGCCTCCGTGCCGGTGCGTGATCGGCACGGAAGGTGCCCTGAGTTCAGGGCTATTGCCGCTTCGCAGTTGTATCTTTTCGGTCTATCCCTCGTTGAGAGGACCGCTGAAATATGAGGATGCCGATGAGCGATTTCCGCCGGAATTGTATGGAGCAGAAGCTGCTCGTCGGTACGTTTGCGGCCATTCCGCATCCGGTCGCCATCGAAGTTACCGCAGCCTCCGGCGTCGATTTCCTCTGCATCGACTGGGAGCATTCGCAGATCGGCCGCGAGCGCATCGAGGATCTGATCCGCGCCGCCGATGTCCATCGCGTTCCCGCCATAGTCCGTGTACCTGGGCATGCGGCTGAGGATATCGCGGCCGTTCTGGATGCGGGTGCCGCGGGCGTGCTGGTACCGCGCGTTTCGACGGCGGAGCAAGCCCGCGCCGCCGTTAAGGCCACCCGCTATCCCCCGCTCGGCACACGCGGCGTCGGCCCGGGTCGCGCTGCTGCCTATGGCTACCGCATTCCGGATTACCTCACCAAGGCCAATGCGGAGCTACTGCTTGCCATCCAGGTCGAAACGGCCGAGGGGCTTACCAATGTCGCCGAGATCGCGGCCGTCGACGGTATCGATCTGATCTTCATCGGCCCCGGCGATCTCTCGGTCTCGATCGACGCCATGGGACCGGCAGGCAAAGACAGGCTCGACGCGGCGATCGGCACTATCGCAAAAACGGCTTTATCCGCCGGTCGCGCGGTCGGCATCTTCCGCCCTTCGCCTGATGATGTCGGCGCATGGTCGGAAGACGGTATCAGCTTCTTTGTACTGGCAAGCGACACGATGTTTTTAGGCGCCAGCCTGGCCGCCGGCGTCGATGCCGCAAGAGCGGCCGGTCAGCGCGAGAACAAGAAGGAAAGTTGATTTCTATCAGGGTGTTACCACTTTGAAAGGCAAAATGAAATCCAGCAAGGAGGCAGACTTTTTAAGCTTAAAATTTGTCCTTGAAATGCATTGGTTTTTGGATAACCATTCGAAATCGAGGGGTGGCGAGAGCGAGAGCTTCCGCAGCCGTTTGAACCCTCCAATACCGGATTCCCAGGGGAAACTCCTTGTCTCTTCGACCGCAGCATAATTTGCCGAACGCAATATCAGGCCGCGATGCCCTCGAAGGCATCCGCGCTCAGATCCGCGACATGCGCACCGACAACATCGCCGTGCTTGCCAAGCGCGCACGCGAACTCGGCGGCGTCATTCCGCTTTGGTTCGGCGAAGGCGATGTGGTGACACCCGGCTTCATCCGCGACGCGGCAAAGAAAGCGCTCGACGATGGTGCGACTTTCTATGTTCCAAATATGCGCGGGCTGGCGACGCTCAACGAAGCATTGTCGGACTATCAGACTCACTGGCATCAGCGCCCTATCCCCATCGAGCGTACGACGGTCGCGCCTGGCGGCATGCAGGCGCTCTATATGGCCCTCGAGCTGCTCGTCGACGTCGGCACCAATGTCGTCTACGTCGCGCCGCAATGGCCGAATATTCATAACGCCATCCACCTGATCGGCGGCGAGCCACGCGCCGTATCGCTCGATTTCGATACCGATTGGCGCCTCGATCTCGACAAGCTTTTCGCTCGCTGCGATGCCCGCACCCGCGCCATCTTCCTGTCGACCCCTTGCAACCCAACGGGCTGGACGGCGTCGCGCGAGGAGATGCAGGCGCTGCTCGATTTCAGCCGCCGCACCGGCATCTGGATCATCTCCGACGAGGTTTATGCCCGCCTCTATTTCGATCGCGAAATCGCCCCTTCGATCCTGCAGGTGGCCGAGGACGGCGATCGCGTGATCGCGATCAACAGCTTCTCCAAGGCGTGGGCGATGACCGGATGGCGCGTCGGCTGGCTGACGCACCCGTCTGCCGTTGCCGATCAGCTCGGCGCCATGACGCAATATATCAACAGCGGCACCTCGGCCATGATTCAGGCCGGTGCCGCAGCCGCCTTGCGCGAAGGCGAGCCGCTGGTCGCTGAAATCCGCGGACGCATCAAGGCCGGCCTCGATCTGGCCTATGAGAAGCTGCCGAAGATACCGGGCATGATCCTGCCGGAGAAACCGCGCGGCGGCATGTATGCCTTCTTCGCGCTGCAGGGCGAACCCGATGCGACGGCGCTGTGCGAGCGTATCCTCGAAACAGCCCGCGTCGGCCTGGCGCCGGGATACCACTTCGGCGAATCGTCCCGCGCCTTCCTGCGCATGTGCACCTTCCGCGAAACCGAACAGATGCGCATCGCGCTCGATCGCATGGTCAACGCGATGACATGAGACGGCCGCCGGTCAGGCGGACGGGAATACCGCGGGTGAGAGGAAAAGCCCGCAGCCATAACCAGAGGGAGACCAAGAAAATGCCCATTACTCGTCGCAGTCTGCTGGTCCTTGCGACCGCCGTCGGCCTAGCCGGCGGAAGCCATTTTGCCTATGCCGCCGACGTGCTGAACGTCGGCTCCTATCCGAACAATCCGCCCTTCGAATACAAGACCGCCAATGGCGGCTTCGAAGGCTTCGAGGTCGATGTCGTCAACGAGGCGGCCAAGCGCGCCGGCATGACGACTAACATCGCCGATTATGGCTTCCAGGCGCTGTTCGCGGCAACCAGCTCCAAGCGCATCGACGTCGCGATCTCGTCCATCACGATTACGCCGGAGCGCCTGAAATCGCAGTCCTTCACGCAGCCCTATTACGACTCCGACATGGGCGTGGCCGCCAAGGACAGCAGCTCGATCAAAAGCCTTACCGATCTCAAGGGCAAAACCGTCGGCGTGCTGTCGGGTTCGACGGGTGAAAAATGGGTCAATGACAACAAGGCAGCGCAGGGCTTTGCCGACGTCAAGGGCTACAACTCGCAGCAGGACATGTTCCTCGATCTCGGCGCCAGCCGCATTGATGCCGTCGTCAGCGATATTCCAGGCATGCAGTATCTCTTCGTCAAGACCAAGGGCTTCGCCATCAAGGATCGCATCAAGACCGGCGAACAATACGGCCTGATGATGACCAAGGATTCGCCGTTGCTCGGGAAGATCAACGATGCCATCACCGCGATGAAGAAGGACGGCACGCTGGAGAAGATCCACGAAAAGTGGTTCGGCGGCAAAGCGCCGACAGGCTCCTCTACCGTCACCGAATTGCCTATCCCCAAGGCGTGATCAAAAGATCATCACTGAAATGAGCTACGCCGGTCGCAGCAACCGGCGTAGATGTAAGAAATCATATCTTCGTTTTGCGCGCGGGAGTGCCAATGTCTTTCGTCGACACCTTCTTCAATTCCGACGTCATGATCTCGGCTTTCCCCCAACTGCTGCGCGGGCTTTGGATGACCATCGCGCTCGGCGTGGTCAGCATTCTGATCGGCGTGACCGGCGGCCTCGTCGTCAGCCTGATCCGCCTCTACGCTCCTAAACCGCTGCAGTTATTGATGATCGCCTATATCGACATCATGCGCGCCATGCCGATGCTGGTCGTGCTGATCCTGATCTATTACGCCCTGCCTTTCGTCGGCATCAGCTTTTCCGCCTGGTGGTCGGCGATCCTTGGATTTTCCATCGTGCTGGCTGCCTATTCGGCCGAGGTCTTTCGCTCAGGGATCGAAAGCGTGCCGCGCGGCCAGTTCGAGGCCGCCGCCGCCCTTGGTATTCCCTTCCTGATCACGCTTTACAAGGTCGTACTGCCGCAGGCGGTCCGCATCGTGATCCCGCCGACGACAAGCAACTGCGTGTCGATGTTCAAGGATACATCGCTTGCCTCGACCGTGGCCTTGCCGGAATTGCTGAAAGAAGGGCAGAACGCCCAGGGCCTTTATGCCAACCCCTCGCCCCTGATCATGGCCGCGGTGATTTACGTCATCCTGCTCTGGCCGATGGTGCGCCTCGTCAGCGTGCTCGAGAAGAAATTCAAGGGCGAGCAGGCCAGATAGAGCAATTCAAGGAAAAGTGCGTAGCGGTTTTCCGCATGGAATTGCGCGGAAACAAACAGACAGAGCGGCCATCAATCGAAGTCGGCGCCCGAAAGATGGTTGCTTACCGACGACTTCACCGCGCCGATATCCCGCCACAACTCGCTGACAACAGCGGGATCCACATCCGCCATCATGTCGCGCAGCCAGCCTTCATGCGCTGCGGCCATGGCGCTGAACGATGTTTCTCCCTTCGCCGTCAGCTTCGCGACCGTCACGCGCCGGTCGCCATCGGGCGTGACGCGCAGCACGAGGCCATCCGCTTCCAGCCGTTCGACAAGCCCGGTGACATTGCCGTTGGTAACCATGGTTCGCTTCGACAGCTCCCCAAGCCGCAGACCCTCGCGTTCGCGATAGAGCTGCGCCATCAGATCGAATTGCGGCAGGGTCGCACCGAACTCGTTGCGCAGTCGGCGACGAATTTCCTGCGAGATCAGCTTCGTGGTCGACAGCATGCGCAACCAGAGTCGCAACTCCAGCTTTTTGCCTTCCTGCGCCCCCTGAACGATAATCTCCAGGTCAACGGTTGCACTTTCCGGTTCTGCCATCGCGTCAGCTCAATTCAATGCTCTACATTCATTCATGTGGACGATCTAGGGAGCAACATTTGAAATGTCAAAGGTTTACGCGTCAAGCCAAATGGTGCTCACCTGGCCAGCATTTTCCCCAACATGAAACCGGAACCGGCCCCCGTTCCCGCACCCGGCCATGTCGAAGCTCCGCACATGAACAGCGAAGCCACCGGTGTCCTATAGCGCGAATAGCCGGCAACGGGGCGGAATAGGAAATTCTGGTCGAGATGATGGCTGCCGGAAAGGTTGTCGCCGCCGACAAGATTCGGGTTCTCGCGTTCGAGATCGATGGGTGAAAACACCGATTGGCCCAATATTTTGCTACGCAAGCCGGGCGCATGGCATTCGACGATATCGAGAACGCGCTCGGCATAGGTACTTTTGATCTCATCCCAGCTTGCGCCGATGATTTCGCCCGCCGCATCGCCGTGAAATTCCGCCGGCAGGACACGCACCTGGATCCAGAGCACATGCTGCCCCGCAGGCGCGCGCGTCGGGTCGATCGCCGTTGGCTGCCCGATCACCAAAGCGGGCTCGGCCGGCAGAAGCCCGCCCATCGCCTCGGCATAGACACGCGACATCATTTCGAGATCCGGCGCGATATGCACATAGGCAAAATTCTGGAGCGCCTTGCCTGCGGTCCAGTCCGGCAGACCCGACAAGGCCAGATGGATCATCATCGTGCCGGGTCCGGCCCGAAAGCGCGAAACCTTGCCGTCGAACTCGCGACGCGACGCATCCTGGTCGAGAAGCTTGCCGAACAGGATCTGCGGGTGGACATTGGCGATGACGGCCCGCTTCGCGTCAAAGTGGCGTCCATCGGCGAGAACGACGCCCGTTGCCTTGCCGCCTGACGTGACGATCTTGTCGACACGCGTACCCAGCATCAGTTCCCCACCCTTGCTTTTCAGCACGGCGGCCATCGCCTTGATGATGGTATCGGCGCCACCCTTGCCGATCACCATGCCGAAGGCCTGATTGGCCATGGATTCGAGATAGGGAAACAGCGCACCGCCAGCAACATCCGGCGCAAAGTCGAGATGCAATCCCCAAGCGGCCATCATCGTCTTGAGCTTCGCATTCTGGAAGCGGGCGTCGAGAAAATCGCGTGGCGAAGCAAACAGCATGCGCGCCGTATCGTAGATCCAGCCCATTCCCTTTTGACGCCAGGCTTTCCAGATGACCTTGGCGGCAGTCATGGAGGGCATCGGCGAGCCGAGCAGGCCGAAGATGTGCGGGGCATCCGTCCCGAATTGCGAGAGCATGTTGCGCCAGGCGGCGGCATCCTGGGGCGATATGTCGGCGATGGCGCCTGCGGTCTTCTCGAGATCGGTGCTGACGCCGAGATAGGTGCCGTCGCGAAAAACGCTGGCGAAGCAATCCGCGGCGGGCACGAAGCTCAGGCCTTCAGCCGACAGCTCGTTCTTATATTGAGCAAAGAAGGCCGAGCCGGCGAACATGGAGAGGTTCATGGCACAGAGATCGTGCCGGAAACCCGGCAGCGTCACTTCGCGCGTCTTCACCGCACCGCCAGGCTCCGCATTGCCCTCGATGACGACGACCTTCCAGCCTTTGGAAGCCAAATGCACCGCCGCCGCCAGGCCATTATGGCCGGCCCCCACTATGATCGAATCATAGCTCATCGCTTGCCCCTCTTCGAATTGTGATTATTATTATCACATGCATACATCCTGAGTTTTAAGCTTCAAGTATATGCCGACGCGAATTGCTTGACATCATTGCAATCTAAAATGGCACACTTGAAAATACCCCAGAGATTAGCGTTTTATTTCAGTGATTTACCAATCCGGTCCGCACGCGAATTGAGGCCAAATTTTGCCCTCTGGAAGCAGGTCGGAATGCTTGCAATATCATATATTGTGACATAGGCTCCCTCCATTCCGCCGCCGCGCGGACCGGTGCCGGGAGGAAACGCACCCGCGCTTGGCGACACTGACTTCAAGCCTGATCCGAATAAAAGACCCACAAAAACGGCTCCTCGCATGGGATCATGCGACAACAAGGGGAACTCAAAATATGACCGCTACCGCACTCGCCAGCCTCGCTTCGGCCCTGCTTTCGGGCTCCGTCAAGGTCGTTGATCTCACCGCGCCGCTCGGCCCGGACACCCCGGTGCTCTACCTGCCGCCACAGTTCGGCAAGAACACCCCCAAGGTCAAGGTCCATACGATCTCGGAATACAATCAGGACGGCCCCTTCTGGGCCTGGAACTGGCTGGAACTCGGCGAGCACACCGGCACGCATTTCGACGCGCCCTGTCACTGGATCACCGGCAAAGACCATCCGAACAACACGACGGACACCATCCCGCCGCAGAATTTCGTAGCTCCGGTCAATGTCATCGACCGCTCCAAGGAAGCCACGGCCGATCCCGATTACCTGCTAACGGTCGACAGCATCAAGGAATGGGAAGCTGAGAACGGCGCGATCGAGCCCGGCAGCTGGGTGCTGCTGCGCACCGACTGGTACAAGCGCAACGGCTCGACCGAGACCTTCCTGAACGCCGATGAAAACGGCCCGCATTCTCCAGGCCCGACCGCCGAGGCGATCGAATATCTATTGACCAAGGGCATCATCGGCTGGGGTTCGGAAACGATCGGCACCGATGCCGGTTCCGCCGGCGGCATGAACCCGCCCTTCCCGGCGCACAACCTTATGCACAAGGCCAACCGCTACGGCCTTGCCAGCCTTTCCAATCTCGATCAGCTTCCGGCCAAGGGCGCCGTGCTGATCGCCGCTCCGCTGAAATTCGTCAAGGGCACCGGCTCGCCGGTTCGTGCACTGGCATTGATTGCATGATAGGCTGGAGAGGCCGGGACCCGAGGGGCGGGCTCCGGCCTTTCCGTTCATCTTGCCTATGAGGGGCAACGGCAATGGGCGATCGTGATTACATCATCGTCGGCAGCGGCATCAATGCGCTCGTCGCAGCCGCGATGCTCGGCAAAAAGGGCCACAAGGTGCTCGTCCTCGAGCGCAACGACCGCATCGGCGGTTGCCTGCGCACCGAGGAGATCACCGAGCACGGCTTCATCCACGACGTCATGGCAACGACCATGGTGCTGTTCCTCACCTCGCCGGCCTATGGCGCTATCGGCGGGGACCTTGAGGCGCGGGGTCTGGAATTTGCCCATGCCGACTTTCCCACAGGCGTTCTGCGACCTAACGGTTCGCATGTGATCTTTTCCAAGGACAGGCAGCGAAATATCGCCACCTTCGACGAGTTGTCGCTCGGCGACGGGCAGACTTTCTCCCGCGAGATGGCGGCCCTTGCCGCCGACGCGCCGTTCCTGTTTTCCTTGCTCGGCGGCGCATTATGGTCGGGATCGACCCTGAAAGCCGTTGCCGGGCAAGGCTGGAACCGTGGCCTGCGCAAGCTCGCCGCCTGGTTCGGCGAGGCCTTGACGCCGGCGCGCGGCTACCTCGAAACTGCCTATCGCTCGGATGATATCCATGCGCTCTGGGCACCCTGGGTGCTTCATTGCGGCCTCGGGCCGGAAAGCGCCTATTCGGCCGAGATGCTGAAGGTCATCGGCTTTGCGCTGGAACTGGGCGGCGCGCCGATCGTCAAGGGCGGCGCGGGGAAACTGCTGGCCGCCTTCGAACGGCTGATTGCCGACAATGGCGGCGAAATCCGCGTGGGCGCCGATGTCGAGGCTATCATTCCAGGCCCCAATCGCCGCGCCGACGGCGTGCGACTTGCAAGCGGCGAAATTTTGAGAGCCAAATCCGGCGTAATTTGCTCGGTCACGCCCAATCAACTCTACGAGCGGCTGATGGGGGATTGGCCGGATCCGCTGCCGGCCGAAGTCAAATCCGGCGTTGCCAGCTATCGGTACGGCAAGGGCGACATGCAGATCCATTACGCGCTCTCCGAACCGCCGCGCTGGAAGGCCGATGCAGAGCTCGGCAAGGTGGCGCTGCTGCATCTGACCTCCGGCCTCGACGGCGTCTCGCGCGCCGCCAACGAATGCGAGCGTGGGCTCTTGCCTGCGGAGCCCACCGTCTGCGTCGGGCAACCGGTCGCGCTCGATCCCAGCCGCGCGCCGGAAGGTAAGTCGATCCTCTGGCTGCAGCTTCCCGAAGCGCCGCGCCATATCAAGGGCGATGCCGCCGGCGAGATCGCAACGCCGGAGGACGGCCGCTGGACGGAAGAGGTGCGCGAGCGCTATGCCGACCGCATCGAGGCGCTGCTTGCCAGCCACATCGAGAACTTCTCGGGCATAAAGCTCGCACGCCGCGCCTACTCTCCGGGTGATCTGGAAGCGATGAACATGAACCTCGTCGGCGGTGACCCTTATGGCGGCTATTGCGGCCTCGACCAGCTTTTCATCTGGCGTCCCTTCAAGTCATCTGTTAACCACCGCACCCACATAACGGGCCTCTACCACATCGGCGCTTCGGCGCATCCCGGTGCGGGCCTTGGTGGGGGCTCCGGCTTCCTGCTCGCATCATCGCTGAAGTAACACGTTTCCTAGGGAGGATCGTCGATGGAGGAACGGTTTTCAGGCACCGTTTTGAGGCGCAAGCGAGATGAGAACGCGAAGCGTCCGACCATGGGCGAAATCGGCCTCAATCACTTCGCACCCTATCTGATGAACCGGCTGATGGCGCGCTGGAACGCCAACCTGTCCGAAGAGCTGCGCGAATACGACATGACGACCGCAAAGATGCGTGCGCTCGCCGTTCTCAGCGTATCCTCCAGCGTGACGATCAACGAGCTCTCCGTCTTCGCCGTGACCGAGCAATCGACGATGAGCCGCACCTTGGACTCCCTCGAACAGCAGGGCTATATCCGCCGCCAGCCGCGCGCCGAAGACATGCGCATCCGCGACGTATCGATCACCGAGGAAGGCCGCGCGGCCTTCGAGAAGGTGTGGCCGACCATGTACGACCTGTTCTTGCAGATGTTCGACGGCGTCGAAGAGGCCGAATACCGCACCTTCATCTCGACACTGCACAAGGTGCTGCACAACATCCGCAAGCATGAGATTTGAAGAGGTTGGGGCGCCTATGGCCGCCCGTCCTTCGAGGCATCTTTCCGCTGCGCGTCAAGACGCACCTCAGGATGAGGCGGAGAGATTTTCGCAATCGGCATGAAGGATTAGCCCTCACGATGAGGTGGTGCGCAAGCGCCCTCGAACCGCGAGGGCGGGTGGCCGACCCTGCCTCACAGCGTCTCCACAGTCTTCAACGCACCATCGAGCGCCGCGCCCTTCTCATCCAGAAGGGCCGCCTGTCGCAGCCGCCGCATCCAGGCGGCGCCATCGTCGCGATCGCGCAGCAGCGGCAGGGCCGACATGACGCGATCGAACTTGGAAAGCCCCCGCGCATGCGTATCGGAATAGCCTTTAACGAGGCGGCGGTTACCGAGCACCTCAACCGCGAGATCGTAATTCACGGCCAGCAGATTGGATGCTGCCGCAAGCCAGGCCTCGCGATGCTCCACCTCGCGTAAATGCCGCAAAGTGCCACGTCGGATACGCCGTAGCGCCGAGACCATGTAGAGACCGAAGAACCAGAAGAGCGTGCCGGTCTGAACACGACGGCCCTTGTTGACGAAGCGGTCGAGCCGCGAAAACAGGCGGGGTCTATTCTCGATCCACAAGCCCATGGCCTTCGGCATCGTACCGCAGACCTCATCCATGCGCGGATGCATGTATTCGGTCATGTAGACGACCTGGTCGTCCTTGGCGCCGACCTCCTTGCGAACGCGCTCGAAGCGCGAGCCGCGCACCTTCAGATCGGCAACACGAATGACATCGTCGTAAGCCATGGCAACGGCGACATATTTGGCAGCCTGGACGGTGAAGGCGAAGTCCTTATCCCCGCCGCCGGCCTTGCGGTCGAGCGTATGAAGGGTGGCGACGCGGCTCAGATATTCATCGGCATAGACCGGATCCTGATAGTCGGTCAGTTTCTTGACGCCGGCAAACAGCAGCGGCCAGGCGGCTTCCAGAAATTCTGACCGGATACGATTGACCAGCCGATCGAGCGCCGGATGGCCAGCCGTCTCCGGCAGGGCATCGAAATGCTTCGGCGGCGTTGCGGAAACCGCATCGCGCGGCTTCTCCTTGACGCGGTCGAAAGCGGCATTGAACGCTTTCAGGCTGGGCTCGATACCCTTGCCGCCGGCGCGGATCATCGCCTCGAAAGCCTGCTTACCGAAAGGCAGCGCACCGGAGCCGGCCAGTGCGCCGAACATGGAAGCGGATATCACGCTACCGTTCCGGACGGCCATCGTTTCCATGTCGAAAGCGATGGTGCGTTTGGCGGCGAAATCCGTGGCGTCGACCACCACCTCGGCATTGCCGATACCATCGCCCGGCTTCTCTTTTTCCGCGACCGCAAAGGAGCGATGCGTCGAGGCGATCAGCAGCGTTTTGTCCGGTGTGACCAGACCGCGCAGCACCGAGCGGCCGGCCTCCATCAGCTCGGCCGCCATGACGACATCGACATCACCCGGCGTCGGCATCAGCGAAAAAATCGGCTCGTGACCGTCGCGGGCCGGCAGCATCTCGATATAGTAGATCGTCGCGCCCGTTCGCTGCGCCACGCCGGGCACAGACGTCGTCTGCGCCATCCATCCCTCAGCCTCGGCAAGACCGACGATCCAGTCGGCCAGCACGCCGCCGCCCTGCCCACCCATGGCGAGGATGGCAAGCGACAGCGGCTTGTCCGTCGAAAGCCTGGTAGCGCCAAGATCGCTCATGCTCATATGCTCGTTCATATCGCCCTCTCAATCCGAAAAGACGATACGGCCGGCGCGGCGGCGCGCCTGCAGCCAGCCGATGATGCCGGAACGCATGCGGGCGACGAAGCGATCCCAGCCCGTCGGGTTGTGAATGATGTCGGCACGATAGAAGGAGGGACAGAGCACCGCCGCTTCCGCAACCTCGCCGCAATTACCGCAGCCGACGCAATTATTGTCGATCGCTGCCACAGGATCGTCCTTCAGCGGATCGTCGGTATGCTTGACCGAAAGCGAGGGACAGCCGGAAAGGCGGATGCAGGCGTGATCGCCGGTGCAGACGTCTTCGTCGACGCCAAAGCGCTCCTTGACCATGCGCTTGCCGTCCTTGACCGCCTTGGCGAATTGCGGCTTCACGCGGCGCTGCTTATTGAGCATGCATTCCGAGGAAGCGACGATGATCTTCGGCCCCGGCTCCTTCGAGGTCAGAGCCTCGCGCAACGTGTCGCGCATCTTGCCGACATCATAGGTCCTGTCGATCTGACGCACCCATGTCGCGCCGATGCCCTTCACCGCATTGACGATGGAATTATTGGTCTTGCGGCGCGGATTCAGCGCGCGCGACGACGGTATGTCCTGGCCGCCGGTCGCCGCCGAATAATAATTGTCGACGACGAGGATGACGCCGTCCTGCTTGTTGAAGACGGCATTGCCGACCGAGGTCGCAAGGCCGTTGTGCCAGAAGCCGCCGTCGCCCATGACCGAAATTACGCGCTTGTCGGCCTCGACGTTGAAGGCCGAGGCAGCCGCCGGCCCGAGCCCATAGCCCATGGTCGTGCTGCCCAGATTGAAGGGCGGCAGGATCGAGAAGAGGTGACAGCCGATATCGCCTGATATGTGGTGCTGGCCGAGTTCGCCCTCCACCATCTTCATGGCGGCGAAGATCGGCCGCTCGGGACAGCCGATGCAGAAACCGGGCGGCCGCGGCGGTACGACTTCGGCGAGCGCCTTGATCTTCGGATCGTTGAGGATCGGCGTCGGATCCGGCAGCGGCGGCTGATTGCCGAGCAGCACGCGCTGATGGATTTCCAGGAAGTTCTTGATGCCCTTCATCAGCACCGGCGCGGTATATTCGCCGCCCATCGGCAGCACGTCCTTGCCCGCCACCTTGGTCTGGATATCGCGGCGACGCAGAATGGTGTTGAGGGATTGCTCGATATATTCGGGCGCGCCCTCTTCCACCATCAGCACCGCTTTCTTGCTGGCGCAGAACTCGGCGATCTGATCGTCGACCAGCGGATAGGCGACATTCAGGACATAGAGCGGCACCGCGGAATTGCCGTAGACATCGGCGAGCCCTAGCTGCTGCAGAGCGCGCATGACGCCGTTGTAAGCGCCGCCGAGCAGGATGATGCCGACCTCACCTTCGGAGGGGCCGAAATATTCGTTGAGCTGGCGTTTCCTAATGAAATCGACCGCAGCCGGCCAGCGCTTCTCCAGCTTCTCCTTCTCATGCATGAAGGAAGCCGGCGGCAGCACGATGCGGTTGACGTCGCGAACCGGATTTTCAAGCGCCTGCTTCAGCGTATAGGCGGGACGCTTGTTGTCCTTGGCGACGAACTGGCCATGCACATGACAGCTGCGGATGCCGACCTGCAGCATGACGGGCGTATTCGATACTTCCGACAGTTCGAACCCTTCCTCGACCGCCTGTACGATCGACGGCAGGTTCGGGCGCGGATTGAGCAGCCACATCTGCGATTTCATCGCATAGGCGTGGCTGCGCTCCTGCATGATCGAGGAGCCCTCGCCATAATCCTCGCCGATGATGATGAGCGCGCCGCCGGTGACGCCACCGGAAGACAGGTTGGAAAGCGCATCGGAGGCGACGTTCGTGCCGGCAGTCGATTTCCAGGTAACGGCGCCGCGCACCGGATACATCACGGAGGCGGAGAGCATGGCAGCGGCCGCCGCTTCCGAGGCGGATGTCTCGAAGTGGACGCCCAGGTCCTGCATCACGTCCTTGGCGTCGGCCAGCACGTCCATGAGATGCGAGATCGGCGATCCCTGATAGCCGCCGACATAGGAAACACCGGATTGCAGAAGCGCCTTGGTGATCGCGAGAATACCCTCGCCGCGGAAGATGTCGCCTTCCCCGAGCTTCAGATCCTCGACCTCGCGCGCAAATGATCGCTCGGCCATCGTGTTACCCCTTTGCCCTATGGGCTTCTTTAAATCATTTGCAAAATCATATTTTGAACTTCCTTGAACTGTCAACGAACAATTATCGGATGTCGCTACTGCAATTTGCGATATCGGCTGCGTAACAATAGCGCGCGGCGATGCAGAGCCGTTGGTCAAAGCATCGGTCCAGCATCCAAATATATGCATATGCATAAAATTTATACGGACATACGAAGCCGGCCAAGGAATGAAGGCCGGGATTCTGCGGAAGCACCAGAGAAAGCACTTGCCGCTCCGAAATACATATTTTAAGATTAAAACATTCCGACAATAAATCGCCAGCGGCAGTCGGGCGTCATGCTTTTCTGTCGCTTAACAGGGGAACGGAGTGACCATGACAACGCTTACTCGGCGCGAGGCCCTGAGCCTCGGCGCAGCCGCATTCTTGACTGGGATTTTTGCAGGCAGGACACAGGTGGAAGCCGCCGAAGCCGGCACGCTGACCATCGCCTTCAACGTCAACCTGCCATCCTTCGATCCGACGACCGGCCCGTCCGCCGTCAACCCGACGATCCAGGCGATCTATCGCTCGATCTTCGATCAGTATATCGGCCAGGGACCTGACCTCAAGTTCCAGCCGGGCCTTTTGACCGCCTGGGGCTGGAACGACGACAAGACCAAGGTCTGGATGGACGTCCGCGAGGGCGTGACCTGGCATGACGGCTCCAAGTTCACGCCGGACGATGTCGTCTGGTCGCTCGAGCGCGCCGCCAAGCAGGACACCGGCAACCCGATCCAGTTCATCTGGTCGACGGCCAACAATTACAAGGTGGAAGGCAACCGCATCACCGGCGACGTCGTCCGCTTCGAACCGACCTTCTTCAAATGGATGGCCTTCCTCACCGGCTATGTCCTGCCGAAGGACTATTATACCAAGGTGGGTGCCGAAGGTTTCGAAAAGAAGCCGATCGGCACCGGCCCCTATATGGTCGATGCCTATGAGGGCAATTCCTATCTGCGCCTGAAGGCGAACCCAAACTATTTCGGCGGCAAGCCGGCTTTCGATACCGTCATCTTCAAGTTCGTGCCGGATACGACGAGCCGCGTCGCCGAAATCGAATCCGGCTCCTCCGACGTGACGCTGGAAATCCCCTATGAGGATTTCGACCGGCTGAAGAAGAAGTCAGGGCTATCAGGCGTCACCACCCCGATCTCCGACATCGGCATGATCTTCATCAGCAATGTCGATCCGATGCTCGACAAGAATGTCCGCCTTGCCGCCAATATGGCAATCGACAAGGAAGCGATCATCAAGCGTCTGCTGCGCGGATACGGCAAGCCGCTGTCGACACTGGAGGCGCCGGAATACGAGGCCTACGACGCCTCGATCAAGATCCCCTACGATCCGGAACAGGCCAAGAAGCTTCTGGCCGCCAGCGGTTATTCACCGGAAAAGCCGGTGAAGTTCGGCATCAAGACCACCCGCGGCTTCAAGCCGAAGGATTACGAGATGATCCAGGCGATCGTCGGCATGTGGCGCAAGGTCGGCATCCAGGCTGAAATCGAAGTCTACGAAATCGCCAAGCACTACGAACTGCGCGCCGCCCACCAGCTCGGCCCGACCGCCTTCTATAACTGGGGCAATGCCATCGGCGACCCGACGACCTCGACCGGTTTCGCCATGTTCGGCCCGTCGCCGCACTCGGCCTGGAAAACCAAGGATGTCGACGACATGCTGGGGCCGCTCTGGGTGGAAAAGGACGAGGCAAAGCGCATTGCCGGCTGGAAGGCGGCGATCAAATACATCGCCGAGCAGGGCTATGTGATCCCGCTGCTGCAATATGCCCAGCCGATCGTCTACAAATCGAGCCTGAAGGTCACACCGAACGTCTCCGGCGCCCTGCAGCCGACGTTGGTTTCGAAGGCTTGATGGCTCGGGCTTGAGTATGTGGCTGCCCCTCACCCTAGCCTCTCCCCGTTTTGACGGGGAGAGGGGACGACCTCTGTACCCTCGTCTGGAAAGGCGCTCGGAAGGAAGGCTGTGGGTGTCTATCCCCTTCTCCCCGTCAAAACGGGGAGAAGGTGGCCGATAGGCCGGATGAGGGGCCGGCACGTTCCATGTTATAGTCAGCACATGCGATCGGAACTCATAACGCATGATAGCAGTCTCCATTCTCAACCGGCTGATCATGGCCGCGATTACCCTCTTCGGCGTGGCGGTGATCGTCTTCGTCCTGCTGCGCGTCGTGCCGGGCGATCCCATCGCCATGATGATCTCACCGGGCGCAAGCCCTGCCGACATCGCCGCGCTCCGCGCCCATTACGGGCTCGATGCAAGCCTCACGACCCAATTCTGGCTCTGGCTGAAATCGGTTCTGACCGGTGACTTTGGGACATCGATCTCCTTGAAGCGTGATGTATTATCTCTCTTGGGAGAACGCCTCCCGGCGACGCTGGAACTCGCCTTCGCAGCCCTCGCACTCGCGGTTCTTCTCGGCGGCACGGTCGCCATCGTCGGTACGCTTGCCCGCCGCACGATTTTCGAGCCTGTAATCGATAGCCTGAACGGCCTTTTCCTCGCCGTGCCGGATTTCGTCTGGGCGCTGGCGCTTGTTCTTGTCCTCGGCGTTCTTTTTCCGCTTTTCCCGCTCTCCGGCCGCATCGATCCAAGCATCGACGCGCAATTCGCGACGCCCTTCTATCTCCTTGAAAGCCTGGTGACGCTTCGCTTCGGCATTTTCGCCGACATCAGTGCGCATATGGTCATGCCGGTCCTGGCCCTTGGCCTGCCGCTGGCGGCCATCATTGCCCGCGTGCTGAAGGCCGCACTCTCCGAGGCCATGGTGCAGGATTATATCCTGCTCGCCAAGCTCAAGGGCATGTCCGAGCTGCGGCTCGTGCTGCAGGAGGCGCTGCGCAATGCCGTCGGTCCGACGATTGCGCTGACCGGCGTGCAATTCACCTTCCTGATCGGCGGCACCGTCATTGTCGAGCGCATCTTCGCCTATCCCGGTATCGGCAACATGGCGATCGATGCGGTCATCAATCGCGACCTGCCGCTGATCCAGGGGCTGGTGCTGGTCTTCGGCGCCCTCTTCATTCTCGTCAATCTGGCGGTCGATCTTCTGGTCGCAGCCTTCAATCCGAGGCTCGCCCATGGCTGACGTCACCTTGCCCGCCATGCCACGACCACCATCCAGGATGGCGAAGCGCGTCCGGGCGTTGCTCTCCGAGCCGAAGGTGATCTTCGGCGGCGGTTTCATTCTCATTCTCATTATCCTCGCAATCTTTGCCCCTTATATCGCGCCGAAAGACCCGCTGGAGCAGGACCTCATGTCCGGCACCTTGCCGCCGGCGTGGATCGACGGCTCCGATCCCGGCTTCCTGCTTGGCACGGACGATCTTGGCCGCGATGTGCTGTCCCGCGCCATCTTCGGCACGCGCATCGCTCTGACAGTCGCCTTCGTCGCGGCCGGGCTCGCGGCCTTCATCGGCACGCTGCTCGGCCTTCTCGCCGGCTGGTACGGCGGCTGGATCGACAAGGTGATCTCCCGCCTCGTCGATATCTGGATGGCCTTCCCGCCGGTGCTGCTGTCGATCCTGCTCGTGGCCGTGTTCGGCTCCGGCGTCCATTCGGTGATCGCCGCCATCGTCATCATCGACTGGACGCGCTTCTGTCGTGTCGTGCGCTCGGAAACCCAGGCACAGGCGCGGATGGATTATGTGACCGCAGCCCATACGATCGGCTTTTCGCGGGAGAGAATCCTCTTCAGCGAAATCCTGCCCAATGTGACGCCGGTGCTGATCGCCCTCGTCAGCCTGGAAATGGGCATCGCCGTCATTGTCGAAGCCATCCTGTCCTTCGTCGGCCTATCCGTTGCATCCGATACGCCAACCTGGGGCGGCATGATCGCCGAGGGACGGCAGATGATCTATCAGGGATGGTGGGTGCTGGTCGTGCCGCTGATCGCGCTCTTTGCGACGGTGCTTGCTTTCAATCAGCTTGGCGACGGCCTGCGCCGCGCCCTCGATCCGGTGATGCGCCGATGACATCTCCACTTCTCTCGATTATCGGCCTCAACGCCGCATCCGACCGCGACGGCGGCGCGCCCATCCTGCGCGATGTCTCCGTCACACTGGAGCGCGGCGAGGTACGCGGCCTCGTCGGCGAAAGCGGTGCCGGCAAGTCGACCATCGCCAAGGCCCTGCTCGGCATCCTGCCGCGCGGCGTCCGCATCACCGGCGGCTCGATCCTCTTCGAGAACCGCAACCTATTGGCTCTCTCCAGTAAAGAGCTGCGCGACATCATGGGTAGCGACATCTCGCTGATCCCGCAGGACCCACAAACGGCGCTCAATCCCGGCAGGCGCATTGAGGCGCAACTGACCGACGGCCTGCGATTGAAGCGAGGCCTGTCGTCAAGCGGTGCCCGGCAGCGCGCGCTGAAACTGCTGGAGGAAGTACATATCCGCGATCCCGAACGCGTGCTGCGCGCCTATCCCCATGAATTGTCCGGCGGCATGCGCCAGCGCATCCTGATCGCCGCCGCCTTCGCACTGGAGCCGAAACTGGTCGTCGCCGACGAGCCGACCACGGCGCTCGACGTCACCGTGCAGAAGCAGATTCTGCGGCTAATCCGCGGCCTGCAGGAAGCGCACGGCACCGCCGTCATCTTCGTCACACACGATCTCGGCGTCGTCGCCCAGATCTGCGACAGCGTGACCCTGCTCTATGCCGGCAAGGTGATCGAAGAGGGGCGCACGGGCGACGTGCTTGCGCATCCCCAACATATCTACACCAAATCTTTGATATCGGCCGGGCCGCGCTACGACCGGCCGGATGCCGGGCTGACACCGGTGCCGCAGGCCGTCTTCGAGCAATTGCGCCGCGAAATCGGCATTCCGGAGGGCGGCCGATGAGTGGTTCCGATAATCTCCTGTCCGCCAGGGGCATCGAGATCACCTATGGTGCCAAGCCGCATCTCTTTGGACCTCCGGGCCACGGCATCAAAGTGCTGCGCGGCGTCGACATCGATATCCGTCGAGGCGAGACCGTGGGAATCGTCGGCGAAAGCGGTTCTGGCAAGACGACGCTCGGCCGTGCGCTGCTGCGGCTGGTCGACGTCACCGCGGGCAGCATCCATTTCGACGGCAGGGACATCACCCGTCTGCCTGATACCGACATGCGGCCACTGCGCCGCCGCATGCAGATGATCTTCCAGGATCCGATGGCCTCGCTCAATCCGCGCCACACGATCCGCCGCATCCTGGTCGAGCCGTTGCTGTTGCATCGGCTGGCTTCAGACCGGAAAGAGGCCGAACGCCACGTCGCTGAAATCCTCGAGCGGGTGATGCTGCCGCAGGCCTGCCTCGATCGCAATCCGCATGAGCTTTCCGGGGGCCAGCGCCAGCGCATCGGCATCGCTCGCGCCGCGCTGCTCAGGCCGGACTTCGTGCTCGCCGACGAGATCGTCTCGGGCCTCGACGTATCGACCCAGGCACAGGTGCTCAATCTGCTGAAGGAGCTTTCGCGCGACCTCGGCCTGTCCATGGCCTTCATCAGCCATGACCTCTCGGTCATCCGCGCCATCTGCGACCGCGTCTACGTGATGCGCCGCGGCCGAGTGGAAGAGGAAGGTAACTGTGAGCGCGTCTTCACCGCACCTGCCTCCGCCTATACGCGCATGCTGCTCGACGCCATTCCTCTGCCGGAGATCGACCCGCGCTGGCTCGGACGCGAGAGCCTGATTGAAGAAGTATCCGATGCCTGAATAGCCGCCCGAAGGGGGCGTAAAGCTGTCACTTAAACCGCAGTAAGAACGCAACAGCATCGGCATACAGAAAGGGAGCCACTATGAAATACCCTGTGTCAACAGCGACAAAAGCCGGCGGGCTTCCAGGTCTTCGTGGTCACGACCATACGGGGCTTACCGTGCCGGACATGAAGCAGGCGGTCGATTTCTTCGAGAACGTTCTCGGCTGCGAGGTCATCATGTCGTTCGGACCGTTTGCCGACGATAAGGGTACCTTCATGACCGATCTGCTCGGCGTCGATCCCAGGGCTGAAATAAAGCAGATAACGCAAGTTCGGTGCGGTTTCGGATCGAACATAGAACTGTTCGAATACTCAGCTCCGGATCAGCGGGACCTCAAGCAGAAGAACAGCGACATCGGTGCGTTTCATATCTCGCTTTACGTTGACGATATTGATGCGGCAAAGGCTCATCTGGACAGCAAGAACATTGAAACGCGGTTGGGGCCGTTGCCAATCACAGAAGGCCCGGCAGCTGGCCAGTCGATCCTTTACTTCCAGGCACCGTGGGGTCTGCAATTGGAGGCAATCAGCTATCCCAAGGGCATGGCCTACGAAAAAGATGCCGAAACCGTGCTGTGGAATCCGAAAGATCCCGGTAAGTGATCTCGAGCGGGAAAACGTCGCCTGGCGGTATCCTTAGCTACGCAGGCGGAAGCGCTGTATCTTGCCCGATTCCGTCTTCGGCAGAGCCTCGACGAAGACGATGGAGCGCGGATATTTGTAGGGCGCGATGACGGCCTTCACATGATCCTGCAGCGCCTTGACCAGCAGATCCGATCCGGTGACACCTGACACCAGCACGACATGCGCCTGCACGATGTGACCTCGCTCCTCGTCCGGCTTGCCGATGACGGCGCATTCGAGCACATCGGCATGCGAAAGAAGCGCTGCCTCGACTTCCGGTCCGGCAATATTGTAGCCGGCGGAAAGAATGATGTCGTCCGAACGCGCGGCGAAGTGGAAATAGCCTTCCTCGTCCTGAACGAAACTGTCGCCCGTCAGGTTCCAGCCATCGCGCACATAGTCGGCCTGCCTGTGGTCGGCGAGATAGCGGCAGCCGATCGGCCCGCGAACGACGAGCTTGCCGATCGTGCCGCTGGGAACCTCGTTCATCTCGTCATCGACGACACGGGCCTCATAGCCGGTCAGCGGCTTGCCCGTGCAATTCGGCCGGACGTCGGAAAGACGGTTGGAGATGAAGATGTGCAGCAACTCGGTCGAGCCGATTCCGTCGAGGATCGGCTTGCCGGTCTTGCGCGTCCACTCTTCGAAGATCGGTCCCGGCAGCGTTTCGCCGGCGGAAACCGCAATCCGCAGCGATGAAAGATCGGCCCCCTCGTCCATTGCCGCCAGCATGGCGCGATAGGCCGTCGGCGCGGTGAAGCTGATGGTCGCGCCATATTCCTGGATGATCTCGACCATGTTCTTCGGCGACGCGTTTTCCAGCAAGGCCGTCGACGCGCCGAAACGCAAGGGGAAGACGACCAGGCCGCCAAGCCCGAAGGTGAAGGCGATCGGCGGCGAACCGATGAAGACGTCATCCGGCGTGACCTGCAGCACTTCCCTGGCATAGGCATCGGCGATGATCAGGATATCCCGATGAAAATGCATGGTCGCCTTGGGCACACCCGTCGATCCCGAGGTGAAACCGAGCAGCGCCACATCGTCCCGCCCGGTTTTGACCGGTTCGAAGCGCACCGGCTTGTTGAGCGCGATCCTGTCGAGTTCGGCATCGTGATTGGCGGTGCCATCGAAGCCGACCACCTGCTTCAGGAAACGGCTGTCCTTGGCGGCAGCGACGAGTTCCTCCACCAGCCTGGTATCGCAGAGCGCGAACGAGATTTCCGCCTTGTCGATGATCTTCGAAAGCTCGCCCGCCCGTAGCATCGGCATGGTGTTGACCGCGACGGCTCCGACCTTCGTCACCGCCAGCCAGCAGGCGATCATGGCGGGATTGTTTCCGGAGCGGATGAGCACGCGATTGCCGGGCTTGACGCCGAAATTCTCGATGAGCGCGTGGGCGATGCGATTGGTCCAGTCCGCCAGTTCCTTATAGGTGCGGCGACGGCCGTTGCCGATCAGCGCGACGTTGTCGCCAAAACCCTTCTCGACCATGCGGTCGCTGAGCTCGAAACCGGCATTCAGCCATTCCGGATAGTCGAAACCATCCATCCGCAGCTCGGGCCATTCGTCAAAAGGCGGCAGATTGTCTCGCGTGAATGTATCGGTATGGCCGGTCGGTCCCAGCATTGCCTTGCTCCCGCATTCCTATCGTTCAAAGCCACCGTCGCCGCTTTCCCCAGCGGCACATGCAGCGTTGTCAAAAAGGATCGCACCGAAGCCCGCAATGTTCAAGCAAGAAATTTTAAGCCTAAACTATTTTTGGATTTCCATTGATTTAAAATAACAATTTTCAGTTTTTACGATATTGTGATCATCTGCTATCCGCATATCCCGGCAGGAAAAGCCTTGACGAATGACGGCGACGAGATATTTTAAACTTAAATGATTTTGAAATCGGCTCCGGCCGGACGAGGAGGGAAAAGCGATGCGCATCGTCTGTATCGGCGGCGGCCCCGCAGGGCTCTACTTCGCGCTTCTGATGAAGAAGCTCCATCCCGAGCATTCGATCCACGTCGTCGAGCGCAACCGCCCCTATGATACTTTCGGCTGGGGCGTCGTCTTCTCCGACGCGACCATGATTTCGATGCGGGAATGGGATCCCGAAAGTGCTGCCGAAATCGAGGACGCCTTCAACCATTGGGACGATATCGAGGTTCTGTTCAAGGGTACGCGCCAGCGTACATCGGGCCACGGCTTCGTCGGCATCGGCCGCAAGAAACTTTTGAATATCCTGCAGAAGCGCTGCGAGGCGCTCGACGTCGAGCTGATCTTCGAAACCGACGTCAATTCCGATCTGGATTACCCGGACGCCGATCTGATCATCGGCTCGGACGGCCTCAATTCCAGGATTCGCAATCATTATCCCGAAGTCTTCCAGCCGGATATGATCACACGGCCGAACCGCTATATCTGGCTCGGCACGAACAAGCTTTTCGACGCCTTCACCTTCGATTTCCGCCGTACGGATCACGGCTGGTTCCAGGCGCATATCTACAAGTTCGACGACAAGACCTCGACCTTCATCGTCGAGACGACGGAAGAGGCCTATCTCGCCCACGGCCTCGACAAGATCGACCAGGACGGCTCCATAGCCTTCTGCGAAAACCTGTTCTCCGAAGTGCTCGAAGGCGCTTCGCTCATGACCAATGCGCGCCATATCCGCGGCTCGGCCTGGCTGAACTTCAACCGCTTGATCTGCGGCAAGTGGAGCCATTTCAACGGCGATTCCCATGTCGTGCTGATGGGCGATGCCGCGCACACCGCGCATTTCGCCATCGGCTCCGGCACCAAGCTCGCCATCGACGATGCGATCGAACTCACCCGGCAGTTCCAGATCCACGGGCACGAGAAGGATAAGATTCCGGCCGTCCTTGAGACCTACGAGGAAATCCGCCGCGTCGACGTCGCCCGCATTCAGAACGCCGCTCGCAATGCGATGGAATGGTTCGAAGTCGTCGGACGCCGCTATGCCGATACGCTCGAGCCGCCGCAATTCATGTATTCGATGCTGACCCGCTCACAGCGTATCAGCCACGAAAATCTGAGGCTCCGCGACAAGACCTGGCTCGAGGGCTATGAGCGCTGGTTCGCCGAGAAATCCGGCCTTGCCGTCGGCAACGACCGGTGCCTGCCGCCGATGTTCACGCCCTATCGCCTGCGTGATGTCCAGCTCGTCAACCGCATCGTCATGTCGCCGATGGCGATGTATTCGGCCGCGGACGGTGTGATGAACGATTTCCACATCGTCCATCTCGGCTCGCGCGCGCTTGGGGGCGCCGGTTTGATCTTCGCGGAAATGACCTGCGTCACCCCGGATGCCCGTATCACGCCCGGCTGCCTCGGCCTCTGGAACGAGGCGCAGGTCGCTCAGTGGAAGCGCCTCGTCGACTTCGTTCACATGAACAGCGCCGCCAAGGTCGGCGTCCAGATCGGCCATGCCGGCCGCAAGGGCGCGACGAAGCTCGCCTGGGAAGGCATCGACCAGCCGCTTGCCGAAGGCGACTGGCCGCTAATCTCCGCATCGGCAATCCCTTACCTCAAGAACAGCCAGGTGCCGAAGGCCATGGACCGCGCCGACATGGAGCGCGTCAAGGCCGACTTCATCCGATCGACGCGGCTCGCGATCGAGACCGGCGCGGACTGGCTGGAACTGCATTGCGCCCATGGCTATCTGCTATCGAGTTTCCTGTCGCCCTTGACCAACTTGCGCGACGACGAGTACGGCGGGAGCCATGAAAACCGCGCCCGCTATCCGCTGGAAATCTTCAAGGCGATGCGCGCAATCTGGCCGGCGGACAAGCCGATCTCCGTACGCCTCTCCTGTCATGACTGGACCGATGGCGGCAATACGCCGGAAGATGCGGCGATCTTCGCCCGCATGTTCAAGGAAGCCGGCGCCGACCTGATCGATTGCTCATCGGGCCAGGTATCGAAAGAAGAAAAACCGGTTTATGGCCGCCTGTTCCAGACGCCCTTCTCCGACAAGATCCGCAACGAAATCGGCATCCCCACCATCGCCGTCGGTGCGATCTCGGAGGCCGATCATGCCAATTCGATCATCGCCGCCGGCCGCGCCGATCTTTGCGCCGTCGCCCGCCCGCATCTGGCGGATCCGGCCTGGGCGCTGCATGAAGCCGCCAAGATCGGCCTGACTTCCATTCCCTGGCCGAAGCAATATGTTTCCGGCAAGACGCAGTATGAAACCAACCTCGCCCGCGCGGCCACCGCTGCACCGGCGAAATGAGGATGAGATGACGACTTCGGGCAAACTCGCCGGCCGTCACGCGCTTGTCACCGGGGCCGGCAGCGGCATTGGGGCCGCGATCGCCAAGGCGCTGGCCGCCGAGGGCGCGCGCGTCAGCCTGGCCGGTCGCCGCAGGGAGCCATTGGAGGCGGTCGTGGCCGAGATCGGCGCCCATGGGTTCGTTATCGACGGCTTCGATGTCACCAGCCCCGACGCCGTGGCGCAAGGCCTCGCCAAAGCACGCGAAAAATTCGGCCCGGTCGATATCCTCGTCAACAATGCCGGCGAAGCACCGAGCGCGCCCTTCGAGAAGACGACGCTGGAGGCCTGGAACCATGTCCTTACGGTCGACCTGACCGGTGTTTTTGTGGTGACGCAGGCAGTCCTCCCCGACCTGAAAGCTCGTGGCACCGGCGCGCGCATCATCAATATCGCCTCGACGGCCGGTCTGAAGGGTTATGGCTACGTCTCAGCCTACGTGGCCGCCAAGCATGGCGTCGTCGGCCTCACCCGCTCGCTGGCGCTGGAACTGGCGAAGACCGGCATCACAGTGAATGCCGTCTGCCCCGGCTTTACCGATACGCCGATCATCCAGCGCTCGATCGAGACGATCATCGCCAAGTCAGGGCGCACCGCCGAGCAGGCGCTTGGCGAATTCACAAAATCCAATCCGCAGGGACGGCTGATAAAGCCGGAAGAGGTTGCCGACACCGTGCTGTGGCTGGCCTCGCCGGCTGCGGCGTCGATCAATGGACAGGCAATCGCGGTTGCTGGTGGGGAGATTTGAGGGATGAGCGAACGCGACATGACGATGAAGGGCCATCTGAAGCCCTTTAAGGATTTGAAGCCGGAGCACTTCCTCTGGGAGGTCAGCGAAGACGGCCGCGTCGCCACCATCCGCCTGAACCGCCCGGAACGTAAGAATCCACTAACCTTCGACAGCTATGCCGAACTGCGCGATCTCTTCCGCGATCTCGCCTATGCCTCCGATATCCGCGCCATCGTGCTGACGGGCGCGGGCGGCAATTTCTCCTCCGGCGGCGATGTCTTCGAAATCATCGAGCCGCTGACCCGCATGGCCATGCCCGAGCTTCTGGCTTTCACGCGCATGACCGGCGATCTCGTCAAGGCGATGCGCAAATGCCCGCAACCGATCATTTCAGCAGTCGACGGCATCTGCGCCGGCGCCGGCGCCATCCTTGCCATGGCCTCCGATCTGAGGCTGGCGACGCCGGAGGCCAAGACGGCTTTTCTCTTCACCCGCGTCGGCCTTGCCGGTGCCGACATGGGCGCTTGCGGCATCCTGCCCCGCATCATCGGCCAGGGCCGCGCCGCCGAGCTTCTCTTTACCGGCCGCGCGATGACAGGAGCGGAAGGACAAGCCTGGGGCTTTTACAACGGCCTGCACGCCAGTGCCGATCTGGAGCAGGAAGCGGTCAAGCTCGCCCGCTCGCTGGCCGACGGCCCCTGGTTCGCCCATGGCATGACCAAGACCATGCTGAACCAGGAATGGGCGATGGGCATCGATGAGCTGATCGAATCCGAGGCGCAGGCCCAGGCGATCTGCATGGCGACGCAGGATTTCCGCCGCGCCTTCGAGGCTTTCGCCGCCAAGCGCCGGCCGGAATTCCAGGGGGATTGAACGGATGTCCAAGGCAAGCAGCCTCCCCGGCCCGACACGCGATCATCTGGACTGGCCCTTCTTCGGGGAGCGCCATCACCGCTTCACAGCCGAGGTCGATGCCTTCGCAAAGTCCGGCGTTATGGCGTCGATCGATCATGCCGATGTCGATGGCGCATGCCGGAAGCTGGTCAAGGCACTGGGCGAAGCCGGACTCCTGACCGCCGCTACAGGCTCGTCCGACAGCGAACCGCTGATCGATTCCCGTATGGTCTGCCTCGCCCGCGAAACGCTAGCCTGGCATGACGGCCTTGCCGATTTCGCCTTTGCCATGCAGGGCCTCGGCACCGGCGCGATCGGCCTCTCCGGCTCGCCGGAATTGCGCTCGGCCGTTTTGCCCAAGGTGCGCTCCGGCGATTGGCTCGCCGCCTTCGCGCTGTCGGAGAAGTATGCCGGCTCCGATGTGGCCGCGATGAGCTGCGCTGCTCGTCTCGACGGCGATCACTATGTTCTCGATGGCGAGAAGACTTGGATTTCCAATGGCGGCATCGCCGATGTCTACACCGTCTTCGCCCGCACCGGCGAAGCGCCGGGAACCCGCGGCATTTCCGCCTTCGTCGTCTACGCCGACGATCCCGGCTTCTCGATTGCCGAACGCATCGAGGTGATTGCGCCGCATCCGCTGGCGACGATCCGCTTCGACAATTGCCGCATCCCCGCATCGCGCCGTCTCGGCACACCCGGCGAAGGCTTCAAGATCGCCATGCGCACGCTCGATATCTTCCGCGCTTCGGTCGCCGCTGCCGGCCTCGGCTTTGCCCGCCGCGCGCTGGACGAGTCGTTAGCGCATGTCCGCACGCGGCCGATGTTCGGCGCGGCACTCGCCGACCTTCAGTTGACGCAGGCCGCCCTCGGCGATATGGCGACCGGCATCGACGCGGCGGCATTGCTCACCTATCGGGCAGCCTGGCGTCGCGACGTGCAGCGCTTGCCGACGACACGCGAGGCGGCCATGGCCAAGATGACGGCGACGGAAACCGCGCAGAGCGTCATCGACCGCGCCGTCCAGCTCTTTGGCGGACGCGGCGTGAAATCAGGCGAGATAACGGAAAAACTCTATCGGGAGATCCGCGCGCTTCGCATCTATGAAGGTGCGACGGAGGTTCAGAAACTCATCGTCGCGCGCGAACTTTTGAAGGCCTAGAGCAATTCCAGGAAAAGTGCGAAGCGGTTTTCCTGGAATTGCGTGAACAAAGAGATTGAGCGGTTCAGTGCTAACTGGAAACACTGAACCGCTCTAATGGGAGATTGAGAGCATGAGCCGCGAGATTTTCGACTGGGCCGACCCGTTCCGGCTGCCCGAGCAACTGAGCGACGACGAACGCATGGTGCTGGATACCGCGCATTCCTACGCGCAGGAAAAGCTCAGCCCCCGCGTCCTCGAAGCCTTCCGCCACGAAAAGACCGATCCGGCGATCTTCCGCGAAATGGGCGAGCTCGGCCTTCTCGGCCCGACGATTTCTCCGGAATACGGCGGCGCCGGCCTCAGCTATGTCGCCTACGGCCTGATCGCCCGCGAAGTCGAACGCGTCGACAGCGGCTATCGCTCGATGATGAGCGTTCAGTCCTCGCTTGTCATGGTACCGATCGAGACCTTCGGCTCGGACGCGCAGAAGCAGAAATATCTGCCGAAGCTCGCGACGGGCGAATGGATCGGCTGCTTTGGCCTCACCGAACCGAACCACGGCTCCGATCCCGGCTCGATGGTCACGCGGGCGAAGAAGGTCGACGGCGGCTACAGCCTGACGGGCGCCAAGACCTGGATCTCGAACGCACCGATCGCCGATGTCTTCGTCGTCTGGGCAAAGACCGAGGATGGCCTCATCCGTGGCTTCATTCTCGAAAAGGGCTGGAAAGGCCTGTCGGCGCCCGCGATCCACGGCAAGGTCGGACTTCGCGCGTCGATCACCGGCGAAGTCGTGATGGACAATGTCTTCGTGCCCGAAGAAAACCTGATGCCGAACGTCTCCGGCCTCAAAGGCCCCTTCACCTGCCTCAACTCGGCGCGCTTCGGCATCGCCTGGGGTGCGCTTGGTGCCGCCGAGGATTGCTATGCCAGGGCACGCCAATATGTGCTCGACCGCAAGCAGTTCGGCCGTCCCCTTGCCGCCAACCAACTCATCCAGAAGAAGCTTGCCGATATGGTGACCGAGATCACGCTCGGCCTGCAGGGCTGCCTGCGTCTCGGCCGCATGAAGGAAGAAGGCCATCCGCCTGTCGAACTCACCTCCATCCTCAAGCGCAATAGCTGCGGCAAGGCGCTGGATATCGCCCGCGCGGCGCGCGACATGCTCGGTGGCAATGGTATTTCCGATGAGTTCGGCATCGCGCGTCATCTCGTCAACCTCGAAGTGGTCAACACCTATGAGGGCACGCACGATATCCACGCCCTCATCCTCGGCCGTGCCATCACCGGCATCGCCGCCTTTTCGAACTGAGGCCCGCCTTGGCGTTCAAAACCACCAGACCCCTGCGTTTCGGAGATTGCGATCCCTCCGGGATCGCCTATTTCCCCTCCTACCTGAACATCCTCGTCGGGGTGCTGGAAGACTATTTCGCTTCGATTGGTTTTTCCTGGCGAAAGCTGATCGACGACCGCGGCATCGGTGTCCCCACCGTGCGGCTCGATCTGACCTTCATGAAGCCGGGCTTGCAGGGTGACGAACTCGAATTCGTGCTGACGGTGCGCGGCATCGGTCGCTCCTCGCTCGACCTGGAACATCAGGTCTCGGCGAATGGCCATGTGTTGTGGACGGCTACGCATCGCGTCGTCGCCACCTCCCTCGACAACAATAAATCCATTGCATGGCCGGATGATATCCGCGCCGTGCTGACCTCTCATCTGGAGACGACCGATGCACACCATCCTGCAACCTGAAGGCTGGGCCAAGCCGATCGGCTATGCCAATGGCATGGCGGCGACGGGCCGCATGGTGTTCGTCGGCGGCCAGGTCGGCTGGAATGCCGCCTGCCAATTCGAAAGCGATGATTTCGTGGAGCAGGTGCGCCAGACATTGAAGAATGTCGTTGCCATCCTGGCCGAAGGCGGTGCTGAACCGAAGCATATCACCTCGATGACCTGGTATTTCACCGACAAGCAGGAATATCTCGGCAATCTGAAGGGTCTCGGCCAGGCCTATCGCGAGATTATCGGCCGGCACTTCCCGGCCATGGCCGCCGTACAGGTCGTCGCCCTCGTCGAGGATCGCGCCAAGATCGAAATCCAGGCAACCGCCGTCATCCCGGAATAATATCGGAAGGCTGATAAGATCATGTCGGCATTGCGCTTTTCGGATACCATCTCGGCGGAATTGACCGACGGGATCCTCGTTGTCACCATAGACAATGCGCCCGTCAACACTCTTTCCGCCGATGTCAGGGCCGGTCTGATGGCGGTGCTTGATCACGCCGAGAAAGACGGCGCGGTCACCAGCGTCGTTCTCACTGGCGCGGGCAGCACCTTCATCGGTGGCGCCGACATCAAGGAATTCGGCAAGCCATCGGTCGAGCCATTGCTGCCCGATATCATCACTCGTATCGAAGCCTTTCCGAAGCGCGTTATCGCAGCGATCAATGGTGCAGCCCTCGGCGGCGGCCTGGAAGTGGCGCTTGCCTGCCATCGCCGCCTTGCCGCGCCGGCTGCGAAGCTGGGCCTGCCGGAAGTCAAGCTTGGCATCGTGCCCGGTGCCGGCGGCACGCAGCGCCTGCCGCGGCTCATCGGCATCGCCGCCGCCATCGACATGATCGCCAACGGCCGCGTCGTCTCCGCCGCCGAAGCGCTCAAGCTCGGCATCGTCGATGACATACCCAACGGCGAGCTGATCGCCGAGGCCAGAACCACCGTCACCGCCCCCATGCGCCGCACGGGATTGCTGGCGGTTCCTTCGGAGGCCTCGGAAACAATCGCCAAAGCAGCGGCGGACGCATTAAGCAAGGCCCGCGGCCAGCGTGCACCCGCCGAAGCTGTCCGCCTCGTACGCTTGGCGGCTACCGCCCCCCTTTCGGAAGGGCTTGCCGAAGAGCGCCGCACATTCGTCGAACTCCGTGACAGCGACGAGGCCGCCGCCTTGCGCCATGTCTTTTTCGCCGAACGTGCCGCCGGCAAGGTCGCGGGGCTTGAGACCGTCGCTCCACGCAAGATCGAAACCGTCGGCATCGTCGGCACCGGCCTGATGGGGTCGGGTATCGCCGTCTCCGCACTCAACGGCGGCTATCGCGTCATCGGCATCGAGCAGAATGCCGCGGCAGCCGAAAAGGGCCGCGAACGGATCGCCGAGCTGCTCGACAAGGCAGTGCAAACCGGACGCCTCGATACGGCCGGCCGAGAGGACCGTCTCGGCCGGTTGACGGTCACCGCCGATACGCAGCAGCTAGTGCAGGCCGATATCGTCATCGAAGCCGTCTTCGATGATCTCGCCGTCAAGACCGAGCTGTTCCAACGCCTTGACGGCATCGTCCGCGCCGATACGATTCTCGCAACCAATACGAGCTATCTCGATCCCGAAGCCATTGCCGCTGCCACAGAGCTGCCGGAGCGTGTCGTCGGGCTGCATTTCTTCTCGCCGGCCAATATTATGCGACTGCTGGAAGTGGTGAACTGCAAGGAGACGGCGCCCGACGTGCTGGCGACAGCCCTTGCCCTCGCAAAACGGCTGGGTAAGCTGCCTATCATCTCAGGCGTCACCGAAGGCTTCATCGGCAATCGCGTCTTTTCCGCCTATCGCCGCGAAGCGGAATACATGGTGGAGGATGGCGCCTCGCCGCAGGAGATCGATACGGCTCTGGAAGCCTACGGCTTCCCGATGGGGCCATTTGCCGTCTTTGACATGGCGGGACTGGAAATTGCCTGGGCACGCCGCAAGCGGCAAGCGGCAATCCGTGATCCGGCGGAGCGTTACGTCGTCATCGCCGACCGGCTCTGCGAAGCCGGACGCTTCGGCCAGAAGACCGGGCGTGGCTGGTATGCCTATCCCGACGGCAAACGGACTGTCGATCCCGAGGTAACAGCCATGATCGAAGCCGCGCGCGCGGAGAAAGACATCGTGCCGAAACACTTCACGGCGGACGAGATCGCCGCCCGGCTCCTGAAAGCCATGGCCGACGAAGGCGAACTGCTGCTCTCGGAAGGCATCGCCGCGCGCGCAAGCGATATCGACCTCGTCATGATCAACGGCTACGGCTTTCCCGCCAGCAAGGGTGGCCCGATGTTTGCCGCCGATCGCCGCTGAGAGCGCTTCCGGTGGACGGTCAGGCGGCCGAAGACAGCAGCGTGAACAGTTCCTGCGGCCGCTTGACACCGCGCAGCGCATAGCGGCCGACGGAAACGAGATCGTTGCTCTCCTGGCCCGACAGCGCCTCAACGAAATTTGCCGACATCAGGATGTTGCGGTCGGCCGATCGGCACATCGAGGCGATGCGGCTGACTTCATTGACGGCCGGGCCGATGACGGTGAAATCAAGCCGGTCCATGCTGCCGATATTGCCGTAGAAGACGTCGCCGATGTGCAGGCCGAGATAGACCTCCGTCACGGGCCGGCCCTCGATCTGCCGCTGCGAGTTGAGGTCGCGCAGCCGCTGGCGCAGTAGCGATTCCGCCATCAGCGCGGCGGCGCAAGCGTCGGCGGAATTCCTGGCCTTGAAAATCGCCAGCGTGCCGTCACCGATCAGCTTCAGCACATTGCCGCCAGCTTCATGGATCGAGGAAATGACCGCATCGGCGTAAGCATTCAGCATCGGGATGATTTCATCCGGCTCGGCTGTATCCGAGATGCGCGTGTAGTTGGCGAGATCGGAAAACCAGAGCGCCGCCGAAATCCGCTCCGTCTTGCCGCGCGTGATCTTGCCCTCAAGGACATGCCGGGCCGCATCTTCGCCGAGATAGACCTCGGCAATGGTACGGGCGATGCGGCTCATGCCCGTGCACTTGATCGCCAGCGCCAGGGCCGGCGTCAGCTTGCGCAGCACGCGCAGATCTTCGTCCGGAAAGCCCATTTCCGCAGCCGTGGCGAAGTTGGAATAGAAGCAATCCATCTCGCCGATCGTGCCGCCCTCTTCGAAGCGGTGCACCATCGCGATATAGTCGGTGTGGCCATCTGCCAACAGCGTATCGAGCCCGTAGAAATCCGTCGGTTCGCCAAAGCCGATCCGTCGGCGCACTTCGTCCTCACCGGTCGTCAACATGTGATAGAAGGCGGAACGCTGCCAGTTTTCGGAGGCGATCCCCTGATGTGTCGGGCCGTATTCGAACTCACGTTCGATCACCTGATTGCCATCCCAGCGGAAGGCACGCCCTTCATAGACCGGATGCAGCGTATCCATCAGCGCCATGGCCCGATCAAGGTTCAGGCCATGCAGACGGCACTGCTCGCAGAAACCCGAGAGGATATCGACTTCAGTCATCCCCTTGAGACCGGCCTGCATGAGCCAGCTGGCAATTTCGCCAATGTCCTTCGCGTCCATGGATATCTCCCGACCCTCTGAAGGATTCGCTTTAGTACGAAACGTGTACACTTGGAATGCCGTACTGCACAAATAGTCTCGACGAACGTAAGTCATCGCCGCTCCTGTGGCACAGAAGCGGCGATTTGACACGCTGGAAGGTGACGGCGAAGCTTCAACCCTGGATATGGGGCTTCAGCAAATCCTCCAGCCCGATCCGCCGGAAGAGTTCCGCGCGAACCCGGTCGGCAACACCATTGACGATCTCAGCACCATCCTCGGAAGGATCTATATGGGTACGGAAGGGGCGCGTGCCAAACGGCATGTCGACGACTTCGACGATCGTGGTCGCGACCGAGGCGGCATCGGCATCCGCCGGCTCCAGCGAGGCAAGCCCCTTCAGCGCCTGATCGGGAACGCCGGCATAAGGGCCGTTGTCATATTCAGCGGCACGGGCCTTGTCGGCCGGGGAGCCGGAATGGGCGAAGTGGTTCGTGCCTTTCGTGAAGGCGCCGGGCACGATGATCGCGGTTTCGATGCCCCAGCGCGCCAGCTCCGAAGCATAGGAAACGGCAAGCGAGTCCATGGCGGCCTTGGCTGCGAAGTAAGGCGACAGATAGGGCGGCGTGCCGCCGCGCGTGCTGGACGAGGAGACCCAGACGACTAGCCCCTCGCCTTCCTTGCGCATGTGTGGCAGGACGGCGCGATTGACGCGCTGGGTGCTGAGTACGTTGATATCGTATAACTCGGCGAACTGCTCGGGCGTGAAGGCCTCGGCCGGGCCGAAGGACATGTGACCCGCATTATGGATGACGGTATCGATGCGACCCTGCTCAGCGATAACAGCGGCAATGCCGGCTTCTACGGAAGCATCCGATGCGACATCGAGTTCGACGGTTCTGAGATCGACGCCGTTTTCCTCGGCAAATGCCGCCGCTGCGGCAACCTGCACCGCGTTGCGCCCCTTGGTTTCGCGGATGCCGGCATAGACCGTGTGGCCTGCCTCGGCGAGAGCGCGTGCCGTCAGAGCGCCGAAGCCGCTCGATGCACCGGTAATAACGATGACTTGCTTGCTCATGATCCTGTTCCTTTGCTGGATCGGCCGTTGTTGACGATCGATGGGCTGGGGGGTCGGCGACAGGCACTACCCTGCGCCTCATTGGCTCAGATCATGCCGCCATTGGCGCGCAGCGTCTGGCCGTTGATCCAGCCGCCGTCCGGGCCGACAAGGAAGGAAACGGCAGCGGCAATATCCTGCGGTGTGCCGAGCCGTTCCAGCGGGTTCATCCTGGCCATGCGGTCGATGAGTTCGTCGCTCTTGCCGTTCAGGAAGAGATCTGTGGACGTCGGGCCGGGAGCAACCGCATTGACCGTGATCGAGCGACCGCGCATCTCCTTCGCCATGATGCCGGTCATAAGCTCGACCGCTGCCTTCGTCGCGGCATAGACGCCATAGGTTTCGAGCTTGAGGCCGACGATGCTGGTCGAGAAGTTGACGATGCGGCCGCCGTCACGCAGGCGCTTGCCGGCTTCGCGCAGCGCATTGAACGTGCCCTTGAGATTGATGGCGATATGGCGGTCGAAATGCGCGTCGTCGGCATCGGTAATCTTGGCGAGCTGCATGATGCCGGCATTGTTGACGAGGACATCGACACCGCCGAAGGCTGCCTCGGCCGCATCGAACATGCGGCGCACTGCATCCACATCAGAGACATCGGCTTTCGCGGTCAGCGCCTTGCCGCCCTTTTCCTCGATCTTGCGAGCGAGTTCCTCGGCGGCGGCTTCGCTGCCGGAATAGTTGATGACAACAGTGAGGCCGTCTTCGGCCAGACGCTCGGCGATCGCGGCGCCGATGCCGCGGGATGCGCCGGTAACGATTGCTACCTTGTTGGAATTGCTGCTCATTTTCCTCATCCTTTCGTTGCTCTGCGCCGTAGCGCGTTTCGATGAGGAGAAGATGTCCCTTTTCATCGGGCGGATAATCAGCCATTAATCGGCATCACTATCCGAAATTGGCGAACAAATAGATGGACAGATTCGATGCCATGCGGGTGTTTTGCCGGGTCGTGGAACGACGCAGTTTCACATTGGCGGCCGAGGACACCGGCCTGCCCCGCTCGACGGTGACCGATGCGGTCAAGCAGCTTGAGGCGCGGCTCGGCGTGCGCTTGCTGCGGCGCACGACGCGGCATGTGAGCCCGACGCTCGACGGAGAAGCCTATTACCAGCGCTGCCTGCGCATCCTCTCCGATATCGAGGATGCGGAAGGCGCCTTTGCCGGTGCCAAGCCGAAGGGCGTGCTACGAGTTGATGTGCACGGCACGCTTGCGCGGCACTTCGTCCTGCCGAACCTGCTTTCCTTCCTCGAAACCTATCCCGATATCGAACTGCAGATCACCGAAGGCGACCGGTTCGTCGATTTGATCCGTGAAGGGATCGACTGCGTGCTGCGCGTCGGCACGCTGCAGGATAGCGATATGATCGGCCGCCGCGTCGCGATGCTCGAAGAGGTGACGCTTGCGGCACCCACCTATGTCGAACGTTTCGGCATGCCGGCCCATCCGGACAGGCTCGACGGTCACCGCATGGTCGGCTTCCGCTCCTCCGCGACGGGCGGGCTGCTGCCACTGGAATTCCAGATCGATGGCGCCGTGCGCGAAATTACCCTGCCGGCCACCATCTCGGTCAATGCGGCTGAGAGTTACTTCGCGGCGGCCAAACTCGGCCTCGGCCTGATCCAGGTCCCGCGCTACCACGCAGAGGAAGCCTTACGATCGGGCGAGCTGCTGCATGTCCTTGAGGACTATCCACCGACTCGAACGCCCGTCTCGATGCTCTATCCGCGCAGCCGCCAGCTTTCGCCGCGGGTCCGCGTCTTCATAGATTGGCTTGTGAAGGTTTTTGCCGGACAGAACGTGGCTGAAAGCCCGGCCGGATGAATATTCCGCGAAAGCGATCAAATAAATGAAATCGGCTCTTTGAATGCGCGGCAGGCACGCCTACGTCGTAGTGCATTACCTCGCTGACGGTACTGTCGCGACCTCATGACAGCCTGGCGATTTTCGAGAGAGAGCCCGAGAGAGAGCCAATGACCGAACAGAAGCAATTGAAGCTTGGCGCCTTCATGCGCCCCGTCAGCCTGCATACCGGAGCCTGGCGCTATCCCGGTTCTTATCCGGATGCCAATTTCAATTTCCAGCATATCAAGAGCTTCGCGCAGGAGCTGGAAAAGGCAAAATTCGATGCCTTCTTCATGGCGGATCACCTCGCGGTTCTCAACATGCCGATCGAGGCCCTGAAGCGCAGCCAGACGGTCACCTCTTTCGAGCCTTTCACCCTGCTTTCGGCGCTCGCTGCCGTCACCGAGCGGATCGGTCTCGTCGCCACCGCCTCCACCACCTTCGACCTGCCCTATCATATCGCCCGCCGCTTCGCCTCTCTTGATCATATCAGCGGCGGCCGCGCCGGCTGGAACATCGTCACCACGTCCAATCCCGATGCCGCCCTTAATTTTGGCCTCGAAGAGCATATGGAACATGGCGAGCGCTACCATCGCGCCCGCGAATTCTATGATGTGGTCACCGGCCTCTGGGACAGCTTCGCCGATGACGCCTTCATCCACGACGCCGAAAGCGGCATCTTCTTCGATCCCGAACGGATGCATGTGCTTGGGCATAAGGGCGAAGAGCTCAGTGTCCGCGGTCCCCTTAACATCGCCCGCCCGCCGCAGGGCTGGCCTGTCATCGTCCAGGCGGGTCAATCCGATGTCGGCCGCCAGCTCGCCGCCGAGACGGCGGAAGCGGTCTTCGCTGCCCCACGCAATCTTGCCGACGGCAAGGCGATCTTCGCCGATATCAAGGGACGGATGAGAGAGATCGGCCGCAACCCGGATCACCTGAAAATCCTGCCCGCCGCATTCATCGTCGTCGGGGATACAATCGAGGAGGCAAAGGCCAAACGCGCCAAGCTTGATAGCCTCGTCCATTACGACAGCGCGATTGCGTCGCTATCGATCGCGCTTGGGCACGATGCCTCCGGCTTCGATCCAGACGGACCGCTGCCGGCAACTCCGGAGACCAATGCCAGCAAGAGTGGCCGCGAACGTGTTATCGCGCTTGCCGAAGCGGAAAAGCTGACCGTGCGCCAGCTTGCCCAGCGTCTCGGCGGCTATGCCGGCCTCGCCTTCGTCGGCACGCCGCAGAGCATCGCCGACGAGATGGAGCAATGGCTGCATGAAGAAGGCTCGGATGGCTTCAACGTCGTCTTCCCCTTCCTGCCGCAGGGACTGCTTGACGTGACGACCCGCGTTGTTCCGGAGCTCCACCGCCGTGGCATCTTCCGCCGCGACTACGAAGGCACGACATTGCGCGAACACCTTGGCCTGCCGCGCCCGGAAAACCGTTTCTTCAAGGCAACGCCTGTGGCAGCGCGGTAAGAGAGTCCAGCAAAGAGAGTGAAATGAGCCATATCACGCCGATCGATTACGAGACCGCTTCAGACGCCGTACGTGCCGAGCATGATCGAGAGATGCAGCTGCGCGGCCGCATGACGAACATGAAGCGGACGCTACTGCATTCGCCGGTGGCGCATCGCATCTATGCGGAATGGTTTCCCCTGCGCGAAGAACTGCGTCCGTCACTGGACGACCGCGCCGTCTGGCTGCTTTGCCATGTCATCGCGCTCGAATGCCGCTCGATCATCCCGGTCGGCTTCTTCCGGCGCGCGCTGATCAATGCCGGCCTGACGCCGGAAACGATCGTGCCGAGCAAGGACGAAGCGTTGCTGATCGAGTTCGGCAGGGCGATCGTCAGGGATTCCAACGCGATTCCTGAAGACGTCTGGGCGCGGCTAAAAGCCCGCTATGACGAGCCGACGCTCGCCAACCTCGTCGCCTTCGCCGGCATCATGATCGCAACGGCGATCTACAACAATGCCGTGAAGGTCGATATCGACCCGGAGCTTGGACCTTATCTTGAAGGGTTCGAGCTGCCGGCGAGGCAAGAGAAAGGCCCCTCACCCTAACCCTCTCCCCGCACGCGGGGAGAGGGGACGATCAGCGTATCCTCGCTTAACTCAGTGCTAAGGGAGGGACGGCGATGGCACGGCTGTCCCCTTCGCCCCGTCAAAACGGGGAGAAGGTGCCCGACAGGGCGGATGAGGGGCCTTCGCCACCTGCTCCCAACCTCACCCCGAAATGACAGTCGAAAACTGAGGATTGCCGCGGATCGTATTGCTCACGGTGCAGATTTCATCTTCGGCGGCGTGCGCGATCGCGTTACGGACCTCATCGCCGAAATCGCCCTTGATGGTGAAGGCAATGTTGAATTTCTCGACGCGGGAAAGGCCTTCGGTGGCTTTTTCGCCGGTTACGACGGCGGTCACTTCGGTCAGCTTGTCGAGCACGCCGAGGCTGCTTGCCGCCATGCGGGCGCTGAGGACCAGGCAGGCCGAGAGTGATGAATAGAGCAGATCGAGCGGGTTGAAACCAGGCTGCGACGGCGAGGTAACGATGTCGATCTCGCCGCCCGTCACCGAGGTCACATGCGGAAGGCCGGTGCGGCCGACGGTGGCGGTGGCGCCGGTCTGCCTCGTCTTCACTTTCAGTTCGGCCATGTCGAAAATCCTTGAAATAAAAGCGTGAAACCCTTTCCCTCTACATAGGAATTCATCGCGCAGGACACAATTGCAGTTCCCGCCCCTTGCGTCTCCCAGCCAGTTAAGCCACCAAATGGTTACAAGCTCATCGCAAGACAGGCAGATTGACATGACCGTTACCGACCCCCGCGCCTTCCTGACCTCGCTGTTCGATGCCGCCGTTCGCGCCGCTGATCCGCTGACCGGCATTCGCGCGCATCTGCCGGCCAAGCCCAAGGGCCGGACGATCGTCATCGGCGCCGGCAAGGGTTCGGCGCAGATGGCCGCCGCGCTGGAACAATGCTGGGATGGCCCGCTGGAGGGCCTGGTGGTGACGCGATACGGCTTCTTCGCTCCTTGCCGCCAGATCGAGATCATCGAAGCGGCCCACCCGGTGCCGGATGACGCGGGCCTCATCGCCTCCCGCCGGCTTCTGAAACTTGTCGAGGGCCTGACGGAAGACGATCTGGTGATCGCGCTGATATCAGGCGGCGGCTCGGCGCTGCTGCCGTCGCCGGCCGGTTCGCTGAGCCTTGCCGACGAGATCGCTGTCAACAAGGCGCTGCTGGCCTCCGGCGCGCCGATCTCGGCGATGAATGTCATTCGCAAGCACCTGTCGACCATCAAGGGCGGCCGGCTGGCCGCCGCCGCCCATCCAGCCAAGGTCGTCTCCCTCGTGGTCTCGGACATTCCCGGCGACGATCCGGCGCTGGTCGCTTCCGGCCCGACCGTGCCGGGTGCCGGCACGCGCGCGGAAGCGCTCGACCTCATCCGCCTCTACCGCATCGAACTGCCGCCGGCCGTTCTCGCCCATATCGAGAAAGCCGATGCCGATGCGCCGCGTCCGGGCGATCCGCGCTTTGCCGGTCATGAAGTCCATATCATCGCCTCCGCCGGCGTCTCCCTGAAGGCAGCTGCCGAAGTGGCGCGCGCCGCCGGCATCGAAACCGCCATTCTCTCCGACGCCATAGAGGGTGAGGCCCGCGAGGCAGCGCATGTCCACGCCGCCATCGCCCGCGAGGTGCTTCACCGCAATCGCCCCTTCGCCAAGCCGATCGTTCTGCTATCGGGCGGCGAGACGACGGTGACGCTGAAAGGCAAGGGCAAGGGCGGACGAAACTCCGAATTCCTGCTGTCGCTGGCGATCGATATCGGCGGCCATGACGGCATTCATGCCATGGCCGCCGATACTGATGGCATAGACGGCAGCGAAGATAATGCCGGCGCCTTCGCCGACGCGAGCACGGTGGCGCGGCTGCGCGAAGCCGGAATGGTTCCCGCCGACTTGCTTGCGAACAACGATGCCTGGACAGCTTTCAACGCAATCGGCGATCTCTTCGTACCCGGGCCGACCGGGACGAACGTCAACGACTTCCGCGCTATCCTCATCGTGTAACTGTTGAGAGGAGATGCAGATCAGACGATGGCGGTGCAATCGTCGCAGCGCCAGTAGACGGTCGCCATCGATGACCATCGGAAGAAGTGCCTGCTGCAATGGGCGCATTCGATTTCAACGATGTGCATCTTTTCAGCAATGACGAGTGGCTTTGCCTTGATCTTGCGCTCGCTCTTCCACTGCTCAAGTTTCGTGACGGGCATCATCATCCTCCACGCAATACTTCGGTCGCGATAGATTACCTAACTAAAGTAGACGTAACTAATAAAGGAAATATTGCAAGCGCGAAGCAGGTTTCCACGCGGAAGGAAGAACGAAATTATCCGTTGTTGTGCAAATACAACATAGTTTGGATCGCTTCCGCCTAACGCCGGATGATTTTAGGTCTATTCGACCTAAAATCTGAATCCGCGCTGGCATCAAAGAGGTGGAGCATGATGGCTTCATTAAAAAAATGTGACAGCGGATATCGCCATTTCCTCGTCAGGCTCCATTTCACTTGCGGGCCATCTTCCACAGATACGACAGCGAAAGGCATCATTATGCGCCAATTCCGCCAACGGGCGATATCCTCGGTGATCCTTGTCACGTTCGCCCTCTTTTCCGTCACCGCCAGAGCCGCCGCGCCGCCTCCGGTCGAGGCTGAACATGGCATGGTGGTCACGGCGCAGCATCTCGCCACCGATGTCGGCGTGCAGGTGTTGAAAAATGGCGGCAATGCCGTCGACGCAGCCGTTGCCGTCGGCTACACGCTCGCGGTGGTCTATCCGACCGCCGGTAATATCGGCGGCGGCGGCTTCATGACCATCCGCATGCGCGACGGCAAGACGGACTTCCTCGATTTCCGCGAGAGGGCGCCGCTGGCGGCCACCAAGGGCATGTATCTCGACGACAAGGGCAATATCGTCAAAGGGGCCAGCACCAACGGTTATCTCGCTGTCGGCGTTCCGGGCTCGGTCATGGGCTTCGAGACCGCCCGCGAGAAATACGGCACGAAATCCCGCCAGGATCTGATGGCGCCGGCCATCCGCTACGCCAGGGAAGGTTTCGCGCTGAACCAGGCCGATGCCGCCGAACTCAACGAGAGCAAGGATCGGCTCGCGCGCGATCCGGCCACCGCGGCGATCTTCACCAAGGCGGACGGCAAGCCTTTCGCGACGGGCGACAAGCTGACGCAGCCGGATCTCGCCAATGCCCTTTCCGGCATTTCGGACCAAGGGCCTGATGGATTCTACAAGGGTCCGGTCGCCAACGCCATCGTCAAGGCGAGCCAGGACAAGGGCGGCATTCTCGCCGCCCAGGATTTCGAGCAATACAAGGTCCGTGAACTCGACCCCGTGAAGTGCGACTATCGCGGCTACGAGATCATCTCGTCTCCGCCGCCCTCTTCCGGCGGCGTCATCATCTGCGAAATTCTCAACGTGCTGGAAGGCTATCCGCTCTCCTATACCGGCTACGGCTCGGCCGATACCGTGCATGTCATGGTCGAGGCCATGCGCCATGCCTATGTCGACCGCAACTCAACCCTCGGCGATCCCGATTTCGTCGACAATCCCGTCACCAAGCTGCTGGACAAGGATTATGCCAAAAAGATCCGCGACGGCATCGATCCGTACAAGGCCGGCGTTTCCAAGGATCTGATGCCGAAGGGCCTGGGCGAAAGCCACGAGACCACGCATTATTCGATCATCGACAACGACGGTAACGCCGTTGCCGTCACCTATACGCTGAACGGCTCCTTCGGCGCCGGCGTCGTCGCACCCGGCACGGGCATCCTTTTGAACAACGAGATGGACGACTTCACTTCCAAGCCCGGCGTGCCCAATCTTTACGGGCTGGTGCAGGGCGAAGCCAATGCCATCCAGCCGAAGAAGACGCCGCTGTCGTCGATGAGCCCGACGATCATCGCCAAGGACGGCAAGCCCTTCATGGTGATCGGCAGCCCCGGCGGCTCGCGCATCATCACCATCACGCTCGAAGCAATCATCAACGTCATCGATTTCGGCATGAATATTCAGGAAGCGATCGATGCGCCGCGCATCCATCACCAATGGCTGCCCGACAAGGTCTACACCGAACCTCATGCGCTTTCGCCTGACACGGTCAAGCTTCTGAGCGGCATGGGCTACACGGTTCAGGTCGACAACGACTGGCCAATCTGGGGCCAGGCGGCCGGCATCCTCGTAGGCGGCAAGAGCCTCGGTGACATCGCCAAGGGCGGAGGCGCCCGCTATAACGGCGCCATGGACAGCCGCGCCGGCTCGGGGCTTGCCGAAGGCTATTGATTGCTCATCGCCTAGGAACGACAACGAGGCCGGTACCGCCACGGCGGTACCGGCATTTTTGCGCGCAACCCTGGACAGGAAGACGGCAGAGAAAACACACTCGCTTGCGTAAAAAACGAATTGTGAGCGAAGCAACCGCTACCAACGCCCTGCTTGGGGTCGGTTCCGGTAAGGGTGAAATGACACCTCAGGGTTCACTTCGACACGAGTGGCTTGCTCATGTTGATCCCGGTTACCCGAAAGCCCATGACTTCATAAACATGCCTAGCGCGTTTGTTGTCGTCGGCCACTCGGAGTTTTATTTGCTGAAACCCATTGCGTTTCAGCTCGTTTTCGAGAACGTCTAAGGCCCTGCTTACCGAAGCCGCGACCTTGATAGGCAGGAAAGATGTGAAAATCGCTGATAAATGCCGCGCCGCATCGTCAAATCCTGCTTGTACCATAGATACCCGATAGCCTTTTCAGGGCTTTCGGTCGGATCGACCAGGCACAGCAAGACATGCCCGATCGTATTGACGCCATCAGGTAGATCAGATGCGATTTCCCTTTTCGCTTGTGCAAGAGACTCACTATTGGAAAGCCGGTAGTTGGAGGCGATTTCGGATGCATAATCAGGAATAAAATATTCGAGATAACCTGGAAACTCGCTGTCTCGCATCCGTCTTAAGGAAATCATTGAATAACTCCTTTATCGAATTTTATTTGAGATGTAATTGTATTGCTTAGAGCGGTACAACTTTTCACGGGATCTCTATCTCTTTGTTGTCTCGCAATTCCAGGAAAACCGCTGCGCACTTTTCCAGAAATTGCTTCCCAGCCTTCCAATTCGCGAAGCGGGTCGCAGAGATCGACCGTCGATGTTGCATCCCCGCTCGCCTGCGTCATTTTTTCCATTCCGATCAATAGGATTTGCGATTTCTGATATGGTAATCGCGCTCGAGCGGGAGTATACAAGCCGCCGTTCAAATAGGCCTTCGAGCCGTGACCAGACTTGCGGTTCTGTCTTCGGACCCCACCGCACCATCGAGAGCGATCCCCGACAATGTCGGATCAGATATTCCAGGCCGCCCATACCCGGCGGGCCGCACCGAATTTTCGTGTAGTAGCGCTTATCGTAGCAAGCGCGATGTTCATGGAACAGCTTGACGCGACCGTGCTCGCGACTGCCCTTCCGACCATGGCGAGAGACTTCGGCGTCAGCGCGCCGGCCATGAGTATCTCGCTGACCTCATACCTTCTCAGCCTCGCGATCTTCATTCCCGCCAGCGGCGCGATCGCCGACCGCTTCGGCTCGCGCACCGTCTTCCGATCCGCCATCGCGGTTTTCGTTGTCGGCTCGCTTCTCTGCGCGCAGGCGCCGAACCTGTTCTTCCTCGTGATCGCGCGATTGCTGCAGGGCCTCGGTGGCGCGATGATGCTGCCTGTGGGGCGTCTCGTGCTGATGCGCAGCGTCGCTCGCAAGGATATGGTCAACGCCATGTCCTGGCTGCTGATCCCGGCGCTCGTCGGCCCCATTCTCGGGCCGCCGGTCGGCGGCATGTTCGTCACCTATCTCGACTGGCGCTGGATCTTCTACATCAACGTGCCGATCGGCGTCGTCGGCTTTATCCTGGTGACCATGTTCATCGAGGAGGTAAAAGGCCCGCGCACCGGCCGTTTCGACCTCTCGGGCTTCATCCTGTCGGGCATCTCGCTCGGCTCTCTGCTCTTCGGCTTCGAAATGTCGAGCCGCGAGGGCGAAGGCTATCTAGCCGTCTTCCTGATCTCTATCGGTCTGCTGTTCGGCATCGCCTATCTGCGCCATGCGCGCAAGCACCCCTCGCCGATCATGGATTTCTCCTTGATGAAGGTTCCGACGTTCCGCACCTCTGTTATCGCCGGCTCGCTGACACGCATCAGCCAGGGCGCCCATCCCTTCCTGATCCCCTTGATGCTGCAGCTCGGCTTTGGCCTTTCGGCTGCCGCGGCCGGCCAGATCGCCATTGCGACCGCACTCGGCTCCATGGCCATGAAGCCGCTGCAGGTGCGCATTCTGCGGACGCTGGGCTTCCGCACGGCCCTCATTATCTTCGGCCTGATCGGCACGCTCGGCTATGGCATGTGCGCCATCTTCCAGCCGGATTGGCCGCTGCCCGTCATCTTCGTGATCCTGTTCTTCTGCGGCTTCTTCATGTCGTTCCAGTTCACGGCCTACAACACGATCGCCTATGACGAGATCGAGCGTGACCGCATGAGCATTGCGACCAGCTTCTACTCGACCTTCCAGCAGCTGATGCTCTCGCTTGGCATCTGCGTCGCCGCCCTTGCCCTGCACGGCTCGACGCAACTGCGTGGACACGCAAAGGCCGAAATGAGCGACTTCTCCGCCGCCTTCATCGTCGTGACGACCATTGCGCTGCTCGCGGTGATCTGGAATGCCAGCTTCTCGCGCACCGCCGGCTCCGAGATCAGCGGCCATCGCCGCAAATCGCCGGAAGACAGCCTCGGCGAGCATTGAGTTGGCGAGAGCAAGATGTTGAAAAGCGTAAGCGGCCTTAGGACGAAATAATCCTCCGGCGCTAAGCCTGCTGGGCGCAAAGTCGCAACGCGCATCGATCATGCATCAGTGCTTCGACCTTGCGGAAGCAAGGGATGAATGAAAACAAAAAGGCCGGGCTAACCCGACCTTTTCCTTCATTGCCTAACGATCTATGCCAGCGCATTCGTGGTCAAAGACCGGAAATAAATGGCTTACATGGCTTCAAGCTGATCGGCCGACATCTTGCCCGAACGCTTGTCCTTGACAAGCTCGTAGGAGATTTTCTGGCCGTCACGCAGTGTGCTCATTCCAGCGCGCTCAACGGCTGAAATATGCACGAAAACATCCGTCGCCCCGTCATCAGGCTGAATAAAACCAAAACCCTTGGCGGCATTGAACCACTTTACAGTACCTGTGCTCATAACGATGACCTTTCAATCACTCACATAAAGACGCCAACCCAGGAAACACTCGGTTGACAGTAGACCGATTTTGACAAAGAAGTTCGTCATTGTCGCGCAGAGTGCGTCGAGGCAAAGCGTCATTCACAAAGATCGATGACGCATCTTGTATCCGATAGGTATATTCTTCACAAGCAGAAACATCTAAAATATCAAAATGTTGGATAGCGCATCAAATGATGGCGCTTGATAAAATTGCTTCTGAATAGAATGGAAAACCTTGTCCTTTGGGCTCCGCTCGCCTGCTTCTGCGAAGGACTGCGGAATTGTATCGTTGATGCGGGCATCTTCTGCTACAGCATGATACCATCTCCATTGTGCCTACAGTCGATCAGCTTGGGCTATTTGCGACCAGCATCAACACGATACAACCCAAGGAGGCTGATATGACACCACCGAATAAAGACAGCCTATTCGGCTCCAAGAGACAGGCGCCAGCAGACAAGGCCAATCAGCTCGATTCGGCGGTTAAAGAAATTCTCGCCAGCGAGCATGCAATCCGTGAGCGAAAAACGGCCCGTCTGCGCGAACTCCGGCTCGAGAAGGAAGCCTTGCAACCACCGCCGGAGCCAAAGACAAAGTCCAGACGCAAGACTCCCAAAAAATCTGGAACGGCTGAAACCTGACCTGACGGCCGATGTAGCGCGACAAAACATTGCGTTTTTTGTGAACACTGCCTCCACAGACCGCAGATTGAATTGAACAGTGGCCCCGGCCTAAATAGCGACCAGAACAAAACAATAGTCTGGAGCATCCCATGGTCGCCGGCATTCATCACATCACGCTGATCACCCGCAAGGTACAGGCGAATGTCGATTTCTACGTCGGCTTCCTCGGCCTGCGTCTCGTCAAGCGCACCGGCGGCTTCGAGGACGCCACGCAGCTTCATCTCATCTATGGCGACGCCAAGGGCTCGCCCGGCTCGCTGATCACGTTTCTCGTATGGGAAGACGGCTCTCCCGGCCGTGCGGGCGTCGGCCAGATCGGCGAGATTTCGGTCGCGATCGATCCGGCGAGCATCGGCTTCTGGCTTACACGCGCCTTGAGCGCCGGTCTCAAGCCGGAAGGCCCCTCCGAGGAATTCGGTGAGCCGGTCCTGCGATTGAAGGATCCAGACGGGGTCATCGTCAAGCTTGTCGGGACCAATGCTCTGCAGGCAACGGCTCCATGGACGAGCGACACCATTCCGCAAGAGCACGCCATCCGCCGCATCCGTGGCGCGACGCTGTTCAGCGAAACGCCCGAGGAAACGCAGGCGATTTTGGTCGATCACTTCAATTACCAACCGCTCGCAACCAGCGGAGCGATCAGCCGGCTCATCTCAGTATCGGGCGATATCCTCGATATCCGCGATGCACGCGGCTTCTGGGCCAGTGCTCCGGGCACGGGCACGGTCGATCATGTCGCCTTTCGCGCTAGCAACGATGCGGAATTACAATCAGTCCACACCGCACTGCAGGCAATCAACTCCGGGCCGACGACGATGCATGACCGCAAGTATTTCCGCTCGCTCTACGTCCGCGAACCTGGCCGCATCCTATTCGAACTGGCAACGGACGCACCGGGCATGCTTATTGACGAGGACGAGGCAACGCTTGGCACGCGCCTCTTTGCTCCCGGCGACAGCCCGAAGCTTTTGGCCGAACTGAACGTGGTCCTGCCGCAGTTCTCCATGCCCGGCGAACCGCGCGTCATCTATCGCGATCTGCCCTTCATCCATCGCTTCTTCACGCCCGAGCAGCCGAACGGCAATATCTTCATTCTGCTGCACGGCTCCGGCGCCAACGAAACGACAATGCTGCCGCTCGGCCACAAGATCGACGCCAATGCGACATTGCTCAGCGTGCGCGGCCGCGCGCTTGAGGAAGGAACACCGCGCTGGTTTCGCCGGACAGGACCGATGTCCCTCGATCAGGCCGACATCGCCAGCGAGGCCGAAGCCTTCGCCGCCTTCATCGATGGCGCCATCCATGCTTATGGGCTCGATCCGGACCGCATCGTCTATATCGGCTATTCGAACGGCGCCAATCTGCTGAACGCCATGCTGTCGCTGCACCCGCATCTTATCCGCCGCGCCGTGCTGCTGCGCTCGATGGCCGCGCTCGAAAATCCGCCGGCGGTGGATATGTCGGACGCCGAGGTGCTCGTCATCGCAGGTGAGAAGGATCTGTATGGCCCATACGCCCAGCCTCTCGCCGAACGGCTGCGCGATGGCGGCGCCAAGGTCGAACTCGCGGCGGTGCCCGCCGGTCACGAGTTTGACGATGCCGACGTGCCGGTCATTCAGGCGTGGTTGAACAAGTCCGCCTGACGCCGATTTGCTTAGCTCGAACGACAAAAGCCCGCCAAATGGCGGACTTTTGCTCAGATTGGGCTGGACTCACCCCTTGAACGTATAGTCCGCGATCGATTCCGGCTTCATCTCGATCGAGAAGCCCGGAAGGCTCGGCGGCATGTAGGCTGCATCGCGAATGATGCAGGGGTCGATGAAATGCTCGTGCAGATGGTCGACATATTCGATGACGCGTCCGTCCTTGGTGCCGGATACTGCGATATAGTCGATCATCGACAGGTGCTGCACATATTCGCAAAGCCCGACGCCGCCGGCATGCGGCCAGACCGGCAATCCATATTTGGCGGCGATCAGCAGCACCGCCAGCACTTCGTTGAGACCGCCCATACGGCAGGAATCGATCTGCACGATGTCGATCGCGCCCTCGGCGATGAACTGCTTGAACATGATGCGGTTCTGGCACATCTCGCCGGTCGCGACTTTTACGGGACCGATGGCTTGGCGGATCTTGCGATGTCCGGCGACATCGTCCGGGCTGGTCGGCTCCTCGATGAAGAAGGGCTTGGCGAAGGCGAGCTTGCGTACCCAGTCGATCGCCTGATTGACTTCCCATACCTGATTGGCATCGATCATCAGGTAGCGGTCGGGGCCGATCACCTCGCGGGCGATGGTGAGGCGGCGAATATCGTCCTCGAGATCGCGGCCGACCTTCATCTTCACATGGTTGAAGCCGGCGTCGATCGCCTCCTGGCAGAGCCGACGCAGCTTGTCATCGTCATAGCCGAGCCAGCCGGCCGAGGTCGTATAGCAGGCATAGCCCTCGCGCTCGAGCGTGGCGATACGGTCCGCCTTGCCGGCTTCCGCCTTCTTCAGGATGGCAACCGCCTCGTCGCGGGTGAGCACGTCGGTCAGATAACGATAATCGACGATATCGGCGATATGCTCGGCATCCATCTCCGAAACCAGCCGCCAGACCGGCTTGCCGGCTTCCTTGGCAAGCAGATCCCAGACGGCATTGACGACCGCGCCCGTCGCCAGATGCATCGCGCCTTTTTCCGGGCCGATCCAGCGCAGCTGGCTGTCACTGGTCAGATGCCGCCAATATTTGCCGGGGTTTTCCAGAACCTTTGCGAGATCCGTGCCGACGACCAGATGTCGCATCGCCTCGATCGCCATGCAGCAGATGTCGTTGCCGCGACCGATGGTGAAGGTCAGGCCGTGGCCGGCAAGACCAGGCTTGTCGGTATCGAGAATGACATAGGCTGCCGAATAGTCCGGATCCGGATTCATCGCATCCGAACCGTCGAGGCTCTGCGATGTCGGGAAGCGCAAATCGAAAACGCGAAGATTGGTGATGCGCGTCATTGGAAAACTCCTTCTAAATCCATCGGCGACCTCTCGACCTCTTTTAACCGAGGCCGAACTCCTCCCAGAGTGCCGCATTATGCTCGCCAACGTGCGGGGCCGCACGCTCGAATTTCGGCCGCTGCCCGTCGATGCGGATGGGCGAGCGGGTGGTATGCAGGCTGACGCCGTCATCGCGCCCGACCGTCTGCAGCATGTCGAGAACGCGGAAGCCCTCGCTACCAAGAAGCTCCGGCCAGTTCAGCACCCTGGCGCACCAGATGTCTGCGGGTTCGAGGATCGCAAGCCAGTCGTCGACGTTGCGCGTCGCAATGCGCGCGGCGATCAGCGCCTTGATGTCATCGCGAGACGTGAACCAGCTTTTCGGGTTCTCCCGATAGGGCGCCAATTCCTCCATGTCGAGCAGATCGGCAAGCTTCGAGATCGGCGTCATGGCGATGGCGAGATAACCGTCGGCGGCGGGATAGACGCCATAGGGCGCCGAAAGATAGGCGTGGGCGCTGCGAAGATGGGAGCGCTCGGGCAGCTTGTTGCCGCTGTTCATGTGAACGCTCAGCACCTCGACCTGCAGATCGACCAGCGCCTCGAGCAGGCTGGTCTCCACCAGCCCGCCCTCGCCTGTCACGCCGCGTCGCACCAGCGCCGCAAGAATGCCCTGGGCCGCGGCCGCACCCGCCAGCATATCGCCGATCGCAAGACCGAAGGGCACCGGACCCTGTCCCTCGTCGCCGTTCAACCACATGACGCCGGAGCGCGATTGCGCCAGAAGATCCTGCCCCGGCCGCGAGACCCATAGCCCCTCTTCGCCATAACCGCTGATCGAGCAATAGACGAGGCGCGAATTGAGCTTGCGGGCAGCTTCGTAATCCAGCCCCAGCCGTTCGATCACGCCGGGGCGAAAATTCTGCACGAGAACATCGGCCTTTGAGACGAGCTTGCGCAGCGCGCTCATGTCGCGCTCGTTCTTCAGGTCGATCGCCAGACTCTCCTTGGAGCGGTTGATCGCATGGAAAATCGTCGAATCGCCGATCTCATGATCGCTGAGGTAAAGCCCGCGCGAGAGGTCGCCGCCGCCTGGCCGCTCGATCTTGATGACCCTGGCGCCAAGATCCATCAGCCGAAGGGTGCAATAGGGACCCGACAGGAACTGGCTCATGTCGACGACAACAAGCCCGGCCAGCGGCAAGTCCTTCTTCAGCGTCATCGATATTCCCGCTCCTCTGACATCGCTCCGGCTCAAAGCGCCCCTCCGCCCCGAGGAATATCCTCGTCACCGGTTTCCGCGTCAGCCTTATTCTTCTTATGTGAATAGTATTTTCACATATGGATAAATTTTGCAAACGAAAAGAGGGAGGATAATGGAAGCCCTGCGCACCCACGTCGTGGGGAAATGCATTATGCTCCCACATAATGAGAGTTGCTGACATAAAAGGAGATAGGGAATGGCGACGGTCAAATTGCTTGACGATGCGGAAGCAGACACAATCCCGACAGTCAAGGCTGTGTTCGACGATATTCGCGCGGTGAGAAAGTCCGACTTCGTCAATAATTTCTGGCGCGGCCTGGCCAATGACCCCGCTCTGCTGAAGCGGACGTGGGAGGGACTGAAAGCGGTCATGATGACGGAAGGAGCGCTCGACCCGCTGGTGCGCGAGATGATCTATATCGCCGTCTCCACCGCCAATGGCTGCACCTATTGCGTCCATTCCCATACGGCAGCCGCCAAAGCAAAGGGCATGACCGATGCGCAGCATGGGGAGTTGCTCGCCGTCATCGGGCTTGCCGGCCAGACCAATCACCTGGTCACGGCAATGCAGATCCCCGTCGACCCGCAATTTGATTTAACAGGCCGATGAAATGCAGAAGACCCGCCGGCATGTGCTGGCGGGTCTTCGATAGACTGTCTTCGCTACCTTTAGCGATCCGAGGTTTCCGATGCCTGACCATCTGCCGCAATGGCAACGACGCTGACGCCGTTGTTCACCGCGAGCAGCCTTTTGCGGACCAGAACGCCCATGACACGGGCGGCCGTCGAAAAGGTCATCGTGTCAAGCGGACCTTCGCCCTCCCAGGGCTTGGTCAGCCGCTCGGTCACGGCCGAGACGATATTGTTCGGCACGATGTCCGTGCATTCGCGCATGGTTTCGAAAACGACGCTGATGGGATGAATACGTCCCTCGAACGTCACGATCGGTTCGGTGACTTCGCTGTCCCACTCCTCGAAGGCGTAGAGCGCCTCACGGAAGAGTTGCTGCAGGGTGATGGGGGCATGACCCTCATGAAGGGGCGGCAAGGCATTCGACATGTCTGTCTCCTTTCAATTGGAAGTCCGGCGCATGTATGAAAGTCGATGGTCTCCTTCGAGACCCAAGCGCTGCTTCTGCAGTTTGGCGCACCTGAAAATGAGGGACTTCGGCGCGGCAAACCATTTCGCGACCGGCGCAACGCGGGAACCACACGAAATGTTCCCACCGGTCATGTAACTTGATCAAGTCTATAGATTAATCACGACTTGAAAAGCCTCATTGATAACTTTCTGCAATTCCCTTTATTTTTGAATGGCTTCGCGTAGAGTGGAACAACAGCGTTCCTGTGGACTACAGGCGAATCTCCTTCCAAAAGCCGAAAGGACGACCATGTGCGGCGATCATGAACATGGGCATCAGGACGGGCACGATCATGACCATCAATCGGTCGATTGGCGTGAACATGGCGTCAAAATCATCCCCGGTAATGCCCTCGACCCGAATACGGCGCAGACGCCTGGCATGAACCGCGCAACCGCGATCAACCATGCGCGCGCCGGCGCGGAAAAAATCTGGGCAGGAACCGTGACGATCCACGCCAATGCCAAGACCGGTGCCCACCATCACGGCGATCTCGAAAGCATCATTTATGTCGTCAAAGGCAGGGCGCGGATGCGCTGGGGCGACAATTTGGAATTCGTTGCCGAAGCCGGCCCCGGCGATTTCATCTTCGTGCCGCCCTACGTGCCGCACCAGGAGATCAATGCCAGCCGCGATGAAACGCTGGAATGCGTTCTGGTCCGCTCCGGCCAGGAGCCGGTCGTCGTCAATCTCGATATAGATCCCATCGAAAAGCCGGAAGAAGTTCTCTGGAAGGATCCGATTCACCGGTGATACGCTCAATTTTTAGGCAAATGCTTATTTTGCCGCACTAATAATCTACTGTATTTGTAGAAAAATTAGTTGGCTCTTTTGCACTGCACTGAAAAGAGTTTTTCAGAACCGCACCGCACAGCGCATAATCCTGCTTCGCGGCGCCAATACGCATCTGAGATGATAAGTCCGTCAACGAGAAAAACGATCTCGATCATCTGGAACAGGATTTCCCATGACTGAAAAGCTTCCTAAAGGTTTCGACGCGCTGCGCCTTTCCCGCCGCGCCGGCCTTGCCGCCATCTTTGCTTCCGCTGTCGCCATATTCGGCCTGACGGCAACCGCGCCGCAGACCTTCGCTGCAGACAAGACGATCAAGGTCGGCATCATGAGCGGTGAGGATGAAGACGTCTGGCGCGTCGTGGTCGCCGAAGCCGCCAAGAAGGGCTTGAAGGTCGAGCCTGTCGTCTTCAACGACTATACCCAGCCGAACGAGGCCCTGGAGCGCGGCGAAATCGACGCCAACGCCTTCCAGCACAAGCCCTACCTCGACAACCAGGTCAAGCAGCATGGCTATCACATGGTCATTGCCGGCTACACGGGCATTTGGCCGATCGGCCTCTACACGAAGAAGTACAAGACAGTGGCCGAGCTCCCGAAGGGCGCCGCCATCGGCGTGCCGAACGACCCTTCCAATGAAGGACGCGCGCTTCTCGTGCTGCAGCATGAAGGCATCATCAAGCTCAAGGACGGCACCGGCATCCTCGCCACGGTCGCCGACATTGCTGAGAACCCGAAGAACGTCGACATCAAGGAACTGGACGCCGGGATCGTCGGCCGCTCGATCGACGACCTTGACGCCGCCGTCGTCAACACCGACTGGGCGCTGAAAGCGGGGCTCTCTGCGAAAGACCGTATTGCGCAGGAGCAGACCAACGACAACCCCTACCGCAACTTCATCGCCGTAAAGAAAGGCAACGAGAACGAGACCTGGGTGAAGACCCTGGTCGCCTCCTACCAGAACGACACCGTCAAGGCCGAATTCGACAAGGTCTATAAGGGCACCGGCCAGAGCGCCTATTGATATCAGGACGAGGTGGGAACAGCGCTGAGCGGCAGGCGGCCGGGGCATCTCGCCCGGGTCGCCTTTGGCGTTTCTCCGATCTTGGGATGCGATGAAGTTTATAGTTGGTTTTGGAATTCGCGGAAGGTACATACCCCCTCCGTCACTTTCGTGACATCTCCCCACAAGGGGGGAGATCGGAAACTCGTGGCAGGCCATCGCCGGAAACGAGCATCGCATCCGCTGACACCTGGCTGATTTATTTCGCAGAGTGCGCGACATACTCCCAACGATCTCCCCTTGTAGGGGAGATGTCACGGCAGTGACAGTGGGGGGGATAATACGCTCGGCAAACTCGAAAGCCGCCTTTACACAAAGAGACACATAATGAATTCCTTCACCCCAGCCACATCAATCGACGGACAGGCGCCGCCCGAACGATCGCCCGGCGATGAGATCGTCCGTCTGGTCGATGTCCGCCGCCGGTTCGGTTCGACGCCGGCGCTGGACGGCATATCGCTGATCGCGCGTCGTGGCGAAATTGTCGGCATCATCGGCCGCAGCGGCGCCGGCAAATCGACGCTGATCCGCTGCCTGAACGGGCTGGAACGTGCCGATAGCGGCGAGATCCACATCGAGGGCCGCGATATCGCCCGCCTATCGGAAAAGGAGCTGCAGCCGCTACGCCGCCGCATCGGCATGGTGTTCCAGCATTTCAACCTGCTGTCCTCCAGGACGGTCGAGGAAAATATCGCACTGCCGCTGAAGATCGAGGGCGTCGCCAAGGCGGAAAGATTGCAGCGCGCCCGCGAGTTGCTCGAGCTTGTCGGCCTTGCCGACAAGGCCAAGGCCTATCCCTCCGCCCTGTCCGGCGGCCAGAAGCAGCGCGTCGGCATTGCCCGCGCCCTTGCCGCGCGGCCCGCCATTCTTCTCTCTGACGAAGCGACGTCGGCGCTTGATCCGGAAACCACCCGATCCATCCTGGCCCTTCTCAAGGACATCAACCGCAAGCTCGGCCTGACGATCCTGCTCATTACCCACGAGATGGAGGTGATCCGCTCGATCGCCGACCGCGTTGCGGTCATCGACGCCGGCCGCATCGTCGAAGAAGGTTCGGTGTGGACGGTCTTCGCCAATCCGCAAACGGAGATCGCCGCAAGCCTGCTCAGCGGCGCCCGCCCGCAGCTTCCGGAGCATATCGCTGCCCGCCTCTCCCCGGCATCGGGTACCGAGGCCATTCTCAGCGTCGATCTTGCCGGCCCGGCCGCGCAAGGTGCGCTCTTTGCCGAGCTTTCGGCCGCCCTACCCCACTCATTCCGGCTGGTCCACGGCGGCATCGACCATATCCAGAACCAACCCGTCGCCCGCTTCTTCGTCGCGGTGCCGACGCGCGATGCGACCTTGCCGACCCAGGTCAGCGATTTTCTGAAAGCCCGTTCCGCCCGGGTGGAGGTTCTAGGCTATGACGACTGATGTAATCCTCGGCCTGCTTTGGCACTCCTTCTGGCAAACCGTGTGGATGACGGGCGCATCCGGCTTTCTTTCCCTGATCATCGGCCTGCCGCTCGGCCTCGCTCTCGTCGTCACCAGCCGCGGCGGCATTGCCGAGCAGGGTGCGATCAACCGCGTTCTGGGCGTCTTGGTCGACGGCTTCCGCGCCGTGCCTTTCATCATCCTGCTTATCGCGCTCATTCCGCTGACGCGCCTGATCGTCGGCACGGCGCTCGGCACAACGGCTGCGATCGTGCCGCTGACCATCGCCGCAATCCCCTATTACGCGCGCGTTGCCGAGGTCTCCCTGCGTGATGTCGATCGCGGCCTGATCGATGCTGTGCGCGCCATGGGCGGCAATCGCTGGACCATTGTCCGCGAGGTATTGATACCGGAAGCCATGCCCGGCATCGTCGCCGGCTTCACGGTAACCATGGTGACGCTGATCGGCGCATCCGCCATGGCCGGCACGATCGGCGGCGGCGGCCTCGGCGACCTGGCCATCCGCTATGGCTATCAACGCTACGAAACGAACGTCATGATCGCCGTCGTCATCATCCTGATCATTCTGGTCTGGGGCATGCAATGGCTGGGCGATCGCTTCGCCGACCGGCTCGATCGCCGCTAGTTCCGCCGGCACAAATCCATTCCCGGCGCAGGGAGATGCTGCGCCGGGAGTAAAACTAAAGATCAGTTCCGCGTCACCGGCTTAGAGCGCATGCGTGATACCGTTTCCCGCTCGGCGCGCTTGCAACGCATCGGCGGTAGGCCGCGATCCATCAGATCCATATCCTCCAGCACCATGTCGCCCATTTTCTTGAAGGCGCTGTCGAGCGCGCCGGCGCGGTGGGCCGAGCGAAGGAAACCCTTGAGCTTGCGCACCGGGTGATCGAAGCCGAGCGGCTCCTCCGGATAGACATCGCTTGCCGCCACGATGTGGCCGGAGGCAACCGCCGCCATCAGCGCGTCGAAATCCACCACATCCGCGCGGCTGAGCAGTATGAAGGCCGCCCCCTTGCGCATTTTCGCGAAAGCTTCAGCCCCGAGAAAGCCCTTGTTTTCGCTGGTGACCAACGCGACTACGAAAACGAAATCGCTGCCTGACAACACCTCGTCCAGCCCGGCGGGCTGCACGCCGTGTTCTCTCAGGATCGAAGGCGGCATCCAGGGGTCGAACACCCTGATATTGGCACGGAAGCCGGAGAGCACCCGGTTCAGCGCCTTGCCGAGATCACCGAAGCCGACGATGCCGATATCACTGCCGGAAAGCAGCCGCGCCTTCGCATTGCCATCGCCGCCCCAGAGCTCCCTGCCCTCGCGAAAATCCAGATCGGCATCAACGATGCCGCGCGCCAGGCTCAAGGCAAATCCGAGGCCGATCTCGGCGACCGGCTCGGCGAAGACGAGGCCCGTGGTGACCACATGGATGCCGCGTTCGAAAAGCACCTCATAGGGCATGTTGTTGATGAGGTTGCTCTCGACATTCAGGATGCAGCGCAGTTGCGGCATTCGGTCGAGCGTTTCCTTCGACAGCGGCGGCTGGCCGATGATGTAGCGTGCCTCGCTGAGCACCTCGTCGCCCAGTCCGGCGATATCGTCCGGATCCGCCTCGACGAGGCGATAGTTCGAGTGAAGAAGCGACAGTGCGTCGTTGGTGAAGATAAGCTCGAGCGAGCGTGGCTCCGGCGCGCTAATGGCCAAGGGCCTGCTGTCGATCGTCATTCTGTTCCTCCCTGTCTAAAGACGCGATCCAATAGCATTCGACGGATCAGATCAATCAGGCTTCGTCCTCTTCGCCGGGCATTCCGACGGAGAAGGCGCAGATGCGCGAGAGATAGGTGAGCGGCAGGTCCGTCTCCGTATGCCAGGCATTGAACTGATCCTGGATCAACCGCAGATCCTTCTTGGTGGGCTTGCTTTCCGAGATAGGGAGGCCGGCAAGCCGCAGGCAGACGAGAACGTCATGGCTCATGACGAAACTGTCGCGGCCGATCGCCCGCAGGAGATATTGGCCGGTCATGCCGCCGAGCCGGTTCGCTTGCTTGGCGAGAACAGCAAGCAGGCCGACCTGATCCTCCAGCGGCCAGTCGGCGAAAAAGCGGCCGACGCTGCCATGCTCGTCGGCAAGCCGGCGGACGAACTGCGCATTGGCCCGCACCGACATGATCTTGGCGCCGTTGCGGATGACCCGCGCATCGGACGTCAGATCGTGCCAGTAATCATCAGGCGCGAGGTTGAGGAAGGCAGGATCGAAACCGGAAAATGCGGCCTCGAAGCCCGGCCACTTGGAATCGATGATGTTGCGGACAAAGCCCGCGTAGAAGATGTAGCGCGTCATCTCCGAGAGGATGCGGTCATCAGGCAGGGCGCGCAGGACGTCATGGTTCGGCACCTTCGGCATCAACGCCTTCAGCCCCGCGGCTCCGCCCTTGCGCTTCTCCGCCCGTTCCTGGATCTCCACAAAGCTCACCATCGCTTTCTCCCATCAACTGCGCTGTACGCTCAAGTCTTTTATGATCTTCCGCCGCCGCGCAAGTAATCTCCCGCAATGATCGGCTGCGAAACACGGCATCGAAAGACATGACTCGAAAGTTGATCAGATTGGCGGGTGAATTGATTTTCGCGGTGATTGAAACAGTTCCAGGCTGCTCCAGATATCGTCTTGAAATTAACTTGAGATTTCGCGCGGCGTAGCGTTAATTTCGGCGGCATCGGATCGGAGCCTCGTACCATGAATAATAAAGACTGGAATTATCCCATCATGGTCATCTGCAAGCGTACCGGAAAAATCTATACGGTCGCCAATACCAAGGAAGCATTGGACATGTTGCTGAATGCGTGGCCCGTGGCGGAAGGCAAGGCATTCATGATGGCCCTGCAGATCTGTGCCGACGTGGAGAGGGGTCAGGGGCAACCGCTGGAGGCCCGCAGCAGCTTTGTCATAGCGGCGGCGGAGGCCGGCGTCCCCCTCGAAATTCCCGTGATTCAATAGAATTTACCGCAATCTTCCGCACGCATTCGTGCACAAAACGGCCGCCCTCTCTCCATGCGATAGGGGCATCAACTGGTCTATGCGACTTCACGCTGGCCCTGCCCCGCCCGGCTGTTCGCGTCACACTAGGCCGCAGCGGCTCTGCAGAACAACGCGATCGATTTTTCGTAAATTGCGAAACTTTTTGCCGCGACGGGAGTTTCGATCACAATGTCGGAGCACCATTGAAATGACCATGATATTTAATAGGGCTGGGGTCCGCTGGCCTGAGCCCGTTTATCTCCGTATCGGCTATGGCATGCCGGAAGCAATTCGAAGTCCAGAAGAAGCCTACAACTACCTCCTTTTCTGTTGGCCGGCCATCAGAGGCGAGAGATATAATTCGGCCCGGAACCTTTGCCTTGCCGCCAACAGCGATCCCCTTCTCAGCGAGAAGGCCAGGAAAATCTTCGTCGAAGCCTGCATCGAAGCCGACGTATTGGATTAGGGCCATATAACCTGTCGCCGACTCTGCGACGCAAGGCGTCCACGGGCTCGCCTAAGTTTTTCGACGGTGCCCATCCCGATCGGTCAGACATAGTGTGCCAATACTTAGTGCCAATAGAGGGAACTCAGCCGCACGACGCGGCGGTGGAGGCCCGTTGCGGGCCTGCGCCGCCGCGTCAGGAACCAGCCAATGCGTAAAACCCCGAAGATAGTCGGCGTCCACGCCGCTCTCGGTGGACAAACGAAACCAGCTCAATGACACCGGCCAAAAGCCGTTCGATCCGGAATGCTTTTTGCAACATTACCAAAGCATGTACGTTTCGGAGGTAATGCGTGTTGAAACGAAACACTTTACGACCATTTCCAGCTGTCACGCTTGTCATGGAAGAAAGCGGCGGACACCGCCGCGTCAATTCGGTGCATCAGGTTGCGGAACTGCTGTTGCAGCATTGGCCGGTCGAGAATGGCGAGGAATATGTCGCCGCGGTACGCATCTGCCTTGAAGCGATGCTCGGCGCCGTCCCGCCCGAGGCTGTGAGGGAGGCCTTGATCAAGGCGGCCCGGGAAGCAGGCATATCCGTATTGCAATGAAATCGCCCCGCCCTTCCCGCCGCGTACGGGATCTCTCTGAGATAATTCACTTTTTATGAACGAGTGCCGGCGATCTTGCCAACAGAGGCAGGCGATTCGCGCTGCCAATGACGGAGAGAATATGTCGCTTCTACCATTCCCAGCCGACAGGCGTACCAGTGATGTCAGGCGGTGTGCCAAAGCCCTGCAACAGCTTCACGGAGAGGCGGCAAACCGCTTCTGGCGTTCGGAAATGGCGAGCTTTGCCGCCATCCTGCGGGAACAGGGAATGGAAGACGACGAGATCTCCCGGCAAGCCGGTCTCTACATGCACGCGGTCCAGATGGAGCTGCAGCTCGCCTTTGCCGAAGAAGAGCTGAACGCGTCGGCCTGACCCGCTATTTCGGCAATCTGCAGAATGCTATCGATTTGTCGCCGCTGGTCGGCGACTTGATCTGCACGGTCCATTCGCCGCCGGGGAAATGAAATCCCTTGGAGGAGACCACGCCGGCAATCTGCACGCATGCCTTCCGGGCGTCGGCGCTCGGCAAATCTATCGTCGCCACAACGGCGTTTTTCCGGCTGGAAACCTGACACGGCGCAGTAAACAAGCCGGTATTGTCGATCATTTTACAAACCCGGAACGCATTGTTCGCGGCATCATCGGCAGCCGTTGCAGAATTGGCGACCACCAATGCAGTGGTCACCGCCAAAAACAGTCTCATTGAAAACCCCGATCCCCTATGGCGGCACGGTGCCAGAGCATGTTTCTTCTTGCAAGACATGTTGCACGGATTTGCGATGACTGTTTGGAAATACAACGTCATTGACGACAACTTGTTCGCCGGAGAATTAAATTATCCGGATTTGCCGGGAAATATTCGGCCGCAAACGAGCCGGGAGGCCAACCTCCTCACCCGTCGCTTCATCGACCCGACAGGTGAAAAGCGTGCAATTCACAGCTTCCCGTTAACATGTCAGATATTAGAACATGGCATATTAGAAAAAATGGAGATCACGGAGCCAACGCGATGACGGCACTCTCGCCCGAAGGTCGAGCATCCCTCCGAAAGCGTACGCTTCTCGGCGCAAAGATCATATTCAACGACGGCCGTTCGGTTTTTGATTGCATCGTCAGAAATCTGTCCGATACCGGCGCCATGATCCAAATCGAAAACCCGCTCGCAGTACCAAACAGCTTCAATCTGCAATTTCCAGACGACAGGCTGGTCGCCTGTGAGATGCGCTGGCGAAAAATCAACGGCATAGGCGTTGAGTTCGTATGAGACTGCTTCTCGCCGCAAGCACACATCGCGCCGCCCCTTCGGAAAGATAGGATAAAAACTCGCTTGCTTCATCCTGGATGATTTCACTGATGCAGCGAAAGCAGGCCGACCACAATCATGCAGGTCAGCAGGCCGGCGGACAGAAAGAACATAAGAAGAAGCTTATAGCTCGACATCATGGGCTCCCTTCGAAGTTGCTCTTGGTGTCGTCATGAAAAGCCGCACCTCTACCCGGAATTCGCGAGGCTCAAGGCGCTTGGTTCCACATGAGGATCGAGTAAAGCTCGTTACTTGTCTTTACGCAGGCAGCCGCTCTTGGTTCCGACAATCATTCGGAAGCGCGGCAAGAATTTCGATGCCGCCATATCGGCGCGTGGGAAACACCGCGACCTCGCAACCAGGATACCGGTCCCTTGTATCCCACACCAATTGGACGGAAGCCCACCACCGGAACAAATGTCGCGCGCGGAGCATTCCCGAAGACAGGGGGTTCTGTTCGATTTGTTTGCAAAGGAGATGGCTATGAACCAGGATACGATCGACAGGCTTGACTCGATTAACCAACAGCTTCACGCCCGAACTCTTGCTCTATCCCAGTCCCGGGAAGACCCTGATCACGCGCTCATGATGTCGGCATTGAGCGCCATGATAGAGGCTGTGCGATCTTTGGACGAGAACATGACCCGTCTCGATGGCCCAAAGGGGATCGGCTCGGCAGGCTCCTGAGCTCAGCCTCGTCTATCTAGGGCTGGTAGCGAGGATCGAAAAATCGCGGCAAGCGCGCCTCGAAAAATCAATAAAATCTTGATTTTACTTGGGAATTTTGGTAGCGGAGGAGGGATTTGAACCCCCGACACAAGGATTATGATTCCTCTGCTCTGACCTACTGAGCTACTCCGCCACGTCAACGCATGATCTTTAGGATCACACGCAAAGGTCAAACGAACCGCCGCTCGAAAAGCGCTGGCTCGTCGGTTGAGCGGCTTATAAGGTGCGGTTCGGCTCGGTGTCAAGCGGATGATTTGGAAAAATCGGTGGTTTCTCTTGCACCGATGCCGTCTGCGCTCAGGCGGCCACCGGGCTCGCCAGCAGCGCCTTCAGCGAAGCCTCCGCCATCGGCTCGCGTTCCGAGCGTTCGATGAAGCCGCCGCCATAGACGCGGGCATCGTCGCCCGGCGCGGAATAGAGCGCGCAGGCCTGGCCGGGAGCCACGCCGGCTTCGCCGACTGTGAGGTCGACATAGATGCCGCTGGCGTCGGCATGCAGTACGGCCGGGGACGGCGCGCGGGTGGAGCGAACCTTGGCGAAACAGGCAAAACCGTCGTCAGAAGCCGCCTGGGTAAGCGGCTCGTCACCCAGCCAGTTCACGTCGCGCAGATAGACGCGATGCGTTTCCAGCGCTTCCTTCGGGCCGACGATGACGCGGCGCGAGCGGGCATCGAGATAGACGACATAGAGCGGCTCGCCGGTGGCAACGCCGATGCCGCGGCGCTGGCCGATCGTATAGTGCAGGATGCCTTCGTGCTGGCCGAGCACGCGGCCGTCGAGATGGACGATCTCGCCGGCCAGCGCCGCATTCGGCTTCAGCTTGGCGATCACGTCGGAATATTTGCCTTGCGGCACGAAACAGATGTCCTGGCTGTCGGCCTTCTTGGCAACGACGAGGCCCATTTCCTCTGCCAGCGCGCGGGTTTCGGCCTTCGGCATGCCGCCAAGCGGAAAGCGCAGATAATCGATCTGGTCCTGCGTCGTCGCGAAGAGGAAATAGCTCTGGTCGCGATCGGCATCGGCCGGGCGATAGAGCGCGCGACGATGCGGGTGCTCCGAGGATGGATTCGGACGCGAGCGGATATAATGGCCGGTCGCCAGCGCATCGGCGCCGAGTTCCTTGGCGGTCAGCAGAAGATCGGCGAACTTGACGGTCTGGTTGCAGGCAACACAGGGGATCGGCGTTTCGCCGGCCACATAGCTTTCGGCGAAGGGATTGATGACCGTCTCGCGGAAGCGCTTTTCATAGTCGAGCACGTAATGCGGGATGCCGAGCGTTTCGCAGACGCGGCGCGCATCGTCGATATCCTGGCCGGCGCAACAGGAGCCGGCGCGATGCACGGCCGCGCCATGATCATAGAGCTGCAGCGTGATGCCGAGCACATCATAGCCCTGCCGCTTCAAAATGCCGGCGACGACGGAGCTGTCGACACCGCCCGACATGGCGACGACGACGCGGGTATCTTCCGGCCTCTTGTCAAAATCCAGTGTATTCACGGTCGTTGCCGCCAGTCTTGAACGATCTTCGATGCTGCCAAGCGGGATGACTTTTTTCGAGAAGTCTTCACGCTATCACGATTTGATTTCGCATGATCTGATCCAAAAAACGCTGCACACTTTTTCGGGATCATGCTTCTGATCGCCGCATGCCATGCAAAAGCGGCGAATTTTCATCATGCGGGGCCTTCGGCCGCTGTTTGCGGCCAGCCTCAATTGTGGACGGATATAGAAAGGATTGCCATCCCATGCAAGGGGCGGGCGAAATCGCGAATCACCCCTTTGCCTTCAAATGTCCGATCAGATTGCCGGCGCGCCGTAAGACCGTGACAGCCGATCCGATGGCGACGATCCAGAGCGCGATCGTCAAAACCCAGCTGCCACCACTCCATAGCGCCTCGACGATCGAGAGCAAAGCCGCAGCCGTGGCGACCGCCATGCGATGCTGCTTGGCCATTGGCCCGCCGAAATCGCTGGGATTGCCCGTGGCCCGTCCAAGCTCGCGGACATAGGCTGTGAGCACTGCAAAGGCGGCAGCGGCCCAGCCGAGTCCCGGTATTGCGACGCCATAGCCAATGCCGGCAAAAATGAGGATATCGGCAACACGATCCGGGAACTCGTTCCAGAACGGCCCGTCGGCCTCGCCCTTTCCGCCCTCGACCGCCACCATGCCGTCAAGCAGGTTGCAGAGCAGACGCAGCTGGCAGAACAAGGCAGCGAAGATCAGCGGGGCCACCCGCATCTCAGCGCTGCCGACGGCGCCGGAGAGCCAGAACGAGGCTCCCGCCAGCGCTGCCATCAGCATGCTTGCCTGCGAGATCCGGTTCGGCGTCACCGAAAGCGCGGTCATGCGCCGCGCCAGTGCCTGTGCCCACCGCGTGTTGCGGCTCGCCAGCGGCCGCCTGTCGCCTGTTCCCTCGCCGGTCATATGCCCTTATCCCTCATGATTTCGCGGCCTTCCGCCCGATATCGAATAATTGTAGATCGCCGCATAACTGGAGGAGACCAGCAGCGGCACCGCAATGGTTTTCAGGATCTCCGGCGTGCCGCTCAGCGCGTGGATGACGATCAGGATGGTCGCCGAGCCCAGGCAGGCGATCAGCGGCGGCGCCCAAAGACGCGTAGAGCCGCCGAACCGCCGCGACAAAGCTTCGACCACGGATTTCAGGAACAGCGTCAGGCAGCCCGAAAGCACACCCTGCACGAAGCCCGCGATCAGTGGCCTCGGCATCGGGTGCATGCGGTTGGCGAAGAAAGCCCAGCCGCCCATGGCGAGGAAGGCGAAAAGCACATGCACGATGCTGCTGCCGGCAAGTGCTTTCAGCTTTCCGTTCATGACAGCGACCACCAGTAGCGCACGAGATGGAAGAAGATCGGCGCGGAGAAGACGACCGAATCCAGCCGGTCGATCAGCCCGCCATGCCCCTCGATGAGATGGCCCCAATCCTTGACGCCGCGATCCCGCTTGATCGCCGACATGACAAGCCCGCCGAAGAAACCCATGATCGTGATGACGAAGGCGAGAAGCCCAGCCTGCAGCGGCGTGAACGGCGTCACCCACCAGAGCGCCGCCCCGATCAGCGAGGCGCTGATGACGCCGCCGACGAAACCCTCCACCGTCTTCGATGGCGACAGCCGCGGCGCGATCTTCGTTTTCCCGAACAGCTTGCCCCAGACATATTGCAGGACGTCACTGAGCTGCACGACGATCACCAGAAAAGCGATCAGCAGCACATTGCGGCCTTCATAGCCCGGAATATGCAGCGTCAGCAGCGCCGGCACATGCGAGGCGCAGAAGACGCAGATCATCAGCGCCCATTGCACCTCGGCGATCCGCACCAGAAACCGCTCCGTGTCGCCGCGCAGCACCGCGATGATCGGCATGAAGAGGAAGGCGTAAACGGGGATGAAGATCGAATAGATGCCATATTGCTCGGCCCAGAGCAGATAATATTGCACCGGCAGGGCCACAAAGAAGGCCGCGGCAAGTGCCCAATGATCCGCCCGCTTCGTGTTGATCAGCGTCATGAATTCGCGCAGCGCCGCAAAGGAGCAGAAGGCGAAGAGCAGGATGACGCCGGCGCGCCCGGCAATGAAGGCGATGCCGATCAGCACCACCATCACCCACCAAGCCTTGATGCGTGCATTCAGGTTTTCGATCGCGGCGTTCGATCCGTCGGGCGACAGGCGCCGCTGCAGCACATAGCCGACGACGGAGGCGACGATCAGGACGCCGAAAATGCCGAAAACAAGATGGATCAGATCGGCGCTTGCCGCACTCATGCTCAGTCTCCCGCCCGCTTGGGCGCCAGCGCCAGCAGCGCCGCTTCTGCTCTCGCCAGGAACTCCGTCTTCTCTTCGGCCTCGTCGATATGCAGCGCCTCGCCGAAGGTGACGGTGCAGATCAGCGGAATGGGCACGAACTCGCCCTTGGGCATGACGCGATTGAGATTGTCGATCCAGACCGGAATGAGATCGATATCCGGGCGCGCCTGGGCAAGATGAAAGAGCCCGCTCTTGAAGGGCTGCAGCGGCTGCTCGGTCAAATTGCGGGTGCCCTCCGGAAACAGGATCAGCGAGGAACCGGCATCGAGCGCCTGCGTCATCTGCGTGACCGGATCTTCCTTACGCGCCTCACGATCCCGTTCGATCAGCACGGCATTGAAGACATCGCGGCCGATAAAGCTGTTCAGCGGCGATTTCAGCCAATAGTCAGCACCCGCCACGGGGCGCACGCGTCGGCGCAATCGCGGCGGCAGGACAGTCCAGATCAGGATGAAATCGCCATGGCTGGAGTGATTGGCGAAATAGACGCAGCGGCGGGTTTGCATGCCGCTCTCGGGCCAGATCGCCCGGACGGCGGTGATGGCGCGTGCAAAGAGCACGATCGCCACGGAGACGGGCCTGGCCAGCCATTCGATCGGCGTGCCCATCCTTTCCCCGAAAATACTCTTCCGCAATGCCTCCATGGCAAAAGAGATAGGCGCGTTTCGGCGGCCTAGATAGTCCACAGCTTCAGCTTATCCACAACCCAAGCAATCATGAAGAAAGCCCGGCGCAACTCGCGTCGCGCCGGGCTTCCGGATTGGCTCTTGGGAGGAGCAAACTCTCTGGCTGCCGCCCCTTAGCGGGCGGGCGGGCTCAATCGACGTTGAACACCAGCGGCTTTGCCTGGCGGATCGCCTGATGCGCCGTCAGCTTGGCAAGCACGTCATCGCTGATCGGACCGTCGACATAGAGAAGCGCGATGGCATCGCCGCCCTGCTTGTCGCGGCCGAGCTGGAAGTTGGCGATGTTGACACCGGCGGAGCCGAGCGTCGTGCCGATGAAGCCGATCATGCCGGGAACGTCGGTATTGGCGATATAGACCATGTGGTTGCCGACATCGGCATCGAGGTTGATGCCCTTGATCTGGATGAAGCGCGGCTTGCCGTCCGAGAAGACGGTGCCGGCAACGGAGCGCGTCATGCTGTCGGTGGTAACCGTCAGCTTGATGTAGCCATCATAGACGCCGGTCTTATCGCGCTTGACTTCAGCAAGCACGATACCCTTTTCCTTGATCATGATCGGCGCCGAAACCATGTTGACGTCGGCAACCTGGTTGCGGATCAAGCCGGCAAGCAGCGCGCTCGTCAAAGCCTTGGTGTTCATGTTGGCGGTCACGCCGTCATAGAGGATCTCGATTTCCTTGATCGGATCTTCCGTGACCTGGCCGACAAAGGCACCGAGAACATCGGCAAGCTTGATGAACGGCTTCAGGATCGGCGCTTCCTCGGCAGTGATCGAGGGCATGTTGATGGCATTCGAGACGGCACCCTTGACGAGGTAGTCGGCCATCTGCTCCGCAACCTGGAGCGCGACGTTTTCCTGCGCTTCCGTGGTCGACGCGCCGAGATGCGGCGTGCAGACGACGTTCGGAAGGCCGAAGAGCGGGCTTTCCTTCGCGGGCTCGACCTCGAAGACGTCGAAAGCGGCGCCGGCGACATGGCCTGATTTGATGGCGGCGGCAAGGGCTGCCTCATCGACGAGACCGCCGCGGGCGCAGTTAATGATGCGCACGCCCTGCTTCATCTTGGCAATGGCGCTCGCGTCGATGATATTGCGGGTCTTGTCGGTCAGCGGCACGTGCAGCGTGATGAAATCGGCGCGCGCGAACAGCTCATCGAGCTCGACTTTGGTCACGCCCATTTCCTCGGCGCGCTCCTTGGAAAGGAACGGGTCGTAGGCAACGACGTGCATCTTCAGGCCGATGGCGCGGGAGATCACGATGGAGCCGATATTGCCGGCACCGATGATGCCGAGCGTCTTGCCGGTGATTTCGACACCCATGAACTTCGACTTTTCCCACTTGCCGGCCTGGGTCGAGGCATCGGCAGACGGAAGCTGGCGGGCGACGGCGAACATCAGCGCGATGGCATGTTCGGCTGTTGTGATCGAGTTGCCGAACGGGGTGTTCATGACGATGATACCGCGGCGCGAGGCGGCTGGAATATCGACATTGTCGACACCGATACCGGCGCGGCCGACAACCTTGAGGTTCTTGGCCCCTTCGATGATCTTTTCGGTCACCTTGGTGGCGGAACGGATGGCAAGACCATCATACTTGCCGATGATTTCGAACAGCTTGTCCTTGTCCTTGCCAAGCTGCGGCTGGAAATCGACTTCGACGCCACGATCGCGGAAGATCTGGACGGCGGTTTCCGACAGTTCGTCGGATACGAGAACGCGAGGTGCCATTGAGGCCTCCTGAAAAGGGTCAGCTAAGACGAGCAATTCCGGGAAACGTGTAAAGCGGCTTTCCGTATGGAATTGCAGGATACAACGAGAATTTCGGGATGCTGGGCTCCGCCGATCGTGGCGGAGCCATAAACGCTTCAAACCTCAGGCAGCGGCCTGGGAGAGCGTCGCCTTCTGCGTTTCGAAAGCCCAGGCGAGCCAGGGCATCAGCTTCTGCATGTCGGCAGCTTCGATCGTCGCACCGGCCCAGATGCGCAGGCCGGACGGTGCGTCGCGGTAATGGCCCACGTCAAAAGCAACCGCTTCCTTTTCGAGGAGTGCGACCAGACCCTTGGCGAAATTCGCCTGGCCGTCGGCATCGAGAGCGACGACATCCTTGTCGACGATCTTCAGGCAGACGGACGTGTTGGATTCCGTCCCGGCCTTGACGGCGAGATTGGCGATCCAGCCATTGGCGGCAACGAAATCGTGGATGACCTTGGCGTTGGCATCGGCACGGCCGATCAGCGCCTTCAGGCCGCCGAGATCCTTCGCCCAGAGGAGAGCGTCGATATAGTCTTCAACGCAGAGCATCGAAGGCGTATTGATCGTCTCTCCGGTGAAGATGCCTTCAATCAGCTTGCCGCCGCTGGTCATGCGGAAGATCTTCGGCAGCGGCCAGGCCGGCTGATAGGTCGTCAGGCGCTCGACGGCGCGCGGCGACAGGATAATGACGCCATGTGCGCCCTCGCCGCCCAAAACCTTCTGCCAGGAGAAGGTGACGACATCGAGCTTGGCAAAATCGAGGTTCTGAGCGAAAGCGGCCGAGGTGGCATCGCAGATCGTCAGGCCCTTGCGGTCGGCCGGGATGAAATCGGCGTTCGGAACGCGCACGCCCGAGGTGGTGCCGTTCCAGGTGAAGACCACGTCGCGGTCGAAATCGACAGCGGAAAGATCGGGCAGCTCGCCATAGGCGGCTTCAAGCTTGCGGACGTTCTTGAGCTTCAGCTGCTTGACGACATCGGTAACCCAGCCGGCACCGAAGCTTTCCCAGGCGAGCATGTCGACGCCGCGTTCGCCGAGCAGCGACCAAAGCGCCATCTCTACGGCGCCGGTATCGGAGGCCGGGACGATGCCGATGCGGTAATCTGCCGGCACTTCCAGAATTTCGCGGGTAAGATCGATGGCCTGCTTCAGCTTTGTCTTGCCGACCTTCGCGCGGTGCGAACGGCCAAGGGCCGCATCGGAAAGAGCATTAAGTGTCCAACCTGGACGTTTCGAGCATGGACCAGAAGAAAAATGGGTATTATTCGGACGGATGTCCGGCTTGGCGAGCTTAGTCATGATGCTATCCTCTCAGATAGAAAGCTCCTCGTTGGGGAGGAGTGTCCCGCCGCCGGGTATATTGGAAGCCGAGCACGAGCACAATAGTAAAATTTGCGGATGGCGCTCGATCACAAAGTCGTGCGAAAAGTTTGACGGTGCGTAAGTTACGCACAATGAAATTCAGCCAAATTTGGCCACATAAAAACTGGTTTTTGTGCCGAAGCACAATCATATAAGGCCTAGCGTCCCATGGCCGCGCCGATAGAAATAACAAGTGTGCCCAATGTTACTAACTGCGCTCGCCGAAAGCCCCTTCATGCCGGCACAGACCGTGCCGGTCTATCTGATCAATATTGACCGCGCGACGGAGAGGTTGGCGGAGATCCGCCGGCAGAGCGATGAATTCGGCTTCCGATTTGAACGCATCGACGGCGTCGACGGCGCCCTCGTCCCGCGTGATCAATGGATCGACGTGGACCACGACCGTTTCCAGCGCCGGCACGGTCGGACGATCCTGCCTGGTGAATATGGCTGCTATCGCAGCCATCTGCTTGCATTGCGCCAGTTTCTTGCGAGCAGCGACGCAATGGCCATCATCATCGAGGATGATGTCGCCCTGGATGCCGATTTCCTGGCGCGCGCTATAGCCGCCAAGGAAGCGGCGCCGACCGCCGACCTGATCAAGCTTGTCAACCATCGCTGGAACGGCTTCCGTGCCATGATGCGCAGCAGGAAGGGAGATGTCGTCGGTCGTTGCCTTTTCGGCCCACAGGGTTCGACGGCCTGCTATCTCGTCACGCGCCGCGGCGCCGAGAGAATCGTCAAATCGCTAGAGGTCATGTCATTGCCTTGGGACGTGGCGGTGGAGCGTGGCTGGGACATGCATATATCGATCTTCAGCACACGCGCCAATATCGCCGGCTTCAGCCGGCTGCAGCGAACCACCATGATCGGCTGGCGCCGCGATTATCGCGCCGCCAAGTCTTCTGCGTGGCGGCGCGTACCCGCCCACATCTTCCGAACTTTGGATTTCTTTCGGCGTATCAACTATGTGCTGACGACGCCATAGAGCAATTCCAGGAAAAGTGCGCAGCGGTTTTCCGTCCGGAATTGCAAGGAAACAAAGAGATAGAGCGGCTCAGAGGCTCATTGAAAAGCTGAACCGCTCTAAGCCTCGATCCTACCAGGTCGTGATCCTGAGACCGATCCGGATTTCGTGCCGCGAGAGCGCACCGTCACGACCCACAGTGCCGCCTGCGCTCGCCACCGATTCGCCGAACATGTCTCCGCCGGCAACGTGGGAGAAGCGATAGCCAAGGTCGACCTTGATATTCGGCGCAACCTCGTAGGCGACACCCGCCATCAGAGCATAGGTCATGCGCCAGTCGCTATCGCCCGGATAGCGCGCGCTGATCGAAGCCACGCCACCACAGCCGGAAGCACCGTCCACGCAGGAGCCCATGGCATTGACGCTGCTCCACGAGACACGCGTCGCACCCAGTCCCGCACCGACATAGGGCGTAAAGCCGGCAAGCGTTCCGAGATCGACGTAGCCGTTGACCATCAGGCTGCCGGCCCTGAAGGAAGAATGCGCCTTTGTGGAGCAACCTGTGCCTGCGGCTCCGCTGGCGCAAGGCGAATTGCTGGAGATTCGGCCGTCGAAATCGCCGCTGAAGAAATCCCCAGTGACATCGGCGCGAAATAGATCGTTGAATTGATAGCCGACGCCCAGGCCGCCGGAAAAATCGCCGCCAAAGCGGGTCGAATCGAAGCGGCTCGAACTGTAGTCGCCACCAGCTGGATCGTAAGCGCGGAACGTCGTGTTGTTGCGGCTGGCATTGACGGCATAACCGACATCACCGCGAACGTACCATCCCTTCGCATCCTTGACGCTGACCTCTGGGACACTGACTTCGGGCACCTTGATTTCCGGCGGCGCATCGCCCGCAAGAGCAACGCCCGCCGATGCGCCTGCCATCGCTGCGGCCAGCGCCAAAGCGTCAAAACGGATCATTACCCCTCGCCTTCCATCCTCGGGCGAATGCCCGCGCGTCGAACCGGTCGGCCTTTGCTTGCCCGCGAGCCCGTCAGAGAAGAGACCCTGCGGGAAAGCCGCCATTCTCATTTCATTAACCATAGGGAATTCATGGTTAATGAAGCTTTAAAGCACGGAAGAATTGCTTAACGGCAGGGAGAAAAGACAAAAGCCGCCCGGAGGAAACCGGACGGCTTTTCAATGGCTTGCGTGAGGTATGCTTATTTGTAGACCGGCTGGGCCGGAATATCGGCCGGCGGCATGTAGCTTGCCGTCTGGCAGCCGCCGAAGGTGTAACGGGCACCGATGCGAGCTTCGTGCAGGTTCAGGCCCTTATCGTAGCCGGGGCCGCCGTTTTCAGCGAAGCCGAACATATCGCCGCCCTGGATATGCCGATAGCGATAGCCGACGTCAGCCTTGAGATTGCAGCTCAGATCGATGGACGTACCGGCCATCAGCGCGTAGGTGAAGCGCCAGCTGCCGCGACCATTATGCGTAACCGATCCGTCGCAGGAGTCCGGATTGGCGTCCGAGCAAGAGGTGTTCTTCAGATTGCTCCACTTGACGTAGGTACCACCGAGACCACCACCGACATAAGGCGTGAAGATGCCGTACGTGCCGAGATCGACGTAAGCGTTGGCGAGCAAGCTGAAGGCCGTCAGGGATGCCAGGTCGCGGGACGTTGCCGGGACGGACGTGAAGTCCGGACCGCAGCCGCCGCAATTGCCCTTCGTCGAACCCTTGAAGTCGGACTTGAAGAGATAATCGAACGTCAAGTCCGTGCGCAGGTAGTTATTGATCTGATAACCGATACCGCCGCCGAGCGTGAGGTTGTCATCGAGCGACGCCCTATCGAAATCGACCAGGCTGGAATTGGAGCCCTGGAAATAGTTGGCGCCGCGCAGGTTCGTGAAGGCATAGCCGACATCGCCGCGCAGGTACCAGCCGCTGGATTGGGCGACAGTCACTTCCGGCGCCGACTGCGCGGGTTCCGGTGTATAAAGATCAGCAGAAAAGGCCGACGTGCCGACAAGCAAAGTGGCAAGTGCTCCTATTAGGGATTTCATCATGGCTTTGGCTCCAAATTTCTTGCCTTGGCGCAGCAGACGCTTGCCAATCGAAAAGACATGACAGGGATAATGATGAAAATGAGTTAAAGCCTGATTAACTACGAATATTTACCCTGTTTATTCAGAGACTATACTTTATTTAATATATTAGAAACTTGTGATTTTATAATAAAGAGAACGAGATGCGGCCGTTTCACCTCCTCCCTTCTTCGCGAGGACATGCGCCACCAGGTGTCGTGGAGGTCTGGATTTTAAACGAATTGGCAAGAATAGAGCCACTACAGTGCGGTGGCCGGAAGCTAACTCAGGAGGAAGTCTTTGACTTGCCATCGAAAGCTATGGACCTGCCTGGGGCTCCTTATCCTCTTCCTGAGCCCTGCCGCTCTGGCCGGCACGAAGCCGATAAAACCCGTCGCGGCCACGGCATGGAACAAGGGTCGCGAAACGGGATTGCCGATCCCTCGTTATGTTTCCCTGCGGGCTCAGAAGGCACGCATGCGCGTGGGTCCATCGACCATCTACGCAACCAAATGGATCTATACGAAACCGGGCCTGCCCCTGGAGATCATCGACGAATATGGCCATTGGCGGCAGGTCCGCGACGACACCGGCGTGACCGGCTGGATGCATAGTGCCCTGCTCTCCGGCACACGTATGGCGGTGATCGCGCCCTGGCTGACCAAGAATGCCATGCTGCGCGCCGATCCCAATCCGGCCGCTCGGGCGGTCGCGGAGCTGCAGCCTCGCGTACTGGTTTCGCTGCAGTCCTGCACGGGAACATGGTGCCGTGTTTCCGTAGGGGAGCATTCGGCAAGAGGCTATGTCAGGCAGGAAAAACTCTGGGGCGCCTATCCCGGCGAAATGTTCCAGTAAGCCGCCTTTGCCTCACCGGCGGAAAACAAAACGGCCGCCTCGATGAGGCGGCCATAGATTTGGATATCCAGTATTTCCAGTCTCAGGCTGCCGAGCGGACGCTCGAAATTACGTCGATCAATCCGCCGACGATACGCTCGATCTGGCCGCGATCGTCGCCCTCGGCCATGACCCGGATCAAGGGCTCGGTGCCGGAAGGACGGATGACCAGGCGGCCGCTGCGGGCAAGCTCGCTTTCCGCATCGGCGATCGCCTGCCGCACCTGAATATCCTCCAGCGGCTTGCCGCCAGCTATGCGGACATTGCGCAAGAGCTGCGGCACGGGCTCGAAACGCCGGCAGACTTCGCTGACCGTCCTGCCGGTGCGTTTTACCGAGGCAAGGATTTGCAGCGCGGCCACGAGCCCATCGCCTGTCGTGCCGTAATCGGACAGCACGATATGACCCGATTGCTCGCCGCCGACATTGTAATTATGCTGACGCATATGCTCGACGACATAGCGGTCGCCGACGGCGGTCCGGGCAAGCGACATGCCGCGCTCTTCCAGGAAACGCTCGAGGCCGAGATTGGACATGACGGTCGCCACGATGCCGTTGCCGCGCAATGTCTGGCTCTCGGCCCAGCTCTCTGCGATGACAGCCATCAGCTGATCGCCATCGATGATCGTGCCGGTCTCATCGACGATGATGACGCGGTCGGCGTCGCCATCCAGCGCGATGCCGATATCGGCGCGCACTTCATCCACCTTCTTCTGCAGGGCGACAGGGCTGGTGGAACCGCAATTCAGGTTGATATTCGTACCGTTCGGCTCATTGCCGATGGTCACGACGTCGGCGCCGAGTTCCCAAAGGGCGGCCGGGGCAACCTTATAGGCGGCCCCATTGGCGCAGTCGATGGCAATGCGCAGTCCCTGCAGCGTGACGTCACGCGGCAGGGTGCGCTTGGCATGCTCGATGTAGCGGTCATGCACGCCGTCGATGCGCTTGGCACGGCCGATATTCTCAGCCTTGGCAAGATGCTCGGTAACGTCCTTGTCGAGCAGATCCTCGATCTTCATTTCAAGATCGTCGGACAGCTTGTAGCCGTCCGGCCCGAAAAGCTTGATGCCGTTGTCCTCGTAAGGGTTATGCGAAGCGGAAATCATGACGCCGATGTCGGCACGCAGCGAGCGAGTCAGCATGGCGACGGCCGGCGTCGGAATAGGGCCGAGAACGAAGGCATCGACGCCGGCCGCAGTAAAGCCTGCGACCATCGCGTTTTCCAGCATATAACCGGAAAGACGTGTGTCCTTGCCGATAACGACGCGGTGACGGTGACTACCCCGATGGAAGATCGTGCCGGCGGCGATACCCACGCGCATGGCAAGATCCGGCGTCATCGGATAGATGTTGGATTGACCGCGAATTCCGTCAGTTCCGAAATAGCGACGTTTCATATGCACTCCTGTCGTTGCTGCATTTTCGCGAAACATGCAGCGGCATCGAAAACACTGCTCTGAATCCAGAGACGCTTTGAGCATCGATGCCTGTGGCTCATGCCACAGATTGTAAAACTCGGCACTTAAATTACCGAGACCGCCTATTACAACGCGTTACCATTAATAAGCACTAAAAAACCGCATCGGGTGGAGGCGGACAATATTCCAATTCACAACATAAGCTGCCCATATTACTTCCCCCGGCTACGACGATTGTGCATTCAAGGCTGTACTTGCAGCCTCATCATCGTGGTGTCACGCTAGTCAACAGCAACGGCCTTGCCCGCCCTGAGCCTGGATCGGTGGGCAAGGAACGGTTCCGAACGAGCAAAACACACAACAAGCACCGGCCTTTGGCTGAAGGCTGGCGCCACAGCCTTTGCAATCATAGAAATACTGGCAGGCGTCGGTTGGCATCGTTTCCCTCGCCTTGAAACCGCAAATCGGACAGGTAATCGTTGAGCTGAGAATCACGGATGCTGTACGCATGGAGATATTCGATCATCAGTAGGGCGATGCCGGCGACGAGACCGGCGAACGCCGATTTACGATTGCGGCCCTCGACGACATGAATGCAGACAAGCCCGCTGCCCTGATCGCCATCGACATCGCTAGCCGCAGGTAACGACCCACTCTCCCGTCAATTCCGATGTTCGGACCATCATCAGTACCGACCTCGGCTTCTGTTCGTTCCGCACAGCCTCAAGAAAAAGGCCGGTTCCCTATTCAAAGGAGAACCGGCCTCTTCGTCTACATGGTCAATCGGCTCCGTGCGTCAGCGCGGCTGCGGTTCGAAGCCGCCTTCGGGCTCGTCGCCCTTGGCACCGAGCGAACCATCCTTCTTGGCGCCGGTCTTCGGCACGGCTGAGCCGCGGCTCGGCGGCGTGTCGTCGCCGAGATCGCGCGCCGGCTTTTCACCGCGAATGAGCGCCTTGATCTCCTCGCCCGTCAGCGTCTCGTATTCGAGCAGGCCTTCGGCGATCGCCACGAAGCCGTCATGCTGTTCGGTGAGGATATCCTTGGCCTGATGATAGGCTTGGTCGATCAGGCGGCGGACCTCGGTGTCGATTGTCTGCGCGGTCGCCTCCGAAACGTTCTTCGACTGCGAGACGGAGTGGCCGAGGAAGACTTCCTGCTGGTTCTCGCCGTAGGCAACCAGGCCGAGCTCGTCGGAAAAGCCCCATTGGGTCACCATCGCGCGGGCAAGCTTGGTCGCCTGCTCGATATCGGAAGACGCACCCGAGGTGATGTTTTCCTTGCCGAAGGTTAGCTCTTCGGCAACGCGGCCGCCCATCATGATGCAGAGGCGCGACACCATCCACTTGTAGCTCATCGAATAGCGGTCGCCCTCGGGAAGCTGCATGACCATGCCGAGCGCGCGGCCGCGCGGAATAATGGTCGCCTTGTGCAGCGGATCGGCGACGGCGACATAGAGCGCCGTGATCGCGTGACCGGCCTCGTGATAGGCGGTGAGCTTCTTTTCCGCTTCGGTCATTGCCGAAGAGCGGCGCTCGGCGCCCATCATGATCTTGTCCTTGGCGTCTTCGAACTCCTGCATGGTTACCAGACGCTTGTTGCGGCGGGCGGCCATCAAGGCGGCTTCGTTGACGAGGTTCATCAGATCGGCGCCGGAGAAGCCGGGCGTACCGCGGGCAAGCGTCTTCAGATCGACATTCGGAGCCAGCGGCACGTTACGGGCATGAACCTTGAGGATGCGCTCGCGACCGACGATATCCGGGTTCGGAACCACGACCTGACGGTCGAAGCGGCCCGGACGCAGCAGCGCGGGGTCGAGGACGTCAGGACGGTTGGTGGCGGCGATCAGGATGATGCCTTCGTTGGCCTCGAAGCCGTCCATCTCGACCAGCAACTGGTTGAGCGTCTGTTCGCGCTCGTCGTTACCACCGCCGAGACCGGCGCCACGATGGCGGCCGACGGCGTCGATTTCGTCGATGAAGATGATGCAGGGTGCATTCTTCTTTGCCTGCTCGAACATGTCGCGAACGCGGCTTGCGCCGACACCGACGAACATTTCGACGAAGTCGGAACCGGAGATGGTGAAGAACGGCACATTGGCTTCGCCGGCAATGGCGCGCGCCAGTAGCGTCTTACCCGTACCCGGAGGGCCTACAAGCAGAACACCGCGCGGAATGCGGCCGCCGAGGCGCTGGAATTTCTGCGGATCGCGCAGGAACTCGACGATTTCCTCCAGATCCTGCTTGGCTTCATCGACGCCGGCGACGTCATCGAAGGTGACGCGGCCATGCGCTTCCGTCAGAAGCTTCGCCTTTGACTTGCCGAAGCCCATGGCGCCGCGCGAGCCGCCTTGCATCTGCCGCATGAAGAACAGCCAGACGCCAAGGATCAGGAGCATCGGCAGCAGCGTGCCGAGATAGCTCAGGAAGCTCGAGGAACCGTCCGATTCCGGGCGGCCGGCAACGATGACATTCTTGGACTGCAGGCGTTCAAGCAGGCTGTCATCGATGACCGGAGCATAGGTCTGGAAGGCCGCGCCGTTTTCGACATAGCTGCCGATGACGCGGTTGCCCGTAACGGTCACGTCACGGACGCGGCCGGAATCAACTTCCCGGAGGAACTGCGAATACGGTATTTCCCTGGAGCCTGTTTGTGCCGGCGCGTTCTGAAACATGCTGAACAGGGCAATCAACAGCAGAGCTATGATTGCCCACAGAGCGAAATTACGAAAATTAGGGTTCATCGAACTCCCCAGCACTGAAACTTCCGCCGCTTAAGCGACGGCATTACTTGATCCCTAACATAGGGTTGCGCCAAGCCGTTGCCAAGGCAAACCGCATCGCCGCATGTTTTTTCCGTCTATAAGACCGAAAGCGGTGGCCGCATATAGGCTTCACGGCCAAAAGCGATTGAAAGCCGATCTGCGAATGTGAGGTCGAATCGTGTCAAAAAGCGGTCGAAAGGCGCAAGACGGGGCATAACCGCAATCGATCCCGCCTTTATCCCCGCTTCCGTCACAATCAGCGGCATCGCTGCCGTAGCACGCCGCACGGCCCCTTTCGGCAGGTTCGGCGGAAAAAACGTCGCATTCTCTGTCCCGGCGGCGCGCACGCTGATCGGCGTCCGACCCGAATTGCTTATCTCGAAGCGACCATCCCAATTGCCCTTTTCGCCTGATGGAACCGACAGCCGCGCGATATTGCGGCTTTCCCGCATGAGGTAGAGCCCATCGCGACGCAGATCGAAGACCACGCCGCCGGCGGTGCGCCGGCCGGAATCCGCGCCGTTCACAAATTCGAGAACACGCTCCATTTGCACGCGCCCCGGCGCGTAAGGCCTGCCGCCGAAGACCGCGGCAAGATAGGACAGGACATAGGCGACGACCGCTTTATCCGCCGAAAGGCCGGATCGGTCGATGGCACAAAGCGCATTCGCATGGATCGTGACGTGGTCGTCCAGCCACCTGGCCGCCTTCGCGGAGAGCACGGCGCGACCGGAACCGCCATTCCCCGGTGGCGATGAGCTCGGCGGATCCGTTCCAAGTTCCATGCGCGTACGCACGCGCTCATATCTCGAATCCTCGTTGCTGGGGTCGTCGAGCCAGGATATGCCATGCATCTCGAGATAGGTTCTGATATCCATCCGCCGGCAGGCCAGAAACGGCCTGACAATCCAGCTACGCCGGTCAAACAGCACCGCGTCGGCAATGCCGGTGCCAATGCCGTCCACATCCTCCAGCCGGCGCTTGCCGCGCATGACCATGGTCTCGCGCTGATCATCCATGGTGTGTGCTGTGACGATGAGATTGGCCGAAATCTCCTCGGCGAGATCGGCGAGCAATTCATAGCGTGCCTCGCGGGCCGCGGCCATGATGCCGGCCTTGGGTTTTTCACCTTCCCAGCGGCAGATAAAATGGGAAATGCCGCGCAAAGCGCAGAGTGCGGCGACCTCTCGCGCTTCGTCGGCCGCGGCGGCGCGCAAGCCATGGTCGATGGTCGCGGCGCTCAGGGTGATATCTCTGTAGGAATGGGATTTCAGCTGCTCGTCAAGGGCAATCAGAAGCCCGGTGGAATCGCTGCCGCCGGAAACGGCAACCAGAATATGAGCAGGCGTCGATAGGGACTGGAGGAATTCGGCCGCGGCGGCTTCTGGCATGAGGGCTGTGGCACCGCCGGTCACAGCGTCAGTAGACATGGCGCTCAGCAGGCAAGCCGCTTCTCTTCGCTGGCAACCTTGCCGGTCACGGCTTTCGATGCCTTCGGGTAGCGCTTGCTCACTTCGCGAAGCGTGGCGCAGGCAGTGTCCTTGTTATCAAGGGCGGCGAGCGACATGCCGAGCTTCAGCAGCATTTCAGGTGCCTTCTCGGAGCCGCTATATTTCTGATGCGCATTGAGGAAGGTCTTGGCGGCATCGTTGTACTTGCCCTGCGAATAAAGCGCCTCTCCGAGCCAGAAATTCGCGTCCGCGGCCCGCGTGCTGCTCGGATAGCTGTCAAGATACTGGCGGAACTCCTGTTCGGCGACACTATAGTCGCCAGACAGGACGTGGCCGTAGGCAGCCTTGTACTGATCGTTCTCATTGCCAAGCGAAGCGGTCTGTGTCCCGGAGCCAGCGCTCGGCGGCGCGCCCGAGCCATTCTTGGCGCCGGTAGAAGAGCTTCCCACCTGTTTGCCGCCCTGGTCGAACTGGATCGAACCAAGCTGGCTCGGCGGCTTGCCCGCGCCGCTCCCCTGTTGGGAAGCGACATCATTGTTTTGCGAATCGCCGATGACGCCAGCAATGTCGTCCTGCTGCTGACCGCCGGAGCCCTGCGCCGGAACATCGGCCTCGCTCTTCTTCATCGTGCCGCCCGCTGCCGTCGGCGCGCTGCCGCCACGCTTCTCAAGCTGCTGGAAGCGGAATTCGTTGTCTTCCTGCGCCTTGCGGATGGTCTCCTGCATCTGCAGCAGCTGATAGCTCATTTCCTCGACGCGACCGTTCAACTGACGCATCTGGTCTTCGAGTTGCTGCAGGCGAACTTCGGCGTCGCTGTTTTGAACATTGATGACCGGTGCCTGGCCGTATTGTGCTTGTCTCTGATACGCATTGTTGGAAGCCGACTGCGCGGAAGCATCGCGGCCTCCGAGGTGGATTCCAAACAGCGACAAGGCAGAAGCATCGCGCTCACTACCTGCAAAGGCAGCGAGACAAAGCATGCTCGCCACGACAAGTTTTCTCATATGGATCGTCCTGTCTCATTGATTCTTCGGGCCTGGGGCTCGAAAATGAGATTTTTACAATTGCTTTCAAAAAGCAACGGAGTTCGGCCAAAGTGTGGTCAAAAAAGTAAAGGCGACCGCAGGGGCCGCCTTTATACAATTCGACCGGTCGTTCGACCTATCAGGAACCGGCGCCGTTGAGCACGGTGACCGCGCGGCGGTTCTGCGACCAGCAGGAAATATCGTCGCAGGTCGCGACCGGACGTTCCTTGCCGTAGGAGATCGTCTTCATGCGCTTGGCCGGAACGCCGCGCGAAGCGAGATAGTCCTTGGTGGCAGCCGCACGGCGCGCGCCGAGGGCAAGGTTGTATTCGCGCGTGCCGCGTTCGTCGGCATGGCCTTCAACGGTGATCGCGTAGTTCGGGTAGCGAGCAAGCCACTGAGCCTGACGGTCGAGGGTCTGGGCGGCGTCGGTGCGGATCGAGGTGCTGTCGGTGTCAAAGAAGATGCGGTCGCCGACATTGACCGTGAAGTCCTGCGGCGAACCCGGAGTAGCGTTGCCGGCACCGTTCAAGCCAAGACCGTTGGCATCGTTCGGCAGACCCTTCTTGGAGGCGCAGCCGGCCAGAGAAAGGCCAACGAAAAGCGCGATCATGATCGGGTTGCGGGCGAGGTTCTGCATGTGGCCAACGGCCGGGGTTGCGGTGCGGCTCATAGCCGGTCTCTCCTTAAGTCTCTATCAGGGTTGCCAGACTGTAACCGGGTTCGGTTAATCCGATTCCAACAAGTATGGTTAATGATGTCCTAAAATCGTCCGGAAACGGTCCACTCACAGGACTTTGCGGCGATAACGTGGCAAGTCCATCTACTACTCGAGAAGCGGCGACCATGCCGGATCGGAAGCGAAGCCCGGAGTCGGGATCTTCTGTTCGTTATAGCCGGTCAGATCGATGGAATAGAGCTGCGGCCCACCCGAACCAGCCGGCTGGCGGAAGAACATGATGACGCGGCCGTTCGGTGCCCAGGTCGGGCCTTCGTTGTGGAAGCCCGTGGTCAGCAGGCGTTCCCCCGAACCGTCCGTCTTCATGACACCGATCGAGAAGCTTCCGCCGGACTGCTTGGTGAAGGCGATGAGATCGCCACGCGGCGACCAGACCGGCGTGGAGTACGAACCGTCGCCGAAGGAAATGCGGCGCTGGTTGGAGCCATCGGCGCCCATCACGTAGATCTGCGGCTTTCCGCCGCGGTCGCTTTCGAAGGCGATCTGACTGCCGTCAGGCGAATAGGACGGCGACGTGTCGATCGCAGCCGTCGAGGTCAGGCGCGTCGTGGTGCGCGAACGCAGGTCCATTGTATAGATGTTGGCGTTGCCTTCCTGCTGCAGGCTCATGATCACGCGCTGGCCGTCCGGCGAGAAGCGCGGCGAAAAGGTCATGCCGGGGAAATTACCGACCAGCTCGCGCTGGCCCGTCTGCAGCTGCAGCAGATAGACGCGCGGCTGCTGGTTGGCGAAGGACATGTAGGTCACTTCCTGACGGCTTGGCGAGAAGCGCGGCGTCAGCACGAGATCGCTGCCGTCGGTCAGCATGCGCACATTGGCGCCATCCTGGTCCATGATGCCGAGCTGCGTCTTGCGAGCCGTCTTCGGGCCGCTTTCGGCAACGAAAACGACGCGGGTATCGAAATAGCCCTTCTCGCCGGTGATCTTCTGATAAATCGCGTCAGCGATAATATGCGCGACGCGGCGCCAGTTGTCCGGCTGGGCAAAGAACTGCTGGCCGATCATCTGGCTGTTGCCGAACGTATCCCACAGGCGGAACTCGGCACGAAGGCGGCCGCCTTCCTGCGTGACGCGGCCGGTCACCAGCGCCTGCGCGTTGATCGACGTCCAGTCCTGGAAGCGCGGGGTCGAATCCGGATTGGTGATCTTCTCGATGAAGGCCTGCTTGTTGATCGGAGCGAACAGACCGGAGCGCTGCAGATCGGCGGCAATCACGCTTGAGATCTGCGGGCCGAGCGTATCATTCGACAGAAGGTCGGTGATAGCGATCGGCATCGGCTGGACGTTGCCCTTGTTGATGTTCAGTTCCACCACGGCGTAGGCCGGAGTGGCAAACGCTGCGGTCAGACCTGCCAGCACCAGCAGGAGACGAACGAGGGAGTTTCTGATCATATGTGTCAAGCCTTTCAGCATTAATGCCCGAGATCGTCCGCTTTGAAGTTGATGATTACTTCTTTCCAGACGTCATATTGATCCATCGGCAGATTTTTGAATGGAGCAGCCCTAAGCACGGCTCGCAGCGCACTTGCCGCAACAGCTTTTTGGGTCTTTTGAGGGCCGCCAGTCATCGTCACTTTCGGCTTGCCAACGATCTTTCCGGCACGATCAAGCGTAAACCGGATTTGGACGTGAACTTCTTTCACGTCAGTCAGATCGGCAGGCGGGGGCCAGTTCGCGATGATGCTATTGCGAATGTTTTCACCGGCGGGCTGCCCTAGGCGATTCTCGCCGGTGGCATGTGCAGGCAGCACCGATACGGAAGCTGCCAGCATGATCCCAAGAGCCGCAACCAAAGGCAGGCCAAGACGAGGACAGTGTTTCAACGAAAGCCACCCCCCCCGCATCACATCCCCAAATCCGCTGCGCTGAAGTTGACGACGACTTCCTGCCAATCTTCATATTTGTCCGCCGGAAGAATCGTCATGAACTCCGATTGCGCCCGAAGGACCGCGCGTACAGCGGCGGACTGCATGGCACTTTGTGTCGAAGCCGGTCCACCGTTGGTCGTCGCTTCCGGCTGACCGACGATCTGACCGGATTTGTCGAGCTTGAAGTGCACCTTGATTCGCACGTCGCCGCCGCCCTCAAGACCGGGAGGGAGGTTCCAGTACTTCTGGATCAGATCACGCAAGCCGTCCTGCTGGCTCTGGCTGAGCTTGCCAGCGCCGAGCGACTTCATGCCACCGCGCGAGGCGACCTGCGTATCCGCGCCGGCGGAAGCCTGCTGGGACGAGCGCTTCGCGCCGCCTTTTGACGAAGTGTTGTTCAGAAGGTCGTTGATCTGATCGGCGAGACCATCGTCAAGGCCCTTGCTGGAGGACTTTGGAGTCTGGCGCTTCTTGTCGGCGTCCTTCTTGCCGTCATCGGCCGACGTGGTTTTGCTGGTGCTCTGTGTCGTCGTCTTGTCCGTCGGCTTGGCGTCAGCGACCTTCACGTCCGGCTTCGGCGTCGGCTGCGGCTTGACATCAGGCACCGGAACATTGTTCGGCACCGGGATCTCGGCCTGCTGGGTCGGCTGTTCGGTCGGCGGCGGGGTGGGCGTCGCATCGGCCTTCGGGGTCGGTGGGGTGACATCCGGCTTCGGCGTCGGCGTCACGTCAGGCTTCTGCTGCGGAACGGCGGCCACTTCCTTCGGCGCGGCCTCCGTTTCCTTCTGCTCGATCGTCTTGACGTCGTTCGGCCGCGGATCGTCTTGCGGAACGGGCGTATCCACCTTCTTCGGCGCCAACGCCGCCGTATCGCTCTCGGGCCGTTGGGTCGGCACGACCAGGTTCTTGATGTCGACCTTGTTCTCGCCGACATTCTGGGCGTTGGCGACCTGATCCTGCTTCGTCGTCTGTTTCCGCGAGACGTGATCCGTCACTGGCGCCTTCTTCTCGCCTTGCTGGAGCTGGTCCGCCTGGACAATGTCCACATCCATCGCCGTGCTTTCCGGCGTCTCCAGCGGCGCGGGCGCACTCAGCGTCACCATGGCGCCGATCAGCACCAGGATGTGAATGACAGCAGAAGTGGCGAGACTGCGCTTCATGTCGGTTCGTCAGTGATCCGTTGTCTGCTGCTGCGTGACCAGGCCGATGTTCTTGTAACCGGCCTCCTGAATGCGTGACATAACGTCGGCGATGACGCCGTAAGGCGCTTTCGCATCGCCCTTTACGAAGATGCGTTCGCTATAGCCAGTCGTGGCGATCGCCTTCAGCTTGTCCGCGATTTCGGTGGCCTGGATCTGCGATTCCCCGATGAACACTTGGCCATCGGCCTTGATCGAGATCGTGATGGGCTGCGTCTGGGCGTTCAGCGCGCCGGCCTGCGTCTGCGGCAGGTCGATCGGCACACCCGAGGTCATCATCGGCGCCGCCACCATGAAGATGATAAGCAGCACGAGCATGACGTCAACCAGCGGCGTCACGTTGATCTCGGAAATCGGGCCGCCTCGGCCTCCGCCGCGACGACTACCCCGGCGGCCACCGCCGCCACTCTTGCCTCCAACAGACATTGCCATGTGAAATACTCCGGTCCTGTCCGCTACTTACTGTGCTGCCTGACGCGGCTGCAGCTTCTCATCGATCTGGCGCGAAAGGATGGCGGAGAATTCGTCCGCGAAACCTTCCATGCGGCCCGAGAGCTTGCCGGCATCGCCGGAGAACTTGTTGTAGGCGATAACGGCCGGGATGGCCGCGACCAGACCGATGGCGGTCGCCAGCAGCGCCTCGGCGATACCGGGCGCAACAACCGCAAGGTTGGTCGACTTCGAACCGGCGATCGCCTGGAATGAGGTCATGATACCGACGACCGTACCGAACAGGCCGATGAACGGACCGGCAGAACCGATGGTCGCGAGCGATCCGAGGCGAGCGGTCAGATGTTCCGATTCGCGTGCCAGGGTGACGTCCATGGCGCGGTCGATACGCATCTGCAGGCCGATCGGCGAGCGGGCGCCGCGCTCGAAGGACTTCTTCCATTCGCGCATGGCGGCGACGAAGATGGCGCTGAGGCCGGTATTGTTGCGCTCCGAAAGCGTGCGGTACAGCTCTTCGAGCGACTGGCCGGACCAGAAGATCTGTTCGAAATGATCGAACTGCCGGCGCGCCCGCGCGTAGCTCAGATATTTGTCGATGACGATCGCCCAGGTCCAGACGGACGCTGCCAGCAGGCCGATCATGACGAGCTTGACGACCAAACCCGCCTGCATGAAAAGCGACCAGAGCGTGATGTCCGGTGTGGTCGCCGCCGCCAATGCTACTTGTTCCATTGATCCAAAATCCCCGAATCCAAACGCCCGGCGCTAGACCGGGCGGCTAAAAGTGATCTCACAAGAATTGTTTGGCAGCCGCCGCTGAACGCCCTGGTCAAGCCTTCCAAGCTTACAATTGCCTTCTTGCCGTCAAATTTGGTCAAAGGAAGGCGTGCACCGCACAAACTCCGACATAACCAGTAAGACACTATTATGGTTAAAAGAATGTTAGCGTCGAAACATGAAGAATTTAACGGCGGTGATGGCTATTCTAGCTCCTGGGAAGAACTGACCGGATGAAACCGGCGACAGACGCAGACAAATCTTGCGCGGCGAATTCCTTCACACAAAACTCAAGTTATTGCAAGGCGCACATTGGCAAGCACGGTATCCTTGCATGCAGCCGACCGTCGCCATAGGCACGCGAAACCCGGCTTAGCCGACGGTTTCCGATGCCGCCAGCATCTGCACCGCGAGCTTTTCCGGCAGCCGGCGCGGGCGTCCCTTCGCGTTGATCACCGCGATGATGACCTTGGCTGCGATCAGCAATGTATCGCCGCGCCGTATCTCCTGGGACAGCACCATCTTGGCGCCGCCGGCCTTTTCCGTGACCGTGCGGATCGTCAGCACGTCGTCCATGCGCGCCGGCCCCTTGAAATCGATCTCCATGCGGTGAACGACGAAAACCAGCCCCTCCTCGTCGGCATTCAGGAGCTCGCGCTGTTCCACACCGAGACAGCGCAGATAGTCCGTGCGCCCGCGCTCGAGGAAATGCAGATAGCGCGCGTGATAGACGAGGCCGGAAAAATCCGTATCCTCGTAGTAGACTCGCTGCACCAGCCGGTGGCTTCCGGCTTCCAGTTCCCCAGCAATCAGAAAGGGGCTGTTCATCGTTGCCGCATCTCCTTGAATGTCCGGCATCTCTTTGGCCGAAGTTCTGCCATCAAGCAAGCTTTGAACAATTGTCATAAACACCGACTATCCGGAATAGAGCCGGACAGCGGATCGGCGCAGAAGGAAAAATCTCATGAAAATAGCGGTTATGGGCGGAGACGGATTCATCGGTTGGCCAACCTCGCTCCATCTCTCCGACGCCGGTCATGAGATCCATATCCTCGATAATCTGTCTCGCCGATGGATCGATACGGAGCTTGGCGTCCAGTCGCTGACGCCCATGGATTCGATCCAGGAACGTACCCGCATCTGGCACGCCGAAACCGGCCGCCGCATCCATTTCAACCTCATCGATCTCGCCAAGGACTATGAGCTTCTGAAGAAGTGGCTGGCCGAGCATCGCCCCGATGCCATCGTGCATTTCGCCGAGCAGCGTGCCGCCCCCTATTCGATGAAGAGCGATCGTCACAAGAACTACACGGTCAACAACAACGTCAACGCCACGCACAATCTCCTGAACGCGCTTGTCGAACTCAATCTCGACGCACATCTTTTGCATCTCGGCACGATGGGCGTCTATGGCTATTCCACGATCGGCGCCGCCATCCCCGAAGGCTATCTGCCCGTCGGCATCGACACGACCGACGGCCGCACCGTCAGCCAGGAGATCCTTTACCCCGCCAATCCCGGCTCGATCTACCATATGACGAAATGCCTCGATCAGCTGCTCTTCCAGTTCTATGCCAAGAATGACGGGCTCAGGATCACCGATCTGCATCAGGGCATCGTCTGGGGCACCCATACGGAACAGACCCGCCGGCATGAGCAGCTGATCAACCGTTTCGACTATGACGGCGACTACGGCACGGTGCTGAACCGTTTTCTCATTCAGGCGGCTATCGGCTATCCCCTGACCGTGCACGGCACGGGCGGCCAGACCCGCGCCTTCATCCATCTCCAGGACTCCGTGCGCTGCATCGAGCTGGCGCTGAAGAACCCGCCGGCCCGCGGCGCCCGCGTGGAAATCTTCAACCAGATGACGGAAACGCATCGCATCCGCGATCTCGCCGACATGATCGCCAAGATGAGCGGCACAGAAGTCGTCCGTCTGCCCAACCCGCGCAAGGAAGCCCCGGAGAACGACCTGATCGTCAAGAACGACAAATTCCTCGACCTCGGGCTGGCGCCGATCACGCTCGAAGCCGGCCTTCTGAGCGAAATCGTCGATGTAGCCAAGAAATATGCCTACCGCGTCGATCGCTCGCGCGTTCCGGCCATCTCCGCCTGGACCAAGGATCTCGCCGCGACGGTCAACCATGATCCCGAGGGCAAGAGGTTGAAATCCGTGTCATGATGCTCGGAAGCGAAATGCTGCAGGGGTTGCGGCCTCACAGCCGCCCCCGTGCCGGGCAGGCATTCGTGACGCTCGTCACGAATGCCGACTACGCCATGGGGGCCGTGGCCTTGGCGCGCTCCATCATTCACAGCGGCACGAAGGCTGACATCGTCGTGCTCCATACGGCGGGGGTCAATGAAGACGACCTTGCCCCGCTTATCGCACTCGACTGCCGGCTGGTCGAAGTCGAACACCTTCCCCTGTCGGACGCTTTCAACGAGCGACACGCCCGTGGCAATCTCCATGCCGCCGCCCCTTTCACCAAGGGCCGCAAGCCTTCCTTTCACACGCCGCTCGACAATTTCTGCAAGCTCCGGCTCTGGCAATTGATCGAATACGACACCTGCGTCTTCATCGACGCCGACGCTTTGGTGCTGAAGAATGTCGACCGGCTCTTCGATTATCCGGAATTTTCCGCCGCGCCGAACGTCTACGAGAACCTTGCCGATTTCCATCGGCTGAATTCGGGCGTCTTCGTCGCCAAGCCTTCGCTTGCAACCTTCCGGCATATGCTCGAGCAACTCGACCGCCCCGACGTCTTCTGGCGGCGCACGGATCAGACCTTTCTCGAGACATTCTTCCCAGATTGGCACGGATTGCCTGTATTCATGAACATGCTGCAATATGTCTGGTTCAGCATGCCCGCGCTCTGGGACTGGAACAGCATCTCGATCCTGCATTACCAGTATGAGAAACCCTGGGAAGAAAACCATCCCAAGGCTGAACAGCTCAGACCGTTGATCGAGCTGTGGCACAGCTTCCACACCGGCCGGAATATGCCCGATATCGCCGCGCTCGCAAACCCGAAAGCGGCGGCATGAAAGTTCTCATCTCAGGCGGAACAGGCCTCGTCGGCCGATACATCGCCGAGGAGCTGCTGTCGGCCGGATACAAGGTTGCGATCGGTGGGCGCAATCCGCCGCCAGCCGGCCTCTTTCCGCAACCGGTCTCCTTCGTCCCCTTGAGCCTCGACCCAACGGAAAATCAGAGCGGCGCTTTCGACGACGCCTATTTCTTCGTGCATGCGGCCTTCAGCCATGTCGCCGGCAAATATCGCGGCGGCGAAGGCGAGGATCCGGACGGCTTTCGGCGCCTCAATCTCGACGGCTCGGCCAAGCTGTTCGAAACCGCCCGAAAGGCCGGCATTCGCCGTTGCATCTTTCTCTCCTCCCGCGCCATCTATGGCGATGGCATCGCTGGAGAGAAGCTGACCGAGGCGGCAAAGCCGATGCCGAACACGCTCTATGGTGAGGTGAAACGAGATGCGGAGCGTGCCCTGTTTTCACTCTCCGCGCCCGGCTTCGCTGCCGCGAGCCTGAGAGCGACAGGCGTCTATGGCGACCTGCGGCCCAATAAGTGGGACGGCCTGTTCGACGACTATCTCAACGGCAAGCCGGTTCCTTCGCGCGCGGGAACCGAAGTTCATGGCCGCGATCTCGGCCGCTCTGTCCGGCTCTTGCTGGAGACGGAAGCCGGCCGGATCGATGGCGAGGCCTTCAATCTCTCGGATATTCTGACCGATACACGCGAGATCCTGGGGCATCTTCAAAGCGTGACGAGCTGTCCGCACACGCTGCCGGCGCAGGCACCTCATGACACGATCAGCGTCATGAATACGTCGAAAATCCGCGCGCTCGGATGGCAAGTCGGCGGAAAGGCATTGCTGCGGCGGACAATCGAAACGCTGGCGAAAACGATGCCGCAACAGGCCGGCATCAGCGCATCAGCTTCGTTTCGTCCCAACCAAGCACAGCCAATTCCTCGCCCCTGAACCGTGCATCGTCCGAAACGATGAACTCGTCGAGCTGCGGTGGCGCGACGCTGGTTCTGGCAAGCATGGCATGCACCTGCCCACGGTGATGCGTCTGATGCTGGAACAGGTGGTTCAGCACATCGTCGGCGCGCTCCCGCTGGATGCGGCCGTCGCGTTGGATATCGATGACCCGCATGCCGGCCTCCGGCGTCAACGACTCGCAGAAGGTCACCAGCCGGCGATCGACATCTGCCTGCTGCCCGGTCAATTCGTCCAGGCGGTCGTACGGCTCCTCGATGTCAAAAGCCTTCAGGCCCAGCGTACCGCCTTCCAGCGCATCGACATAGAACCAGTCCACCGTCAGGATATGATTGAGGGTCGCCTTGATCGACGGAAAGAAGCTGACCCGCTTGGCGTCGAATTCGCCGGGTTGCAAGGCTGCGCAGGCGCGATGCAGCCGGACATTCGCCAATGCATTGTTATAGGCAAGCTTGCGAAAACTGCGAACTGGATCGAAAGCGGCCATCAACTCCCCCTAAGTCCTGTCGAGATTGCCGTCCCGCCAGACGACATGACGCGGCGTCAGCGGCAAGGCCTCGATTTCATCGGCGATGAAATAGGGCGGGATATCGAGCGCCGCCAGCGCCTCTCGCGTGGCCCGCACCCATTTGAACTCCAAATCGTTGTCGCCATCCTGAATGCGATGCACGATCTCCTGGGGATCGAAGGGAAATTCGGCGGGAATATCCATCAGGTAGTAGAGGCCGAGCTCGTGCCAGTCGAGCTGCTCGTAATGGAAGAAATTCTCGACAGACCACAGCAGGCGCCTGACCGTAACGTCAACGCCGATCTCTTCCATCATTTCCCGCCGCAAGGTTTCTTCCGAAGTCTCGCCAATCTCCGCGCGGCCGCCGGGAAACGTCCAGAAGTGTTCGTGCACGGCGCGATGCACCAGGACATGGCCGTCCCGAAATCCGAGTCCGGCAACGCGCACCTGAAAGCGAGCGCGGCCGGAATTCAATCTGATATGCTTGCGTTTCGGTGTCATCCCCTACCCCACATCGATTACGACGATCTCCGGCGGAACGCCGAAGCGTACTGGCGCGATAGAGCAGCCGAGGCCGCCCGACACAATGATATGGCGCTCCTCCTTGACGATATGGCCATAGACATACCGGTCACCATAGCGCGAGGGCGAATAGGGCGACCAGCCGAAAATCCTCACCTGTCCGCCATGCGTATGTCCCGACAGGGTGAGCGAAACGCGCTGGGGAACGGCGGGAAAGATATCGGGCTCATGGGCAAGGAGGATCACCGGCGCATCGTCGCCAACTTGCGCCAGCGTGCCACCGAGATCGTCCAGCCCCTTGGTGAACGGCCGCTTCCAGCGCATGCTCCGTCGCAAAGCCAGCTGATCCTCGACGCCGGCAAGCCAGAAGCCTTGTCCGTCTTTCTCCAAGCGCGCGGCGCGGTTGGAATAGACCTCGATGCCGACAGCCTCCAATGCCCGATGGCTGAACGTCGGTCCGTGGCCGGTTCTTTGCGCACTCGAATCATGCCACCAATCATGATTGCCGACGATGGCGTGAACACCGAGTGGCGCCTGCAGCTTTGCCAGTTCCGCCGACCATATACGATGATCGACGCGCGAGGTAATGAGGTCCGTTCCCGACGTATAGTCCCCAAGCAGCAAAATAATGTCGCCGCCAAGTTGGTTTGCGCGGGCGCAGATCGAAGCGATGCGCTCTGCCGTCATCCAGGGCTCGCAGGCATGGAAATCGGCAAGCGCCACGATCCGGAGCTTCAGCCCGGGCGTCCAACCCGGCGGGGTCAAGGCGTAACGGGTGACATTGAGACGGACGACCGGCTCATACCCGAAGGCATATCCCCCAAGTGCCATCAATCCGAATATGCTGCCGCCGAAAAGCTTCAGGAAGGCACGACGGCCGAGCATTCAATCTTCCTCCCGGAACAACCCGAACTGTGCGGCCTCCAGATCCTTTGGCGGCTGCATGCCGAGATGTTTCCAGGCAATCGCGGTCAAAACGCGGCCGCGCGGCGTACGCTGAATGAAGCCCTGCTGGATCATATAGGGCTCGATGATATCCTCGATCGCATCACGCGGCTCGGAAAGGCCAGCGGCGATGGTCTCGATACCGACAGGGCCGCCGCCGAAATTGACCGCGATCATGTTCAGATAGCGCTTGTCGAGCTGATCGAAGCCGACATTGTCGACGAGAAGCCGCGTCAGAGCCTCGTCGGCAACTTCGCGCGTCACCGCTTCGGCCTTGGCGACCTCGGCGAAATCGCGCACGCGCCGCAGCAGCCGGCCGGCGATACGCGGTGTGCCGCGCGCACGGCGCGCGATCTCGCGCGCACCCTCGTCAGTCATGCCGAGACCCATCAGCCTCGCGCCGCGCCGGACGATCAGCTCCAGCTCCTCGACCGTATAGAAACTCAGCCGCACCGGGATGCCGAAACGGTCGCGCAGCGGCGTCGTCAGCAGGCCGAGACGGGTCGTCGCGGCAACCAGCGTGAACTTGGCGAGATCGATCTTGACCGAACGCGCCGCCGGCCCCTCGCCGATGATGAGATCGAGCTGGAAATCCTCCATGGCGGGATAGAGGATTTCCTCGACGGCCGGATTGAGACGATGGATTTCGTCGATGAAGAGCACGTCGCGCTCCTCGAGATTGGTCAGCAGCGCCGCAAGATCGCCCGCCTTGGCGATGACAGGGCCGGAGGTCGAGCGGAAATTGACCCCGAGTTCTTTCGCCATGATCTGCGCCAGCGTCGTCTTGCCGAGGCCGGGCGGACCGACGAACAGCACATGATCAAGCGCCTCGCCGCGCGCCTTGGCCGCCTCGATGAAGACCTTCAGGTTGGCGCGCGCTTCCGCCTGCCCGGTAAATTCATCCAGCGATTGCGGCCTGAGCGTCGCATCGATGTCTTCGCCCCGCTTTTCCGGCGATATCAGACGTGCGGCTTCACTCATGTCAGAGGTTCCATTCCCGGTATGCGTTTTGCGGCTCTCGCACCGAGGACGGCATTTGTTCTGCCGCACTCAAACATAGTCTTCGCCGAAAGAGCACTACAACTCGATCTCTCGACTTTGCGACAATAGTAAGGATTGCGGAAGGTGCAAAGCCTCACCGCGACAGTTCCTTGAGACCAAGCCGGATCAGCTTGGCGCTGTCCGCACCCTCGCCGGCCGCCTTCATCGCAGCTGCAACGGCATTGGCCGCCTGATCGCGGGAATAACCGAGATTGGTGAGCGCGGAGACGGCATCGGCAACGGGTGCTGCGGCGACCCCTTCCCCCAGCTCTTGCTTGAGCCCGATATTGATCGCATCTCCGGCCAGGGCCGGCGCCTTGTTCTTGAGTTCGGTCACGATACGCATGGCCACCTTCGGGCCAACACCGGGAGCTCGCGAAACGGCAGCACGGTCCTGCAAGGCGATCGCATTGGCAAGCTCGGCCGGGGTCAGCGTCGACAACAGGGCGAGCGCCACTTTCGCTCCGACACCCTGAACCGTCTGCACGATATTGAACCATTCGCGTTCCATGGCTGTCATGAAGCCGAAAAGGCGGATCTGGTCTTCGCGCACATAGGTCTCGATGAAGAGAATACAGGCCTCGCCGACGGAACCGACCTTCGACAGCGTACGGGCCGAGCAATAGGCGACGTAACAGACGCCGTGCACGTCCACGAGCACATAGTCCTCGCCGATCTCTTCAATTGTGCCTTTCAGCTTACCGATCATGGATGATGTCCGTCAGGGATGGGTTTCGGGAGAGATGAGGTCAAGTGAGGGAAAGTAGGAGCGATAGCGCGAGGCATCGCGCGTCAGCAGCCTATGCCTTCGCCATTCGGCATGTGCCCCGATCAGAAAATCCGGAAGTGTTCTTTCCCGTTGCCCTCCAGCAAGCAGATAGAGGCGATGCGCTTTTCCGGCTCGAAACGCCGCCTCGAAAGGTATCGCCTCCCGCTTCATATCGAGCCAGGACAAGGCGATCGTCAATTCCTCTTCGCTCAAAGGCGAGGCAGCGAGTTCCGACCACACCACAGGACTGATGACGAGATCGCCTTCGCCGACACATCGTTTCAAGAATTTGGCCGACCATTGCCGTTGGACTGAATCCGGGCCGAGAATATCGATGAAAATGTTGGTATCAATGAGGGTCGATGTCGTCACGCGGCCCTCTCAGAAACTCCATGAATTCGTCCGTTGTCATGCCGCCGAGGTCAATTGTGCCCCTGACGCGCTCGAGCCAATCGTCAAAATCGCGAATGGGTGTATCCGACGCTTCCCCGATCTTGACGAGCATCGCACCGCTGCCGGAGGCGATGAAATCAACCTCTGAACCTGGGGCGATGCCCAGCCTGTCTCGAATTTCCTTCGGGATGGTCACCTGACCTTTTTCCGTCACGCGCATAGTAATACCTCTTCAGTAATACCTAGCGACCCACCGAGAACAAGTCAAGAACAAACTATCCCGCCAACGCAGCCTGCCGCAGCCGGCTGGCGCCACGGTTATGGGCATGGCAGATGGCAATGGCAAGCGCATCGGCCGCGTCGTTGCCCTTGAACTCGACCTTGGGCATTAGGATCTTCAGCATCATGTGGATCTGCTGTTTCTCGCCGTGGCCGACGCCGATCACGGCTTTCTTGACCGCATTCGGTGCATATTCCGACACCGGCAAGCCGGCGCGGGCCGGCACCAGCATGACGACGCCGCGCGCCTGCCCGAGCTTCAGCGTCGCCACCGCATCCTTGTTGACGAAAGTCTGCTCGACGGCAGCCTCATCCGGCTGATAGCTGTGAACGATATCCGCAAGCCCGTCATGCAGCTGGCAAAGGCGGGATGCGAGATCCATGTCGCCATCCGAGGTCACGGTTCCCGACGCCACGAAGCGCAAGGAATTGCCAAGCGTATCGATGACACCCCAGCCGGTGCGGCGCAGGCCCGGATCGATGCCGATGATGCGAATCGTATTTTGCATGGGTCAACCTATCTTTCAGGCCTGACATGTGCCAGCAAAATGTGAACAAAACAAAAACAAGGCACAGTTTGCGCTTCTGAGTGAGACGCCGAAAACATCGTGACGAAATTGCGGCACAGGGTTTGGAATGCGCGGCCGGCACTCCTACATGTGCAAGCGACCCTCCCTTCCACCACGCAGGTTTCTTGCCATGGTTCCCTTTTCCATCCTCGATCTTTCGCCCGTTGCCGAAGGCAGCACCATCCGCCAGTCCTTCGATAGTTCGAAGCGCATGGCGCAGAAGGCGGAAGAGTTGGGCTACAACAGGTTCTGGCTCGCCGAGCATCACGGCATGCCGGGCGTTGCCAGCGCCGCGACATCGGTCGTCATCGGCCATATCGGCGCGGCAACCTCGCGCATCCGCATCGGTTCGGGCGGCGTCATGCTGCCGAACCATTCGCCGCTCGTCATTGCCGAGCAGTTCGGTACGCTGGAAGCCCTGTTTCCCGGCCGCGTCGATCTCGGCCTTGGCCGCGCGCCGGGTACCGACATGCGCACCGCACAGGCCCTGCGGCGCAATATCGAAGCCGGTGCGCAAAGCTTCCCCAACGATATCATCGAGCTGCAGCATCTCTTCAGCCCTGCCGACGACAACCAGATCATTCTGGCCGTTCCCGGCCATGGCGCCAACGTGCCGATCTGGCTTCTCGGCTCCAGCCTCTACAGCGCCCATCTCGCCGGCGTGCTCGGCCTGCCCTACGCCTTCGCTTCGCATTTCGCGCCGGAATCGCTGTTCGATGCCATCGGCATATACCGCGAGCGCTTCACACCATCGGCCACGCTCGACAAGCCCTATGTCATGGTCGGTGCCATGGGCGCGATAGCGGAGACGGATGAGGAGGCGCAGTATCACTTCACCTCGGCGCAACAGCAATTCGTCAATCTGCGCCGCAACGTGCGCGGCCCCTTCGCGCGCCCGCGCAGCGACATGGACGATTTCTGGACGCCGATGGAAAAGCTGAATGTGGAAAATACGCTGCGCTACGCCGTGGTCGGCTCCCCGGAAACGGCCGAAACGAAGCTGTCGCAATTCATCAAGGATACCGAGGCTGATGAAGTCATCATTTCGATGCCGATCCACGATATCGAGGCGCGTTTGAAATCGGTCGAGCTGTTCGCGACGCTTCCGAGCTTCAAGAAAGTGTCCTGATTTTCGCGGGCGGGTAAATTATCCGGTGAGCCAACATGGCTCACCGGGTGACCGACGAGCTCAAGCCACGAGCCTCGTCTTCCAATGGCGTCGGATGAACATGTCGAGCGACAGCTTGCCGGCGCCGGCGACGATCAGCGCGAACATGCCGCCTGAGATCGCCAGATCCTTTTCGAAATGCAGCAACTCGTTATGGCTGGCGAAGTTGGTGTGAAAGAGCAGCGCCGTCAGCAGGCAGAACAGGCCGAGACCAAATGCGGCCAAGCGCGTCATCAGGCCAAGCGCAATGGCGAGACCCGCACCAAGCTGCAGCACGATGGTTGCAATAGCGATGGGGGCCGTGACGCCAAGCCTCGCCATAGCATCCAACGCGTTGTCGAGATTGCTGGCGAGTTCGATGCCCTCTTCCAGGAAGAGCAGCGACAATAGTATGCGGCCGAACAGCAATGCCATATCGGTCATGTTCACGAGAACGGCATTCTCTTCTTCGAATTCCATGACCATCTCCTTCTCGTCAAGATCCATAGGTTTCCGATCCTGTCCGGCGGCATCCCCACGACCTGATCGAATGGAATGCCGCCGGATCGGTTGAGGCCGAGCGTTAGAGCGTGATGCCGAAAAGTGTAGGCGGTTTTCGAACGACATCACGCTCTACTTCTTTGATTCTAGGGCGGATTCGGCTTTTAGGTCGAACAGACCTGAAATCATCCGGCTCTAGTTGGTTGCCTTGGCGGCGATCGTTTTGGTGAGATCCTCAAGCTCCTCGCATCCCGCCGGGCAAAGCTTGGTGAGTGCGGCAAGCTGCTCGCGGGCCTTGGGCATATCGCCGGTCTCGACATAGAGTTCGCCGAGATATTCATGCGCACCCTTGTGGTCCGGCTGCAGCTCCAGGGCCTTGGTGTAGTAGGTCAGCGACGTCTTGAAGTCGCCGGTCTTGCGCAGGGTGAAGCCCATCAGGTTGTAGACATCGGCCTGCTGGTGCTCCTCGGCAATATCACGAAGCTCGGCGAGCGCGCCGGCATAATCCTTCGCGTCGATCTTGGAGCGCACCGACGTCAGGTCCGGCGCGTCGGTCGATTCCATATTGTCGACGGCAAAGGCGATGCCTGCCGTTGCCGCCGGGAGGATGGTGACGGCGCACAGGCCGGCGATCCCGAAAATGGCATATTTGAACATGGTTTTGCTCCTCTTTCTGGCCGCTCAGGCCTGGATGGTGGGGGTGAATCCGTAGGCATTACCGTCCTTGACGAAGGTGCCGGAGCCCGGAAACGGGAAATGCGAACCGCAAATCCTGATCTTGTCGGCAATAATGCGATCGATCAGCCTGCGGCGGGTGGCGACGGCCATCGGGCCGTCCTGGTCGTAGGCGCCTTGCCATTCCGGATGGGGTGCAAGCAGCGCCGGCACATACATGATGTCGGCCGAGACCATCAGCTGCTCGCTGCCGCCATCGATGAGGAAGACCGAATGGCCGGGCGTGTGGCCATAGGCGGCCAGCATGTGCACGCCGGGCACCGCTTCGGCATTATCCTCGACCAGCTTCCAGTTCTTCCAGGTCGGGAAGACGGAGGCGATGCGCCGGCCGGCCTCCTTGCGGCCCTCCGCCAGCTTGTCGACACGGCCGGGATCGGTCCACCAATTGTATTCGGCGGCGTTGACGATCAGCTCCGCATTCGGGAAGACGGGCGTATTGGTTCCCTTTTCCATCAGACCCCAGACGTGGTCCGGATGGAAATGCGAGATCATGATCGTATCGATCTTCTTGTAGTCGATGCCGGCGGCGGCCATGTTGGCCGGCAGATGCGTCGCATTGGCCTGCCATTGGCCGACACCGGAGCCGGCATCCATCATGATCTTGCGTCCGCCGATATCGAGGACGACGACGGTCAGCGGAATGGGCATGAAGTCGGTGGTAAGGCCGGCATTTGAGAGCGCTTCCTTGGTGTCGTCGACGGAGGCGTTCTTGATAAAGGCCGGATCATGCGGCTTGCGCCAGATGCCGTCATAAATGGCCGTCACCTCGATCGAGCCGACCTTGTACTTGTAGAAGCCGACCGTCGGCTCCAGCGGCGTGGCGGCAAAGGCTTGCGGAATGAATTCGAGCTTCGACGACAGTCCGAAGGCTGCCGCGGCTGCAGCCGTGCCGAGCACGGTGCGGCGGGTCATAGCAAACATAGCAATATCTCCTCAGGGTTATGGCTTTTGGGGTCAGGCGGAGGTCGCAACAGATCGCGGCCGTCCACTGAGGAAGAAGATCGATAGCCGTGGGTGGTTATTCCCCGCCACGCGAAGAATTCTCATAAGCTGTTGAAGTTTATCCGATTATTTTAGCCAAGCGGCCATCCGAATTCCGCATCTGCGATTTTTTGCATCCGATCGGGAATAAAACCCGCGCGGGCGCGATCTAGCCTTTTAGGCAACATTGCAAGCGCCTTATCCGAGGCTTACAGTCGGTATCGGCGTTTTGCGGGGATTATGATGACAGACGCCCGAATTATGAGTTCGATGACGCTTGGCGAGCCACTCCACGCATGGACCTGGCGCTGGCCGCAAAACACCGCGATAAGCAGGCTGGCGCGGTTCCTGACCCGCCTGCGCGCCCTCGTCGCGGCACAAAACACGATCAACCGCGCCGTCCTCATGGCGGTGGCGGAACCATCAGCACATGCCGCGCCATTGCAGCATTCGATCTCCTCTCCCGACGAGACCATGCGCCGCTTCCAGCACATGATCATCCCGCATCTGGACGCCGCCTATAATTTCGCGCGCTTCCTGAGCAGGGATGCAGATGCCGCGGAGGATATCGTGCAGGAAGCGTTTCTGCGCGCCTATCGCGGCTTTGGAGGCTTTCGCGATGGCGATGCGCGAGCCTGGACCTTCACCATCGTCCGCAACTGCTATCATGCCTGGCTGCAGGAGCGCCGGCGCAAGAGCCGTTACGAACAGCCGATGACCGACGAAAGAGACCTGGAGCAAGGCTCGCCCTCCCCCGATCCCGCCTCCGAGGAAGATACGCCGGAAGCAGCCTTCATCCGCAAGACGGAAACGCTGCGGGTGCGCGAGGTCATCAATAGGCTGCCCGACACCATGCGCGAAGTTCTGGTCCTGCGCGAATTGGAGGATCTGTCCTACAAAGAAATCGCCGAGATCATCGATGCGCCGATCGGCACCGTCATGTCACGCCTCGCCCGCGCCCGCCGCGATTTCGGCGAACTCTGGCGCCGCCTCGATGAGAAGGGCGCCGCACGATGAGCGGCGGGGAACACAATGATCACGGCGAGTGGAACGACCTGCTGCACGGCTTCATCGACGGAGAACTCGACGCAGCCAACGCCGCGCGTTTCGAGGCGCATCTGGCGACCTGCCGGGAATGTGCCGGCGAGATGGAGAATGCGTTGATGGTCAAGCGCCTTTCCGCACGCGAAGGCGTGAAATGGCAGGCACCGGACACCGTCCATGCCCGCGTGCGGGCGGCGCTTTCGCTGGAACAATCCATGATGGCGCACGCGACGACAGTCACGCACCGGGCTGAAAGCCCGTGGCAGCGCGTCTGGCGCTTCCTCCGCGAATGGAGCTTCGTGCCGTCGCTCGCGGTGCTCGCCGCAAGCCTTATGCTGGTGCTGAACGTGCCGCAGCAAAGCCAGACCATCGAGGATCAGCTTCTTGCAAGCCATGTGCGTTCGATGCTTGCCGATCATCTGACGGACGTGCTCACCTCCGACCAGCACACCGTCAAACCATGGTTCAACGGCAAGATCGATTTTTCACCGCCCGTGGTCGATCTAGCGGCCCAGGGCTTCCCTCTCGTGGGCGGCAGGGTGGATTATCTCGACGGCCGCGTAGTGGCGGCGCTGATCTATCGTCGGCACGGCCATATCATCAATCTCTTCATCTGGCCGGGCGCTGCGGGAGCCAAAACCAATGCCGAGAAAGAGGGCTACAATTTCGTCGAATGGCATGCGGACGGACTGGTCTTCTGGGCTATCTCCGATGTCGCAGCGCCCGATCTGGCTGCCTTCCGCGACGATTTCACCCGCGCGACGGCGCTATAAAGCAATTCCAGAAAAAGCGCTCAGCGGTTTTCCGCCCGGAATTGCGCAACGCGATAGCGCATTCTCGCAATTCGAAGAAAAGCGGAACCGCTCGGAAGCAGAAAAGCCGGCCGCATCGCTGCAGCCGGCTTTTCTGAATGATTGGAAGGGATCAGGCCGAGAGCTTGGCCAGCACTTCTTCAGAGACCTCGAAGTTCGAATAGACATTCTGAACGTCGTCGTCATCTTCAAGGCTGTCGATGAGCTTCATCAGCGACTGGGCCTTTTCTTCGTCGACCGGCACGTTGTTCTGCGCGCGCCAGATCGCCTTGACCGTTTCGGCTTCGCCGAGCGTCGCTTCAAGCGCCTTGGCGACTTCGCCGAGGGATTCGAAGGCGCAGATGATCACATGGCCTTCCTCGTCGCTCTCGACATCGTCGGCACCGGCTTCGATCGCCGCTTCCATGACCTTGTCGGCATCGCCGGCAGTCGGCTTATAGGTGATCTCGCCGACATGATCGAAGGAGAAGGAAACCGAACCGGTTTCGCCAAGCGCTCCGCCGGCCTTGGTGAAGATCGAGCGGACGTTGGAAGCCGTGCGGTTGCGGTTATCGGTCAGTGCTTCGACGATGATCGCCGTGCCGCCGGGCCCGTAGCCCTCATAGCGGACCGCATCGTAATTCTCGGTATCGGCGCCGGAGGCCTTCTTGATGGCGCGGTCGATATTGTCCTTCGGCATCGACTGCGCCTTGGCATTCTGGATCGCCAGGCGCAGACTCGCGTTCATGGTCGGGTCGGGCAGGCCCGTCTTCGCAGCGACGGTGATTTCACGCGCCAGCTTCGAGAACATTTTCGAACGCACCGAGTCCTGACGACCCTTGCGGTGCATGATGTTTTTAAACTGTGAATGGCCAGCCATGGCACCCCTGTTCACGTCTTTTGTTGGGAATGGGCCGCCTTATAAAAGCGAAGCGGCCTTCATTCAAGTAAAAAGCCGGATAATGGGGATGCGGGACACTGCGCTTCAAGGCGATCGCGACGATCAAAGCCCCTTGAGCACATAGATCAGCGGCTTGCGCGGCAGGGTCTTCACCGACACTGTCACGCTTGGCGTCGGCGCGTAGCCGACGTCGAAATCGGGACCGAACAGAGCCAGAAACTGATCGACCGGCGGACCCCAGCGATGCATGGGCAGGATCAGCGACGAACGCAGCCGCTTGACCACGCGGCTCATGCTGTCGGCGCCCATGGTCAGGCCACCGTCGACCGGCACCATCACGACATCGAGCCGGCCGATCTCGGCATATTGCTGGTCGGTAAGTTCGAAATGCAGGTGCCCGAGATGGCCGATGCAAAGGCCCGCTACCTCGAAGATGAAGATCGAATTGCCATTGGCTTCGAGGCCGCCGCCCCAGGAGCGGATATCGGTGACGACATTGCGGATCAGCGTGTCGCCCACGGTCAGATGGATCTTCGCCGGCTCTCCGGGCGTATCGCTCCAGCCATGCAGCACATATTTGATCGCCGGATCCGGCGTTAGCGTATAGTGGCTCGGATGCGCCTTGTTCATCGTCACGACTTCGGGCGTATAGGGCGGCGGATATGCGCCGCTATAATCCGTGGCGATGGAGACGCCGCCGGGTGTTTCAATGAAGAGCGTCGCATGGCCGAGGAAGGTAATCTTCACCTCGCCATCGACGGGGTCATTGACACGCGTCGGAGCGGGCGGAGAAAAGCTGGCGAATGTCGCCTTGGGCAGAGATTGCGCGATCGCCTGGCATTGGCTGGGTTGCGGACGCGCCGGGCTTTGCTGGGCATGCGCCGCGCTCCAGCCGAGAATGATCGATAGGAAAAACACGGCAAGGACAGGAAATCGCGGCATCATGCCATCCCCTCAAGCCCGATACAGCGCCGCGCGTCTTTAAGACGCGCCAAAGGCGCTGTAACACTTTGAAATGCTGCATAATTCCTCAATCAATTCCGATTTGAGGGAATTATGCAGTGGTGGCGAGAGGATGCGGCATGAGCGGAAGTAGGTCCAGCAACAATCAGGCGCGATTGCTCACAATCGCGTCATCGTATAGCGATGATGAATTATCGTGCAGCGATCAGCGCCAGAAGTCCGGAATGGTTTCCGCAAGCCGCGGCCCGAGCCGCAATGGCGCGATCTTCTCGGCCAGTCCCGTCACATCGGAAATCTCGACGCCGACGCCGCAGATAGTGGCAGGCCCCGAAGCCGCTTCGAAGCGTCCCTTCGGCATCTTCGAAATAAAGCGGTTCAGCGGCTCCTCCTTCTCCATGCCGAGCGAGGAATCATAATCGCCGCACATGCCGGCATCGGACATATAGGCCGTGCCGCCATTCAGGATCTGCGCGTCCGCGGTCGGCACATGCGTATGCGTGCCGACGACGAAGCTCGCGCGGCCATCGACGAAATGACCGAAGCACTGCTTTTCGCTCGTGGCCTCCGCGTGAAAGTCGAAGACAATCGCATCGGCCTGTTCCTTCAGCGGGCAGGCATCGAGAATGGCTTCGGCCGACTTGAAGGGATCGTCGAGTTCCGGATGCATGAAGACGCGGCCCATGATGTTGGCAACAAGGACGCGCGCGCCGTTGCGGGCATAATAGAGGCCGGAGCCGCGACCGGGGGTGCCGGCCGGATAGTTGGCGGGGCGGAGGAACTGGTCGTGGCGCTCGGAGAAGACGACGGCTTCCTTCTGGTCCCAGACATGGTTGCCCGTCGTCACGACATCGGCGCCGGCATTGATCGTTTCGAGAAAGATATCCTCGGTGATGCCGAAACCGCCGGCCGCATTCTCGCCGTTGACGATGACGAAATCGAGCTTCAGGTCGGATACGAGCCCCGGCAGGCGTTCCCACACCGCGGTTCGTCCCGTCTTGCCGACCATGTCACCCAGAAAAAGCAGCCGCATTCGCTATCCAATCACTTCCGAAACGAAATTGAGTCCGCTCTCGGTCAAAATCGCGTCAAGACGGACATCATGCGGCTCAGCCGGTACTGATGGCACTTCTTGGCAATCGAATGCAATGCCGATCAGCTGGGGATTCAAGCCTTTTTGGTGCAACCGCTCGATGGCACGGTCGTAATGGCCTGCTCCATAACCGATGCGATGCCCGCTTCTGTCAAAGGCCGAAAGCGGCACGAGCATGACATCGGGATCGAACACCGCCGCATCAGGGCCAGGGCCGAACGTCCCGAATCCGACAGGAACCAACGGCGCTCCCGCAACGAGTTCCCGGAAGACGATCGTGCTGCGGTCGAGGATGACGGGCACGCAAAGCCGTGCACCCCGCTCCCGCAGCCGCGTCATCAACGGCCTTATATCCACTTCGGAGCGGATCGGCAGGAAACCGGAGACAATCGTCCCCGGTTCGACATCGATGACATCGCCGCCATGGGCAAGCATGGCAAGGCCCTTTTCGATGCGCTCGTCGGCTGGAATGGCATCCCGCGCCGCCAGGCATTCGTTGCGATATCGGGCTTTCAGCTCTTTGGGTGTCATCGGCTCCTAGCGAATTTTATAAGATCACGAAAAAATAATGAGCCGGCGGCCTATTGCAATGCGCGAAAGCGACATGCAAGCCAGCCGGTGAATGCGCTATAACCTCAGTCCTTGCGAAGGATCGACAACAGACCTTCGCCGGCCACATGTGCTCGGACGTTTTCATAATTCTGCAGCATCGTGTGATTGGTCTCGATCGGATGCGAATGCGTGGCGGTGATGATGAGCACATCGGCACCGGCCGCCTCGCCCGCCTTGACACCGGCCAAGACGTCTTCAAACACCAGGCATTCCGAAGGGCTGAGGCCAAGGCGCTGCGCGCCGAGGATATAGCCCTGTGGATCAGGCTTGCCGACCTTCACGTCCTCGGCCGTGACGATGAAGCGCGGCACCGGGATCCCGGCAGCATCCAGCCGCGCCAGCGCCAGACGATAGGGCGACGAGGTAACGATCGCCCAGCGCTCCGGCGGCAGTGACGCGAGAAAATCGACCGCGCCCGGCAGTGCGACCACACCCTCGACATCGGCAATCTCGGCTTCAGTGATCTCCAGCGCCTCCGCGACCGGATCGACGCCAGGCAGATTCAACTGACCAATCGTATCAACACCGCGTTTGCCATGCATGGTCGGCATGAATTTTTCGACATCGAGACCCTTGCCGCGAGCCCAGTTGCCCCAGACACGCTCGGCGGCGGCAATCGAATTGATGATCGTGCCGTCCATGTCGAACAGGAAACCGGAATAGGTCTTGGTGAAGGCGGAAGACAATGCATCGGACAAGGCTGGACCTTTCTGGATGTGACGGCAAGCGGCGGCGTAAACCGGTGCTCATGCTATGTACCTTCCCGACTAGCGGCAGCTGCCGCAAGAAGCAAACGAATGCTGCGCCGGACATCCAGAAAAGGCATCTACCTGCGGTAACGGGGAAGGACGGAAGAAACGCGCGGCAAGCAAGGATGCTGCGCCATGGGTTCTATTCGCCGAGACGGCTCTTTAGGCCATTGATGATATGGTTCGCCAAGGCCTCGTAGTCGTCGTCGAAATGGTGACCGCCATCCATGGCGATGACTTCGGCGCCGGTGCCCTTCAACAGCGGGCATGCGACATCCTCGTCATCGTCCTTGCCGTAAACGCACTGCACCATCTTCGGATTGATGGACTTGAGATCGCTGACGGGATCGCCGCCCTTGCCCTCGCTCGAAGCGCCGAGCCAACCCATGACCGAGATCACATAATCGACCTTCTGCGACAGCGACAGCAGCGACATCTGGACGATCTTGTCCTTTTCGGCCTGCTTCAAGCGGTTATAGCTCGCCGGCAACACATCGGCGCCAAAGGAATAACCCACCAGCACCACATGCTTGACCTTGAAGCGCTTGGTGTAGAAATCGATCATCCGGGCAAGGTCGTCGGCCGTCTGCTGCGGGTCACGCTCCGACCAGAAATAGTGCAGCGAGTCGACGCCCACGACGGGGATGCCTTGATCCTGCAGATAGCTGCCGACTTCCTTGTCGATATCGCGCCAGCCGCCATCGCCCGAATAGACGATCGCAAGCGTATCCTCGGTCGGCTTCGTTTCCATGACATCGACGGGAAGGCCGAGCGGCGACTTGGAGCTGTCGATCGACTTCATCAGATCGGCGAGCGAAGCCTCGAGCGTTGCATAGGCATCGGCATTGTCGGAATCCGTCGACTGGACCTCGGGATGTTCCTTCCGGATCTCTTCGACATGGTCGCGCCCGTCCTTCGGTGCATTCGGCGTGAAGGTCACCAGGATCGGATTGGGCAACGCGCCTTCCTGAAGTCCGAAGGACACCATATCGCCATCGGTCTTCTTCTCGGCCGGCGTGCAGAGCTCCTGCTTCAGACCGATACCGGCGGCCGGATCGACGGCCAGCGTCCCGGCAACCGTGGCATCCGGCGTCTGGGCGGTAATGGTCAGCGCCATGGCGCCGCCTGCGCCGACGCCGGCAATGACGGGTTGCTGATAGGTGCTGTCGGCAAAGGAGCGCTGCACCTGCTGGCTCAGCGATTCCAGATCCGCGACGATATAGATGCAGCCGTCGTTCTGGCTGACGTCGTATTTGTTGAGCGAAGCCAGGAAGGACGGGTAATCGATGCCGATAACCAGCGTGCCGTTGGCGACGAGTTTATCGGCAACCGCCTTTTCCTTGTCGCTCCAGCCGGCAAGATCGGAAATCAGAACGACTTCGCTCGTCACCTTGCCCTGCGGGCGCATGATATGCGGCGCGGGGATCATGCCCAGATCGTATTTGGCATCGTCGGCTTCAGCCCGGGCCGGGCCTGATGCGAAAAGGCCCAGCGACACCATGCCTGCGAAAGCCAACGACATTGCGTATTTCAAGATCATTTCCTCACGACCCCCTTAAGTCCGCCTCCGATGAGGAATGTGGCATCCATCAACGCGATCATTGGACTAACACCTCCCGAAACAGCCAGGTAGCGCGGCTGCCATTCGGGATGGAACTTGGATTTGAAGGCACGAAGCCCCTTGAAGTTGTAGAAGCGTTCGCCGTGCTCGAAGACAGTTCCTCCGACCCTGTCCCAAACCGGCGCCGATTCCCGTCTCGACATGCCCGACAATGGCGCCATGCCGAGGTTGAAACGCTGAAAGCCCTGTCCCTTGAGGTATTCGAGGATCTGCACGAACAGAAAATCCATCGACCCCTTCGGGGCATCGGGCGAAAAACGCATCAGGTCGACGGACCCCTCCTCCTTGGTCTCCGTCATCAGGATATTCGCAAATGCGACGATCTTACCATCCTTTTTCAACACGCCGACCGGCTGCGAGCACACATAATCCGGATCGAACGCGCCAAGCGAAAAGCCCTTTTCCTTGGCATTGTGATCGGCGAGCCATGTGTCCGACACATGGGTAAGTTCATCCATGGCTGCGGGTATATCTTGAGGCTCGATAACGGCAAATTCTAGTCCGTCGCGAACCGCACGGCTCGCGGTCTGCCTGAGGTTGGCCCATTTGCCGCCCTTCAATTCGAAATTGGCGAGGTTGACCACGGCCAATTCGCCGAGCTTGAAGGCGCGCAACCCGGCATCCGCGCAATAGGACAGAAGCGCCGGCGAAATCTGGTAGAACACCGAGCGGCAGCCCGCGGCTCGCGCAGCCTCGACGAAGCGCCAGATGAGGTCGGGGAGCGCCTGGCGCGGGCCAACCGGATCGAACAGCGCAATCCAGGAACGGCCCTGCTTGCCATACATGATGAAGGCATCGCCCTTTTCCGAGAACATGATGCTCTTGTCGCCCATGCGCACCAGATTGGCGTCGGCAATGCCTTGCTTGCGGACGATTTCCACGGCACGCGTCACCGCATCGTCGGTCACGGGCTCCAGCCGCTTTGTCGCGGGACGCAACAGACTGAAGATCGCGATCGCCGAGGACAGGATGGAAATGCCGAGCGCTGCGCGAAGGCCGCGCGGCGCCTCGTCGGCAAATTCGAACTGCCACCAGAGCTCGTTGCTGTATCCAACATCGCGGTAGACGAAGAACAGGACCACGATAGCGCCGATGCAGACGACGGCAATCGCCGTCAGCCAACCCGCGGTCAGCGTCTGGTTGAGCAGCGAGGCCGGCCGCTTGAACAGGCGACGGCTGACGACGAGGCTGAAGACGAAGAAGGCGAGCAGCCCGGCTTCGACGATGGCGATGGCCTTCAGCAGCGAGAAGAACAGCGCCAGCAGCGCCGAGAAGGTAGAGACCCACCAGGCACCATCGAGACGCTGGCTGAGACCGCGCGCCGCGACGATGATCGCAAGGCCGAGAAGGCTCGACAGGAAATGCGCGCTTTCGACGAGCGACAGCGGCAGATAGCCGGAAAGCACGATCAGGTTCTGGTCCGGCGTCGGCGTCACGCTCGAAAAGACCAGCATCATGCCGAGCAGCAGCGCAAAGGCCGACAGCAGCTGCGGCATGAGACGCGCGCCGATGCGGCGCATGCTCGAAGCGACGGGATGATCGACGAAACGGCGCAGCTCCGCCACCGAGATCGCGGCAATCGCGATGACGAGCGGGATGACGTTGTAGATGACGCGATAGAGGACCAGCGAACTCAGAACCGCATCTTCGTTCACGGAGCTGCCGAGCCAGGCGATGATAATCGTTTCGAAGACGCCGAAGCCAGCCGGGACATGGCTGAGCACGCCAAGACCGACGGCGATGGCATAGATGGCGAAGAAGCCCGGCCAGCCGATCGAGGATTCCGGCAGCAGCACGTAGAGCACGGAGGCCGATGCGGCGATATCGAAGGCGGTTACGAGGAATTGCCGTGACCAGGTGCGCGAATCCGGCAGGCGAACGGCGACCGGCCCGATGCGCACCTCGCGGCCGTTGCGGCCGGCATAGACGACGAAAGCAAGTGCGGCGAGGATGAGGATGGCGATCAGCCGCAGCCACAATCCATTGACATTGATCAGCGGGCCGATCTCATCGGCGATAACAAGCAGCGCAATGGCACCGACGGCCGCCAGCCCGAGACCGAAGGCGAGCGTGACGAAGGCGATGACGCGGGTGATGTCATCGGGCGACAGGCCGAGCCGGGTATAGGCGCGATAGCGGATCGCGCCCGCGCTGAGCGCACCGAAGCCGGCGGTATTGCCGACCGCATAGGCGCTGAAGGAGGTCAGCGCCACATGCGGGAATGGCAGCCGCTTGCCGATATATTCAAGCGCGTTCTGGTCGTAGAAGATCAGGGAAGCGAAACTCAGGCCGGTGAACAGCAGCGCGAGCAGCACCGAAGAGATCTTCGTCGTCGTCAAGGCGTGAACGACATCGTCATAGCGCACTTCATTGGTCAGGTCGTAGATCGCATAGGCAGCAATGCAGAAGACGGCGACGGTGAGAACGGCGATGATCAGCGCGCGATAGCGGTTCAGCAAACCGACGAAACCGCCACGCTCTTCCAATTCCTCATCGGCATTTTCGAGATCGATTGGGCTCGACATGTTCTACCTGTTTATAGTGACCTTCGCCGGTCCCGATTGCTGAGAATGTCCAGTAACACCGACGATGTGTCTTCGTGTTGCCGCATACACTTCTTTCGACAGGCCCGTTATGACGCGCGCTCCCATCCTTCTGAATTTAGGCAATTTTGGCGCAGGCCCCGTTCCACCACCAATGAATCTGTTATTATTTAAAGGATTTTGTCATTCAGCCGGCTTTTGAGCTTATCCACACACAAAAGTGATCTTCCCATTCCCCACGGAATGTTGCTCCCTATCAGGAATCCGCGGCCTGGTCACCTCCCGGGGCGGCCGTGCGGTCGAGCATCGCCGCACACACCGGCAAACTATCCGAAACAAATCGTTCAGCAAAATGAAAGCGGCCGCAGGTACGGTTGGTGCGGGCGAGCCGGAAGCATGTTTTGACGATGTTGGAATTCCTTCAACGATCCGGCGCTTCCGCCGGCTCGCCACGCATTTCGCTGAGGAAGAAGCCTTCGCGCAGGTTGATACCATATTCGACAAAGGCCTTCATGCAGCAAAGCATCTGCGTCCAGCCCTCGCAATTCAGATAGGTGCCGCGACGGCCGGCTTCATCCTCGCGCCAGCCGGATTCCTCGATGACGACGAGCGTGCCGCCATCGTCCAAGGCATCAAACGTCATCTCGACTTTCGTCCTGTAGCGGACACAGTCCTCACCGGTACCGCCTTCCCAGTGAAAGACGACGCGCTTGTTTTCCTCCACTTCATTGACCTCGACGGGCGCATTCTTCCACCAGATGACCGTCGTTCCCGCCACAAGCGGGGCGCTGGCGCCGCCGACTGTCGTGAAATAGCTCGAAAGCTTCTTCGGATTGACGACCGCATCGAAGACCTCGTCGACCCTGCGGCCAATCCGTCCTGATATCCGAACGTTCAATGCCATGACATCTCCTCCGTTATCTGTCAGTCGCTATCGCTCCATTGCGAGCAGCCTCATTATGTTATAAAAATATAACATGTCAAACGAATCGGATAGCGACCTCATCTTCAAGGCACTCGCCCATCGTCGCCGGCGCGAAATCCTGGATATGCTCAAGGATGCGCCGCGAACGACGGGAATGCTCTGCGAGGCCTTCACGGATATGGACCGGTGTACTGTCATGCAGCATCTGAAAGTGCTGGAGGAAGCAGACCTCGTGATCGCCAAAAAGGACGGACGCGAGCGCTGGAACCATCTGAACAGCCTGCCGATCAAGCAGGTCCACGATCGCTGGATCAGCGCCTATGCCGGCCACGCTCTATCGATCCTCGACCGGCTGAAAAGCGATTTGGAAGGCTGAAACGAGAAATGATGGCTGCGGTCGACGAAAGAGGGACTATGCCGCGCCCGCCCTCCGTAACAGTTGCTCCAGCCTGTCACTCGTTCCATCCCCGTCGAGCGGGGTATAGACCACGAGCTTCATATCAGCGCGATCCATGACGGCAAGCGCGGTATACTCGAACGTCATGAGGCCACCTTCGGGATGGCGGAGGCGCTTATGACCGGTCAGCGGCCGCAACACGTCCTGCCTCGGCCACCAAGCGCGAAATTCCGGACTTGCCTGCGTCAAACTGGTGATCAGCCGCTCGAAATCCTGATCGCCGGCATAACGGGCACTATCGGCACGAAACATCGCCAGCGAATTCGCCGCCACGATCTCCCAATCGACCAATAGTTGCCGATGGGCGGGATCGGTGAAGACCCGGTGGATGCTGTTTCGCGCATCGCCCTGCAGCCGACTGTAATCGCCGAATATCGCGACTGCCGCTGCGTTCCAGGCCAGCACATCCCAGCGCCGGCCGAGAACGTAAGCGGGTTGGCCTTTGAGGCTCGCAAGCATGCGCAGCAACGCGTCCGGCACATCCTCGGGTCCGCGCGACGGAACCTCGGCCGTTGGCCGGTCGCTGAGTGTAAAGAGATGCCGTCGCTCGGCCGGATCGAGGCGCAGCGCATCGGCCAGCGCCGAAAGAACCTCCGCTGAGGCGCGCACGTCCCGGCCCTGCTCCAGCCATGTGTACCAGGTGGTGCCGACGCCGGCGAGCAGCGCCACCTCCTCGCGCCTGAGCCCCGGCGTGCGGCGGCGAAACCCCACCGGAAGCCCGACGCTTGCCGGGGTCAGTTTCTCTCGGCGAGAACGCAGGAAGGCAGCGAATTCGCGACGCCTCGCTTCGAGGATGGTCTGGTTTTGATTGATGGTCATCGCCCATCATAGCAGGATTAATACTAGGATAAAGTCGGAACTGTTTGTCGCCTCTGCAAGCTGCCAAAGTATTGGACGTAGGCTATATGGAGGCTGTTTTCGATGGACATGAGCGGTAAGACGATCCTGATCACGGGTTCGACCGATGGCGTCGGCCGGCGGGTTGCGGAAAGACTGGCGGAGACAGGTGCCAAGGTACTGGTCCACGGCCGCAACCGGGCACGGGCCGACGAGGTGGTCTCCGGCATTCGCGATAAAGGCGGCAATGCGGCCATCTATCTTGCCGACTTCTCCTCGCTGGACGAGGTCCGCACACTTGCCGATGCCGTCGAACGCGACCATGAGCGCCTTGACGTCCTGATCAACAATGCCGGCATCGGCACTAGCGGCGGCGGCACAGGACGCCAGGAAAGCCGCGATGGATATGAACTGCGCTTTGCGGTGAACTATCTCGCCGGCTTTCTGCTGACGCGCCGGCTCCTGCCGCTGTTGAAGGCAAGCGCTCCCGCCCGCATCGTCAATGTTTCCTCGGCCGGTCAACAGGCCATCGACTTCTCCGATGTCATGCTGACCCGCGGTTATAGTGGCGTGCGCGCCTATTGCCAGAGCAAGCTGGCGCAGATCATCTTAACCTTTGATCTTGCCGAAGAGCTGGCCGGCTCCGGCGTCACCGTCAACTGCCTGCATCCGGCAACCTATATGAACACGACCATGGTGCGCCAGGCAGGTGTCGCACCGCTGAGCTCCGTCGATCAGGGCGCCGATGCCATCCTCAATCTGGTTATCGGCAACGCCTTGGAAGGGCGTACGGGCCTTTATTACGACGGATTGCGCCCGTCCCGCGCCACCGCTCAGGCCTATGATGCGACCGCGCGACAGAAGCTGCGGACACTCAGCCAAAGTCTCACCCGCCTCGCCTGACCGGCCACCTCCCTGCAACTTCCTCAGCCTAGACTCAGCCCAGAAAGGTGAGATCCATGTCGTCTCAACACGCAGTTATTATCGGCGGTTCCTCCGGCATCGGCCTTGCGGCCGCCGCCCATCTTCTCGAAAAAGGATATCGGGTCACGATCACGGGTCGTGACGCGGCGAAGCTTCAGGCCGCCGCACAAAGCCTGAATGGCGATGTCACCGCCACCGTCATGGATGCGGCCGACTTTGCCGGCCTTGTCGAAACCTTCCAGGCAATCGGGCCGCTGGATCATCTTGTCCTGGCACTGGGCGGCGGAAATGGGGCTGGTCCCTTCGCCTCCGTCGACCTTGCCGATGTCAAAAAAGGTTTCGAGCAGAAGACGTTGGCGCACTTCGCCTGTGCCCAGGCTTGCCTTCCTCATCTTTCGAAACAGGGCAGCATCACCTTCGTCTCCGCTGTCTCGGCGCAGGCCGCCATGCCCGGAACCGCCGGACTCGGAGCCATCAATGCCGCCATTGCCGCTTTGGCACCGATCCTCGCCGTCGAACTCAAACCCATCCGGGTGAACTGCGTTTCCCCGGGCGTCGTCGATACGCCCTGGTGGGATTTCCTATCCGCGGAGCAGAAAGAGCCGACCTTTGCCGGCTTCGCAGCGCGCACGCCGGTTGGCCGCGTCGGCAGCCCACGGGAGATCGCCGAAGCCATCGCCTTCCTGATCGGCAACGGCTTCACAAGCGGTCACACGCTGATCTGCGACGGCGGCATCCGCCTCGGCCAGTAATCCCGCAAGCCTTTCCGCTTTTCTTCGAAGCGCGAAAACGCGTCATCGCCAGCCAGCGGCAGCGATGGCGTCCTCAGCTGTTGCGAGCATCCGCCTGAAGCTGTGTGAGGATTTCGATCAGTCTCGGTGCCATTTCCCGGATTTCGACCAGATGGATCGAGCTCAGCGCTTGAAGAACCTCCTCGGATTTCTCCGTCAATTGCAGGGTCTGGCGACGCTTGTCCGAGGGATCGGGATGACGGGTGACATAGCCGCCATCGATCAGCCGCCCCACGAGCTCAGTCGCCGTATGCGGCGCAATCAGCAGCTTTTCCGCCAGCATGCCGATGGTCATCGCCTCGCCGGCGCCGTTCCCCTTGATGGCGAGCAATGCCTGATGCTGCTGCGGCGGCAAGCCTGCCTCATACGCCGCCGAGGTGCTGAAGTCCATGAATTTGCGCAGGGTATGGCGCAGCGTCGCCAGCGCCTCGTAATCCGCCTGAGAAAGGGTTTTGTCCAAACGTCGCACCATCAAATCGTCCCTGTTGCCGCAGTTCGCGGTCCTAAAGCATGCCGCGCAAAATGTTCAGCAGTTTTGCAGCAACGGCATGCTCAAGATCAAGGACCGAAAGTGCCGAAGCGAATCTTGGAGATCGCGATGCGCTCTGGTTGATTTATATCGCATTACGATATATTTGCCATCTCGAAGCGGGGAGCGGCTGAAGGCCGGCCGCGCGCTCAGAGCATTCCGAGGAACAGTGCGCAGCGGTTTTCCGTCCGGAATGCGTAAAACAGGAAAATAGAGCGCTTTCGCTTTTCTTCGAATAGCGAAAGCGCTCTGGCACAGAAGGCCCCAATGCAGAACACCCCCACCCCACAAAATCACAGTCACGATTTCTCCGGCTGGGCCTCCCGCAAGGACAATGGCGATTTCACCACGGACAAGCGCGTCCTGGTGCTGATTGCCATGGCGCTGGTGGTCGGCACCGGAGGCGCGTTCGCCGCCTGGGTGCTCATCAATCTCATCGCACTCGTCAGCAATGCCGTCTGGCTGTTCAAGATCAGCACGGAGCCGCTCTCCTTTACCATGGTGGCACGCTCGCCCTGGATGGTGGCCGCGCCCATTCTCGGCGGCATCGTCATCGGCCTGATGGCGCGTTACGGCTCGGAGAAGATCCGCGGCCACGGTATTCCCGAAGCCATCGAGGCGATCCTGATCGGCGGCAGCCGCATGTCGCCGAAGGTGGCGGTGCTGAAGCCCCTGTCATCGGCGATCTCGATCGGCTCCGGCGGCCCCTTCGGTGCGGAAGGCCCGATCATCATGACGGGCGGCGCCATCGGCTCGCTCTTCGCACAGCTCTTTCATATGAGCGCGGCCGAGAGAAAGACCCTGCTCGTCGCCGGCGCCGCAGCCGGCATGACGGCGGTGTTCGGCACACCGATCGCGGCCGTCATGCTCGCCGTCGAATTGCTGCTGTTCGAATGGAAGCCGCGCAGCTTCATTCCGGTCGCCGTCGCCGCCTGCGTTTCGGTGGTCTGGCGTCCGTTGCTGATCGGCAGCGGTGCGCTCTTCCCCGCTCATTTCGATATGTCGCTCTCCTGGTGGGGCGTCGTGCTCGCCGCCGGCCTCGGCATCGTCTCGGGACTGCAATCCGGCCTGCTGACCACCCTGCTCTACAAGATCGAGGATGCCTTCGAAAAGCTGCCGATCCACTGGATGTGGTGGCCGGCACTCGGCGGCCTCATCGTCGGGCTTGGCGGATTGATCGAGCCGCGCGCGCTCGGCGTCGGTTACGATATCATCGCCGATCTCTTGCACAGCCACATCGCCGCCGGCGCGGTGCTGGCGATCCTGCTGGTCAAGGCCGGCATCTGGCTGGTGGCACTTTCCTCGGGCACCTCGGGCGGCGTTCTGGCGCCACTGCTCATCCTCGGCGGCGCGCTTGGCTGGCTCGTCGGCCTCATCCTGCCCGGCGATCCCGGCTTCTGGGCGCTGCTCGGCATGGCGGCAATGATGGGCGGCACGATGCGCGCACCCCTCACCGGCACCTTCTTCGCCGTCGAACTGACGGGGGACACCGGTGCGATGGTGCCTCTGCTTGCGGCAACTGTCGCGGCCTATGCCGTCACCGTCCTGCTGCTGAAACGATCAATCCTAACGGAAAAGATCGCCCGTCGCGGCCAGCACATCACCCGCGAATACGGCATCGACCCGTTCGAGCTCACCCGCGCCCGCGACATCATGATCGCCAAGGTGGATACCCTGCCTGCCTCCATGCGCCTGTCGGAAGCGCTGGCGCGGATGACGGAACAACCGGATGCCCACCGCTTCTATCCGGTCGTCGGGGATAACGAACGCCTGGTCGGCATGATCTCGCGCGCCGATGCCCTGCGTTGGCAAAGCGAGCCGGATCTGATGGATCAATCGCTGTTCGACGTGATCTCGGATGCCTCCATTCCCGTCGCTCATGCCGAGGACACCGTCGGACGCGTCGCGGATATCATGATCCAGGCTGATACGGGACGCGTTCCCGTCGTCGAGGCCCAGACCGGCCGCCTCATGGGCCTGATCGCCCGCAAGGACCTGCTGCGGCTGCGCAGCGCGACGAACCGCGCGGAACTCGAGCGCGGTGCCTACCTGCGGTCGAAAGGTTAAGGGGGAGGAGGAGCGGCGTCAGCGCGGCGGAAGAACTGCGCGGCGCCATCCTTTGCCATAGGCCGGAAAATTCGCCATAAGCCGGAAATTTGAGAGCGATCCACGACGACCGATGGATGTTTACGATCCTGGGTGCCTACAAACGTAGGTGGGCGCCGTGTGTCCAGGCCCACAGGCCTAGTCAGGGACAGCTCCCTTTGGATCGAGTATGGCCCCAGGGATTGTGGTTCCTGTCGGGAAGCGCAGACCGCCCAAGCTATATAGAGCGGATTAAGTCAACGCACCAGAGGCCCGTAGCTGGCATCCGCAGAAATAAACTTAAGCCTCCTCGACACTCGGCCGTGCCAGAAGCTTCTCGGTGATGCCGTGAATGCGTGTCGTCACCTCGTCGATGACGCTCGCCAGTGTTTCCTCCGCGCGCGCATTGGCGGCCAGCGTCGTATCGCGATTGCTGGTCAGGGATTCCAGTTCCGTTTCGAGCGCGGAGACCCGGCGCGTCAGTTCCGACACCTCGTCCATGATCATGATACCGGCCATGACGGTGACCCGAAGATCGCCGATTTCGCCGAACTGGCTTTTCAAATGCATGACGTAGCGATCGAAGCGATTGGCGAGATCCGTCAGATGGTCTTCCTGCCCCTCTTCGCAGGCCATCCGGTAGGCTTTGCCGTCGATCGTTACCGTTACTTGCGCCATTCGACTTTCCGATCACTGCCGCGCTGCGACGGCTGCCTCCCGAGGGATCAGCGGTCCAACACGGCTCTTATGGTTTCCATCGCCGTAACCAGCCGGCGCGACACTTCACGATTGACCTCCTCGAGCCGGTTCGCACGGAACTCGGCCTGGTCCAATTCCTGGGCAAGCCGGGAGCGATCGGCGTGAACCCTGCGGACCTCGCCTTCTATATCGCTCTGTGCCCGTTCCCGCTCGAACCGTCCATCGACGGCGCTCTCCAAAGTCGAGAGTGCCTGGCGCAATTGGGCGAGCGCCGCGTCCACCGTTTTGCCTGAAGGTGTCATACCCTTCGCTTCTCCGCGCAAGGCCCGAATCAAAACATCCGGCCACTTGTCTGATTTCGCAACAATATTCAACTCAGCAACAGCACGTCAATAAAGGCTGTCATGTGGCACCCCCCCTATTCTGTGGATGAAGGCCGCCTTTGCCGACTACACAGGCCTTGTCGCATCATTGTCGTCTTTTGTAAAAGTGAACGGGCAAATGTTAAAAAATTGCCGCGGAAGGGCCGGATTGAGCCCTCGATTTGTTGACTTGCTCGTCCCAACTGCTATGTCTCAGCCGCCTGAGGCGACGTTGGAAATGACGTTCGGAAGAGCGTCGCCCCTTCAGCTGCCTTTCAACCGATGGCCCTCCCTCCCCGGCGTGCGGCCATCCCCCGAACCCGGAACACTGCGGAAAAACCCATGAACTCTCGCGAACAACACGACCGGATGGCGAATGCGATCCGTTTCCTTGCCATGGATGCTGTCGAGAAGGCCAATTCCGGTCACCCCGGTTTGCCGATGGGGATGGCTGATGTCGCCACCGTTCTCTTTGGCAAATATCTGCGCTTCGACCCGAAGAACCCCCGTTGGCCGGACCGCGACCGTTTCGTCCTGTCGGCCGGCCACGGCTCGATGCTGCTTTATTCGGTTCTTTACCTCACCGGCTATCCGGACATGACGATCGATGAGCTGCAGCGCTTCCGCCAGCTCGGTTCCAAGACCGCCGGCCACCCGGAATATGGTCACGCCACCGGCATCGAAACCACGACCGGCCCGCTCGGCCAGGGCATTGCCAATGCCGTCGGCATGGCGATCGCCGAACGCAAGCTGCGCGAGGAATTCGGCGCCGACCTGCAGGATCACTACACCTATGCCATGTGCGGCGACGGCTGCCTGATGGAAGGCATCAGCCATGAGGCGATCGCGCTTGCCGGCCACCTCAAGCTCAACAAGCTGATCCTCTTCTGGGACAATAACTCCATCACCATCGACGGCGCCGTATCGCTTTCGGATTCGACCGACCAGGTCGCCCGCTTCAAGGCCGTTCACTGGAATACGATCGAAATCGACGGTCACGACCAGGCCGCCATCAGCGCCGCCATCGAAGCGGCTCACAAGTCCGACCGCCCGACGTTCATCGCCTGCAAGACGATCATCGGCTTCGGCGCTCCGAACAAGCAGGGCACCCACAAGGTTCACGGCTCGCCGCTCGGCGCCGAGGAAATCGCCGCCACCCGCGTCGCACTGGACTGGCCCTACGAGCCCTTCGTCATCCCGAACGACATCCTCGGTGAATGGCGCGCCGCCGGCGAGCGCTCCATCGGCACCCGCGAAGCCTGGGAAGGCCGCCTTGCCGCCGCCGATGCGGCCAGGAAAGCCGAATTCAACCGCCGCTTCGCCCATGAGCTGCCCGCCGGCTTCGATACCGCCATCAGCGACTACAAGAAGAAGCTTGCCGAAACCAAGCCGACACTTGCGACCCGCAAGGCCTCGGAAGACGCTCTCGAAATCATCAACGGCTTCATTCCGGAAACGCTTGGCGGTTCCGCCGACCTGACGCCGTCGAACAACACCAAGACCAGCCAGATGAAGTCGATTACCCCGACCGATTTCTCCGGCCGCTACATGCACTGGGGTATCCGCGAGCACGGCATGGCCGCCGCGATGAACGGTATCTCCCTGCATGGCGGTCTCATCCCCTACAGCGGCGGCTTTTTGATCTTCTCGGATTATTGCCGCCCGCCCCTCCGCCTCGCAGCCCTGATGGGCATCCGCGCCATCCACGTCCTGACGCATGATTCCATCGGCGTCGGCGAAGACGGCCCGACCCACCAGCCGGTCGAGCAGGTCGCCAGCCTGCGCGCCATCCCGAACTTCCAGCTGTTCCGCCCGGCGGACGCCACGGAAACGGCCGAATGCTGGCAGATCGCCATCAAGACCACCAACCGTCCGTCCGGCCTCGCGCTGACCCGTCAGAACCTGCTGGCCGCTCGCACGGAATATAGCGAGAAGAACCTCTGCGAACTCGGCGCCTACACGCTGGCAGGCAATGCCGACGCCAAGGTAACGATCTTCGCTTCGGGTTCCGAAGTCGAACTCGCCGTCGCCGCTCGCGCCGTTCTGGAAGGCAAGGGCGTCTCCACGCGCGTCGTTTCCGTCCCCTGCACCGAACTCTTCTTCGAGCAGCCGGACGCCTACCGCAAGGATGTCATCGGCAATTCGCCGGTCAAGGTCGCTGTCGAAGCCGGCGTTCGCGAGGGCTGGGATGCCTTCATCGGCCCGGAAGGCGCCTTCATCGGCATGAAGAGCTTCGGCGCTTCGGCTCCGTACAAGGACGTCTACAAGCACTTCGGCATCACGACGGAGGCCGTTGTTGCTGCCGCCGAGGCAAAGCTTTCCTGAGGGCGCTGACAAGCGCTCTCAAATCCAATAGATAAACACCCTGAGTGAACGGGAGTGAATTTCAATGACTGTAAAAGTTGCTATCAACGGCTTTGGCCGCATCGGCCGTAACGTTCTGCGTGCAATCGTCGAATCCGGCCGCACCGATATCGAAGTCGTTGCCATCAACGACCTCGGCCCGGTCGAGACCAATGCTCACCTGCTGCGTTACGATTCCATCCACGGCAAGTTCCCCGCCGAAGTGAAGGTCGAAGGCGACACGATCATCGTTGGCGGCGGCAAGCCGATCAAGGTCACGGCGATCAAGGACCCGGCAACCCTGCCGCACCGCGATCTCGGCGTCGACATCGCGATGGAATGCACGGGCATCTTCACCGCCCGCGACAAGGCCGCCGCCCACCTGACGGCCGGTGCCAAGCGCGTCATCGTTTCGGCTCCTGCCGACGGCGCCGACCTGACCGTCGTTTTCGGCGTCAACCACGACCAGCTCACCAAGGAGCACCTGGTCATCTCCAACGCTTCCTGCACCACGAACTGCCTGGTGCCAGTTGTGAAGGTTCTCGACGACGCCGTCGGTATCGACCACGGCTTCATGACAACAATCCACTCCTACACCGGCGACCAGCCGACGCTCGACACCATGCACAAGGACCTGTACCGCGCCCGCGCCGCAGCCCTGTCCATGATCCCGACGTCGACGGGCGCCGCAAAAGCCGTTGGTCTCGTTCTGCCGCACCTGAAGGGCAAGCTCGACGGCACGTCGATCCGCGTTCCGACCCCGAACGTCTCGGTTGTCGACTTCAAGTTCGTGGCCAAGAAGGCAACGACGGTCGGCGAAATCAACGAAGCCATCAAGGCTGCAGCGAACGGCAAGCTGAAGGGCATCCTCGGCTACACCGACGAGCCGCTGGTTTCCCGCGACTTCAACCATGACAGCCACTCGTCGATCTTCGCGACCGACCAGACCAAGGTCATGGAAGGCAGCTTCGTGCGCGTCCTGTCGTGGTACGACAACGAATGGGGCTTCTCCAGCCGCATGTCCGACACGGCCGTCGCGCTTGCCAAGCTGATCTGATCATGGCCTTCCGCCCGCTCCTTCCGACGACGGTCCGCTGGCGTCCCATGGAAGGAGACGGGCTGGAGCATCTCACGATCGTTCCTATCGACAATGCCGGCGTCGCGGCCATCCGCGCCGCCGGCATTATTATTGGTGGCCGTGGCGGCACACCCTACGGCGTCTCCTACCGCATCGACTGTTCCGCCGATTGGGCCGTTCTTTCCTTCTCCGTCGAAACCACCGATGGGCGCCGTCTCGCCCTGATATCCGACGGCAAGGGACATTGGCGCACCGAGGACGGCGCGGCTCTGCCGCAATTCGATGGCTGCGTCGATATCGATCTCTACGGCTCGCCCTTCACCAACAGCCTGCCGATCCGCCGGCTGGAGATGACGCCGGAAAGCGGAACCGCCAAGCTCTCCATGCTCTATATCCCATTCGACACGTTCGAGCCGGTGCGCGACGGTCAGCACTATACCTGCATCGTGCCGGAGAAACTCTATCGCTACGCCGCCGAAGATAGGGATTTCACCGTCGATCTCCCGGTCGACGAGGATGGGTTGGTGATCGACTATCCGATCTATTTCACGCGCGCGGATGTTTGAGCGGCCGTATCGGCATCGAGCTCGACATCGGCATGGGCGCCGTTGAAGTCCACGCACAAGCCTTTCGGTGTGGCCCAAGGCATCATGAGCACGTCATTCGCTATTCATCAATTTAACCGTTTCGGGCGGTAAGGTGATTTATTGTAGATTTCGAAATGCATTCCGGGGTTTCAGTAGCCCAATCGCAATTGCCCCTAAAAACGCCCCAATCTTTGCTCCCTCTGCCCTGCTATGGTCCAGATTTACCAATAAATTTTGAGTCGGAAAGTTTCCCAGGGCATTCCAAGCCGCTTCGCCGTTCTGGCAAAAGCGCATCACACCATGACGTCGCAATCGTCGGAGCGAAGCTTCACTTATAAGGCTCTCCTCTGAACGAGGCCATATTTGCCAATATGGCCGGCAAGACTGCATGATGGGACGACGAAGGGATTTCCGTATTCCGGGCTTTAGGCCCTGACAGCGGCGCGCGGAAAAGGGGAAGAAAAAGGTGGAGGCATTTTACGTCATCGTGCTGGTCAGCACGGTCCTCATTCTCATTGCGGCTTTCTCCAGCCTTATTGCTTTCCGTTTCGGCGCACCCTTGCTGCTGCTGTTCCTCATGATCGGGCTTGCCGCCGGCACCGACGGGCTCGGCATCGAATTCTCTAACAATTATCTCGCCTATATCTTAGGCTCGTTGGCTCTTGCCATCATCCTCTTCGATTCGGGCTACGGCACGCCGATCCAGGCCTTCAAGCTTGCCGCGGCACCGGCGTTGACCATTGCCTCGGTCGGCGTCATCGTCACGGCGTCGCTCTTCGGTCTCGCTTCCACCTGGCTGCTCGGCTTCACCTGGCTGCAGGGCCTGCTGCTCGGCTCGATCGTCGCCTCGACGGATGCGGCCGCCGTCTTCTTCCTGCTGCGCATCGGCGGCATCAATATCCGCGACAAGGTGCGCTCGACGCTGGAAGTCGAATCCGGCACCAACGACCCGATGGCGATCTTCCTGACGCTCGCCTTGGTCGAGCTGCTGGCAAGCGGCGAAGGCTATGCCGGCATCAACCTCGCCATGCTCGCTACCTTCGTCCAGCAGATGGGGCTTGGCGTCATTCTTGGTCTGCTCGGCGGCATGATGATCGTCCTCATCGTCAGCCGGCTGGAGACCGACCGGGGCCTGACACCGATCTTCGTGCTGGCGCTGGCGCTTCTCGTTTTCTCGTTCACCGGCGCCGTCGGCGGCAGCGGTTTCCTCGCGGTCTATGTTGCCGGCATCTATGCCGGAAATCGCAAGATGCCGGCCTCCGCCTCGATCAAGCGCTTCCAGGACGGCATGACCTGGCTGGCGCAGATCGTCATGTTCCTCGTCCTCGGCCTGCTCGCCACGCCGTCGCAATTCCCGGCCATTGCCATTCCCGCCGTGGCATTGGCTCTTTTCCTGATCTTCATTGCCCGACCGATCGCCGTGTGGCTCTGCCTGCTGCCTTTCGATTACACCCAGCGCGAGACCGGCTTCGTCGCCTGGGTGGGCTTACGCGGCGCAGTCTCCATCCTTCTGGCGATCATGCCCATCCTCGGCAACCTGCAGGCCGGCCAGACCTATTTCAACGTCGCCTTCATCGTCGTGCTGGTGTCGCTGCTCGTCCAGGGCTGGACCATCAAGCCGATGGCGCGCCGCCTCGGCCTCATCGTTCCCCCGCGCATGGGAGCGATCGACAAGGTCGAAGTCGACCTGCCCGGCACGGTCAACCACGAACTTCTGTCCTATCGTGTTGTCAAGGATAGTCCGGTTCTGCGCGGCGAGCGCATACCGCGCTGGGCCATGCCCTCGCTCGTCGTGCGCGACGGCAAATCCATGCGTTATCAATATGCCGGCCGCCTGCGCGAAAACGATATCGTCTATCTCTTCATCTCGCCCAACTACTCCCGGCTTCTCGACCGGCTTTTCGCCAGCCGCGCCCCGGTCGATCCCGATGATGCCGAATTCTTCGGCGCCTTCTCGATCTCGCCGCTGCGCCCCGCCGCCGATCTCGATGCGGCCTATGGGCCAGGCCTTCTGAGCGAACAGGAAAAAGGGCTCACCATCGCCGAACTTATGCGCCATCGCCTGGGTGGCAAGGCCGATTATGCGGATCGCGTTCGCCTGGGCGAGATCATCCTCATCGTTCGCGACCTCGACGAGAACGATCACATCCAATCGGTCGGCATGTCGCTCGAAGCGGTGGAGCCGCCCGTCATCCTTCCGATCTTCATCAATCTCCACGATATTTTTAAGAGCATTCGCGCTCATCTGCAAAAGCGCAGGGAACGCCCGGAAGACGGCGTTTCAAACGATTCAAATGCCGGAAAAAACGACGCCTGAATGGCCTTGCGTCTCCGATCATCCGTAGTATGGTCGGCGCACTTTTCGCCACCAACAACATTGGATCCTCCCATGGCAGCCTTCAAAACTCTCGACGATCTCACCGACATCACCGGCAAGCGCGTACTCGTGCGCGTCGACCTCAACGTGCCGGTCAAGGATGGCAAGGTCACCGATGCGACGCGCATCGAACGTGTCGTCCCGACGATTCTCGAGCTGTCCGAAAAGGGTGCCAAGGTCATTCTGCTTGCCCATTTCGGCCGCCCGAAGGATGGCCCTTCCCCGGACCTTTCGCTCGGTCTGATCGTGCCCGCCGTCGAAGAGGTTCTGGACCATGCCGTTCTTTTCGCCTCGGACTGCATCGGTACTCCGGCAGCCGACGCGGTTGCCAAGATGAACAACGGCGACATCCTGCTGCTGGAAAACACCCGCTTCCACAAGGAAGAGGAGAAGAACGACGCAGCCTTCACCAATGCGCTCGCCGTCAATGGCGATATCTATGTCAATGACGCCTTTTCGGCTGCCCACCGCGCCCACTCTTCGACCGAAGGCCTCGCCCACTTGCTGCCTGCCTATGCGGGCCGCACGATGCAGGTGGAGCTCGAAGCCCTGGAGAAGGGTCTTGGCAATCCGGTCCGCCCGGTTGTCGCCATCGTCGGCGGTGCCAAGGTCTCCACCAAGATCGACCTGCTGATGAACCTCGTGAAGAAGGTCGATGCGCTTGTCATCGGCGGCGGCATGGCCAACACTTTCCTCGCCGCGCGCGGCACCAATGTCGGCAAATCGCTCTGCGAACACGATCTCGCCGACACCGCCAAGCAGATCATGATCGAAGCGGCCACGGCCGGCTGCGCGATCGTCTTGCCGGAAGACGGCGTCATCGCGCGTGAATTCAAAGCCGGCGCCGATAACGAGGTCGTGGCGATCGACGCCATCCCGGCCGATGCCATGGTGCTCGATGTCGGCCCGAAGTCTGTTGAAGCCGTCAACAGCTGGATCGGCCGCGCCACGACGCTGGTCTGGAACGGACCTCTCGGCGCCTTCGAAATCGCTCCCTTCGATGCCGCCACCGTCGCGGTCGCCAAATATGCCGCCGAGTGCACCAAGGCCGGCAAGCTGACCTCGGTCGCCGGCGGCGGTGACACGGTTTCGGCGCTCAATCACGCCGGCGTTGCCGACGACTTCACCTATGTCTCGACGGCCGGTGGCGCCTTCCTCGAATGGATGGAAGGCAAGGTTCTTCCCGGCGTCGCCGTTCTGCAGTCTGCCAAGTAAACGAGCCTCTGCGCCATGATTGACGGAAGCCGCGAAAGCCAAGACTTTCGCGGCTTTTCCATGAGTGCTAGGATGACATCCAAAACATTCAAACGGTTGAAATCATTTCAATCGTTTCAATTAGTTAGCCAGCCATTTCCCTCCTTCTACACTTCTGTTATCGCCGATCTATATTGATCCTGTTGCCGACTGAAATCGCCTTGGAGAAACAAAATGAGCGAACGAATTGAAGACATTGCCGTAAAGATGGTTGCTGGTGGCAAGGGCCTCCTGGCGGCGGATGAATCCACTGCCACGAACAAGAAGCGCTTCGACACCATCTCTCTCGTTTCCACAGAAGAGAGCCGCCGCGACTATCGCGAGATGCTCTTCCGCTCCGACGACGCCATGAGGAAGTACATCTCCGGCGTCATCCTCTATGAGGAAACCCTCTTCCAGAAGGCCGCGGACGGCACCCCCTTCGTCGATATCATCAAGGCTGCAGACAGCATCCCCGGCATCAAGGTCGATGTCGGCGCCAAGCCGCTGGCCGGTTTCCCCGGCGAAACCAATACCGAGGGTCTCGACGGCCTCGCCGATCGCCTGGCGAAATATTATGAAGCCGGCGCCCGCTTCGCCAAGTGGCGCGGCGTAATCGCCATTTCCGACACGCTGCCGACCTATGGCGCCGTCAAGGCCAACGCCCACGCACTCGCCCGCTACGCCGCCCTTTGCCAGCAGGCGAAGATCGTCCCGATCGTCGAGCCGGAAGTGCTGATGGATGGCGAGCCCGGCACGCAGAGCCTCGACCGCAGCGAGGAAGTCACTCGCTGGACGCTGCAGATCGTCTTCCAGGAGCTCGCGGAAGCCCGCGTCAAGCTTGAAGGCATGATCCTCAAGCCGAGCATGGTCATCGACGGCAAGAAGGTCCGCAAAGCCTCCGTCGAACAGGTTGCCGAGCGCACCGTCAAGGTTCTGAAGGAAACCGTTCCGTCCGCCGTGCCGGGCATCGCCTTCCTCTCCGGCGGCCAGTCGACCGAAGAGGCGACCGCGCATCTCTCCGCCATCAACTCCGGCTACGATCTGCCCTGGAAAGTAACCTTCTCCTATGGCCGCGCCCTGCAGGACGCCGCGCTGAAGGCCTGGGGCGGCAAGCCGGAAAATGTCGCCGCCGGCCAACGCGCCTTCAGTCACCGCGCCGAGATGAACTATCTCGCCGCCAAGGGCAGCTGGACGAAGGACCGCGAACAGGCTGCTTGATCTGACGCAGCTGTTCGAATGAACAGAGCCTCGGTCGCGATGCGACCGGGGCTTTTTTAGTTTCGGGCAATATCAGTCGGATATTTGACGCTGGGCAAAACATATCTTCTGCAATAAGAAAATGGAGTTGCTTCGACATCGGAAAATAATCATGTCAAACGCATATTATGGAAGCACGGCACAAGCTTGTCCCACTTATAATAGAGGGCTCAATAGAAAGGTTGTCGTATGCTTCCCTGGCGCGGTTTTGTTGCTGTTCTTGCTGTAATCTTCGTTATTCAAATAGATATTGCTCACGCCCAACAGTTGCAGACGGCTGTTCCCGTCTTTTCCCCGACCGGACCGGACGCAGAGGCTTACGGTGAGAAGCTCGGTTATCCCATCGGTCTGCCGCTTAGCGAACAACGGAACATGATCGGCAACTTCAGCCATGCCGACCAGCTTGCGCCAACACACACGATTGCCGCCGCCGAGCATCCGTTACCGTTCTTACGCGCCCCATCCGAGGTTTCGGTCAAGTTCACGTTCGGCACGGAAACTTCCTCCTTGTCGAAATATCTCGACACCAATCCCACAACGGGCTTGCTGATTGCCCACAACGACACGATCCTGTTCGAACATTACCAATACGGCCGCACCGATCGCGACCGCCTTGTCTCGCAATCCCTGGCGAAAACCTTGACCGGCATGATGATCGGCATTGCGATTTCCGAAGGCTCCATTCATTCGATCGACGATACCGTAGAGACCTATGTGCCGGAGCTGAAAGGCACCGAGATGGGCAGCACGCCGATCCGCGCATTGCTGCATATGGCCTCCGGCATTGCCTTCACCGAGAACTTCGGCAATCCCGACGACAACATTCGGCTCAGCAATTCATTGCTCGGCCCGGAAAAACTCGACCCGATTACCGCCGTGTCGCGATTTGACAAGCGGGTCGCCGCTCCCGACACGGTCTGGCACTACAGCAATCTCGACACCGAAGGGCTGAGCCTGGTCCTGACCCACGCTACCCACATGACGATGTCGGACTATCTCCAATCCCGGATGTGGCAGCCGATGGGCGCGGAAGCCAGCGCGAATTGGCAGGTCGACAGCACGGGCCAGGAGGTCGGCTATTGCTGCTTTAGCGCGACACTTCGCGACTACGCCCGCTTCGGCATGCTGCTCGCCCATGACGGTGCCTTGAACGGCCGGCAGATCATACCGCGCCAATGGCTGCTCGATGCGACGCAGCCGGTTAAGCAAGGCTCGTTCCTCGCAGTCAATCATGAGACGAACCCCTGGGGCTACGGCTATCAAACCTGGCTGATGCCCGGCCCCCGGCGAACGTTCTTTCTGGACGGTCGAGCCGGCCAGCGTATCCTCGTCGATCCGACGACCCATCTGGTCCTGGTCCACACTGCCGTACGTGCCAAGCCCGGCGATATAGGCAGTGCCGAGTTGGTCGAGCTCTGGTCCAGCGTGCTCAAGCAGTTCCAGAACAATTGAAGCAATCCCGATGCGTGCCACAAGCTTGGAACGTCGGGGTAAAGGGCTCTTCTCTTGAAGAGGCCCCTGGCGAACTTGTCACTGGCACAAGTTCTCGCTTCCAGGTTCGGCAGAGCAACGGCTAAATCCTTGCAGATCTACCGAAGCTCTGGAGGCCGCCATGAACACCGTCGCCTATGTCACTGTCGACGTCTTCACATCGGAGCGCTTTGTCGGCAATCCGCTGGCCGTGATCCCGGATGCCCGCGGCCTTGGCGGCGACGCCATGCAGAAGATCGCAGCCGAGTTTTGTTATTCAGAAACCACCTTCGTGCTGCCGCCGGAAAATCCCGATCATACCGCCCGCGTCCGCATCTTCACGCCGACGGCCGAAATCCCCTTTGCCGGCCATCCCAATGTCGGCACCGCTTTCGTTCTCGGGCAACAGCGGGAAATCTTCGGAAAGCCCGCAGGCGACGGGTTGACCTTCGAGGAGGATGCCGGGCTGGTGGAGGTAACGCTGCTGCGCACTGATGGCGCCGTCACCGGCGCTAGCATACGTGCTCCGGCGAGCCTGACGATCGGCGAAACCATTGCCGACGAATTGATTGCGCGTTGCGTGCAGATCGACCCGCAATCGATCCGCAAAGCCACGCATGCCCCGACCTTCGCCTCGGTCGGCTTGCCCTTTGCCTTGGCGGAGCTGGATAGCCTCGAAACGCTCGGAAAGGCATGGCCGAATGCGGCTGTTTTTGCCGAAGCGGCTACGCGCCACAAGGAAGACGAGACTGGCTTTTCGCTCTTTCTCTACGTGCGCTCGGCCGACAATCCGTGGCATATCCGCGCCCGCATGTTCGCGCCCCTGGACAACGTCACGGAAGACCCGGCGACCGGCAGCGCTTCCGCGGCCCTCGGCGCTTATCTGACCTCCCTGCTGCCGGCACCGGATGCGGAGGTGAAAATCACCATCGAGCAGGGCGTGGAGATGGGAAGACGCAGCGTCATCGGCATCGAGGTCAAGAAAACCGCCGGCACGGTAAATGAAGTCTTGCTGTCGGGCAGCAGCATCCATGTCATGCGCGGCGAAATCCGGCTTTAGGCAACCTCAAGCGAGCTTCTAAAAGCCTGAACCCAGCCCCACAACGCCCTAAAACGCCTCGTTGATGACCAGCGCCACCGTCCAGATGGCAAAGGCGAAAATCGCGATCTTCCAGAAATCGGCACGGCGCTTCAGTCCCGGCAATCCCAGGGGCTTGATGATGTGCACCGCCATAGCGAGCAGAAGCAGCACCGCGATGGCTTTTGTCACGCTCTTTTTCCCCATTTTCGCAAGAGTGAGAGCCGCCGCGACCAAAAACCGCTGCATAGCTTTCGCGTTCATGCTGTAATCGCCACAGGACGGACATCTTTCCGCGCCAACAGACTGTTTCTACAGGCCGATAGCGGCAATCCGGGACACAATCAATAGTGAAAACAGGCAGGGCGGGATCCTGTCTTATCGGTTCCTTAAGCGGAGCCGCATGAAGGTGGGGAGCATGAAAAGAAATATTTTGCCCGTACTCGCTCTGCTGTTCGGCACGCTCTTCCTCTTTACGGGAAACGGCCTGCATAGCTTGCTGCTGCCCGTACGCGGCACGGCCGAAGGCTATGCGACGACGACGCTCGGCCTGCTCGGCACCACATGGGCCACCGGCTTCGTGCTCGGCTGCCTGACTGCGCCGAAGCTGGTGAGGCGCATCGGCCATGTCCGCGCCTTTTCAGGCTTCATTTCCGTCATCGCCATCATCGCGCTTTTGACCGGCATCGTCGTCGACCCGATCTGGTGGGTGGCGCTGCGCGCCGTCACCGGCTTCTGCACCGCCGGCACCTCGATGATCATCGAGAGCTGGCTCAACGAGCGCGCCACCAATGAGAGCCGCGGCGCAATCTTTTCGCTCTATATCGGCATCACCCTCATCGGCGCGGTTGCCGGCCAGATGATGGTTCCCTTTGCCGACATCCACACGCCCATCCTCTTCATGATGTGCGGCATCTGCTATTGCGTCGCCATGCTGCCAACCACGCTATCGACCGCCGCCTCCCCGCAGCCGCTCAAGGCCGTCAGCCTCGACCTGAAGGCGCTCTACCGCAATTCGCCGGTCGCCTCGATCGGCATCCTGCTCGTCGGCATAGCCAACGGCGCCTACGGCACGCTCGGCGCCGTCTTCGGCGCCAATGCCGGCCTTTCCCAAAGTGATATCGCGCTGATGATGAGCTTGACGATCTTTGCGGGTGCCGTCATGCAGCTGCCGGCAGGCCGCCTTTCCGATCGCATCGACCGCCGCTATGTGCTGGCGGGCATGGCCGCCGTTGCAGCGCTCGACGGCCTGCTGCTCTTCCTGGTGAAGCCCGGCAATCCCGCCTTCCTTATCGGCATGGTGGTGATCTATGGCGCGGTCGCCAACACCCTCTATCCGATCGCGGTTGCCCATGCCAATGACTTCGCCGCATCGGAAGATTTCGTCAAGGTTTCCGGCGGCCTGCTGCTGCTCTATGGCATCGGCACCATCATCGGCCCGACGCTCGGCGGACCGGTCATGTCCTCTATCGGCCCCTACTCGCTGTTCTTCGTGACGGCCATCGCTCATGTGCTGATCACGGCCTATTCGATCTTCCGCAGCCGCATGCGAGCCGCCAAGCCGGCGGGCGATCGCGACGCCTATACGACCATGCCTTCAGCCAATGCGCAGATGATCACGCCGGAGAGTATGGCGCTCGCGCGGAGTGAGACTTCAAAAAAGGACGATATAACTGTAAATTACGGCACCTGATCCCCCAAAAGGGAAAGGAGGAGCCGAAATGAGCTTATTCGACGATGATCGTCCGCAGCAGCCGTCAGCCCATGAAATAGGCAGCGATCTGTCGCTGCTATCCGTGGACGAGCTGAAAAACCGCATCGCATTGCTCCAGGGCGAGATCGCCCGGCTGCAAGAGGAAATGGAAACCAAGGCATCCGGACGCAAGGCGGCGGAGAGCCTCTTCCGTTTCTGAAGCACTGCTCCAAGGCGCTTGGCGGCGGCACGAGATCCGTGCGGCGCAGCTCGCGATCAAGGCATGCTCAACCGAATATTAAGCTTTACGACATATTACTATAATTATCCAGATTCGCTCTGGACTCAGACAGTTCCTCCACTTGGCGAATTGGTCTGATTTTTCTCCCTGTTTTACCTTGAGAGCCGCTTTTGCGGCTCTTCTTTTTTCATCCTGTGACACCACCTCCATCGAAACTGTGGAGATTAACCCTTTCTTAAGAATCGCCTTGCGGATTTCAGTTAAAACCAGCATCCTAAAGTCATAAAAGCGGATGCCGAAAGCTCTTAGGGACTTGACCGGCTTTTCCTGAACAAAAGTGTTGCGTGAAGCAGGGATTTATTCAATGTCGGAACTTGGGTTGAACACGATCAGCTTTGCTGGCCATGCCGCGTCTTCGGCGCAGTTCAGGGCACTGTATTCTGAAGGCATGTCGCTGGTCGAGGAAACCGCGGGCTATCTCGACGGCCAGGGCCGCGCTGCCTCCAAGGTTCTGCCGCGCATGGCTTCCGTGCTCTACGCCGCCGAATCCATGCGGCTGACGACCCGCCTCATGCAGATGGCGTCCTGGCTGCTTTTGCAGCGCGCCGTCAACAATGGCGAAATGTCGCGTGACCAGGTGCTGGCCGAAAAGAACAAGGTTCGTCTCGACGGCTTCAACGTCGATCGCAGCGCGCCGGGCTGGAACGATCTGCCGGAAGCGTTCCGAGATCTGGTCGAGCGCTCGTTGCGCCTGCAGAATCGCGTCGCCATTCTCGATCGCGAAATCTATCGTCCGACCGAGGCCGCCATCGTTCCCGACAACCAGAATAGCGTCAAGGCACAGCTGACCCTGTTGCAGACAGCCTTTGGCAGCAACTGAGCCGTTCTAATCATCTGCTATGAATTTGAACCGGTCGCGCCTGGCGCGGCCGGTTTTCTTTTGGACAGCCATCCCGCACTTGGAAAAGCGACACGCGAAGTTAAGCTCAGAGTAGAAACCGGGCCAAGCTTGACGGTTTGCGCGAAACATCTGTAAAAAAGAGTACCCCGCCTCTCTCAAGGGATGGGCAAGCCGATATCGAATGTGCGTGGAGGACCCAATGCGCCGACTCACTTCTCACGAAAATCAAATCCGAAATTCTGAGAAGATGATGGACCATGCGCACATTGAATCTGGGCATTCTCGCCCATGTAGACGCGGGCAAGACTAGCCTAACGGAACGACTCCTTTTCGACACCGGTGTTATCGACAGGCTCGGCAGCGTCGACGCCGGCAATACGCAGACCGATAGTCTCGAACTCGAAAGACAGCGCGGCATCACCATCGCTGCGGCGGTGGCTTCCTTTACCATTGGCGATGTGGCGGTGAACCTCGTCGACACGCCAGGCCACCCGGACTTCATCGCCGAGATAGAACGGGTCCTGCAATTGCTCGATGCGGCCGTCGTCGTCGTTTCGGCAGTCGAGGGCGTGCAGCCGCAGACCCGTGTACTTGTCCGGGCCTTGCGGCGCCTCGGCATCCCCTTCGTGTTCTTCATCAACAAGGTCGATCGCCTCGGCGCGCGTTATGATGACGTTCTCGATGATATTGCGACCCAGCTGGCGGTCCGCCCGGTTGCGATGTCGACCGTGCGCGATGCCGGCAGCAGGCTCGCCGCTGTGGAAGCAGCCGATATCGGAGCCGATCCTCATTTCTCGCGCCTATGCGAGGTGCTTACGGTCAACGATGAGGCCCTGCTGGCCGATTATGTGCTTCATCCGGAGCGTCTGACGCGACAAAGACTGGAGCCCCTCCTTGTCGATCAGGTGGCGAGAGCTCTCATTCACCCGGCATTTGCCGGTGCGGCCACAAGGGGCCTCGGTATCCCTACCCTGATCTCGGCGATCGAGACCCTGCTTCCCAGCCGCCTCCCGAATCCTGATGGTCCGGTCTCCGGGAAAATCTTCAAGATCGAGCGAGGATGGGGCGGGGAGAAGCTCGCCTATCTCTATCTGGCGTCAGGCACGATCGGACTTCGTGACGATCTCGAACTCCCGAACGGCTTGGCAAAGATCAGCAGCCTTCAGCTTTTCCGGGACGGCCGAGCGGACAAGGTCACGCAGGTCAGCGCGGGACAGATCGCCAAGGTCGGCGGGCTCGCGAATGCCCGCATCGGCGATTGGGTCGGCACCGAGACGTCACCCGGCACTCTTCGTCATTTTGCGCCCCCCACTCTGGAAACCCACATCCGTCCGATGCGGCCCTCCGAAAACGCGGCACTGTGGCTGGCTCTTGGCCAGCTCGCAGAGCAGGATCCGCTCATCAACCTGCGCGCCAATGAAGAAACCGGCGACATATACGTCTCGCTTTACGGCGAGGTGCAGAAGGAAGTCATCCAGGCAACGCTGTCGAGCGAGTTCGGCCTGGATATCGTCTTCGAAGAAAGCACCGTCATCTATGCCGAGAGGCTGGTCGGAACCGGAAGCGCAATTGAGCTGATATTCAAGGAGCCCAATCCGTTTCTCGCAACGGTCGGATTGCGCGTCGAGCCGCGGCCGGAAGGCGCCGGCAACAGCTTTGCTCTGGAAGTGGACGTCGGCCAGATGCCCGCAAGCTTCTATCGAGCGGTCGAGGAGGCCACTTTCGAAACACTGAAGGAAGGTCTTTTCGGTTGGCAGGTCATCGATTGCCACGTCGCCATGACATCGGCGCGCCAAAGCTCGCCAGCCACGACCGCTGTGGATTTTCGCAAGCTGACGCCGCTGGTGCTGGCATCGGCGCTTTCGTCCGCGCGCACGGTCCTGTGCCAGCCTATCGAGCATTTTCATATCGAGATACCGGCAATGGCACTCGCCGGCATGCACAGCCTGCTGGCAAAATCCGGCGCATCGATGAGAAAATCGCTGATCGACGAGGGACTGGCCCGGCTGGAAGGCACGGTGGCATCGGCGATGATCCAGAATATTCAAAGGCAGTTGCCGGGATTGTCGGGCGGAGCGGGCGCTTTGGATCACGCCTTCGACCACTATGCCCCGCTGGCCGGTCCGCCACACTTACGGGAGCGCGCGGGTGCCAACCCGTTCGATCGCGCCGACTACCTGCGGCGCGTGCGATGAGCGCCGAGGCGACATACCCAACACAAAAAAGCCCGGCAAAACCGGGCTCTTTTCAAGCGGCAAATCGCAATGCGATTAGATGCCGAGACCACCGAAGCGCTTGTTGAACTTCGAAACACGGCCGGCACGGTCCATCAGCTGCTGGTTGCCGCCGGTCCAAGCCGGATGGGACTTGGAGTCGATTTCGAGGTTCATGACAGCGCCTTCAGAACCCCAGGTCGAGCGGGTTTCATATTCGGTACCGTCGGTCATGACTACCTTGATCGTGTGGTAGTCGGGATGAATGTTGGCCTTCATAACAATCTTCCTGTCATGCCAGGGTCCATTTGTCGCAAGCCATTGCGGCAACCGAACCGATTGAATAAATGAAGCCGCAGTCCGTTAAAGGCCACGGCTTCCAATTAAGATGGCGTGCCTATACATGAAGGCAGCGGCGATAACAAGGGGCGAAACGTCAAGTCCCTTTGCTGATATGGGGATAGGAGACGACTTGTCAGAGACTGGCCAGGCAGAGGAAAAGAAAACCCGTTCGATCCGTCCCCTTGGACGATTGACGCCATACCTCAGGCGATATCGCGGCATGGTGGCCGGAGCGCTTGTCTCGCTCGTCCTTGCAGCCGTCACCTCGCTTGCTCTGCCGGTCGCTGTGCGCCGCATGATCGATCACGGTTTCGATGAGGCCGACTGCGGACTGATCGACAGCTATTTCATCGCGATCATGGGCATGGCCCTGGTGCTCGCCGCGGCGAGCGCGCTGCGCTACTATTTCGTCATCTCCATCGGCGAACGCATCGTCTCGGATATGCGCCGCGAGGTCTTTGACCACGTCACGCGGCTGTCGCCCTCCTTCTTCGACGTCAACCAGTCCGGCGAGATCGTCTCGCGGCTGACGGCCGACACGACCCAGATCAAGTCCGCGGTCGGCGCTACTGCCTCCGTCGCGCTGCGCAACCTCATCCTCTGTCTGGGCGCCGTGATCATGATGATCATCACCAGCCCGAAGCTTTCGAGCATCGTCCTGATCGCCATCCCGATCATCGTGCTGCCGCTGGTCAGCTTCGGCCGCTCCGTGCGCAAGCGCTCGCGTGCCGCGCAGGATACGCTGGCGCAGGCATCGGCCTATGCCAATGAAACCATCGCGGCCAACCGCACCATCCAAGCCTATAACGGCGAAATCGCCGCCTCGCAGCGCTATGGCAATACGGTCGAGGATGCCTATCAGGCGGCGCGTGCGGCGATCAAATCCCGCTCGCTGCTGACGGGCTTCGCCATTGCCATGATCTTCGGCAGCATCGTCGCCGTTCTTTGGGTCGGGGCGCAGAATGTGCTTGCCGGCACCCTGTCGGCCGGCACGCTCGGCCAGTTCCTGCTTTACTCCGTCATCGCCGGTTCCTCGCTCGGTTCGCTGTCGGAAGTCTGGGGCGAGCTGTCGCAGGCCGCGGGCGCTGCCGATCGCCTGGGCGAGCTGCTTGCCGAGGTTTCGCCCATTGCCGCTCCGGCCAATCCCCTGCCCTTACCGCAGCCGCCGCAGGGCCGCGTGGATTTCTCCGATGTCCACTTCTCTTATCCATCACGACCCGGGCGATCGGCGCTGCATGGGCTCTCCTTCTCGGTGAAGCCGGGCGAGACGGTCGCGATCGTCGGGGCGTCCGGCGCCGGGAAGAGCACCATCTTCTCGCTGCTGCTGCGCTTCTACGATCCGCAGAAGGGCCAAGTCGCCATAGATGGCGTCGACGCTCGCGATGTTCTGCCGGATGCCTTGCGTGAGCGCGTCGCCATCGTGCCTCAAGACACTACGATCTTCGCCGCTTCCATCCACGACAACATCGCCTTCGGCCGCCCGGATGCCTCTCGCGACGAAGTGCGCGCCGCCGCCATCGCCGCACAGGCGGACGAATTCGTCTCGCGCCTGGAAAAGGGATATGACACGCAAGTCGGCGAGCGCGGCGTAACCCTCTCCGGCGGCCAGCGACAGCGCGTTGCCATTGCCCGCGCCATCCTGAAGAATGCGCCGATCCTGCTGCTCGACGAGGCAACGTCCGCCCTCGATGCGGAAAGCGAAACCCTGGTGCAGAAAGCCCTGGAAGGCCTCATGGAAACACGCACCACTCTCGTCATTGCCCATCGCCTGGCGACCGTGCTGAAGGCCGACCGCATTCTGGTGCTGGATCAGGGCCGTATCGTCGAGGAAGGCACGCATCAAAGCCTGATCCGCCACGGCGGCATCTACGCGAAGCTTGCACGCCTGCAGTTCGATGCCGGCATAGAGGAACACATGCTTATCGCGAAATAGCATGTGCAGTATCCCGTTGCCGCAAATACAACCATATGGAAATAACTTTGAAGTTGAGCTAGATTTTCCGCGTTATCCCGCGCTGACGCGATTCTAGGAGACGTGAACCATGTATAAATTTGAAGTCTACAAGGACAAGGCTGGCGAGTTTCGCTTTCGCTTCAAAGCCTCGAACGGCGAAACCATGTTCGGTTCCGAAGGCTACAAGGCGAAGGCTTCGGCTCTGCATGCCATCGAATCGATCAAGGCTCATGTCGGCGGCGCCGTCATCGACGACCAGACCACCGCAACCGCCTAAGACTTCGCGTCAAGCATCTGCTGTGAAGCCATGTCCGGCCGGCTGCCCCTTGGGCATGCCGGCCGTTTTGATTTTTCGGTCATGAATTTCAAAAATCTTTCCGCGAGTGTCGAATTCGCCCGGGCTCACGGCTCATTATATCGAAGCGGCAGGAAGCCGTTTCGCCAGCGGTGTTGTATATTCCGGCATTGAGCTTTGCAGGTACGCCGTCCGGCCATCGTCAAAACTGCCAATCGGAGACTTATCTCATGCAATATGCTTTGATCATCCGTGAATCAGCCGAGGATTTCGAGCGTCGCGCCGATCCGACCTATAAGAACGGCTGGGTTGCCTACACGCAGGCGCTTATCCAGGCCGGCATCATGACAGGAGGCGCGGGGTTGACCGCGCCGGAGACCGCAACGGTCGTCCGTCGCCAGGGCGAGGACCATGAGGTAAAGGACGGTCCCTTCCCTGACGGCAAGGAGCAGCTTGGCGGCTTCTACCTGATCGACGTGCCGGATCTCGATGCCGCGCTGGAATGGGCTCTGCGCATACCGATCTCCCAGCAAGGCTCGGTCGAGATACGGCCGCGATTGCAGATGTAGCCATCATGGCATTGGATGCCCGACGCGCTGCCGAGCAAGCGGCGCGTCAATCCTACGGCAAGCTGATTGCTTTTCTCGCCGCGCGTTTCCGCGACGTGCCGGCGGCCGAGGATGCTTTGTCCGATGCGATCGCGGCAGCGCTAAGTACCTGGCCGGAACGCGGCATCCCCGACAATCCGGAAGCCTGGCTGCTGGTTGCAGCCAAGCGCAATCTCCTTCGCCGGGTCAGGCACGAGAACGTCAGGGCCGGAGCGCGCGACAGGATCATGATGGCCTTCGAAGAAGCGGAGGAACGCATGAATACCGACAACTCCGCCTTTCCAGATGAGCGCTTGAAGCTTCTCTTCGTCTGCGCCCATCCGGCTTTGGATCGCTCGGCTCACACCCCGCTGATGCTGCAATCCGTACTGGCGGTCGATGCCGCAACCATCGCCCGGGCCTTCCTCGTTTCGCCGCAAGCCATGAGCCAGCGGCTGGTGCGTGCAAAAATCAAGATCCGCGACGCGCATATTCCTTTTATCGTTCCCGAGCGGTCCATGTTGCCGGACCGACTGGAGAGCGTGCTCTCGGCGATATATGCCGCCTATGGCCTCGGCTGGGACGGGGTCGACGGAGAGATCGGCAAGCAAGGCTCGCTCGCGGAAGAAGCCATCTGGCTCGGCCGCACTCTGCTTGCGACCCTGCCCCAGGAACCGGAGGCGGCGGGCTTGTTGTCGCTGATGCTCTACAGTCAATCCCGTCGGGAAGCACGGCGCGACGCGAATGGACACTATGTCCCTCTCGACCAACAGGAAATGGCCCTTTGGGATACCGGAATGATCGCGGAAGCCGACGATCTGCTGCGAAAGGCTGGTGCATTCGGGCGTTTCGGTCCGTTCCAGTGCCAGGCCGCGATCCAGTCCGTGCATGCCGACCGGCGACGTTCCGGCGCGACGGACTGGGCCGCACTGGCCAAGCTCTATGAGGCGCTTGTGATCATGAAGCCGACAGCCGGCGCCCGCGTCAGCCACGCGGCGGTGACAGGCAGGGTGGATGGTCCGGCCGCCGGGCTGGCGCTCCTTGACCGGATAGCCGAGCGCGAAATCGTCAACTATCAACCCTATTGGGCCGTGCGCGCCCACCTCTTGACGGAGGCGGGAGATATGAAAAACGCCTCCAGCGCATATCGCAGCGCGATCGGCCTCAGCGATAGCGAAGCCGTGCGGCAATTCCTGCAGGCACGCCTCGATAGCGTCGCATCGCCGGAGCGATGATCGATTATTTTTCCGTCAGCTTCAGCTCGATGCGCCGGTTGGTCGCGCGTGCGTCCGGCGTATCGCCGGGTGCGATCGGCTGGAATTCGCCGAAGCCGGCCGCAACAAGCCTGTCGGCGGGGACGCCCTGCGCGATCAGGAACTTGACGACGGCGATGGCGCGCGCCGACGACAGCGCCCAGTTGTCCGCATAGCGGCCATTGCCCGAAAGCGGCGCATTGTCGGTGTGGCCATCGACGCGCAGCACCCAATTGATCTCGGGCGGAATTTCCTTGGAAAGATCGATGAGAGCCGCCGCAAGCTTGGTCATCTCCGTCTGGCCGGCCGGATTGAGATCGGCCGAGCCCGATGGGAACAGCACTTCGGACTGGAACACGAAACGGTCGCCGACAATGCGGATATTGTCACGATCGGAGAGGATTTCGCGCAAGCGGCCGAAGAAATCCGAGCGGTAGCGGTTCAGTTCCTGCACACGCTGCGCCAGCGCCACGTTGAGGCGCCGTCCAAGATCGGCAATCTTCACCTGCGACGACTGGTCCTTGGACTCGGACGCCTGAAGCGCTGCCTCGACGGCGGCGATCTGGCTGCGCAGGGCGGCAATCTGCTGATTGAGGAGATCGACCTGGGTGAGAGCCCGCGCACTCAACTGCTTCTGATCATCGAGCTGCTGCGACAGCGTACCGGCCCGCTGCTCGGCGGCCTGGCTGTTGCCGGAACCTGCAGCAAGCATGGACTGCAGGCGCGAACGCTCGCTTTCCGCCGATGAAAGGGAGGCCTGCAGATTGGCGACGGTATCTTCCAGATCCTGCTTGCCGTTCTTTTCCAGCGCCAGCTGTTCCACAAGATCGTTGATGCGGCTGTTGAGGCGGTTGAGGACCTCGTCACGCCCGGAGATTTCACGACTGAGGATGAATTGGCCGACGACGAATACCGTCAGCAGGAACATGATGGCCATCAGCAGCGTGGACAGCGCGTCGACGAAGCCGGGCCAGTAGTCGACGCTTCTCTGGTGGCGTCGGTTGCGGGCGAGCGCCATGGCTTACTTGCTCCCGGTCTTCTCGGTGTGGCCGATGCGGTCCGCAAGGCGATCCAGCGTGCGGCGCATCGATTTCGCCTCTTCCTGCTGCGCCTCGATCCAGTCACGCAGCATCTGCTGTTCGTTGCGCATGTTCTTGACCAGGCCCTGAATGCCTTCGGCGAGGTTGGCCATGGCGGTTACCGAGCGCTGACCACCACCTTCCTCGGCGATCTTGCGCAGATAGTCCGACAGTGCCCGCACATCCTCCGAAGAGGCACCAGCCGCGCCTTCGATGACGGGGGCGATATCGGAGCCAACATCGGTGACCGACGAGAGCCAGTTTTCAAGCTCGGTATAGAAACGGTTCTGCGCGCGGCCGGCCTGCAGGTCGAGGAAGCCGAGGATCAGCGAGCCGGAAAGGCCGAGCAGTGACGACGAGAAGGCCGTGCCCATGCCGACCAGCGGGCCGGAAAGGCCGCTCTTCAGGGCGCTTAGAATATCGCCGGTGCCGCCGGTGCCGACATCGAGGCTCTGGATGACGTCGTTGATCGAGCCGATCGTGCCGATCAAACCCCAGAAGGTGCCGAGCAGACCCAAAAAGACCAGCAGGCCGATGAGATAGCGCGAAGTATCGCGCGATTCGTCGAGGCGCGTGGCGATCGAATCGAGAATGGAGCGCAGTGTCGCCGTCGACAGCTGCATCGCGCGGCGGTTGCCGAGCAGCGCCCGCATCGGCGCGAGAAGCCGTGGATTGCGGCCGACCTTGTCCGCATTGCCGACGGCGCGGAAATGATTGAACCAGCGAACCTCCGGCCTCAGCATCAGCACATGATTGAAGACCAGCAGGATGCCGACGGCCAGAACGCCCAGGATCAAGCCGTTGAGACCGGGATTGTGCAGGAAGGCGACCTGGGCCTGACGGAAGAGGATCGCCACGATGAAGCCGACGATGATCAGGAAAAGAACCATCGTCCAGAAGAAGGCCATCGGGCTTGAGAGCTTGTAGGTGTAATTGCCCGATACGTTGTCGGTCGATCCCAGGTCCGACAGATTCACATTTTCCATCACACGCTCCGCCACCGCATTTTCCGCAGGCGGAGACTAGAGCAACATTGTGCCGAATTGAAGAGACGGAAAGCACAAAACAGTCCGTTGGCAACAGACTGTTTTGTCATTCGAAAAAGCGAATGGGGGAATGGCTTACTTCGTCGGGATCGGACGCTTGACCACTTCGGCGAGCGCCTTCTGGATGTGCTCGTTGCCGCAGATGATCGAACTGGTGCCGAGCATGTCGTTGCCGCCATGGAAATCCGAGACGAAACCGCCGGCTTCACGGATCAGCAGAATGCCTGCCGCAACATCCCAGGGAGACAGGCCGGCTTCCCAGAAACCGTCGAAACGGCCGGCGGCGACATAGGCGAGATCAAGCGATGCGGAGCCGAGGCGGCGCACACCGGCGACTTCGCCCATGACGTGGCGAAGCTCCACCAGGAATTTGCCGTGATTGCCGCGGCCGAGATGCGGAACGCCGCAGCCGATGACGCTGTCCGACAGCACGCGGCGCGAAGCGACGCGCAGGCGACGATCGTTAAGGAATGCGCCGCCGCCGCGCTCGGTCGTATAGAGTTCGTCGGTCGCCGGATTGAAGATGACGCCGGCGACGATCTCGTCATTGCGCTCAAGGGCGATCGAAACGGCGAACATCGGAATGCCGTGCAGGAAGTTGGTGGTGCCGTCGAGCGGATCGACGATCCAGCGATGCGCGCCGTCCGTACCCTTGACCTCTTCGCTTTCTTCGCCGAGGAAACCGTAAGTTGGACGCGCCTTCATTAGCTCATCGCGGATGATCTTCTGCGCCTTCAAATCCGCCTGGCTGACGAAATCGCCCGGTCCCTTCACAGAAACCTGCAGGTTCTGCACTTCGCCGAAATCGCGGCTGAGCGACTTACCTGCCTTGAGGGCAGCCTGAACCATGACATTGAGAAGAGCAGAACGGGCCATCGGGTTTCCTTGGATAATACAGAAAGCGCTGACCGGGCGGCCCTAAAGCAGGCCCCGACGGAGCGGGAGCGTCAGCGGAAATAAAGATTGGCGGCCTCAAGACCATAAAATCGGGGGAATTTCAAGTGGTGAGGCTATGGCACGCGCAAACTGACGTCACATCAGGCCCCGTTTCAGCCGGTTTCAGCCTCGGCTGCTATCGCGCGCGACGATACTTGTTCGCGGCGTCGATGGCGGCCTTCTGCTGATAGTCCTCGATACCCTGATAGAAATCCTCGAGCTCCGTGTCCTTCAGACCGGCGCGGCGAGAAATGACGTACCATGTGGCCGCAGCCACCGGATCCTGCTTCGTGCCGATGGCGTTGATATAAAGGTGCGCCAGCTTGTTCTGAGCGACGACATTGCCGCGATAGGCGGCAACCCGCATCCAGTTGAAGCCGTTTTCCAGATCCTGTTTGCCGCCGATGCCGTTGATCAGCCAGAGGCCCATGTCGAGCTGTGCGGTGTCGAAGCCTGAATTGGCGGCGCGCGACAGCCACTCCCGCGCGCGGGCCTTCTTCTCCGGCGGCAGGTCGGGAAGATTGAAATAGAGCTGCGAGACGGCATATTGCGCGTCGGCAATGCCCTGCTCGGCGGATTTCTCGTAATAGGGAAGCGCCATTTGCAGGCCCTTCACGCCCGGATTTTCGGCCGTCAGCATCTGCGCCACGTTGAATTCGGCCGAAGGCTGCCCGGCTTCGGCAGCCTTCTTCATCCATTCATCCGCCTTCTTCTGATCGCGAGGCACGTCGCGACCTTCCATCAGGATCAAGGCGTATTTGAACATCGAGGTCGCATCGCCGCCGTCGGCGGCCTTGCTGTACCAGAAAGCGGCGTCCTTGGTGTCGCGCTTGACGCCCAATCCCTGCGACATCAGCTCGGCAATGAGGGTCTGGGCGGCCGGGTCGCCGAGCTGCGCCCGCGGCAGCGCCCGCTGAAAAGCGGTCAGATAATAGCCGCGCTGGAACGCGCCATAGGCGTCGTCGACCTTGCCCTTGAAGGGTTTTTCCGGCGGCAGGGCAGGCAGGTTGGCGCCCATGCGCTCGAAGACGCCGACGCCTTCCGAAGGCTTGATGTCGCCGTCGGCCTTCGGCTCGGTACCCGGCTGAATCTTCTCGGTCTTGAAGGTGCCGGCATCGGCACCCAGCGGCCGCGTCACGATGCTTTCGTTGGCCGCCGGCGCATCCGGCACGGTGGCTGCGTCATCGGACTGCGCCTGGTCACCGCCCTGACCCTTGTCGTCTGGCCGCGCGCCCTTCTCCGCCGGCGCCGTAACGCCCGGCAGCGACGCAGCGCCATTATCCGATTGCGCTGCAGCCAGCAGTGGAAATACCGCCAGCCCGGCCGTGAGCGCGACGAGTAAAGGTCTGTGGCGGAATCGAGGCTTAGACGACATGAATCGCTATCAATCCTCAAACCGTGGCGCTTTTTCGTCCAGAAGCGCATTCACCTCGGCAACGATGGATGGAGCCGCCGTGGGGTCGGCAAAGACCGCTGCGCGCAGCGCCACGAACTCCGCACCCGTCAAGGCCACTTCCAGCGCCGATTGCGGATCGGTGCCACCCATGATGACACAGGGGATTTCGATCATCGAGGCCCACCATTCGCCGAGCGCCAGGTTCTTCGGATGCGCCTCCGGCTTGATGTCGCCTTCCAGCTTGCCGAAGAAGATATAATCCGGTCGCAGCTCGCCGATCTCCAGGGCGCCGTGCCGGTCGGCGGCGCTTCCGCCCCCGACGATCAGCTTCGGCACGAACTTTTCGACGGCTTCGGTAAGCTCGGTAATATTGCCGGCAATATGCAGCCCGTCGGCCTTGGCCCGGCCGGCCACACGGCTGTCGCCTGCAATCAACGCCGCAGCTCCCGCCGCCTGCACCACCGGCACCAGCTTTTCAGCATGTTTCTGGAAAGTGCCGTCATCCAGCCCGTATTGGGGGATGATCACCGAGGCGACATCCCCGCCCCTAAGCGCATCGGCCACGACCTTCGCCTGCTGTTCGATATCGGCAATGTCGGGAACGATGAGAACGAGGCGGCAACGATCTTCGGGCACGGTCATGCGAGCTTCCATGGTTTCGGCTTCCATCGTCAGCGATGGCGCACCGGTTCGATAGTCGTGAGTAAATCCGTTAGCTCTCTCTGACAAGGGGCAGCGGCTGAAACGGCGATCTGCGGCGCAACTCCAGGACATTCTCGCCGCCGCCGGTAAGCCTATCGCACAATATATCATGCAGCGCACAATTAACTTGCCGCCTTTTAGCGTTTGACGTAGCTTTCCGCCATGTCGATCATGGACCCTTTCGCAGCCATCGCGGATCCGAACCGGCGCTACCTGCTGGAGGAATTGCGCCGCGCACCCAAAACGGTCAACGAACTGGCGCACGGCCTGCCGATCAGCCGCCCGGCCGTTTCGCAGCATCTCAAGGCGTTGCTCGACAGCAATCTCGTTTCCGTCACCAATGAAGGCACGAAACGCATATACGCGGTCAACAGCCGCGGTTTCGACAAGCTAAATTTATGGCTGGATCAGTTCTGGTCCTGAAATCCTTGGCTTTCGCGGCTTCAGGAAAATTGCGCCAACTTCTACCTCTGACACTATGATGCTGGCGCATCCGTTTTGACGGAAATGCTCATCGATCCTGGCTGGAAAATTTTCGATCTGCCTCTGGTGCCCCCAAGATCGATGGCTTTTTTGAACTTTAAAACCGTTATGTCAGTGAACTGACGAACGCAGACGTTGGATTTCGTCCTTGACGCGCAGTTTCCTGCGTTTGATGTCGGCTATTTCCGTATCATTCATAGAGGGAGATGATAGTGCCAGATGCAGCGCCTCCTCGAGAGCGACATGTTTCTTTTCCAGCGATTCAAGATGAGCTTGAACAGTCATATGACCCTTCCTTCCTCTTTAAGGGCCCTGACCATCCATTCGCCAAGGCCCTAGGTGTCAACCCTCCCACTGTGCCATAATATCGAACCTTTGTCGAAGGCGAAAACGTGGCCTATAGGCGGCAAATTCGTGATGAAGGAGAACTTCCCGTTATCGCCGTTTGGTGATAGGAGCTTGCGGAATTCAGGAGACGGAACGAATGCGATTCCGCTATAGGCTGGGGAAATGAACATGGCCGATCAGGAACAGGCGGAAATCAGGCTGATCGTGGCGCGGCTGCGCCAGGAGCACGAGGATTATGACGCCGCAATCAATGCCATGATCCAGACGGGCTGCGATGCCCTTCGAATCCAGCGCATGAAGAAAAAGAAGCTCGTCATCAAGGACAAGCTGACCAAGCTGGAAGACCAGATCATCCCCGATATCATAGCCTGAGGAGCATAAAGCAACGATGATGACCGAAAGACCGCCTGTCGCCATCATCATGGGAAGCCAGTCCGACTGGGAAACCATGAAGAATGCCGCGGACACTCTGGAAGCGCTTGAAATCACCTATGATGCGCGCATCATCTCCGCTCATCGTACGCCCGACAGGCTGGTGAATTTCGCCAAGGGCGCGAAGGACGAAGGCTTCAAGGTCATCATCGCCGGCGCCGGCGGCGCGGCGCATCTTCCGGGTATGGCGGCATCCATGACGCCGTTGCCGGTCTTCGGCGTACCGGTGCAGTCCCGCGCGCTGTCCGGGCAGGACAGCCTTCTCTCCATCGTCCAGATGCCCGCGGGCATTCCCGTCGGGACGCTGGCGATCGGCAAGGCCGGCGCGGTCAATGCCGCCCTTCTTGCCGCCGCCGTCCTGGCGCTCGGCGATGAAGAGATCGCCGACCGTCTCGACGAATGGCGCGCCCGCCAAAGCGCTGCGGTCGCCGAATATCCGATGGACGACCTATGAGCGCGAAGACGATCGGCATCATCGGCGGCGGCCAGCTCGGCCGCATGCTGGCCATGGCGGCCGCGCGCCTGAATTTCCGCACCGTCATCATCGAGCCGCAGATGGATTGTCCCGCAGCCCAGGTCGCCAACGAACAGATTGCCGCCGCCTATGATGATCCGGCCGCTCTCGCCGAGCTGGCGAGACGCTGCGATGTCGTGACCTATGAGTTCGAGAACGTCCCGGTTTCCGCCGCCGAGGAGCTTGCCTCGCGAGTAACGGTCTATCCGCCGCCGAAGGCGCTGGAGATGGCGCAGGACCGGCTGACCGAGAAGCGGTTCATCAATGGTTGCGGCATTCCGACCGCCCGTTTCCACGCCGTCGACAGCCAGGCCGATCTTGAAAAGGCGCTGGCGGATTTCGGCGGACAAGGCGTGCTGAAAACCCGCCGCCTCGGTTACGATGGCAAGGGGCAACGCGTCTATCGCTCCGCCGCCGACTGCCCGGAAGGCGGCTATGCGGCTTTAGGCAACGTGCCGCTCATCCTCGAGAGCTTCGTATCCTTCGAGCGCGAGATTTCCATCATCGCGGCGCGCGGGGTCGATGGAACGGTCGCCTGCTACGATCCAGCCGAAAACATCCATCGCAGCGGTATCCTTCATACCTCCACGCTGCCGGCCAAAATTTCCGCGCAAACGGCGATCGCCGCGCGCGAGGCGGCAGAGAAGATTTTGACGGCGCTCGGCTATGTCGGCGTCATCGGCATCGAATTCTTTGCGCTCGCCGACGGCAGCCTGATCGCCAATGAGATGGCGCCGCGCGTACATAATTCAGGTCACTGGACGGAGGCCGCCTGCGTCATCTCGCAGTTCGAGCAGCATATCCGCGCCGTCGCCGGCCTGCCGCTCGGAAATCCCACGCGTCATTCGGATTGCGTCATGACGAATCTGATCGGTGACGACATCGAGGCATTGCCGGAATGGCTTCGCCTTGACGATACGCTGGTGCACCTCTATGGCAAGACCGAAGCACGGCCGGGCCGCAAGATGGGCCATGTCACACAGCTTCTACGCTGAGAGGCGTGGGAAAAAGCCCCTGACATGGTTGACAGGCCCGGTATGACAGGGTATTTGCTCCCCACCCTAAAGAGCGCGCCCCGAGCGCGCTTTTGATTGTTAAAGATACGGGCGAATGTGACATTCCCCCTCGAACATCGCGGATCAGAAAAATGAAGATCAAGAATTCGCTCAAGTCGCTCAAGGCGCGTCACCGTGACAACCGTCTGGTCCGCCGCAAGGGCCGCATCTACATCATCAACAAGCTGAACCCGCGCTACAAGGCTCGTCAGGGCTGATATAGCGCGCGGCTCGATCCCATGGATCGAGCACTCAGTTTTAGTTGATCGCATCAAATTTGGTTTGATCTTCGACATTGGCGGGCTACTATGCCCGCCATGCGCGTTTTTGCTTTGTCATATCTAGCTCTGCCGATTCTGCTTGCTCTGACGGCCTCCGCGCCCCCTGCGGCGTTGGCGGATGAACCGGGCATAGTGGAGAAGAAGGATCCCGGTAATCCCTCCGGCAGCCTGTCGCCGAAGCAGCAGCTCGACAATCTCTTCACGGCGCTGAAGCGCCAGCGCGATCCCGATCAGGCAAGCCTGATCGCAGATCAGATCAACACTGAGCTCAGCGATTCCGGCAGTGCCACGATCAATCTCCTGATGCAATGGGCCGACAAGGCCATTCAGGACAAGCGCAATGCCGCCGCCATGGATTATCTCGATCAGGTGATCTCGCTGAAACCCGACTATGTCGAAGGCTGGAACAGGCGCGCGACGCTGAATTTCGCCATCGGCGACTATCGCAAGTCCATGGAGGATATCAATCAGGTCCTCCGGATAGAGCCGCGCCATTTCGGCGCGCTGGCCGGCATGGCGGCGATCCTGACCGAACGCGGCAATGATGCGCTCGCCCTCAGGGCATGGGAGCGCTTTCTGGAAGTATATCCGGCGAATCGGTCGGCTCAGGAAGAAGCCGCCAAGCTCTCGGAAAAGGTTGCCGGCAGCCGCACCTGATATCACGGCCGCAAACGCTCTTCCTTTCGTCGAAGCCGAGTTGGAGGGGATGAAAAAGCCGCGAAACTGCGCTAGATTAGTGTCTTACGATATTTGATCCGTGCTGCAATGTTCGATTCTCTTCTCGCTGCCATTGTCATGCTTCTTGTCGTTGCCGCGGGCTTTTCCGCCTACAAAACGCGTGCCATCGAGCAGACCTATCCCAATATCGGCGAACTTACTGATATCGGCGGCTACCGCCTGAACGCCGTGCATCTGCCGCGACCGACGACGGCGGACTTGCCGGCTCTTGTCTTCATCCACGGCGCCAGCGGCAATCTGCGCGATCAGTTCGAAGCCTTTGCGGCACCTTTAAGCGGCCGCGCTGAAATGCTGTTCGTCGATCGGCCCGGTCACGGCTATTCCGAGCGCGGGACGGCCGAAAATGCCCTCCCCTCCGGCCAAGCCGACGCCATCGCCAAACTGATGGACGGGCGCGGCATCAAGAGTGCCATCATCATCGGTCATTCCTTCGGCGGCGCGATAGCTGCGGCCTTCGGCATGCGTCATCCCGAAAAGACGGAAGGGCTGCTCTTCCTCGCTCCGGCGACTCACCCCTGGCCCGGCGGCGTCGACTGGTACTATACGCTCGCCGCCATGCCGGTCTTCGGCTGGCTCTTCACCCAGCTCTTCGTCATTCCGATCGGCCTGCGCCGGGTTGATACCGGTACGCTCAACATCTTCCATCCGAATGCGCGGCCGGCGGACTATATCATGAAGACAGCGCCGGAACTCGTGTTGCGGCCACAGACCTTCCGCAACAATGCAATCGACGTGGTCAATCTCTTTGCCTATGTCTCGACCCATGCGACGCGCTACAGCGAGATCACGGCGCCCACCATCATCATTACCGGCGACAGCGACGATATCGTCCTGGAGAAATTGCATTCGCGCGGGCTTGCGCGGGATATCGCGGGTGCGGAACTCATCACAATCCGCAATCTCGGCCACAAGCCCGATTATGTGACCACGGATGTTGCGATCGCAGCCATCGAACGGCTGGCGGGCCAGCCGCGCGATTTACGGATACTGGCAACCCAGGCTGAAATCCGTATCGCCGGCCTGACGGGAGAATCTTCCGAATCCAGCGCCGGATCTCAGGCCGTGACGACATCATGAGCCGGCGCATCCTCGAATATCCGGCTCTGCGGTACGGCGCCGACGGTCTGTCGCACGGCCTGCAGCATGATCGATGCCAGTCGTTCCGTCGCCGGGCTCGACTCGGCCTCGGCGCGATGCAGCACCAGATCCAGCTTCGGCAAGGCTGGCAAACCGGCCTCCCCCGGCGCCAGTTGCCGCACTTTACCCGGCAAGCCCAGCGGGGTGCGCAGCGCCAGGCCGAGGCCCGCCGCTGTTGCTGCCCAAAGGCCTCCCAGGCTCGGGCTGACGAAGGATATCCGCCAGCCGATGCCTGCGCGATCGAGCGTCTTCGTGGCGATCGTCCGCAGCAGACAGGGTGCCTCCAGCGAGGCCAGCGGCATAACCTCGCCGCTGCCGGCATGCCAATTCACCGCACCATTCGCCGGACCAACCCAGCAGACCGGCACTTCCGCAATGCGATCACAATGAGCAGTACGAAAGCCGTCGCTCCAGGCAAGCGCCAGATCGAGCTTGCCTGACGTCACTCGCTCCACAAGCTCCGCATTGCGCACGACACGCGCCTCGATGCGCACCTTTGGATGGGCGCGCGCGAAACGTCCAAGCACTTCGGGCAGCAGCGTTTCCCCGAAATCCTCCTGCAACCCCAACCGCACCCATCCCTCGAGCTCCGTCCCATGCAGCGCCGTGGCTGCCTCATCGTTCAGATCCAGCAGCCGTCGCGCATAGCCGAGCATCGTTTCGCCGGCCTCCGTCAGCGCCAGTCCTCGCCCTGCCTTGCGGAAGATCGGCATTCCCGCCTGCTCCTCCAGCTTCTTGAGCTGGGCGCTGATTGCCGAGGTCGAACGCCCGAGCCTGTCAGCCGCCTTGGCGTAACTGCCGAGATCCATGCCGGTGACGAAGCTGCGCAGTACATCGAGATCGAAGATAATCTTCCGCATGGATAACTGTCCATATTTTTAGGACTATAAATCCTGAATTATCTGATTTTCGGGATGATTATCTGCTGGCATTCTATGCTCGTCAAGTGACACGGAAACAGGAGCAATCCCATGCCATTCACCCGCATCACCCTTCAGCGCGGCAAGTCGCCGGAATATCTCAAGGCACTGTCGGACAATTTCCACCGCGCCATGGTAGAGGCCTTCGATGTGCCGCCAACCGATCGTTTCCAGGCCATTCATCAGCTGGAGCCGTATGAGCTCGTCTTCGATCGAACCTATTTCGCCAGCACTCCACGCTCGGACGATTACGTCTTCTTTGATGTCACGATCGGCAAGCCGCGCGGCACGGAGGTCAAGAAGGCCTTTTATCGCCGCGTCGCCGAGCTGCTTGGAGACGCGCCTGGTGTCCGCCCGGAGGACATCATGATCACCATCACGACGGCAGCGCGCGAGGACTGGTCCTTTTCCGATGGCCGCGCGCAGATGATCGAGCAGGCCTGAGAGCGATGCCTCAAACGACGTCCCGAGAATCACCCGTCATCCACCGTGCCGGCACGAATATGCGTCTCTCGCCCGAGGGCATCGCCACCGCTTCGTTCTGGGTCGAGTCGCTCGTGGAGAACAGTGAGAATGGCGGCCTGACCGCCATGCGCTGCGCCCTTGAGCCTGGCGTCATGACGCGCTGGCATAAGCATCCGCACGGACAGATCCTCTATGTCCTGTCCGGCATCGGGCTTGCCGAACGGTTCGGCGGCCCGGCTGAGGAACTTCGGGCTGGCGACTGCATCAGCTTCGCGCCGAACGAGCGCCATCGGCACGGCGCGGCAGCGAAAAGCACCTTTTCCTATATCAGTATCCAGGCGGCGCAGGATGGCAGCGCCGTGACCTGGCTGGAGGAATGAGCAATGATCGCCATGCAGTATAATTTCCCCCTGCCCGCGGATTACGACATGGCGATCATCGATCGCCGCATCCGCGACAAGGGTCCCCTGCTCGACAATCTCCCGGGCCTGAAGTTCAAGGCCTATCTCACCGCAAGAAAGGGCGATGCGGTGACGGCAAGCTGGGAAAATCTCTATGCGCCGTTCTACGTCTGGCAGCAGGAAGAAGGCCTGAGCGACTTCGTCTGCGGCCCCGGCTTCGTGGCCCTGACCGAGAGCTTCGGCCGTCCCCAGGTCAATACTTGGGTCGTCTGGCGCGCCGATACCTCGGCGGATATTCGCAACGCCAGCTTCGCCACGCGTGAGGTGGCCGCAATCGATCCCAACGCATCGCTCGCCGAACTCCGGAAAGAAGAGAGCGAAGCCGCAACACAAGCCATATCGAATGGCGGCGCCCTCGCCTCGGTCGTTGCCTTCGAACCGACCCACTGGACGCTGGTGCGCTTCCGCCTGCTGGCCGAGCCGCCGAAAGATCCGACTCGATCCGGTGTGCAGACCTACAATGTCGGGCATCTCTCGCTGCCCGGTATTGCCTGAAGTGTCATGGGGACAATCTCCTTGTTTCAAAGGGAAGCCGGTCGCTTTATGGATGGAAAGCCTCTCGAAATCAAAAGAGTGATCCCTCCATGGTCGATATTGCAATGATCGAAGCCGCCCGCACCCGCCTCGGCGGCCGGGCACGGCGCACGCCGCTTCTCTCCTCGCCCTTTCTCGATGAGATTGCCGGGCGCCGCCTGTTCGTGAAGGCCGAGTGCCTGCAGCATTCCGGTTCCTTCAAGTTTCGCGGCGGCTGGTCGGCGGTCTCTGCGCTGGAGCCGTCCGTCCGCGCCAGGGGCGTCATCGCCTTCTCGTCCGGCAACCATGCGCAGGGCGTGGCGCTGGCCGCAAAGCTGCACGGCATCCCCTCGGTCATCGTCATGCCGGTGGATGCTCCGAAGCTGAAGATTGCCAATACCCGCGCCTTCGGCGCCGAGGTCGTGCTCTACGATCGCGTCAAGGAAGATCGCGACGAGATTGGCGCACACATTTCAAAGGAGCGTGGGCTGACGCTCATCAAGCCCTTCGACGAGCCGCAGGTGATCGCCGGCCAGGGAACGACGGGACTGGAAATCGCCGAACAGGCTGCCGAGGAAGGCATCGATGCCGCAAGCGTGCTCGTCCCCTGCGGCGGTGGCGGCCTGACCTCGGGCATTGCACTGGCGCTCGAATCCCGCGCGCCGGGTTTCAAGGTGCGCCCGTGCGAACCGGAAAATTTCGACGATACCGCCCGTTCGCTGGTCACGGGCAAGATCGAACGCAATGCCGCGCTGCAGGGCTCGATCTGCGACGCCATCATCAGCCCGCAGCCCGGCGACATCACTTTTCCGATCCTGAAACGCCTCTGCGGCCCCGGCCTCGTCGTCACCGATGAGGAAGCGCAAAGGGCCATGGCGCTCGCCTTCACCCGTCTGAAGATCGCGGTGGAACCGGGCGGCGCCGTCGCCCTGGCCGCAGCACTCTTCCATGGCGGGGATATCGACGGCGATACGGTGATCGCCGTCACGTCAGGCGGCAATGTCGACCAGGATGTCTTCGAAGCGGCGTTGAGCCGTCGTTAAATCAATTGACGGCGCGACGGTAGAGCGCCAGCGATCCGGCAAGAGCCAGTAGCGCGCCGCCACAGACGCGCTCGAGCCATTTCGCCCCTTCCGATTTCAGGACGCGGACGGCCTGGGAGCCGAACACCGCGTAGCCGAACATGATCGTGAAATCGAGCGCGGCGAAGATGGTGCCCAGAACGACGTATTGCTGCAGCTGCGGCGCGGCCGGTTCGATGAACTGCGGCAGGAAGGCCGAGAAGAAGAGATAGCCTTTGGGATTGGTCACGGCGACCATGAAGCTCTTCAGGCCGATGGCAAAGGCTGTTCCCTTCGGCTGGTTCGCGCTCGCCTGCAAGGCGCCATCGATGCTTCCCTTCGAGCGCAGCATCATGATGCCGAGAAAAGCGAGATAGGCAGCCCCCACCCATTTCAGCGCCGAGAACCAGAATTCCGACGCCGCAAGCAGAGCGCCAAGGCCGATGGCGACGGCACTGATCAGAACGGCATCGGACAGAACAGCACCGACCATGCCCGGCAAGGCACGCCGGACGCCGAAGCGCGAGCCGTTGGTCAACGCCAGAAGCACGGTCGGCCCCGGCGTCGCGATACCGATAAAGGAAACGGCGGCAAAGGCGAGCAGTGTGGTGAGATGCATGGGTCCCTCCTCTTGGCGAGAGGAAGGTTGCATGCGGTGGGGTACTTAGCAAGGGGTTGCTTGATGGAGGCTTTGAGTATGCCGCACTTCTGATACCCCCCTCGCACTCAGTCACCGATGGTTACATAGTTACCTCACCAACCCGGCATCCTTAGCGGCCAATGCGCCGATGGCCGACCAGTCCAGCTCCTCGCCGCCATGGGCGAGCAACGTCAGGAACCGGTCGCGCAGTAGGCTGGCAAGCGGCAACGGCACGTTGAGCGCCTCGCCGGCGGCGAGCGCCAGTCGGATATCCTTTTGGCCGAGCGGCGCGGTGAAGCCTGCCGGTTGGAACTTGCGATCGGCGATCAGCCCGCCATAGGTCTTGTAGACCGGCGCATTGAAGAGCGTCGACGTCAGCAGATCGAGATAGGCGTGCCGGTCGACGCCGCCCTTTTCCACCAGCGCCATGGCCTCGCCGAGCGACTCGATGACGGCGGCGATGAGGAAATTGCCGCTGAGCTTGACGAGATTGGCGGCCTTCGGCTCCTCGCCGAGCACGAAAGTACGCTGACCAATCGCCTCGAAGAGCGGTGCGACCGACTGGACGGCATCGGGCGCACCCGCTGCGGCAACGAACAGCTTCGCCGCGGCAGCAGCTTCCGGACGGCCGAAAACGGGTGCTGCCACGAAGCGCTGGCCTGCGGCGGTGTGTTCCTTTGTCAGTCGTTCGGACATCGCCACGCTGATCGTGCTTGCGGAGATATGGACCGCACCCTTGCCAAGGCTCTTGAGAACGCCGCCATCGCCGTGAACGACGGCGGACAGCGCCTCGTCATGGGCAAGCATGGTGAAGACGGCCTCGCCGCCGCAGGCTTCCGCCACGTTCACGGCAACCTTAGCACCTTCGCCGGCCAAAGCCTCGGCCTTGTCCCGTGAGCGATTGTAGACCGTCACCTCATGCCTGGCCTTGACGAGATTGACCGCCATGGCGCTGCCCATGTGACCCAATCCGATAAATCCGACTTTCATTGGCATATCTCCTTCTCAATCCGCCTGCCCTGGGGGTGATCGCAGGCGCTTCGGCTACAAGAAAAAACCCGCCGTCTTGCGACAGCGGGTTTCGGATATTTCAGGGTGCTGCCGTGACCGGATGTCGGCAATCACACGCCGGACTGGCCGTCCGAACCGATATACGCAATGCGCAGCATGTTGGTGGCGCCGGGCGTACCGAGCGGCACGCCTGCCGAAATGATGATGCGGTCGCCCGGCTTGCCGAAGCCTTCTTCGGCGACGATGCGGCAGGCATTGTTGACCATGTCGTCGAGGTCGGTCGCATCGTGCGTGACCACACAGTGCATGCCCCATACGACGGAAAGGCGACGCGCCGTCTGGATGATCGGCGACAGCGCCAGGATCGGAACCTGCGGGCGCTCGCGCGAGGCGCGCAGGCCTGTCGTGCCCGACGAGGTGTAGCAAACAATCGCGGCGAGCTTCAGTGTTTCGGCGATCTGGCGGGCGGCCAGCGAGATCGCATCGGCGCCGGTCGCTTCTGGAAGCGCGCGCTGGGCGTAGATGATGCCCGGATAATGCGGCTCGCGCTCGATGGTGCCGGCGATCGAGGCCATCATGGAGACAGATTCGACCGGATAGTCGCCGGATGCGGATTCTGCCGAGAGCATAACGGCATCGGCGCCTTCGAAGACGGCGGTTGCGACGTCGGAGACTTCGGCGCGGGTCGGAACCGGCGCGGAGATCATCGATTCCAGCATCTGCGTGGCGACGACCACCGGCTTGCCGGAGCGACGGCAGGCGCGGATCAGCTGCTTCTGAATGCCGGGAACGGCTTCCAGCGGCATTTCCACGCCGAGGTCGCCGCGGGCCACCATCAGCGCATCCGAAAGCTCGATGATTTCCTCGATGCGCTCGACGGCCTGCGGCTTCTCGATCTTCGACATCAGGCCGACACGGCCATGGGAGATCTTGCGGACCTCAATCAGGTCTTCGGGGCGCTGAATGAAGGAGAGCGCCACCCAGTCGACTTCGTTGGTGGCGAGAACAGCATCGAGGTCGACGCGGTCCTTGTCGGTCAGCGCGCCGACACCGAGCAGCGTATCGGGCAGGCTGACGCCCTTGCGGTCCGAAATCTTCGTGCCCGAAATGACCGTCGTGACGATGCTCTTGCCGTCGCACTTCTCGGCGCGCAGAGCCAGCTTGCCGTCGTCGATCAACAGGCGATGGCCGGGCTGGACCGATTCCAGAATTTCCGGATGCGGCAGGAACACCCGCGTGTTGTCGCCGGGCGTATCCTGATTGTCGAGCGTAAACGTCTGGCCGGGCTTGAGATCGACCTTGCCTTCGGCAAACTTGCCGACGCGCAGCTTGGGACCCTGCAAGTCGGCGAGAATACCGATCGGACGACCACAGCGGGCTTCGACGGCGCGAATGCGCTGGATCAACGTGCGCATCAGATCATGGCTGGCATGGCTCATGTTGATGCGGAACAGATCTGCTCCGGCCTCATGGAGCTTCTGGATCATTTCCTCCGAAGAGGAGGCCGGACCGAGCGTTGCGAGGATTTTGACTTTGCGGTTGCGTCTCATCAATTCTGGCTTTCCTGGCTGCCCGAGGTATCGGAGAGCTGAACCATCCAGCTCGCCTGACGCCCCGTGTCGTATTCCTTGAACCCCATCTTTTGGTAGCCACGAGCGTAGCAGTCCTTCACGCCTGGGATTTTGAATTCATTTTCCGCCACGCACATTTCGACGTCGCCCGTCCAGCGGCCGCCGCGAGCCGCATCTTCTGCGTAGAGATAATAATAGCGGGATTGAAGCGGCCCCTCGATCAGCGTGGCGCAGGTGGTCGCCGGAACCTGCCACCATCCCTCCGTCACCCAGCCATCCTTTGCGCGATAGCCGATCGCGACACCGACGAGATTCTGCGTGCCGTTGCAAACGCGGAAGTCGGCATGAGCCGCATTTGGCATGAAGAAGAACGGCGCGGCAGCGGCGAGAATGAGGAAGGCGATTCGGGCGAGCGGACCTGACCGCTTAACGAAACGTGGCGCGACTTGGCTGGACACGGCTTCCAATTGGCTCCCGGTTATTCGTTGTTGCGTCTTCTTGCGCCGCCATCCCATGAATGTCAACGCAACTCTAATCGATTATATTTTCTTCACGGATGGTGACGGCGCCTCGCACCGCTCCCATCCGATCGAAGCTGCAAACCTTGCACCTTCCATCCTCACATGCAATCAAACAAAGAGTTGAAAATTTCGATAACCGACAATCCGCATGATCGACTTCAGACCGTTCGAAATTATATCCGGCAATCGTGACAAAGGCATGGTCATTCTCGGCGATCATGCCATGCGGCATCTGCCCGAGCGCTATGGCAGCCTCGGCCTGCCGGAAACCGCCTTCTCCCGCCACATTGCCTATGATATCGGCATCGAAAACCTGTGCCGCCATCTCTGCGAGCGCTTGGGCGTGCCGGGTGTGCTCGGCGGTTTCTCCCGCCTGCTGATCGACCCGAACCGCGGCGAGGACGACCCGACCCTGATCATGAAGATCTCGGACGGGGCGATCATCCCGGGCAATCACCCGATCACGGACCAAGAGTGGAACCACCGCATCGAAGCCTTCCATCGTCCGTACCACAATGCCGTTGACGGGACGATTTCCGCTGTGGCTGCAATAACGGGCAAGGCACCTCTGGTATTCTCGATGCACTCCTTCACGCCGGCATGGAAGGGCGTTCCTCGGCCCTGGCATGCGAGCGTGCTCTGGGATAGCGACGATCGCGCCGTCGTGCCGCTTCTTGCAAAACTCGGCGCCGATACCAATCTCGTTATCGGAGACAATGAACCTTACGACGGCGCCCTGCGTAACGACACCATGTTCCGGCATTGCATGATGAAAGGCATTCCGCACGCGCTGCTGGAGGTCCGGCAGGATCTGATCGGCGACGAGGCCGGCATTGCCGAATGGGTCGACCGGCTGACGCCGATCTTCGCCGAGATCAATGCCGATCCGGCCCTGCACCACTATAAACGCTATGCTTCGCGCACCGGTCCTTACGAGGCATGAGGCCGCGAGCGAACCGAGGAGAAAAACATGTCCACGCTTACCAGGGAACAAGAGACCGAGCTCGAGGCCGCCGCCTTCCGCCGTCTCGTGGCGCACCTGCGCGAACGCGGCGACGTTCAGAACATTGACCTGATGAACCTCGCCGGCTTCTGCCGCAACTGTCTCTCCAATTGGTATCGCGAAGCGGCCGAGGAAGCGGGCCTGGCCGTCAGCAAGGACGAGTCGCGCGAAATCATCTACGGCATGCCCTATGAGGATTGGAAAAACCTGCACCAGAAAGAAGCTTCGCCTGTGCAAAAAGCCGCTTTCGAGCAGAACAAGCCAAAAGATTAACTCTCCCTTCACCAATCCGGCTTGACCTTACGCGCCATTCGCGGCACGTCAACTGCCCGATCGAATTCGAAATACCCCGCAGGCCCCGAAGCGATTTACCGTATCGGTGATCCACCGATCTTAGTTGCGACCGGCCGCAAGCGATCCTTTGAGACCCTTTAGGAGAAGTGCATGGAAGAGAACAGCGTCGAGAACGTGGCCGCGGCGGAACTGCGTCAATTCATCGAGCGGATCGAGCGCCTGGAAGAAGAAAAGGCCGCGATCGGTAGCGACATCAAGGATGTGATGGGCGAGGCCAAGGGCCGCGGTTACGACACCAAGGCGATCCGCACCATCATCCGCCTTCGCAAGAAGGACGCGAATGAACGTCTGGAAGAAGAATCCATCCTGCAGACCTACATGGCCGCACTCGGCATGGAATAATAAAGGCAGTCATCAGCCTTGCAAGACGATCGGGAGCCGGCTTGCCGGCTCCCTTCTTTTATCTCCGGAAAGAAGGCCTCACTCGCCAAACAGCCGGTCGATCAAGGCGGCAGTACTGCCTTGCCAGAGTTCGCCCTTGCCGGTTCCCGACCAGAGAGACAGGAAATCCGGCAACCCCTTTGCCGTCGATGCGCCACGCATATCGCGCGTGAACTTATTCTGCGCCGGGAAGGGAAGAATGGCGTCCGGTTTGCCATCCATCTCATCCATGAAGCGATTTTCGATGCCGCGTGCAAAACGGCCCGAAAAGGCGCGTGTCGTCCGCGTCCTGCGCTCCGACGCTTCGAGAAGCTTCCTGCGATAGGGTGCCGATGTTCCGGCTTCCGCGCAGGCGAGAAACGCCGTGCCCATCTGGACGGCCTGCGCTCCCGCCTGCAACGCCGCGCGAATATCGCCTGAGGTCATGATGCCGCCGGCTGCGATCAGCGGCACGCGAATGGTGCCGGCGCATTGCGCCAGGAGATCGCGCATCCCGATTTCCGGATCCGCTGCCCCGGCATCGAAAATGCCGCGATGGCCGCCCGCTTCGAAGCCCTGCAGCACGATTGCATCCACGCCGCCGTCTTCCAGCGCCCTCGCCTCCTCGAGCGTCGTCGCCGTTCCGATCAGCGGGATACCGACCTTTTTCGCCTCGCGGACATGCTCGGCGGAGAGCAGACCGAAGACGAAGCTGAAGCACGCCGGCTTGACGCGCAGAACGGCTTCGAACTGCACGTCGAAATCCTCCTCATAAGGGGCCCCAAGCCGCGGCGGAGGCAGCTCCAATTCCTGTCGATAGCGAGCAGTCGCCTCGGCTGCGCGCGCGAGCCGGTCTGCTGCAACGTCGGGGATCGAATGCGGAATGAAAAGATTGATCGAAAACGGCTTGTCGGTTCGCTGGCGCACCTGATCCGCAAAAGCCTCGATGGCCGCGGCATTGGAATAGGCGCCTCCCATGGCGCCGAGCGCGCCCGCGGCCGACGCAGCCGCCGTGAGCTCCACCGATGAAGGGCCGCCGGCCATCGGCGCGACGATCAGCGGGTGCTTCAAACCGAGTTGGCGAAAGAGATTGCTGTCCGTGGCAGCCGGCATATCCGTCTTCCTTTCCGGAGTGTCTGTTTCCGTCTCAATGCAACATAGGTGCGGGCGCGACGCTTGCCTAGGATTGGTCGAGAGCCGATGTACGGGCCTCGATGGCTACAACCACGGACATCATGTCAAGCCGTCCGTTGCCAAGTTCCACACTCTCTCCATAAAGCATGCGGCAGAGGTCGAGAACCGGCGACGCCATGCCGGCGGCGCGTGCCGCCTCGGCGATCAGGCTTGTGCTGTTGAATGCGTCGGCGGTTGCGGCCTGCACTGAAAAATCCCTGGCGATGAGCTTCGGAATTTTCACGCGCGTCAGGTCGCTCGCCATGGGGCCGGAATCGATGGCAGCCTGGAAGGTTGTGAGATCGAGCCCGTTTCTCTCGGCAAAATGCGCCGCCTCGGCGAGCCCCGCCAACATCGTGCAAAGATAGAGATTGACGGTCAGCTTCATCAGCAGCGCATTGCCGACGGGACCGCAGACAATCGTTTCACGGCACATGAGCGCAAGCAGCGGCCGCACCTCCGCGACCGTCTCGGCGTCGCCGCCGAGCAGCGCGACGAGCTGTGCCGTCTCCGCAGGCTTCCGCGAGCCCGAAACCGGCGCCTCGACATAGCGCCCGCCTGCAGCAAGAATATCGGCGGCAAGGCCACGCGAATAGTCGGGTGGATTGCTTCCCATCGAAACCACGATGTGCCCGGCAAGCAGCCTGGCAAAGCCCGGCGTCCCGCGTTGCAGAACCTCATCCAGCACCGTTTCGTTGACGAGCATTAGGATGACGATGCGCGTGCGCGTAAACACCCCCTCGACGCTCGCCGCCACGGCCGCACCGGCTTCGCGCAGCGGATCGGCCGCTGCCGGCGAGCGGTTCCAGACCACGAGTTTCGCGCCGGCTTTTGCAAGATTGAGGGCCATTGGCTGCCCCATGACTCCGAGACCGACAAAACCGATCTCCTCGCCCGGCTCGTCGCCGGGGCGTTCACTGACGTTGGTCATCATAACGACTCCGATATTCCGGGTGACGATGCGATCTCGTGTCAGAGCCGGCGGGAGAGCTTACGTGCCTTTCCCGCCGGATATCGGTCTATCATCCGCTCAGAACAGGCGGTCCAGCCACTCATGCTTGTCGGGCGCGCGGCCGAACTGGATGTCGGTCAGTGCGGCCTTCAGGCGCAGGGTCGTTGGGCCGGCATTGCCGTCGCCGATGGTGAAGCCGTAGTTGCGGCCCTTCAGCTTGCCGATCGGCGTCACGACAGCCGCCGTGCCGCAGGCAAAAGCTTCGCTCAGGCGCCCGCTCTCGACATCTGCCTGCCACTGCTCGATGGAATAGGGCTCTTCGCGCACGGTGAGGCCCACGTCGCGCCCGAGCTTGATCAGCGAGTCGCGGGTGATGCCCGGCAGGATCGTGCCGCCGAGCGGTGGCGTCTGCAGCGAACCGTCCTTGAAGACGAAGAAGATGTTCATGCCGCCAAGCTCTTCGATCCAGCGCTTTTCGACGGCATCGAGGAACACGACCTGATCGCAACCTTCACGCTGGCCTTCGGCAAGCGCGGAAAGGCTTGCGGCATAATTGCCGCCGCACTTGGCAGCACCGGTACCGCCCGGGGCCGCACGCGTGAAATTCTCGGACAGCCAAAGCGTAACAGCCGACGCACCGCCCTTGAAATAGGAAGCGACGGGAGAGGCGATGACGCAATAGAGGTAGTCGGTGGCCGGTCGCGTACCGAGCGCGGCTTCCGAGCCGATCATGAACGGCCGGAGATAGAGCGATGCGCCCTCGGCGGTCGGGATCCATTCGCGATCGATCTTGACCAGCTCGCGGACGGACTCGACAAACAGATCCTCAGGCAAGGTCGGCATCGCCAGCCGCTCGGCCGAATTGTGGAAGCGCCGTGCGTTGGCGCTCGGGCGGAAGAGCGCAGCGCCGCCGTCGGGCAGGTGATAGGCCTTCATGCCTTCGAAGATTTCCTGCGCGTAGTGCAGCACTACAGTCGCCGGATCGAGAGCCAGCGCCTTGCGCGGCTCGATCTTGGCGCCATGCCAGCCGCGGTCCTGCGAATAGCGGATCGTCACCATGTGATCGGTGAATACGCGGCCGAAACCCGGATTTTGCAGCAGCGCTTCGCGCTCGCTGGCCGTTGCGGGGTTCGGATTTTTCTCGATGGCGAAGGTTAACGTGTCGCCGTTGCTCATGGCTCCTCCAATGCTTCATTTATTGCGGCTTTCGCCGCCCATCTCCCGAAGGATGGTTTAAATCAAATCGGGTGGTATTTGATTGCGTTTACGCCTGTTCCTGCGCAAGTTTAAGAGTGATTTTCAGAAATTTATGAGGCAAACCGTCATTTCCCGCCCGCCCCTCCTCTCAGCTTCCCGTCACAGTGCTTTCGCGACGGCTTTAGCGGCAGCGGCGCCGGTCTCATAGGCACCATGAGCGGTCGAATATCGCGGCCTCGAACAGGCTTCTCCAGCAAAGAACAACCGATCGTCGCGGGCGGCGGCCAGTACCCCACGGAGATCGGATGCGCCGGGTGTCGCATAGGAATAGGATCCGCCGACAAAGGGCTCACCAGCCCAGGCAGACATGATGAGGGGCGACAGTTTCGCGCCGGCATCCGAACCGAAGACACGCTTTAGCTGCTCCACCGAAAAAGCAAACATCGCCTCCATGCCTTGCCGTTCCAGATCAAGCGCGAGATCGCCGGCAAAATAGGCTTCGATGACAGGCGCGCCGAACGGCTTCAACTGATAGGCGCCTGTCCGGTGGCTGTGCTGCGATCCCATGACATGCGTATCGTCGGGAAACATATCCGGCTCGGCAATGCGAATGAAAAGCTTGTTTGCCAGCCCGAGCGGCAGGCGCGACGCGGCCTCGATCTTCTCCGGCAGCGGCGGCCAGAAGGCGATGCGTTCGGCAGCGAGCACATTGGTGGAAGCGGTGACGATAACGGCCCTTGCCCGCAGATCGCCCTTGCTCGTGGAAAGCACGACATGGCCGGCGCCGCTATGGTCGATGCGACGGACCTCGACGCCAACGACGGTCGGCACCGGCAGGCCATAGGTCGCAACCAGCGTTCCGTAGCCCTGCCGCACCCGCCAATCCGGGCCAGGACCGGGATCATAGCGGCCAAGATCGATCACCGAGGACTTGTCGAGCTCTCCTCCGGTCATGAACGCCCCGACGGCATGAATCCGTTCACTCCACGGATCGTCAGGCGCAACCAGGGTCGAAAGATCCGCATCATCCGCGCCTTCATAGGCGTAGGCGCGTTCGAAAAATCGGTTCACAGCTGCCCCGGCAGCCTTTACCTCGGGATCGTCTTGTTCGAGCCGATGTCCGCCATCGCTCCAGGGCGCGGGCGTGCGATCGACGGTCAGGCCGATCTCTTCAGCGATCCTGGTCCAGGCATTGGTTCGCGCGCCATGCAGCCAGCCGCAGCCGAGATCGAGCGCGACCCCATCCGCACCGAACGGATGGATTGTGCGAGCACGACCGCCGACCCGATCAGAGGCTTCCAGCAATAGGATGGAGAGATCCGGGCGAAGCAGCTGCAATTGCCGGGCAGCGCCCACACCGGCGGCTCCCGCACCGATGACGGCAACGTCGACCTCGCCGCCTTTCCAGGACACGATGGGCATTCCAATTCCTTTTCGCGCAAGCGCCGGAAAGCGACCCAGCCGCGCGACGGTGGACGATACGAGGCCCGCCAATCCGCCAGCGCGAGCCATCACCTTCATCTGTAGCTGACCTCGAAGTGGCGTGTAAACGGGCGCGGCGCCAGCGATACCAAGACGGCGATACCAAATTGCCGCATTGAGCTGAAACGGCGAATGTCGTACGTGCTTCATCCAGACAGACATGGAGAGGGATCGTGCGCAAGCGGGTCTTCGCAACAACGCAATGGCCGGTGCGTATTCTATGCGCCGTTGCGCTGATATCCCTCGGCCCCTGCTCTGCCTGGACACCTAGTTTTGGAGGCACCGATGCCGACACAGCTCAATAAGACGGCGGCAGGCCGCCGTGCCACGTTCAAGCCTCGCCGGCAGATGCCGATGTTCACGAAAGAATGGTCCATTCCGGCGATTCTCACCGTTTTTCTGCTCGGTGTCTGCGGCCTGATCGCCTATTTCACATGGACCCTCATGCCGCCGGCAACGACGGTGCGGAACCATCTCGGCGGCCCCATCACGCTCAGCGACATCAATGGCCACCCCCTCGCGGATCCCGCTCCCGTATCGAAAAAGCAGCCATAACCGGTGCTGCCGCGATTCACCGCATTTCCAGGAAAAGTGCGGTTTTCCGTCCGGAATGCGTTCGGAATAAGAAGATGGAGCGTTTTCGCGATTCGAAGAAAAGCGAAAAACCTCTAGTGGCAGCCTGCTATCCGACGATGCACTTCTTGACGAAATGCATCCAGCTGTCGTTGCGCCGGATCGTTGCGCGCGGCAAGCCGAACGGGTCGTTGCCCGGCCGCGCCCGGCCGCGCCGGGTCGTCGTCGCGGCACTATAGCCCGCCTCATAGGTCAACACGCGATCAAGCGGCGTTTCGTCGCCATAGGGGAAGCAAAAAGACGAGATACCCTCGTCGAGCAAATCTTCCAGCAGCTCGCGCGAATGCGTGATCTGGCGGCGCGCTTCCTCCATCGGCAATCGCGGGAGCCGCACATGATCGAGCGTGTGCGATCCCACCTCGTGCCCCAGACTGTGCCAGTGGCGCAGCTGCTCCACCGACATGCAGGGCGCATGCCCTAGACCGATGGGCGTATCCCAAACGTTGCTGCCGCCGATCTGGTTCACCACCACGAAATTCGTGGCCGTGAAGCCGAACTCCTGCAACACAGGCAAGGCATTCTCATAGACATTGGCATAGCTGTCATCGAAGGTGATAGCGGCGACCTTGCCGGCCTTTTCGCCCCGGATGTAGGGCATTGCCTCACGCAGCGTCATGCCCTGGATGCCAAGCCGTTTCAGCCACGCCATCTGGCGATGGAAGGCTTCGGGATGAACGACCATGCTTCTGAACGGCGCCTGGCGCGAGGGCGGCACCGCAATCTGATGATAGGCGAGGATTGGAATGGTCACGATATGGCGTCTCGGATGAAGCGGCGCGAATGGAAGACGATTTTCGCGCGATAGAGTGGCCGCAACACCTCTCTCGAAAGCCGCTCGGCCAATGTCTTGTGGCTCTTGATGGTACTGCCGCCAAGTTGCGGCGAAATTTCATGCACACCGCCCGGCAGGACCGCCAGCGGGGATACGCGGGTGAACCAGCTCATCTGCACGGTCGTATCCACGGGCCGATCAAAAATCGATGTCGCCTCCAGCAGACGGATGGCAGCATCTCGACTGACGAGCTGCGCCACCATGCCGAGACCGATCCGGGTCGGCTGGATGACATTGGTCTCCCCCTCGGACAGAACGCACTTGCCATGCTCCTTACCCATGCGGAATGGGAAACGAATGAACGAACCCGGCTTCAGGCAAGCCTTGGCTGCGGCAAAGGCAACCCGGAACGCATCATCGATTTCGACGTCATCCTCGAAGACAAGGCCGGCATCGATACCCTGCTCGACAATAGCGGCCCATGCCTTGCGGTGCGACAGGAAACAAGCGATTTCGCCAATGCTCATTGCAAAGGGATAGTACGGCTTCTGCAGTCGGCGGCGATAGACGCGCTCGACCTCGCCGACCGACAGGACGCGTCCGTCAACCGCTTCGATGATTTCGCTTGGCACCGGAAGCCTGGCGGCAAGCCGCTCGACCTGGGGCATGCGGTCGCGAGCCCGCTCCAGATGAATGATGAAGCCGCGAATGACGGGTTGCCTCGGCTCGTCCAGTCTGGTGCCGACGGGATTGGATGCATGATCGAACTCGAATCCCGCATGAGATCTTTCGAGCGGCATCGCCGAAGACGGGTTGAATTCGTAGGTTTGCATTGAGAATACCTCGGTCAATTTCGCGAGGCTCTAGCAACCGTGAATGAAAGCGGGCTTAGGCAAACCTGAGCCGAAACTGAAAACGGTTGTTTTCAACCGATCTGAACAACTGAAAGGAGGTTAGGCAAGCAGACTGATGCGCCCGCTCGCCATCTTGTCGTCGATCCAGCGGCGCTCATCCAGCCAGGCATGACGCTTCCATCCTTCCCAGCTGAAGCCGCACAGCTTCACGTCCCACTCGTCGGCGGGCAACCGCGACAGGGCATAGCGGATGCCGAAAAAGCCGGTGCTCGGAAAAAGTTGGCGCATCCGGCATTCGGTCACGCCAAGCTCCGCACAGCCTTCGATATAGAATTGCGGCGGCATGATGCGGATCTCCTTGCCGGCGGCGCCGACGAGTTCGATCGTCCGCATCGTCCAGTCGCTTCTCCTGCCTTTCAGTCGCGAAAGGAAATTGGGCTTGGGGTGATACTTGCTGATGATGACGGGATGGTAGGCAAGCACGACCTCCTTTGCGGCCTTGAAGGTAGCGCTGGTCAGGAAAGTCGGATCCGTCAGTCGGCGTTGCATCGGCTTGCTGGAGGCTGCAAGCATGAGAATATCGGTGCGCGATCCGCTCATGCCGATCGACGCCTTCGGCTCGTTGAAGCGCATCGTAAAATCCGCCCCGTCCACGATCTCCGAGAGATCGCGCTGCAGCTTGCCATTGCCGATGATGATTGCCGTCTTTCGGTTCAAACGCGGATATCCAGCCTTGCAAAGACTGCCGCCCTAATCGCACTCAATGAGGCCAAGATGAATAAAATCTGACGTGAACCTGAAAGCAGATGCGGTGTCACCGGCAAGCAACAGCCACGGGCCGTCATCGACATTTCAGCCAGAACGCGCAGATCCCATGACGAATAGTTCCAGACCGCGTCTCAGCCCCGCCCGCCATATGCAAAGGGAGCCTAAACGGCTCCCGCAAACTGCATAGAACAGGAACTCAGCCTATTCGACCGAATTGAACTTCTTCACCTGAAGGAAATTCACGGCGGATCCGCTGAAACGTTCCGGATCGATCGATGCCGTCTGCATCTTGAAGCCATCCGTGTAGACGGCGGTCGGCTGGGCACGCAGCGTCGGGCTGACGAAACGCGGCGCCTTGACCGGGCGATTGACGATCTCGACACGGGCCTTTGCGATCGCCCACTGCGAAATCATCTTCTCCGTCAGGCTCGGCGCGGTCGTCACCGTAGCCCGGCCGGCATCGGCCTCGGCCGCATCCTGCCTGCTCGGCCGCGAGCCCTTGGTCGCGATGCCAGCGGCAATCGGACGCTCCTGCGGGGTCGCAGTATCGAAACTATCGTTGAAACGACGGCTGCTGGCTTTGAGCTCGTTGCGGATCGGCGCGAGCGCCGCCACCTGCATCGGCATCTGCTGCGCCGGTCTCTGCTGTGGCAGAACCGAAGCAATCGCCTGGGCGGCACCGTTCCCGCCCGCAGCCCCCTCGTTGACGGGCGCGATCTGGTCTTTCGACGCAACATCGTTAAGCGGCGGCGCGACCGCAGCATTCGCATCGGATCGATCGGGACGGCTTTGCTCGAGAGCAGCAACGACCGAGGGCGAAAGCGCGGCGACATCGGCCTGATCGTCGAGCGCTTCCTGGTCCGCATCACTGGATGCCAAAAGATTCTCGGCGAGTTCGGGGCGTTGTGCCGGCACGGGTACGGAAGCGACCTGGCCCTTCATGTCAGCCTCGGCAGAGGCCAGTTCGGCATCGCCAGGCGCACGCCGATCGAGCAAGGCCGGAACGGGTACGTGATAGGAACGAAGATCGGCATATTGGGGCTGATCGTCGGTATCAGGCATTGCGGCGGCAAGCGCGTCCTGCGCGGCGTTACGCGACGGCGAGACAAGCGCGGACGCAACATCGCTGCCCGCAGGCTGATTGCCGAAGGCCGGACGAACCTGCGGAACCGGAGCGTTTACGCTTGCAACCTGAACCTGGGCCGGAGCTTGAACCGGAGCGGCGCTATCGTCACCCTCGTCGCTTGCGGGCAGAGCCGGCTGACCCTTACGGGCAGCCGAAGCGACGGCCACCGGTGCTGCCGCTGTGCCGCTTTCCGCATTATCCTCTTCCTCATCCGCACCGCCGCCGCCAAACAGGCGGGCAAAGAAGCCACGCCGCGGCGACGAGGAACTGGCGATCTGGATATCGTCTGACGACATGCGGCGCTTGTAATCGGCAACTGCCTGCTGGTAGCCCGGCAGCGGCCGGCCATCAGCCGGAATATGCATGGTCTTGCCGTCCGGGAACAGGCGGACGAGATCCTGGCGATCCATGCGCGGCCAGGCGCGCACGCCGCCGACATCCATATGGACAAAGGGGGAGCCGGAGGTCGGATAGTAGCCGACGCCGCCCACCTGCAGCTTCATGCCGATTTCGCGCAACTTGGAAAGCTTGACGTCCGGAAGATAGAAATCCATCGCGTTGCCGAGCATGTGCTGGCTCTTCTTGGCAACGCCCGTATGGGCCGTGCGTGTGCGCAGCATCTCGTTGGTGCCTGGAGACCGGAAACCGCAGATCACGTAGATGAATTCGTGCGATCCGCTTTCGCGGTAGGCTTCCCAGATGAGGTCGAACAGGCGCGGATTCATCTTGGTCGGCTGATTCTTGCGCCAGTCGCGCAGGATGCGATTCAGCTTCTCCAGACCGTCCGGATCGAACTTGCCGTTGCGCTTGTAGGTGATGACGGCCTTTTCGCCGGTATGGACGTAGTAGATCTTGAGGCTGCGGGTTTCGCCGCCGGCCTGCGAGGGAGTGCCGACGAAAACTGGGGTGGAAACGGCCAAAGCAAGGAGGCCAACGGCTGCAACCTTGGCCACCTTGCGAAATAAGTCAGAGCACGCAGAATGCCAGCTCAAGCTTTTAGGCTTGGTATTTCCACTCAAATTCGGCAATTCGATCCCCGTCCGACAGACAATGTCGCATCGTGTTCCAAATGGCTGTCAATTGCGGTGACACGATGGCAAAAATGCCACACATGGTCGCCCTCTTCATACATGGTGAACGATGCACTAACAAGTGCTTTACGACGGGTAACAAAATATGCTTGCCTAAACGTTAAATCACCATTCATGCGGCGTTTTTTTGCGGGTCATCCGGGTCTATGCCGTAGTCCTTCAACTTCCGGTAGAGAGTTGAGCGGCCGATTCCGAGCTTTCTTGCCACTTGGCTCATCTGCCCGCGATAGAATTTCAGGGCAAATCGGATGAGTTCTTCCTCGACATCCGCCAGTTTTCTGACGTCGCCCGATATATTGGTGCTGACGATGACATTGTCGGAAGCGCTCTCTGAAGCATCCCCGCCCGCAAGAGAAGAGGTTGCAGCCGCGCCTTGAAGAAGGGGGCGTGCGGCCCGGTCCGCTCTCTCGGTTGCAATGGCTTCCGCGGCGTGCGCGTGCGAATTATCCACAACTAAGGTCGGATGCTCGGCCGCGAAATAGCCCGGCAACTGCGCGGAGATCTGCGGGAAATCCCTATCGAGCAACTCCGGTCCTTCGGACAGGACGACCGCGCGGAAGATCGCATTTTCGAGCTGGCGGATATTGCCCGGCCAGTCATAGGCCGTCAACAGCGCAAGGGCATCGTTGCTGATCCCGAGCGGATGATCGAGCTTCTGCTCCAGAGCGAACCGGTCCGCGAAGGCGCGTGCCAGGTGCGGAATATCTTCCTTGCGGCGGCGCAGGGCCGGCATGGTGATCGGGAAGACGTTGAGGCGATAGTAAAGGTCCTCGCGGAACCGCCCTGCCTTGACCTCTTCGATCAGATCCTTGTTGGTCGCCGAGATCAGCCGGACATTGACCTTCTGCGCGACGCGCGCGCCGACGGTCTCGATTTCGCCCTGCTGGACGGCGCGAAGCAGCTTGACCTGGACATCAAGCGGCAGGTCGCCGATCTCGTCGAGGAACAGCGTGCCGCCATCGGCTTCCATGAACTTGCCGACATGGCGCTCGGCAGCACCCGTAAAGGCGCCCTTCTCGTGACCGAAAAGAATGCTTTCGACCAGATTATGCGGAATGGCGCCGCAGTTGACCGTCACGAACGGCTTGCCGGCACGGTCGCTGGCGGCCTGGATGGCACGCGCGACCAATTCCTTGCCGACGCCGGATTCGCCTTCCAGCACGACCGGAATATTCGATTGCGCCGCACGATGGGCAAGGTCGATCACACGCATCATCGCCGGGCTTGCCGAGACGATGTCGTCGAAGGTGATGCTGCTCGAGCGCGACTTACGCCCGGCACGAGCCTTGGCCTCGCGCTGGTCGAGCTTCAGGGCGTTGGCGATCGATGCCGCGATACGCTCGGGCGATACCGGCTTGACGACGAAATCGAAGGCACCGGCCCGCATGGCCTGCACCACGGTGTCGATGCCGCCCTGCCCCGTCTGTACGATCACGGGCAGATCGATACCCATATCGTTCAGGGCGCCCAGGAACTCGATGCCGTTCATTTCCGGCATCATGAGATCAAGCACGATCACGCTGATCTGATCGCTGCTGCGCTTCAAAACTTCAAGGCCGAGACGGCCATTCTCTGCCAAATGGGCAACGTGTCCGTGCCGCTCGATGGCATTTTTCAGCAGACGTCGTTGAATCGGATCATCCTCGACAACGAGAATCTGCGCGCCCACCTTGGCGCTATTGTAAACGGTCATTGGTGCCTCACTTCATGCGAAACCTGAAGCGAACACTCGCAGAAAGGCTTGAACATGAAGTTTTGCCAAATCATTGCATTTTAATCATTATGACGAATGTAACATCGCTTATGTTTCAAGCGCCAACGCAGGAAAATCAGGCCTTGCAGCAGGCTTTCCAGCCGAATAGACACGAACGGACCGGACGGTCCGAACAAGAAAAGCAGAGGAAATATCGCCCATGAGCCCGACCTCTCTCCATCAATCCCTTAACTTCTCCGCGAGCCCGGCCGCCGGCCAGACGCTTGGTGACCTGCCAGCCTGGAAGCTCAGCGATCTCTATCCGTCCGCCACCTCGCAAGCCTTCCTCGATGATATGGAAAAGGCCGGCAGGATGGCGGTTGCCTTCGAGGAAAAGTGGAAGGGAAAGCTTACCGACGCCGCCGCCAAATCGGGCGATGCCGGTATCGGCGCTGCCATCAAGGAGTATGAGGCGCTTGACGACGTCATGGGCCGTCTCGGCTCGTTCGCCGGGCTCACCTACTTTTCCAATACGATCGATCCGAACAACGGCAAGCTCTATGGCGACGTCCAGACAAAGCTCACGGACTACTCCTCTCACCTGCTGTTCTTTGCGCTGGAACTGAACCGCATCGACGATGCTGTCATGGACGCCTGCATGGCTAACGACCCCGCCGCAGGCCACTATCGCCCGTGGATCGTCGACCTGCGCAAGGACAAGCCGCATCAGCTCGACGACAGGCTGGAGCAGCTGTTCCTGGAAAAATCCATGACGAGTGCCGCCGCCTTCAACCGTCTGTTCGACGAGACGATGGCTGAGCTGCGTTTCGACATCGACGGCGAGAAGCAGCCACTGGAAGTCGCCTTGAACATGTTGCAGGAACAGGATCCGGACGTGCGCCGCAAGGCGGCAATGGCGCTTGCCGAAACCTTCAAGGCCAATCTGCGCACCTTCACGCTCATCACCAATACGCTGGCCAAGGACAAGGAAATCGCCGACCGCTGGCGCGGCTTCGAGGATATCGCCGACAGCAGGCACCTGGCCAATCGCGTCGAGCGCGAGGTGGTGGATGCGCTGGCGGCTGCCGTGCGGGAGGCCTATCCGCGCCTCTCGCACCGCTATTACAAGATGAAAGCCAAGTGGCTCGGCATGGACCAGATGAATTTCTGGGACCGCAACGCGCCGCTGCCGGAAACGCCCAATGCACTGATCCCCTGGAGCGAGGCGAAAGACACGGTTCTTTCCGCCTACGGTAACTTCGCACCGGAAATGGCCGATATCGCCAAGCGCTTCTTCGATGAGGAATGGATCGATGCGCCGGTGCGCCCGGGCAAGGCGCCGGGCGCCTTCGCGCATCCGACCGTCCCGTCGGCCCACCCTTACGTTCTCGTCAACTATATGGGCAAGCCGCGCGATGTCATGACACTGGCGCACGAGCTCGGCCATGGCGTGCATCAGGTGCTGGCCGGCGGTCAGGGCGCGCTGATGTGCCAGACGCCGCTGACATTAGCTGAAACCGCCTCGGTCTTCGGCGAGATGCTGACCTTCCGCGCCCTGCTCGACAAGACCACCGACAAGCGCGAGCGCAAGGCCATGCTTGCCCAGAAGGTCGAGGACATGATCAATACGGTCGTGCGCCAGATCGCCTTCTATGAATTCGAGCGCAAGGTGCATACCGCCCGCAAGAATGGCGAGCTGACATCGGATAATATCGGCGAGCTGTGGCTCTCGGTACAGACGGACAGCTTGGGGCCGGCGATCAAGATCTCCGAGGGCTATGAGACCTATTGGGCCTATATCCCCCATTTCATCCACTCGCCTTTCTACGTCTATGCCTATGCCTTCGGCGATTGCCTCGTGAACTCGCTCTATGCGGTCTATCGCAATGCCGAAAAGGGTTTCCAGGACAAGTATTTCGAGCTGCTGAAGGCCGGCGGCACCAAGCATCACTCCGAACTCCTGAAGCCTTTCGGCCTCGACGCCACCGATCCGTCGTTCTGGAGCAAGGGACTGTCGATGATCGAAGGGCTGATCGACGAGCTGGAAGCGCTAGATAAGAACTGAAATTCCGCCTGCTGACAGGAGCAGCGGGCCAGGCACCTTCGCCATTGCAATGCCATCGGGCGTAGCCCCTCACCCTAGCCTCTCCCCGCTTGCGGGGAGAGGGAACCTATTCGGCATCAGCCGCACTGTTCCCGTTGAAATCATGGGGAAGTGGCTGCGGTAACTCCATCTCCCCGCTAGGGGGGGAGGGTTGGGGTGAGGGGCCATGCGCGAAGACGCGTCAGGCGCATTCATGCCTGAGATCGACTGAACAAAAGACTGGATAGAAATCCGCCCATGGCCGACGCCATACCCTACGTCCTCTTCAGGGACGACAGCACAGGACAGGTGATGATCTTTGCCGAACCGGCCGAGATCATCGTGGCCCATACGCGCGCGCAGTTCTTCGATGCCCTCGATAGGATGGAAGAAGCCAAGCGGCAGGGAAAGTGGCTTGCCGGATATGTGGCCTATGAAGCCGGCCATCTCTTCGAGGAAAAACTCGCATCTTTCGCCGAGGAGAACAGGGAAACGCCGCTTCTCTGCTTTGGCGTTTTCGATGCCCCCGCCGCCGATGATCATCCGCTTGGCCGGCCGGCACAGCGCCCGGAAAACCGGGAGTTCCTCACGGAGCCGAAAGCCGGCTGGAATTTCGAGATATATAAGGAGCGCTTCGACAGGCTGCATTGGCATCTGCGCCAGGGCGATTGCTATCAGGCGAACCTCACAATGCCGATCCATGCCCGCTGGAACGGCAATCCACGCGCCGCCTTCTGGTCGCTGATCGAACGGCAGCCGGTGAAATACGGCGCGCTTGTCGATCTCGGCGGACCGATCATCCTGTCGCGCTCGCCGGAGCTTTTCTTCCGTACGGACGAGGACGGCTGGATCGAGACGCATCCGATGAAGGGGACGGCCAAGCGCGGCAAGGATGCCGCCGAGGATAACGAGATCATCGCCGCCATGCTGGCCGACGAAAAGACGCAAGCCGAAAACCGCATGATCGTCGACCTGCTGCGCAACGATATCTCGCGCATCACCGAGGTCGGCACGCTCGCCGTCCCCAGGCTCTTCGAGATCGAGACCTATCCCACCCTGCATCAGATGGTCAGCCATGTGCAGGCCAAGCTGCTTTCCGGCATATCAATCCGCGATATCCTCGCAGCGCTCTTCCCCTGCGGCTCGATCACCGGCGCGCCGAAGATGCGGGCGATGGAAATCCTGCACGAACTCGAAGACACACCCCGCGACGCCTATTGCGGCGCGATCGGCATGATCTCGCCGACCGGCGCCATGCGCTTTTCCGTGGCGATCCGCACGATCACGCTTTTCGAAGACGGCCGCGCGGTGTTCAATGTCGGCGGAGGCATCGTCTTCGATTCGACGGCGGAAGCGGAATATGAGGAATGCCTCCTCAAGGCGCGTTTCGCCGTGGGGGACCGATGGATCAACCGATAGAGGATTTTTCCCTGATCGAGACGCTGCGCTACGAGCCGGAAACCGGCTTCGTCCGCCTGCGCCTGCATCTCGCCCGGCTGCAGCGCTCCGCCCGCCGGCTCAGCTTTTCAGCGCCGAAGAACGTGCTTGGAAAACTCGAGCAGGCTGTTGCCGGCGCAGCCGCACCCTTGCGAGTTCGGCTGACGCTGGATCGCGAAGGGCAGACGGCGGTGACGACGGCCCCCTTTGTCCCACTGCCGCCCGACACTGTCTGGCGGGTGCGCATCGCCGCGACCCGGCTCGATTCCGCCGACAAGCTGCTACGCGTCAAGACCACGCGCCGTGGCGTCTATGAAGCGGCTCGCGCCGAGTATCGACCCGATGAAGCAGACGAGGTGCTGCTGCTCAATGAGAAGGACGAGGTATGCGAGGGGACGATCACCTCGGTTTTCATCGAAGACGGTCCGGACGCATTGCGCACTCCACCGATTTCCGCCGGCCTGCTGGCGGGCGTCCTGCGCACGGAACTTATCTGCCAGCGCAAAGCTCGCGTCGGCCGCATCCGGCTCGACGATCTCAAAGACCGCACCCTTTACGTCGGAAACTCCCTGCGCGGCCTGATCCGCGCACAACTCCTATGGAATTGATTGAATGTTCATCCTCTCGCTCACCTATCTCAAGGGCAATGACGAAGCCGACAAGCATATGGAGCCGCACATGGCCTGGGTGAAGGAAGGCTATGCCAAGGGCTGGTTTCTGGCCTCCGGCCGCAAGGTGCCGCGCACCGGCGGCGTCATCCTCGCCCGCGGCGAGCGGACCGAGCTGGAAGCCTATGTTGCCGCCGACCCCTTTACCATTCATGGCGTCGCTGCTTACGAGGTTCAGGAAATCGCTTTCACCACCGTCGCCGATGGTTTCGAAGGCTTGAAAGCCTGATCGATGAGGGCGGCCACCGCAGCCCTATTCCCCTACGTCAGTGAAAACAAACCTTGAAGGCAACAAACTCGTCGCATATGGCGTGTATGTTGGTCTTCTTGACTTTGCCCGGCTAACCCTGAACAGCTCTTTATTGTGACATCAAATTATGATTAGAGCCGCTCATCTCGCGTTTTCGCGCCAACTCTGATTGAATTTCGCAAACCGAACGGCGTCCTGCCTTTCGAAGGAGAAAAGAATGACGGAAAAGAACTATCCGGTATATGCCGAAATTACCGGTCCGATCGTGATGATCGGCTTTGGCTCCATCGGTCGCGGCACCCTGCCCCTGATCGAGCGCCATTTCAAATTCGACAAAAGCCGGATGGTCGTCATCGACCCGCAGATGGACGCCGAGCACCTGGCGATCCTGGAAAAGCATGGCGTCCGTCACATCAAGGAATATGTCACCAGGGACAATTACAAGGATCTCTTGAAGCCGCTCCTGACGGAAGGCGGCGGCCAGGGCTTCTGCGTCAATCTTTCTGTCGACACCGGCTCGCTCGATTTGGTCAAGCTCTGCCGCAAGCTCGATGTGCTCTACATCGACACCGTCGTCGAACCCTGGCTCGGCTTCTATTTCGACAAAAGCCTGAAGAACGCCGACCGCACGAACTATGCGCTGCGTGAAACCATGCGCAAGGAAAAGGCGAAGAACCCCGGCGGCGCGACGGCCGTTTCCACCTGTGGCGCCAATCCGGGCATGGTCTCGTGGTTCGTCAAGCAGGCGCTTGTCAACCTCGCCAAAGATATCGACCTGAAGTTCGACGAGCCGGACCAGCATGACCGCGAAGGCTGGGCCAAGCTGATGAAGAAGGTCGGCGTCAAGGGCGTCCATATCGCCGAGCGCGACACGCAGCGCACCAAGCATCCGAAGCCGCTCAACGTCTTCTGGAACACTTGGTCGGTCGAAGGCTTCATCTCCGAAGGCCTGCAGCCGGCCGAACTCGGCTGGGGCACCCATGAAGAATGGATGCCGAAGAACGCCAAGAAGCACAAGAAGGGCTGCCAGGCCGCCATCTATCTGGAACAGCCGGGCGCCAACACCCGCGTCCGCACCTGGTGCCCGACCCCCGGCCCGCAATATGGCTTCCTCGTCACGCACAACGAGTCGATCTCGATCGCCGACTATTTCACCGTGCGCGACAAGGACGGCGAAGTGACCTTCCGCCCGACCTGCCATTACGCCTATCATCCGGCCAATGACGCCGTGCTTTCGCTGCACGAAATGTTCGGCAACGGCGGCACCGCGCAACCGGTCCATCACGTTCTCGACGAGGACGAGCTTGAGGACGGCATCGACGAACTCGGCGTGCTGCTCTACGGCCATGCCAAGAATGCCTACTGGTACGGCTCGCGCCTGTCTCTCGAAGAGACCCGCCGCATCGCCCCCTATCAGAACGCCACCGGCCTGCAGGTAACCTCGGCAGTGCTCGCCGGCATGGTCTGGGCGCTGGAAAACCCGACGGCCGGCGTCGTCGAGGCCGACGAAGTCGATTACAAGCGCTGCCTCGAAGTGCAGCTGCCCTACCTTGGTCCGGTCGAAGGCCACTACACGGACTGGACGCCGCTCGAAGGCCGTCCGGGCCTGTTCCCGGAAGACATCGACACCAAGGACCCCTGGCAGTTCCGCAACATTCTGGTTCGCTGAGAGTAACAGCGTTCGTCCAATACAATGCTTCAATGCCCGCACAGGTCGTGCGGGCATTTTTGTAACGCAAGCCAGATAAATCAAGCAGATCGGCGGCGAAGCCTTGCTTTAGCCCGATGGCCGCGTCATCTTCCTTGCAACCGATGCGCCTTTGGTCCGCCCTTATTCGCGGGAGACATTTATGAAGATAAGAACCTTGCTTGCCCTTGTTGCTGCCGCGTCAGCCCTGTCCGCCTGCGTCGATTTCGGCGGATCGAGGCCGCCGCCGATGGGAATGAACACCGGCGCCCAGCCGCGGATGAACGCGGTGGAAGGCAGCTGGGCCGATTCGAACGGCCTGAACTCGACCTTCAACGCCGGCCGCTTCGAAACGCACACCACGGACGGCACGAACCAGCAGATGGCCTCGGGAACCTACACGACCGATCCGTCGGGCACGATCCAAATCAATCTTTATTCGAACATCAAGCGCACGTCGTCGAAGGTGAATTGCTTCCTGGCCAATCCGAGCCAGCTCAATTGCACCTCCGAAACCGGTGGGCATTTCTCGCTCAATCGCCAAGGCTGACATGAGCCGGCTGGACGGATAAGGCATCATGCGCGGCGTGCTGATCCTTTATCTCGCTCTTATCGCAGCCTTCCCCGTCGCTGTTATGGCGACGGTTCTCCCCGTCAACACCTATCGGGCTCAGGGCTTCGCGGCGCTCGATTGCGACGGGCCGATCAGCGTCCTCTTCTTCGCCTTGCCGGCCTTGCTGATCTATGGTGCCGGCGCGATCCTCCTCTACCGGAAGCGGAAATGGCGCTTTCACCTCGCAGCTTCCCTTTGCTGCCTGCTCGTCTTCTGCGCCGTCGGCTGGAATGTCGCTGCGGCATTGCGGGAATCCTACGGCCCCGCCTCCGTCGAGGCATGCGCCTGATCCGGCGCCCCATTTCGCGCTTGTAAAAATCCTAATGAAGCCAACAGCTTTTGCTTGCACTCGCTTGCCCGTGATGAAAACATCGGCACGGGGGACCGCCACGGGGCACAGGCGGGCCGGATTGCGATGACCAACAGGAGAGACAGATGAAGCAGCCCTTCGGAGTGGGCCTTTTGGCCGCCACGCTGCTGGCGCTCAGCACCAGCGCCGCCTTCGCGGACTATCAGCTCAACATCCTGCATTTCAATGATTTCCATTCGCGCGTGGAATCGATCAACAAATTCGACGCGACCTGCTCGGCAGCCGAGGAGGCCAAGAACGAGTGTTTAGGCGGCGCAGCCCGGCTGAAGACTATCATCGACCAGCGCCGCGCCGCACTTGCCGGTCAAAATGTGCTTGTTCTCGATGCCGGCGACAATTTCCAGGGCTCGCTGTTCTACACCACTTACAAGGGTGCGGCCGAAGTCGAATTCCTCAACGACATGAAGATCGACGCCATGACGGTCGGCAATCACGAGTTCGACGATGGCGAAGGCCCGCTTGCAGCCTTCCTCGACAAGGCGCAGTTCCCGGTCGTAACCGCCAATCTGGTCGTCGCCGACCAGTCGAAGCTCGGCGAACGCATCAAGAAATCCATCGTGCTCGATGTCGGCGGCCAGAAGATCGGCATCGTCGGCGCCGTGACGAGCGAAACGCCGGAACTGGCCTCGCCCGGCCCGCATGTGAAGATCACCGACGATGCCGCCGCCATCAGCGCCGAGGTGGATGCGCTGAAGTCTCAGGGCATCAACAAGATCATCGCTCTCACCCATGTCGGCTATCCCCGCGATGTCGAGAAGATCGCCAAGATCGCCGGCGTCAGCGTCGTCGTCGGCGGCCATTCGCATACGCTCCTGTCGAATACCGACCCGAAGGCGGCCGGCCCCTATCCGACCATGGTCGACAATCCGGCGGGCTACAAGGTGCCTGTGGTACAGGCCGCCTCCTATGGCAAGTATCTCGGCGATCTCGTCGTCACCTTCGACGACAACGGCATCGTTAAGGATGCCAAGGGTGACCCGATCCTGCTCGATGCCTCCATCAAGCCCGATCCGGCGATCGCCGCCCGCGTGCAGGAGATGGCAAAGCCGATCGAGGAGCTGCGCAAGAAGATTATCGGCAGCTCGCAAGGGCCTATCGAAGGCGCGCGGGAAGTCTGCCGCGTTCAGGAATGCTCGATGGGCAATCTCGTCGCCGACGCAATGCTCGACCGCACCAGGACGCAAGGCATTACCATCGCCATCCAGAACGGCGGCGGCCTGCGTGCCTCCATCGGCGCCGGCGATGTCAGCATGGGCGACGTCCTGACCGTGCTGCCCTTCCAGAACACGGTCGCGACCTTCCAGCTGACCGGCGCGGAGGTAAAGGCGGCGCTGGAAAACGGCCTCAGCCAGATCGATGACGGCGCCGGCCGGTTTCCGCAGGTTGCCGGCCTCAAATACAGCTTCGACAAGTCGAAGCCGGCCGGTAGCCGCCTGCTGTCCGTCGACGTGCAGGAGGGCACGGAATTCAAGCCGATCGATCCCGAAAAAGCCTATGGTGTCGTCAGCAACAATTATATGCGCGCCGGCGGCGACGGCTATGCTGTTTTCGCCAAGGACGGCAAGAATGCCTATGATTTCGGCCCCAATCTGGAATCGGTGGTTGCCGACTATCTTGGCGCGCACAATCCCTACAAGCCCTATACGGACGGCCGCATAAGCCAGGTCGGCACTCCGGCCGTGGTGGCGCAGCCCGCGCCGGCAAAGCCCGCCGATGCGACACAGCAGGCCGCGCCCGAGCAAAAGCCGGCACCGGCCACCGATGGCGGCGCAGCCTCTTCCACGACGCCGCCGTCTGCCTCTTCGGCTCCTACCGTCACCGTGCCCAATACGACGATGCCGGCAAATTCGACGCCGATGCCATCCGCTCCGGCAAAGTCGGATCCGGCAGCGTCGACGCCCGCCACGGCGGCACCCACGGCCGAAACTCCGGCGGCTTCGACGCCCGCGGCGAGCGCTCCCGCGGTAACCGCTCAGGAGGCACCCGCGCCGGCAACTGCGGCCAGTGAACCGCCGAAGACACCGACGACGCATGTCGTCGTCGCCGGCGATACGCTCTGGGATATTGCCAAGAGCTACTATGGCAATGCCAATCACTGGCACAAGCTTCTGGCCGCCAATCGCAATATCAAGCCGCACCATCTCCCGGTCGGCGAAAAGTTGAGGATTCCGTCCAAGTAAGGACGATTTGTCTCGCATGAGAGAGCCGGTCCGGACTTCCGCGGGCCGGCTTTTTTTCCTATGTGAAGGGCTTCGTTTCTTGAGAGGGATTCAATCGATGACAGCAGACCTGACCACGCTTTCGCCCGGTCACCCCAGCGTGAAATACGGCAAGGTCGGCGTGCTGCTCGTTAATCTCGGAACGCCCGACGGCACCGACTACTCTTCCATGCGCCGCTACCTGCGCGAATTCCTGACCGACCGCCGCGTCATCGAGTGGTCGCGCTGGAAATGGTACCCGATCCTGTTCGGTATCGTGCTCAACACCCGGCCGCAGAAGGTCGGCAAGGCCTATGAGACGATCTGGAACAAGGAAAAGAACGAGAGCTTCCTGCGCACCTATACCCGCAACCAGTCGGACCTCATGGCGGCACGGCTGGCGGACCTGCCTGATGTCATCGTCGACTGGGCGATGCGCTACGGTACGCCATCGATCGGTGAGCGCATTCAAGCGTTGCAGGACAGCGGCTGCGACCGCATCGTGCTCTTCCCTCTCTATCCGCAATATGCGGCGGCAACGACCGCCACCGTCAACGACAAGGCTTTCGAGAAACTGGTGAAGATGCGCTGGCAGCCGGCCCTGCGCACCGTCCCGCAATATCACGACGACGAGACATATATCGAGGCGCTCGCCAATTCCGTGACCCGGCACCTGTCGGCTCTGGATTGGCAGCCGGAAAAGCTTATCGCATCCTTCCACGGCATTCCCATGTCCTATTTCAAGCTGGGTGATCCCTATTACTGTTTCTGTCAGAAGACCGGCCGTCTGCTGCGCGAGAAGCTAGGTCTTTCCGAAGATCAGTTCATGGTCACCTTCCAGTCACGCTTCGGCCCGGAGGAGTGGCTGCAGCCCTATACCGACAAGACCGTGGAAGAGCTTGCCAAAAGCGGCACCAGGCGCATCGCCGTTCTCAATCCGGGTTTCGTCTCCGACTGCCTGGAGACGCTGGAGGAAATCGCCGAGCAGGCGGCCGAATCCTTCCATCACAATGGCGGCGAGAAATTCACCCATATTCCCTGTCTCAACGACAGCGAAGACGGCATGAAAGTGCTGGAAAAGGTCGTGCGGCGTGAGCTGCTCGGCTGGGTGTAAGAGAGCCGCCGGGAGCAATTCCAGGAAAAGTGCTGAGCGGTTTCCCGTCCGGAATTGCGAGAAAACAAAGCGATAAAGCGGTTCAGAAATTGCGTGAAAAGCTGAACCGCTCGAAGCCTATTGCAGCTGTGGCTTCTTGAGGAAGCTGCTGCGATCGGCCGACTTGATGCGCAGCCAGGCCTCGCGGCCATCGCGCAGCACCCGCATGGGAATCTCGGCGCCGGCCGGCCCGCTCTCCCATATCTTGCGATAGAAATCGGCGAGCCCATCGACTTCCCCGTCGCGGATCTCCGAAATGACGTCGCCCCGGCGCAATCCCGCCTTGGCCGCCGGGCCGCCCTCGGTGACGCTCATGACAACGACCTCGCCGTTGCTTTCGGCCGAGAAGGCACCGAGCCAGGGCCGTGGCGGCTTGCTGACCCGCCCGCGCTTGATGAGATCCTCCAGGATCGGCAAAAGCAGGTTGATCGGCACGATCATGTTGATGTCGGCGCTATCGCCGTTCTCTGTTGCCATCTGCAAATGCAGCGAGCCGACACCGAGAAGCTTGCCATCTTCGCTGAGAAGGGCTGCGCCACCCCATGAGGGATGCGCCGGCGCAACGAAGATCGCCTCATCGACCAAATATTCCCAATAGCCGGCAAACTCCTGCTTGGCGACGATCTTCGCCTCGACGAATTGGCCGATTCCGTCAGCCACGACGACCGCATCGCCGATCTCGGCCTTGTCCGCGTCGCCGAATTCCAGGGCGGGCACGTCGAGCGGGCCGAGCGCCTGCACCAGACCGAATCCGGTTTCCTGATCGTAAGCCAGGGCATGACCAGGCACGACGCGGCCGCTATTGGTCGTCAGCCAGACATTATCGGCTTCCGTAATCAGATAGCCGATGGTCAAGACGAGCCCGTTGCCCCGGATGACCACGCCGCTGCCTTCCCTGCGGGTGCCAAGTGTTGCCGCTGTGAAAGCATCTTCCGGAATTGAGGCGTGTACGGCCACGACCGACCGCAAGGTCCTATCGATATTCATAGCTCCACCCTGATGATGCGCGATGACTTGGCTCGAAAGGCTGCGGAGCAGCGGAGCCAGAAATTTCTACAATAAAGTATGAAGATCAACCGCCGGAAGCAAGACCCGGTCGCGATTGATTGATGGGGGCTCGCTAAAACCTTCCCCTTCGACGCCCATTCCTCACTTGCCGAGAACATGCTAACCCACCACATCTGATTGAGCTGCCGCCTCGTATGCTCGACCGAGCTATTGGAGGCAGAACGGCGGCGATTGACGCGACGCGGTTCCGCTGCAGACGGGCGCGCCCATGGAGGAATTTGATGGTAGTCGGTGGTTTCAGCATCGTTGTGATTGCCCTGATCGTCCTGGTCATCCTGGTGCTGTTCGCAGGGATCAAGACTGTGCCGCAGGGCTATCGGTACACGGTCCAGCGTTTCGGCCGCTATATCCGCACGCTGGAGCCGGGGCTCAATCTGATCGTGCCCTTCATCGAAACGATCGGTATGCGGATGAACGTGATGGAGCAGGTGTTGGCCGTGCCCACGCAAGAGGTCATCACCAAGGACAATGCCAGCATCTCCGCCGATGCGGTGGCCTTCTTCCAGGTTCTGAACGCAGCGCAGGCCGCCTATCAGATCACCAATCTCGAAAGCGCGATCCTCAATCTCACGAAGACCAACATCCGTTCGGTCATGGGCTCGATGGATCTGGACGAACTTCTGTCCAATCGCGATGCCATCAACGAGCGGCTGCTGCGGGTGGTTGACGAGGCCGTAGAACCTTGGGGCATCAAGGTAACGCGCGTGGAAATCAAGGATATCCAGCCGCCGAAGGATCTCGTGGACGCCATGGGCCGGCAGATGAAGGCCGAGCGCGAAAAGCGCGCTCAGGTCCTGGAGGCGGAGGGCCTTCGCAATGCGCAGATCCTGCGCGCCGAGGGCGCCAAGCAGGCAGCCGTGCTGCAGGCGGAGGGCCAGCGCGAGGCGGCGTTCCGCAATGCCGAGGCGCGCGAGCGTCTCGCCGAGGCCGAAGCGAAAGCGACCCGCGTGGTGTCCGAGGCCATCGCCGAGGGCAATGTGCAGGCGATCAATTACTTCATCGCGCAGAAGTACACCGAAGCCCTGACCGCAATCGGTTCCGCCGGCAATTCGAAGATCGTCCTGATGCCGATGGAGGCCAGCTCCATCATCGGTTCGCTCGGCGGCATCGGCGCCATCGCCCGCGAAGTCTTCGGCGACAACGGCGACGGCAATGGCGCTCCGCAACCTTCCCGGCCGCGGTCGGGCACGGTTCGCACCACGCCTTCCGTCAATCCGCTGCCACCTCGGGAGAGCTGAGATGTTCGACAATCTTGTCGTGGAACTCGGCCCCTGGAGCTGGTGGCTGTTCGGATTGGTGCTGCTCGCCGCCGAGCTGGTCCTGCCGGGTTTCTTCCTGGTGTGGGTCGGCCTGGCGGGCATCATCGTCGGCGCCTTGTCCCTGCTCTTCTGGGATAGCGCCTTCTGGGCCTGGCAGGTGCAGGGGCTCGTCTTCGCGGCCACGGCGGTGATCGTCACCCTGATTGGGCGACGCTATCTCTACAACAACAACCAGGTTACGGACGAGCCGTTCCTGAACCAGCGCGGCGCCAGCCTGGTTGGGCGCACGGCAACCCTCGACCAGCCGATCACCGAAGGCCGGGGACGCATTCGCTTGAACGATACGTATTGGACGGTCAGCGGGCCGGACTTGCCTATCGGCACCCGCGTCAAGGTCGTCGCCAGCAACGGCCGCGACCTCACGGTCGAACCCGTCTGATCAGGCGACACCGATCCGCAGTAGATCGTGGAAATGCACGATCCCGACCGGGTGGCGCGTATCGTCAATCACGATGAGCGCCGAAATATTGTGACGATTGAGCACGGCCATGGCGCTTGTGGCCAGCGTCGTTTCTTTGACGGTCTTCGGATTGCGGGTCATCACCTCGTCCACGCGCATTTCGGCAAGGCTGGTGCCGAGATTGCGGGCGATGTCGCCGTCGGTGACGATACCGCACAGGCAACCGTTGTCATCGATCACGCCGACACAGCCGAAGCGCATTCGCGAAAGGGTCATCGCCGCTTCCGGCATGCCGGTGCCGAGCTTGACCAGGGGCACACGATCGCCCTTGTGCATGATATCGGCGACATGCGACAGGCTCGCGCCCAGCTTGCCGCCCGGATGGAAGGTGCGGAAATCCTCGGCTGTGAAGCCCCTCGCTTCCAGCAGCGCCACGGTCAACGCATCGCCGATAGCGAGCTGCAGCAGCGTCGATGTCGTCGGCGCCAGCCCATGCGGGCAGGCTTCCTGCTCCTTCGGCAGCAGGAGGACCACGTCCGACTCGCGTGCAAGGGTGGAGGTCTCGCCTGATGTAATGGCGATCATCGGGATCGAGAAGCGGCGGGAATAGCTGATGATGCCGCGCAACTCCGCGCTTTCGCCACCCCAGGAGATCGCGATGATGACATCATCCTGCGTGATCATGCCGAGATCGCCGTGATTGGCCTCGACCGGATGCACGAAGAAAGCCGGGGTTCCGGTGGAGGCCAGGCTGGCGGCGAGCTTGTTGCCGATATGGCCGCTCTTGCCGACGCCGGTGATGACGACACGGCCGGTGATATCGCCGATGATCTCCACCGCGCGGCTGAAGGGCTCGGCCAGGCCATTGGTCAGCGCGCGTTCTAGCGCCTCCATGCCCCGCCTCTCGGTCTCGATCGTTCGTATGGCGGATTCGATCGCGCCGTTCTCGATGAGTCTTACAGCTCTCTTATTCATGAGGGAGGCCTAACGCTTTTCTCCAAATCTGTCCACAGAAGATCGACTTATGGCCATGGCGCCGGCCGCCATGCCATATCGATAATATTGCCGATCCGCATCCGCGCGCGGCCCTTTGGCAACCAAGCGTTAACCACGCGGCTTTACACTTGGGTAAGAATTTTAAGACATTTCCAGCAGGGTCAGACATAAATAAAATGAACATCGGCAAGGATAAGGCGGGTCATGATGCCCTCCGGCTGACGGCACGGGCGACCTCCGCCGTGCTCGGCTGGGGTATCGCATTCGCCGCGCCGATGTCGGTCTACGCGCAATCGCTCTCGCCCGGCCAGAACCTCGACGATACCCTGCCTGCATCGACATTGGCATCCCCGACTGATCCGACGACCACCTCCACAGGCGGTGCGCAAGCGGTCCAACCGACGAACCCGGCGTCCGCCGGCACGTCGAATAGCGACGCACCGCCGAACATGCGCCTCCGCCTTGACGGCGTCGATCCCATCACCACGGGCTCCACGCTCGATAACGACCTGCGCCGCGTCAACCTGGCGGAACCAACCGTCGACGGATTGAAGGCACGTCAGTATCCGGATCGCGCCGATGTCCAGGGCATACCGCTCGGCACCTTCACCCTGCGCCCTTCCGTCAATCAGTCGATCAATGTCGAGCGGGATCGCACCGGCTCCACTGAGAACAACCGCACTTTCCTGCAGACGGATCTGCGCAGCACCGTGACCTCGGATTGGGACCGTCATGCCCTGACCGTTACCGGCGAGGGCGTCTGGCAAAAGAATCTCAGCGGCACGAGTGAAGAAAAGCCGACCATCAACCTGAACGCCGACCTGCGGCTCGATCTCCCCGCCGATACCACCGCGCATATCACCGCCGGCTATCAGTTCTACCGCGAGGACACGAGCGACCCGAACGCGATCGCCGGCGCCTCGAAGCAATCGGCCGTCAACCAGTTTACAACAGGACTTTCGCTGGAACGCGACTTCGGCCTGCTGCGCGGCACGACGGCACTGGCACTGACGCGCACGGTCTATTCCGATGCCGTACTTTCCGACGGAACCAAGGTCACGCTCAGCGACCGCGACCAGACGGCCGGCACCTGGCGCGGGCGTATCGGCTACGAGCTCTCGCCCGCCATCATTCCCTTCGTGGAAGTCGATCTCGGCCGAGCTGTCTACGACCAGACCCGCGACAGCAACGGCTATGCCCGCTCGAACCAGAGCTATGGCGGCAAGGGTGGCGTCGAATTCGACCTCGGCGAAAAGTTCAAGGGCGAACTCGGCTTCGGCTATCAGCACACCCAATTCGACGATTCGCGCCTGGCGTCCGTGGACTCGCCGACGATCGACGGCAATCTCGCCTGGTCGCCGCAGCGCGGTACGGATATCAGCATCGGCCTTTCGACCACGGTCCAGCCCTCCACCACGGCCGGCCTCAGTGGCTATACCGCCTACCAGCTCACGAGCACCGTAAGCCGTCAGCTGCGCGACGACTTGACCGCCAAGGTGACGAGCGGAACGATCTGGCGCAACTATCCTTCCAACGGCAACGCCTCCGACGAAACCGAATACGGCACGGCTTTCGGCCTAACCTGGGGGATCAACCGCTACCTCGATCTGACCAGCAATATCGGCTATCAACTGACCACAAGAGATGTTGGCGACAGCACCCACCAACTCCAGGCCGGTGTCGGCCTGACGGTAAAGCGCTGACCCAGAGCATTTCCGCTTTTCTTCGAATCGCAAAAACGCTCCATCTTCTTATTTCCGAACGCATTCCGGACGGAAAACCGCTGCGCACTTTTCCTGGAAATGCTCCAAAGCTCCATTCCGGACCGTGAAGTTTTGTCAGCGCAAACGAAATGAGGCCCGGAAGACCGGGCCTCGATGCTTTGCCTGCGAAGATCGCAAGCGCCTATTTCAGGGCTTCGACCAGCGCCTTCAGCTCATTTTCTATGGTCGGGCGGATATCCGCGCGCGCCAGCGAGAAGGCGACGTTGGCGAGGATGAAGCCATCCTTTGCGCCGCAGTCGAAGGTCTGGCCCTCAAAGTGATAGCCGGCGAAATCCTGCGTCTGCGCGAGCTTCAGCATGCCGTCGGTCAGCTGGATCTCGTTGCCGGCGCCGCGCTCCTGGCTTTCAAGGATACGGAAAATCTCCGGCTGCAGGATATAGCGGCCGTTGATGAAGAAGTTGGACGGAGCCGTTCCCTTGGCCGGCTTTTCGACCATCTCGGTGATGCGGAAGCCGTTGCCGATCGTCTCGCCGACACCGACGATACCGTATTTATGGGTCTGATCCGGCGCGCATTCCTCGACGGCGATGACGTTGCCGCCGCTATGCTCGTAAAGCTCGATCATGCCCTTCATGCAGCCCTTTTCGCCGCGCATGACCATGTCGGGCAATAGCAGCGCGAAGGGTTCGTCGCCGACGATCTCGCGGGCGCACCAGACGGCGTGACCAAGGCCGAGCGGCTCCTGCTGACGCGTGAAGCTCGCCGTGCCTGCCTTCGGCAGCAGGCCGTTCAGCAGCGACAGTTCGGCATTCTTGTTGCGCTGGCGCAGCGTATGCTCGAGCTCGAACTGGATATCGAAATAATCTTCGATGACGTGCTTGCTGCGCCCCGTCACGAACACGAAATGCTCGATGCCCGCTTCCATCGCCTCGTCGACGACGTATTGGATCACAGGCTTGTCCACGACAGTCAGCATTTCCTTCGGCACCGCCTTGGTCGCCGGCAAGAACCGCGTCCCTAATCCGGCAACCGGAAATACCGCCTTACGCACCTTCTTATGCTGTCCCACTCATACCTCCTGGGCATTAAAATGCTGGCGCCAAGCCATTCGAAACGTCAGTAGATTAAATTTGCTACTGTTTTGCAAATAATGACTGGCCCTCACTTCCATGGTAAAGAATTTGTTGACTTCGTTCCTTTAGTGTCACGCTTGGGCGAACGCTATTTGCTTCGCCGCACCGAAATCCAACGCTTGATGGACCAGGCTGTAGATGACCGCAAACCGCAAACACTCCCTTCGTGGTCTCGCTTTGGCGCTCGCGCTCGGCGCCTTTGCGGGATTCTTCCCCGTTAACGCCAATGCCGACCCTGGGTTCCAGAAATGGATCGCGGGCTTCTACGCTACCGCTGCAAAGAGCGGCATTACACAATCGACCTATCGCGATGCATTTGCCGGCGTGACGGACCCAGACCCCACGGTCCTCGAAAAAGCGCAGTACCAACCGGAATTCAAGTCCCAAATCTGGGACTACCTCGACTCCCGTGTCAATCCCTATACCGTGGATATTGGCCGGAAGATGGCGGTCAAATACGCATCCACGCTGCGCGCGCTCGAGCAGCGCTTCGGCGTCGACAGAAACATCATGCTGGCGATCTGGTCGATGGAATCGAACTATGGCGCCGTGCTGGCCAAGAACGACCGGCTGCATTATGTACCCCGCGCGCTGGCGACGCTCGCCTATGCCGATCCCAAGCGGGCCAATTATGCCAAGAAGCAGCTCGTCGCCGCGCTGAAAATCCTGCAGAAGGGCGATATCTCGCGCAAGGAGCTGAACGGCTCCTGGGCCGGCGCCATGGGCCACACGCAATTCATCCCGAGCAGCTACCTGCTCTATGCCGTGGACGCCGACGGCAGCGGCCATCCAGACATCTGGAACTCCATTCCGGATGCCTTGGCGACCACGGCCAATCTGCTTGCCAAAAACGGCTGGGATACCGGGCGCACATGGGGCTATGAAGTTGTCGTACCGCCAGGCGGCAACTCACAGGCCGGCAAGACCCATACGATTGCGCAATGGGCCGCCCTCGGCTTCGTCCGTCCCAATGGCAAGGGTTTCCGCCAGACCTCCGACCGCGCCCAGCTGAAGATGCCGGGCGGCCCGGATGGCCCCGGTTTCCTGATGACCGGCAACTTCTTCACCGTCAAGCGCTACAACGCCTCCGACAGCTATGCACTGGCCGTCGGCTTGCTTGCGGATCAGATCGCCGGCTTTGGCGGCATGCAGCAATCCTGGCCGCGCCCGAGCGGTACGCTCGACGTCAAGCAGAAATTCGAGCTGCAGACGCGCCTGAAGGAGCTCGGCTATTATGACGGCGTCGTCGACGGCAATTTCGGATCGGGCTCCAAGGCTGCGATATCCGCCGTTCAGGAACGCATGGGCATGGATGCGGATGGCGAGCCCTCGATGGGCCTGCTGAAGGCATTGCGCAAGTAGGCCGCATAGAACGAATCCGCGATCGCCGGACGAGAAAATTGTCCTCATGCGACAGCGGGGCGTGAGCGGAAAAGAAGCTATGATAAAACGACCTGCCCGCGCGACCATGGCAACAATAAGGGTTGTCCTTACGGCATTTCTTGCGGCCGTCATCATGTTTGGCTGCCTGTCGAGCGCAGCCGAAGCGCAGGAGCGACCGCGCAGAAACCTGCTCGATATGCTGTTCGGCACCCGCGAGCCCGACTATCCCGATCAGTCCGCCGAGCAGCCGCCTCCACGGCGAAAGGTCCAGCCGCGCAAGCGGCCGACCCCGCCACCCCGCCAGGCGGTCGTGCAGCCGGAAACGCCGGCCCCGGCGGAAAAACTTACCGATGCCAAAACCATCCTCGTTGTCGGAGACTTCCTGGCAAGTGGCTTGGCGGCCGGACTGGAGGATGCTTTCTCCACCTCCCCCGGCGTCCTCATCCAGGCGCGCGGCAACGTCGCTTCCGGCCTCGTCCGGCAGGATTATTACAACTGGCCGCAGCAACTGCCCGGGATGATCGATCAGTTGAAGCCTGCCATGGTCGTCGTCATGATCGGCGCCAACGACCGCCAGCAAATGATCGGCGACGGGCTCAACGAAAAATATGGCACCGATCCGTGGTTCCTCGCCTACGAAGAGCGCGTGCAGCAATTCGCCAAGCTGGTGACGAGCCGGCATATCCCGCTGCTCTGGGTAGGGCTGCCCTCTTTCGGATCGGACCAGTTGAGCGCCGGTGCGGTCAAACTCAATCAGATCTACCAGAGCCAGATGACCAGCGTCGGCGGCGAGTTCATCGACATATGGGACGGATTTACCGACCAGAACGGCGAGTTCATCGTCACCGGCTCCGACATGAACGGCCAGCAGGTTCGATTGAGAACGGCAGATGGCGTCAACCTGACGGTGGCCGGCAAGCGCAAGGTCGCCTTCTATGTCGAGAAGCCGGCGCGCCGGATATTGGGAGATCAGGCGAGCCCAGACATCACCCGCCTCGACACGGGCAATCCGCTGCCGGCACAGCAAGCGAACCTGCCCGCAACGGAGATGGAAAAAATAACCCGGACGCAGCCGATAAGCCTTTCCGATCCCGATCTCGACGGCGGCTCGCAGCTTCTAGGCGGCGCACCCGCTCCCGCCGTGACGACGCCCTCGCCACGCGATCTGCTTGTCGACAAGGGCCGAATGGATCCGGCGCCGGCCGGCCGCGTGGACGACTACCGGTTGCCTGGATCGGTGGCGCGATAGATGCGCGGGAGCGGTTTGACAAGCTCGCAGGCCGCCAATAGAAGAACCGCATGAGCACGAACAGCGCAGATCATATCGATCGTAACCGCACCTGCCCGCAGGCTGTGGTTTTGCGCGCTTTCTCCGGCCGAGGTCTCGGCGTCCAGTCGTGACGGCCGGAGCGATCAGCATGTCCGGCGGCTGCTGGACGTAAAGCCCTCGCCTCAAAACATCAACGTTGCCCATGGAGAATGGCACGTGCTCAATATCTATAACGTCAATTCGCTCGTTCATTGGGAAGAGCGGGACATCAAGTTGCGCGACGACTTCATCCGGTTCTTTTCCGATGAGGTCGCACGATTTCTGCGATCCGAAAACCAAGCCTGGGATATCCGCAGGGTCGAGGCGCCGACCCTCATGCCTCGAAGCCTCGTCTCGGATGCCTATTCCAACTCAGACATATGGGTGCAGGAGCTGGTATCGAAGACCGAGGCCGAACTTGTGCTTCGGCCCGAAACGACACCGTCGACCTATGTCTATATGCAGCACCTTCTCAGAAATCATTCGAGAACGCGGTTGCCCCTATGCGTCTGGCAGGCCGGAAAATCCTATCGCCGCGAACAGGACCAGCCGAGCAAGCATGTGCGCCTCAAGGAATTCTGGCAGCTTGAATTCCAATGCGCGTTTGCCGCCGACAGCGGCAATGATTATCACAGCGCCTCGCTGGAACCGGTCCGCCGGATGATCGCTTCCGTGATCCATCTGCCGACGCGGATCGTGCCGTCCGATCGCCTCCCGGCCTATTCGGAGATCACCATGGATATCGAGGTCGACAACGGCGACAAATGGATGGAGGTCTGCTCGATTTCGAGACGCACGGACTTTCCACAGCGCTACCGCAGTCAGCCGAAGAAGGGACCGGCTGCAGACCACGACGTCGCAGTGCTGGAAATCGCCATCGGTCTCGACCGCTGCGTCTACAACTGGAATATCGCCGCAAACCGATGAAAACAAAGGAGGCCGGGTTCATCGCGAACCCGGCCTCGGATAGTTTGCACCAAGATGGCAGCGAAACTTAGTTCGGCAGAACCGTCGAGCCCATCAAGGCCTCGTCGATGGCGCGGGCGGCCTGGCGGCCCTCGCGGATGGCCCAGACCACCAGCGACTGGCCACGGCGAACGTCGCCGGCGGTCCAGAGCTTGTCGACCGAGGTCTTGTAGTTCTTGTCGTCGGCCACGACATTGGTCGAGCCGCGCCTGTCGGTGTTGAGCGTCAGCTTGCCGTCGAGTTCCTTGAGCACGCTGTCGGTGAACGGGCCGCGGAAACCGATGGCGATGAAGGCGAGATCGGCGCGGATGACGAATTCCGTGCCGGCGATCGGCTTGCGGCGCTCATCGACTTCGCAGCATTTCACGCCCGTCAGCACGCCGTCTTCGCCGATGAACTCCAGCGTCGCGACCTGAAATTCACGAACCGCACCTTCGGCCTGGGAGGAAGAGGTGCGCATCTTCGTCGCCCAGAACGGCCATACGGCGAGCTTGTCTTCCTTCTCCGGCGGCTGCGGACGAATGTCGAGCTGCGTCACCTTCACGGCGCCCTGGCGGAATGCCGTGCCGACGCAGTCCGACGCCGTATCGCCACCGCCGACGACGACGATATGCTTGCCACCGGCCAGGATCGGATCGGCGGGCCAGCCGGCGCTGTCGATGTTTTCGCGGCCGACGCGGCGGTTCTGCTGCACGAGATAGGGCATGGCATCATGGACGCCGGCCAGCTCGACGCCGGGGATGCCGGCTTCGCGCGGGGTTTCCGAGCCACCGCAATAGAGCACGGCATCATAGTCTGCCAGAAGCTGCTCGACTTTGATGTCGACGCCGACATTGACGCTGCAATGGAAGGTGACGCCCTCGCCCTTCATCTGCTCGACGCGGCGGTCGATGAAGTTCTTCTCCATCTTGAAATCCGGGATGCCGTAGCGCAGCAGGCCGCCCGGCTTGCTTTCGCGCTCATAGAGATGAACCTCGTGCCCGGCGCGGCCGAGCTGCTGGGCGGCCGCCATGCCGGCGGGGCCGGAACCGATGACGGCGACCTTCTTGCCCGTATGGACTGTTGCCGGCTGCGGGCGGATGAAGCCGAGCTCATAGGCCTTGTCGGCAATCGCCTGCTCGACGGTCTTGATGGCGACGGGCGCGTCTTCCAGGTTCAGCGTGCAGGCCTCCTCGCAGGGTGCGGGGCAGACGCGGCCGGTGAATTCCGGGAAGTTGTTGGTCGAATGCAGGTTGTGGATCGCCTGTTCCCAATTGTTGTTGTAAACGAGGTCGTTCCAATCGGGGATCTGGTTGTGCACCGGGCAGCCGGTCGGGCCGTGGCAATAGGGAATGCCACAATCCATGCAGCGCGCTGCCTGTTTCTGCACTTCCTGGTCCGACATGGGGATCGTGAATTCACGGAAATGCCGGATGCGATCCGACGCCGGCTGATACTTCGCCACCTGCCGGTCGATTTCCAAGAAGCCTGTTACCTTGCCCATGCTTTCGTTTCCTCACTCTAAAAGAGGAGCTCATGGCTCCCGTGCCCGAGGGTCATCCAAGTTTCCCTGTCCGGCACTTTAATTCAAATCCGATTCCGCCGTTCGACAGTCGCGATCGCCATGGCGGCGACAGCAATGCGAGGCGAAACCCTCGACTGGCTTTGAGCCGGGGCGGATTACTCCGCCGCCACGCTCATCCGGCTGCGCTCCATTTCCTCAAGGGCGCGACGGTATTCGACCGGCATGACCTTGCGGAATTTCGGGCGGTAGTCGGCCCAGTGATCGAGGATATTCTTGCCCCGCGTCGAGCCCGTATAGTGGACGTGGTTCGAAATCAGCTGGAAGAGACGCTCTTCGTCATGCCGCGTCATGTCATCGGAGACGTCGACGCGTCCCTTGTGCATGATGTCGCCGCCGTGATGATGCAGCTTCTCCAGGAGCTCGTCCTCTTCGGGAACCGGTTCCAGTTCGACCATGGCCATGTTGCAGCGGCGGGCGAAATCGCCCTTCTCGTCGAGCACATAGGCTACGCCGCCCGACATGCCGGCCGCGAAGTTGCGCCCGGTTTCGCCGAGCACGACGACGACGCCGCCGGTCATGTATTCGCAGCCATGGTCGCCGACGCCTTCGACGACGGTGATCGCGCCGGAGTTTCTGACCGCGAACCGCTCACCCGCGACACCGCGGAAGTAGCACTCGCCCTCGGTTGCGCCATAGAGCACGGTGTTGCCGACAATGATCGAGTTCTCGGCAACGATCTTCGAATTCTCCGGCGGACGGATGATGATGCGGCCCCCCGAAAGGCTCTTGCCGACATAGTCGTTGCCATCGCCGATGAGGTTGAAGGTCACGCCGCGCGCCAGAAACGCGCCGAAGGACTGACCGGCGGTGCCTCTAAGCGTGACGTTGATCGTGTCGTCCTTCAGGCCGCGATGGCCGTAGCGCTTGGCGACCGCGCCCGACAGCATGGCACCGGCGGATCGGTCGACGTTCCTGATGTCGACCTCGAAGGCAACCGGCGTCTTGGAGGCGAGCGCCGGCTCGGCCTTTTCGATCATCTTGCGGTCGAGAATATCGTCGATCGGATGCTTCTGCACCGTCGTCCAATAGGTCTCCTCCTTCGGAGCATCGACCTTGTGGAAGATGCGGCTGAAGTCGAGGCCCCTGGCTTTCCAGTGAGCGAGCATATCGTCTTTTTCCAGAAGCTCGGAAGCGCCGATGATGTCGTCCAGCTTGGCAACGCCGAGCGAGGCGAGGATCTCGCGCACTTCCTCGGCGACGAAGAAGAAGTAGTTGATGACATGCTCCGGCGCGCCCTTGAAGCGCTTGCGCAGGACCGGATCCTGGGTGGCGACGCCAACCGGACAGGTGTTGAGGTGGCACTTGCGCATCATGATGCAGCCAGCCGCGATCAGCGGCGCGGTGGCGAAGCCAAATTCGTCGGCGCCAAGCAGCGCGCCGACGATGACGTCGCGGCCGGTCTTCAGACCGCCATCCACCTGCAGGGCAATACGCGAACGCAGCCCGTTCAGGACAAGCGTCTGCTGGGTCTCGGCAAGGCCGATTTCCCAAGGCGAGCCCGCATGCTTCAGCGAGGTCAGCGGCGAAGCGCCGGTGCCGCCATCATAGCCCGAGACGGTGATGTGATCGGCGCGCGCCTTGGCGACGCCGGCGGCAACCGTGCCAACGCCGACTTCCGAGACGAGCTTGACCGACACATCCGAGGTCGGGTTGACGTTCTTCAGGTCGAAGATGAGCTGCGCCAGATCTTCGATGGAGTAGATGTCATGGTGCGGCGGCGGCGAGATCAGGCCGACGCCCGGCGTCGAATGCCGGGTCTTGGCAACCGTGGCATCGACCTTGTGGCCGGGCAGCTGGCCGCCCTCGCCGGGCTTGGCACCCTGTGCCACCTTGATCTGCAGCACATCGGCATTGACCAGATATTCGGTCGTCACGCCGAAGCGGCCGGAGGCGATCTGCTTGATGGCGGAACGTTCCGGGTTCGGCGAGCCGTCGAAGAGCGGCATGTAGCGGTCGGACTCTTCGCCGCCTTCACCGGTGTTCGACTTGCCGCCGATGCGGTTCATGGCGATGGCCAGCGTCGTATGCGCCTCGCGGCTGATGGAGCCGAAGGACATGGCGCCCGTCGAGAAGCGCTTGACGATATCGGCGGCCGGTTCGACCTCGTCGATCGAGATCGGCTTGCGGCCGAGCGCTTCCGCGCCCTTGATCTTGAAGAGGCCGCGGATGGTGTTCATCCGGAGCGTCGACTCATTGACCATTTCGGAGAATTCGCGGTAGCGGTCCTCGGCATTGCCGCGCACAGCATGCTGCAGGGCAGCCACGGCATCCGGCGTCCAGGCGTGGCTTTCGCCGCGCATGCGGTAGGCATATTCGCCGCCGATGTCGAGCGTGCTTGCCAGCAGCGGATCGCGCCCGAAAGCAGCCTTATGGCGGGAGACGGTTTCCTCGGCGATCGTTTCGAGGCCGATGCCCTCGATCATGGTCGCCGTGCCGAAGAAGTACTGGTCGACCAGCTCCTGCTGCAGGCCGATCGCATCGAAGATCTGCGCGCCGCAATAGGACTGATAGGTCGAGATGCCCATCTTCGACATGACCTTGAGGATGCCTTTGCCGACAGCCTTGATGTAGCGGTAAACGACCTCGGTCGCGTCCACTTCCTTCGGGAATTCGCCGCGCTGATGCATGTCGAGCAGCGTGTCGAAGGCGAGGTAGGGGTTGATCGCTTCCGCACCATAGCCGGCCAGCAGGCAGAAATGATGCACTTCGCGCGGCTCGCCGGTCTCGACGACGATGCCGACGGAGGTGCGCAGACCCTTGCGGATCAGGTGATGGTGGACGGCCGCGGTCGCCAGCAGCGCCGGGATCGCGATACGGTCCGGGCCGATCTGGCGGTCGGAAAGCACGATGATGTTGTAGCCGCCGCGAACGGCCGCTTCCGCCCGCTCGCAGAGACGATCGAGCATCTCGGGCATGCCTTCGGCGCCACGTTCGACATCATAGGTGAAGTCGAGCGTCTTGGTGTCGAAGCGATCCTCGGTGTGACCGATCGAGCGGATCTTTTCGAGATCGCCGTTGGTCAGGATCGGCTGGCGGACTTCCAGGCGCTTGGCGTTGGCCATGCCGGTATGATCGAGCAGGTTCGGGCGCGGGCCGATGAAGGAGACGAGGCTCATGACAAGCTCCTCGCGGATCGGGTCGATCGGCGGGTTCGTCACCTGCGCGAAGTTCTGCTTGAAATAGGTGTAAAGCAGCTTCGGCTTGTCGGACATGGCCGAGATCGGCGTATCCGTACCCATGGAGCCGACGGCCTCCTGCCCCGTCGTCGCCATCGGCGACATCAGCAGCTTGGTGTCCTCCGTCGTGTAGCCGAAGGCCTGCTGGCGGTCGAGCAGCGACACGTCGCGACGCAGCGCCCGCGGCTCCACCGGCTTCAGGTCTTCGAGGATCAGCTGCGTACGGCTCAGCCAGCTGCGATAGGGATGCTTGGTCGCGAGTTCGGACTTCACCTCGTCGTCGGAGACGATGCAGCCCTTCTCCATGTCGATCAGCAGCATCTTGCCCGGCTGCAGGCGCCACTTCTGGATGATCTTCTCTTCTTCGACCGGCAGAACACCCGCCTCGGAGGCCATGATGATGCGGTCGTCGTTGGTGACGAGGTAGCGGGCCGGACGCAGGCCGTTACGGTCGAGCGTCGCGCCGATCTGCTTGCCATCGGTGAAGGCGACGGCGGCCGGGCCATCCCACGGCTCCATCAGGGCGGCGTGATATTCGTAGAATGCCTTGCGTTCGGCAGCCATCAGCTGGTTGCCGGCCCATGCCTCGGGGATGAGCATCATCATGGCATGCGCCATGGAATAGCCGCCGCGCACGAGGAATTCGAGCGCGTTGTCGAAACATGCCGTGTCCGACTGTCCCTCATAGGAAATCGGCCAGAGCTTGGAGATATCGTCGCCGAACAGCGGCGAAGAGACCGATGCCTGGCGGGCAGCCATCCAGTTGACGTTGCCGCGCAGGGTGTTGATTTCGCCGTTGTGCGCGACCATACGGTAGGGATGCGCGAGCTTCCACGACGGGAAGGTATTGGTCGAGAAACGCTGGTGCACCAGAGCGACAGCCGTCTCGAAACGCGGGTCGGACAGGTCCTTGTAATAGGCGCCGACCTGATAGGCCAGGAACATGCCCTTGTAGACGATGGTCGAGCTCGACAGCGATACGGGGTAGAAGCTGCTCTCCTCGCCCTCATATTCCGCATAGATGCGGTTGGAGATCACCTTGCGCAGGGTAAAGAGGCGGCGCTCGAACTCCTCGTTCGTGCCGGCATCGCGGCCGGCGCCGATGAAGACCTGCACGTGATGCGGCTCCGTGGCGGCAATGTCAGGCGCCTTCGACAGCGAGGAATTATCGACCGGCACGTCGCGGAAGCCGAGCAGCACCTGGCCTTCTTCGGCAACGACCTGCGTGATGGCGGTCTTGAAGTGCTCGATCAGCGCCTCTTCGCGTGGCAGGAAGAAATGACCGACGCCATATTCGCCCGCCTTCGGCAGGACGACGCCCTGCTTGGCCATCTCCTCGCGGAAGAAGCGGTCGGGAATCTGCACGAGAATGCCCGCGCCGTCACCCATCAGCGGATCGGCGCCGACGGCACCGCGATGCGTCAGATTTTCCAGAATGAACAAGCCGTCGCGCACGATCTGGTGCGACTTCTGGCCCTTCATGTGCGCGACGAAGCCGACGCCACAGGCGTCATGCTCGTTGCGCGGATCATAGAGGCCCTGCTTCGGCGGGATGCCGACCGACGGCAAACGATCGGCGCGTTTCGACGTTTTGGCCGTAGCGGCAGCGTTCACTGCAGCGGTCTGGTCAAAACTCGTGGACGTCGTCCTGTTCGTCATCGTCTTCCCTCCGGTAAGGCCCGCGTCGCGGGCGCTCCTTCGTCCCGCGCGGTCCGTTTCCGGGGCCGACGCGCGACAGCGCTGTTGCATTATGAAGATCCGGCCGCGACCCGTGACCCCGCGAGTGGAGCCCGTCGTCAGCGTTCCGCGCCTTGCTATTCCACCGCCGCATTGCCCGCCGCCTGAAAGGCTTGAAAGGGCATGCTCCGGATAACTATAGCTCGAAATCCCGACATCGTCAGGACCCTCTAGCGCATCTTCGGCCTCGGCGGCCAAAATAGGACAGCAACCCTGTCCTAATTCATCAGCTCTATGCCAGAAAGCGAACGCCTTCGCAAGAGCAAAATGGCAAAATTTCCTCAATGAAAGACGGAAGATTGCCAATGCCGCATAAATCAAGCAATAAAGTTTCGCTGCAGCGCATCATTTTATTTGTTGATTGCGTAGATCAATTTCTGTGATGCATTCTTCAAATTCATACTCTTGATAGGTTTTTGCATTGGCGTAAGGTCCCGCCGAGCCTATTTAACCTTCCCGCAATTCAATCCTTCAACTGGTGCATTTCCATGTTCTTTGCTTCCGATAACTGGGCCGGCGCCCATTCCAAGATCGCGCAACGCCTGCTCGCCGAGTCGGGAGGCTTTGCGACCGCATACGGCCTGAGCGACCTGGATCAGCACGTCGAGGCCAGGTTCGCCGAAATCTTCGAGCGCGAAGTCGCCGTCTTCTTCGTCGCGACCGGCTCCGCCGCCAATTCATTGTCGCTTGCCAGCGTCCAGAAGCCCGGTGGCATCACCTTCTGCCACAGCGAGGCGCATGTTGCCGAGGACGAATGCGGTTCGCCGGACTTTTTCAGCAGCGCGCGCCTGGCAACAGTCAAGGGTAATGTCGGCAAGATCGACCCAAAGGCCCTTGCCGCGAAAATTGCCCGCTTCCCGCAGGATGCCGTCCATCATGGCCGCGCCGCCGCCGTGACGATCACTCAGGCAACGGAGATCGGCACGGTCTATTCGCTCGACGAGATCGATGCCATCGCCGCCGTCGCCAAGGCGGACCGCTTGCCGCTGCACATGGATGGCGCGCGTTTTGCCAATGCCCTGGTCGCGCTCGGCGCCAGCCCGGCTGAGATGACCTGGAAGCGCGGCGTCGACATCCTCTCCTTCGGCGGCACCAAGAATGGCTGCTGGTGCGCCGAGGCGATCGTCGTCTTCGATCCCGAGAAGGCAAAGGAGATGCACTTCATCCGCAAGCGCGCCGCCCAGCTGTTCTCCAAGTCGCGTTTCATCGCCGCCCAGTTCGACGGTTATTTCCAGGATGGTCTCTGGCTCGATCTGGCCCGCCATTCCAACGGCATGGCCGATCGTCTGCGCGCCGGCATCGAAAGGGCACGGGGCGCCCGCCTCGCCTGGCCGACCGTTTCGAACGAGGTTTTCGCGGTCATACCGAAATCCTCCGCCAGGGCAGCCGAGGACAAGGGGGCGAAGTTCTACGAATGGCCGATCCCGGAATCGCAGCCGGATCTCGTCAACAATGATGAAACCCTGATCCGCCTCGTGACGAGCTTCGCCACGACCGAGGCCGATGTTGGGAACTTCCTCGCCTGCCTGGCCTGACCCACATAAAAAGAGCGCCGGAGCCGGGTTAGAGCCGGACGGCGCTCAAAATGGCGACAACGAGGGTTAGTTTTGATTCCGATGGGCGAACATTGCAAAGTTCGATAAATCATCGCGATCGGACGCGGGCTTATGATGAACGATCATCGTCATTGCCACGACGCAGGCTACAAGTCCGGAAATGAAGATGGCACCATATATCAACGAGACGGATATCCTCCCCTAGTTCACCCATCGCCACCTAAGATAGCAGCGGAAGCTGACTTTGAGCTGAATCTTGGGCGTCGCAAGGCGCGGCGCATGAAAGAAAAACGGCAGCCGGCAAAGGAAATCCCGGAAAACTCCCCGCGCTATCAGCATGATCCGCATTGCTTTTATCGCGAGGCCGCGGGCGGTATCGTTCTCAGTTCGATCTCGGGCCTCGGACCTTTGTCAGTATGTCTTCAGACAACGCGTTGATGAGGAGTTGATTGGCGCCCTTGCGTGGCACCAGCACGAATTCGACATCCTCCAGCGCCGGCAGCCAGCCCGGCGCAATTTCGCTCAGGCCGGCGGGTGCCATGCTCTGCGGCTGGACGAGAACGCCCATGCCCGCCCGGGCAGCAGCCGTCAGCCCGCTGAGGCTGCCGCAGGTACAGACGATTCGCCATGGCACCTGCTGCCGGCGTAGTGCCTCCAGCGCCACCGCGCGGGTGACGCTGGGCGCGGGAAAGGCAATCAATGGCAAGGGTGCCGCAAGCCTGCGAATGCGCTCGGGATCGCGCGCCAGCCAGACCAGCGGTTCGCGATAGACGAGCTTGCCCCTCGCATCGCCGAGCCGGCGCTTGGCAAGCACCAGATCGAGATCGCCATTGTCCTGCATTTCATAGAGCGTGCCGCTGAGTGCGACCGTCAGTTCGAGATCGACGGACGGATGCGAACGCACGAACTCCTCCAGCACGTCCGGGAGCTGGCTGGTGACGAAATCCTCGGAAACGCCAAGCCGTAGATTGCCGCGCAGGCTGTTGCCGGCAAAAAGCTGCCGCACCTCTCCTTCAATCGACAGCATCTGACGTGCATGTCCGAGCAACGCCTCACCGTCATCGGTCAAAACGACGCGATGGGTGTCCCGCGCCAGCAATTTGCGTCCGATCTCCGTTTCCAGCCGCTGTATATGCTGGCTGACCGTCGATTGCCCGAGACCGAGCCGCTCCGCCGCCAGCGTGAAGCTGCCCATCTGCTCGACAGCCACGAAACTGCGCAACTGGGTGAGATCTAGCATCGCGCTTATCCTATGTCACGATAACTGTTATTCCTTGCATCGTGGATCAGGATAGGTCTATCTGCAAGGGTTATCATTAAGACTTGTAACTGCGATTTTGGGGTAGGCAGATGCGCCGCTTTCTTCCAGACACCTTCACCATGCTGTTGGTGCTCACCGTTCTGACGGCATCTTTCTTTCCGGTGCAGGGCGCAAGCGCTCACTATTTCGGCATCGCCACCAACTTCGCCATCGGCCTGCTGTTTTTCCTGCACGGCGCGCGCTTGTCGCGCGATGTCGTCATTGCCGGCCTGCTGCACTGGCGGCTGCATCTCGTGATCCTGTTGACGACCTTCGGCATCTTCCCGCTGCTGGTGCTTGCCATGGGTCACATCGTCCCGAACAGCATCCTGCCCGTATCGCTCTATACCGGCATGCTGTTCCTGAGCGTGCTGCCCTCGACGGTGCAATCCTCCATCGCCTTCACGTCGATCGCCGGCGGCAACGTGCCGGCGGCGATCTGCGCCGCTTCGGCCTCGAACATCTTCGGCATGTTCCTGACGCCGCTGCTCGTCGGCATCCTGTTTTCGGTCGGCGGCCAGGGTGGTTTTTCCTGGGATGTCCTGTGGCAGATCATGCTGCAGCTGCTCGCCCCCTTCATCGCCGGCCAGGTGCTGCAGCCATGGATCGGCGACTGGATCCGCTCGAAGAAGAAGATCCTGATGCCGGTCGATCGCGGCTCGATCCTGATGGTCGTCTACTCGGCCTTCAGCGAGGCCGTGGTCGAGGGTCTCTGGCACACCTTCTCGGTGATCGATATCGCGACCGTGATCGTCGCCAATATGGTGCTGCTGGCGATGGTAATCTGCATCACCATGTTCGGCAGCCGCGCCCTCGGTTTTGAAAAGGCTGACGAGATCACCATTACCTTCTGCGGCTCGAAGAAGTCGCTGGCAAGCGGCGTGCCGATGGCCAACGTCATTTTCGCCGGCCAGGGCATCGGCGCCATCGTGCTGCCCCTCATGCTGTTCCATCAGATTCAGCTGATGACTTGCGCCGTGCTTGCCCAGAAATATGCCGATGCGGCCAAACGCCGTGAAGCGGCAAAAGCGGCGGCAAAGCCGCCGGGCGAAGCAACCAACGCCGCCTGAGAGATCCGGCCGATCCGCCAAAACAAACGCGGCGCCCATCCGGACGCCGCTCTTGTTTTGATCTTGGGAGGATCAGGATCAATGGCGATCAGGAGCCGCCATCGATCGCTATTTTCTTAGTTTACATGTGCCTCGATGGCCTTGGCGGTGTCCACCGTCTCGGCCGCGATGGAGATACGGCGGGGCTTCATGGCTTCCGGAATGTTGCGCAGCAGATCGATGTGCAGCAAACCATTCTTCAGGGAAGCAGCTTGAACCTCGACATGATCGGCAAGCTGGAAACGGCGCTCGAAGGCACGCTTGGCGATACCCCGATAGAGATATTCGCTGGCTTCAGCCGGCTCTTCGCTCTTCTCGCCCTTAACCTGAAGGACGTGGGCGTGAGCCTCGATGCTCAGTTCCTTTTCATCGAAACCGGCAACGGCCATGGTGATGCGATAGGTGTTTTCACCGGTGCGCTCGATGTTGTAGGGCGGATAGGTCTGTGCCTGATCCGGCTGGGCAAGGCTGTCGAGCATGGTGAACAGACGGTCGAAACCGACGGTGGAACGATAAAGGGGAGAGAAGTCTACGTGACGCATGGAGTCCTCCTGTGAGCGACAATTGCGATTTCAAGTTTTGCCCCACGGCCCCACTCAGGGCGGCCTCGGGACGGTTCTGCGAGCCCGTTTGGCACCCGCAGAAAAGAGATGGGGATCGCTTTTGCGGAGTTCAAGACCCCTGCGCGGTTCGGGAAATTCCTAGGAAAACCCTGCGTGAACCGCAGATGAACGCATGGTTCGGAACCCATTCAGGCAGGCGGACCTATCTTCAAATTATCGGAAGACCATCGTCCGATGACTGAAGTGTATCGTCCCTTCTTCTTCAGTCCTTGCTCGGCCGGCGAAGCGGATCTCTCTATCTCCGCAAGCCGGCCTTTTTTCTTTCAGGCACCCAAGCAATTCCAGAAAAAGTGTGAGGCTGATTTCCGTCCGGAATTGCGTCAAAGCACACAGCTACCGCAGCAATTTCAGCGAGCCGGTCAGCGACTTCACCCATTTCGAAGGCCCCGCCAGCCCTAGGCCGTCGATCGTCTCGCCGGCGAGGTCGCGATCGGGAAACGTCGCCTCATATTCCCTGTAATCGTGCAGCGAGCGGGCAAAGGCAGGAAACGGAACGATCGCGCGGTCGTTTTCCACCGGCAAGGTCTTCAACAACAGAGATCGTATGGTTTCCGCATCCGCCTGCAGTATCGGAACGGGCATGTTCGAGCTGATGTCGATGGTACGCGCCTCCCTGTCGGTCAATTGCCTGGCCGCGAGCGCGGGAAACTTTGCGCCCAACCCGATCGAGATGGCGCCGGCGGTGTTGGCGATCAGCCCGAGCGGCAGGTTCGGATTGACGACGATGGCAAGACGAATATCGGGAAGCATGAAGACCTGGTGTGCTGTTGATGATGACATTTCCTTGCAGGATATCTCCGATATGGTGGATAATCTTGCCTATCATTGTCGGCTGCACGGCAATTATGGTAGACCTTACCTAAATTATGCAGCACCGAGGTCAAGTATGCCGGAACCCCTCGAACCCATCGATCTGCGGATCCTCGGAGCGCTCCAGAGGGATGGGCGCCTGACGAATCAAGCGCTTTCCTCCGAAGTCGGGCTCTCGACGTCGCCATGCTGGCGGCGCGTGCGCCAGCTGGAGGAAACAGGCGTGATCCAGGGTTATGCGGCAACCCTGGACAGACGCCGGATCGGCCTCGGCGTTCTCGCCTTCATCAGGGTGAAGATCGACAGCCACAGCGAGGCGGAGGCCGAGGAATTCTCGCGCGATGTCCTGAAGCTGAGCGAAGTCGTGGCCTGTTACAGCATCGCCGGCGACGCGGATTTCCTGTTGCAAGTAGTCGCGACCGATCTCGACAGCTATGCGGATTTCGCCATGGCGGTGGTTCGCCGGTTGCCGCGCATCAAGGAAATGCAGACGACCTTCGTGCTCAAGGAAATCAAACCTTTCAAGGGCCTTCCGCTTGAGGTCGGGCAGCGATAACACATAGCGCTTGGCTGCTGGGCATACCCTGCGAGCCCTTTACGTTTGGATCGAAGCCATCCTATTCTAGGCGATACTATTCTAGGTAAGTGGCAGCCCACCCCGGGGTATTGAATGTCGGCGCTTCCTTTTTCGAAGATTTCCGCATCGCTGAACGCGGTGCTCGCTGCAATCGGTCTGTTGACCGTGGCGGCGCTCACGACGCCTGATATAACTGGACAGACCAGGCTCATCCTGCACGTTCTGTTCGCCGGCATCTGGGCTGCCTACGGTCTACAACTGATCGAGACACTGAGGGCGCAGCGGACGAAAGACGTTCGCGGCAGCGCACCGGAAATCGCCGTCGACGTACTGGCTGTTTTAGTCCCTCTGGCCGCCTTCTTTCTCGTTAGCGGCCGCGACCAAAGCCTCTATTGTGCTATATGGCTCTTAAAGCCGCTGCGCGGCTCGACCTTCTTCCGGCTGCTGGGCAGGGTCCTCACCAAGGAAGCGCGCAACCTGATCGGCGTCACCTCGATCTTCGGCATCGTCCTGTTCGGCGCGGCGCTCGTAGCCTATATCATCGAGCGCGACGTCCAGCCTGACAAGTTCGGCAGCATTCCGCTAGCGATGTGGTGGGCGGTCGTGACGCTGTCGACCACGGGCTACGGCGACGAGATTCCGCAAAGTTTCGCCGGCCGCGTCCTTGCCGGGCTAGTCATGATGAGCGGAATCGGCATCTTTGCGCTCTGGGCCGGCATCCTCGCCACCGGCTTCTACGAAGAAGTTCGTCGCCAGGATTTTGTGCGCAATTGGCAGCTGGTTGCCGCGGTGCCGCTGTTCCAGAAGCTTGGTTCGGCCGCGCTCATCGAGATCGTTAGAGCGCTGAGACCGCGTGTCGTGCCGGCCGGCGGCATCATCTGCCGCAAGGGCGAGGCCGGTGACCAGATGTACTTCATCGTCGAGGGCCGCGTCAGCGTCGCCACGCCGAACCCTGTGGAGCTCGGCTCCGGCAGCTTCTTCGGCGAGATGGCGCTGATCAGCGGCGAACCCCGCTCGGCGACCGTCAGCGCAACAACGGAAGTCTCGCTGCTGTCGCTCTATTCGTCGGATTTTCAGATGCTGTCGAGCAGCAGCCCGGAGATCGCCGATATCATCCGCAAGACCGCGCTCGAACGGCGTGGTGCAACTCCGAAGACCTGATGCGCACGATCTTCGTGTTGAAGGAGATCAAGCCTTTCAAGGGCCTCACCCTCGAGGTCGAATAGCACTCGGCAGGCGAAACGCGGCTTTCGCGTCACCCCGCGCGCGTCATTCGGAGAAAAGCCACAAACCTGTTGCAATTCCCCCAAGCTGCGCTATCCCCTTGAGATGAGCCATTTGTCAGCGAGGCGCGACATCGCCATGGATTCGATCCTCTATTCCACAGCAGACAATCCGGTGCCCGAGAACCGCACCGAGGGTTTTTTCGAGAGCTTTGACGGGCGCAAGCTGCGCTATGCCGTGTTCCGCTGCGAGCAGCCGGTCGCCAAAGGGACCGTGGTTCTGCTGCAGGGCCGCAACGAATTCATCGAGAAATATTTCGAGACGATCCGCGATCTCACGGCCAAGGGCCTCTGGGTTGCGACCTTCGATCTTCGCGGCCAGGGCGGATCGGAACGGCTGCTGAAGGATCCCCTGCGCGGCCATATCCGACACTTTTCCGACTATGAACGCGATCTCACGGCCTTCCTCGACAAGATCGTCCTGCCGGATACGCGCCTGCCCTTCTTCCTTCTCGCCCATTCGACGGGCGCGCTGATCGCGCTCTCGGCAGCACCGGGGCTAGCAACGCGCATCGACCGCATGGTGCTGTCCGCCCCCTTCATCGGTCTGACCGGTCACGGCGTATCGCCGGCCTTCATCCGCTTTCTTTCCGGCACCCTCAGCGGCATCGGCCTTAGCCGAATGCAATTCAGCAAGAAATTCAAGGAAAGACCTTTCGCCGAAAACCCATTGACCACGGACGAACAGCGCTACCGGCGCAACATCGGCATTGGCACCACTTATCCGCAGGTTTGCCTGGGGCCACCGACGGCGCGCTGGCTGTCGCAAGCCTTGCGGGCAATCGAACGGGTCAACAGGCCTGAACACCTGTTTTCAATTCCCATCCCCACTGTCCTGCTCGCGCCGACGCGGGACGGCGTGGTGCCCTATGCCGATCAGGAGCGGCTGTCGCGCTATTTCCGCGCCGCCCAGCTCGTGCCCATTCACGGCGCCAAGCATGAGATCCTGCAAGAGCGCGATATCTACCGAAATCAGGCTCTCGCCGCGATCCATGCCTTCATTCCCGGCAGCGATGCCGAAACCAACGCCTACGAGATAGAAGCGGAAGCCTGACGCCAAGTGATTTGGCGTTTTAGATCCTTGAATTTGCGCATGTCGTTATCGCAAAACCACTGCACACTTTTGCGCGACATGCGCTAGAGCCGGATGATTTAAGGTCTGTTCGACCTAAAATCTGAATCCGCTCTAGGATCAAAGAAGTAGAGCATGATGTCGTCCGAAAACCGATCACACTTTTCGGCATCATGCGCTAGCGCGACAGGACAGCCAAAGCCTGTTCATAAACGGCGCGGCTGCCTGCGGCGATGATCGTTCCGCCCATCTCCGGCCGGCCGCCATCCCAAGTCGTCATGATGCCGCCGGCCTGCTCGACGACGGGAATGATGCCACCGACATCATAGGGTTTCAGCGAATTCTCGATGACGAGATCGATATGGCCTGCGGCCAGCAGCGCATAGGCATAGCAATCCGTGCCATAACGGAAGAGCCGGACCTGGCTTTCGATCTCGCGATATCTTGCAAGTTCCTCGCCGGCAAAGAGATGCGGCGACGTGGTGAAGAGGATTGCATTCGAAAGAGCGCCGCAATCGCGGACCCGCAGCCGCTTTTCACCATCCGGCCCCGAATAGGTGGAACCGTTGCCGTCGGCAAAATAGCGCTCGCCCGTAAAGGGCTGGTCGATCATGCCCATGATGGCGCGGCCGTTCTTCTGCAGGCCGATCAGCGTTCCCCAGACCGGAACACCCGAGATGAAGGCGCGCGTGCCGTCGATCGGATCGATCACCCAGACATGCTCACGGTCGAGCCCGACGCTGCCGTGCTCCTCGCCCAGAATGCCGTGATCGGGAAACTCGGCCTCGATCAAGGCGCGAATCGCCTCTTCGGCGGCGCGGTCTCCTTCCGTCACCGGATCGAAGCCGCTGGCTTCCTTGTTGACCACATCGACGCCGGCGCGGAAGCGCGGCAGAGTTTCAGCCTTGGCCGCCTCGGCCAGACGATAGAAAAACGAGCGATCGGGAAGCATGGTCAATCCGCGTAAGTGACAGGATGGGCGATGTCATATCCCATATAGGCCCTGAAGCAAACCGCATGATGACGCGGCGCGCAGGATGCCTGCCGATCAGGCAGGATTTTCGAATCTGCCTAAATATTTTGCAGCGCAATAAAGTGCTTGACATTTGTGCAGTGCGATATCAATATCCAGCTACAGTCTTCTGACTGTAAATACCCTCCTTGGGTGTTTCCTCCCTAGACTTAGCCGCGCCACGAGCGCGGTTCTTTTTTGGTGGAGTGATCCCCCTCGCCCCGCTTGCGGCGAGAGGGCTAGAGCAATTCCAGGAAAAGTGCGCAGCGGTTTTCTGTCCGGAATTGCGAGAAAACAAAGAGCTAGAGCGGTCCTGCGATTCCGTGAAAAGCTGAACCGCTCTAGGGTGAGGGGCTAGGCGCAAGTGCGCGGCAACAACAAACACGCCTGACCATCACCATAGCCAAACGCTTGGACAGATTCTGTTCGCTCTGAAAGTTTCCGAGACAGCCCCTCATCCGAGGCGTCGACATTTCGCCCTGCTCAATGTCTCCGCCCCACCTTCTCCCCGCCTTTGCGGGGCGAAGGGGCTTTGCTTTATTCCGCTGCCAGCGCCGGATCGCCCGTGTAGGATTCCACATGCTCGGCCATGCGCTTCATGAAAAGCGTAATGGCGGTGGCAACCTCGTTGAAATCCGCGCGCTTTTCCAGTGTCGTCTCGTCGACATAGAGCGAACGATTGACTTCGATCTGCAGGGCATGCAGCCCGCGCGAGGGACGGCCGTAATGTTCGGTGATGAAGCCGCCGGCATAGGGCTTGTTGCGCACGGCGTTGAAGCCGAGCTCCTCGAGGATCTGCATGGCGGCGCGCGAAAGCTCCGCCGAAGCACTCGTGCCGTAACGGTCGCCGAGGATGAAATCCGGGCGCATGTTGCTGCCGGCGATCCGGATATTGCCCGGCATGGAATGGCAATCGACCAGCACGCCGAAGCCGAATTTGACATGGGTGCGCGCAATCAGCCGCCGAAGCGTCGCATGATAGGGCTTATAGATCGTGTCGATGCGCTTCAGCGCATCCTCGACCGGCACGCGCCGCGCATAGATTTCCATGTTTTCGGCGACGATCCGGGGGATCGTACCGAGCCCGCCGGCAACCCGCAGGGAATTGATGTTCGCGTAAGGCGGCAAGGCGCCATCGAACATGCGCGGATCGAGCTCATAGGGCTCGCGATTGACATCGATATAGGCGCGCGGAAAATTGGCAAGCAGCAGCGGCGCGCCGAGGGAGCTCGCCGCCGAAAAAAGCTCGTCGACGTAATGATCTTCCGAGCGGCGGATGGCGATGCCCTGCAGGCGGGACTGGGCGATGAAATCGGGGGGATAGATGCGACCGCTATGAGGCGAGCTGTAGACAAACGGTATCGTCTGGGAGGCGGGCTCCAATACCTCGAAAATCTCGAAACTACGCATTTCCGCGGACATCAACGTCTTTACCATGTCAACAACTTGTCGCGGTAGTCATGTTGCCAGTTGCATGACTGCAAGTCCATAGTAACTTGAGCGAAATGGCCTTAATCCAAAGTGCCGTATTCGAAATTTCCGGATGCTCGGCCAGCGGAAACGCGAGACGTTTTCGCAGAACGAAGCTATGCTTTGAACAAAAGCAGGATTGGCGCGTTTTGGCCGACTATTCACGGCTTGTTTACGGCGTGGCGCTAACCTAAAAGCTGGACAAGTCCAACAAGACAAAGTTGATTAGCGATAGAGATGATGACCCAGAAGATACTTCTTGCCGAAGACGACAACGACATGCGTCGCTTTCTCGTGAAGGCACTCGAAAAAGCCGGCTACAAGGTCTTGTCCTTTGACAATGGAGCCAGTGCTTACGATCGGCTGCGCGAAGAGCCGTTCTCGCTGCTTTTGACTGACATCGTCATGCCCGAGATGGACGGCATCGAGCTGGCGCGCCGCGCCACCGAACTCGATCCGGACCTGAAAGTGATGTTCATCACCGGCTTTGCCGCCGTCGCGCTGAACCCCGATTCGAAGGCGCCGAAGGATGCCAAGGTCCTTTCCAAGCCTTTCCACCTCCGCGAACTCGTCGACGAAGTCAACAAACTCCTTGCCGCGTAAGGCTTTCGGCGGCTACGTCACAAAACCGAAAAAAAGCCTATTGACGGCCACTGAGGTTTTGTGATCTATGCGCCGCCATCGGATGGGCGTGTAGCTCAGCGGGAGAGCACTACGTTGACATCGTAGGGGTCACAGGTTCAATCCCTGTCACGCCCACCATCCTAATTCGCTGAAAAGCAAAGGCCTTTCGAGAAATCGAAAGGCCTTTTTAGTTTTGCGACGATCTGCTGAATTTCAAGTTTGCCTTGGAGCGGATCGGCCAAAGAGTTCGCCGGGAGCCAAGGCGAACGGAGGACGGTCAGCGATCCAGAAAATGCCGGAAGACCGCCGTCGTCGGGTATGCGTAGGCGCCGCGATCGATAAAGCCCTGACGGTAGAGGCAGGCTCTCAGTGCCAGCCAATAAAGCGTGCTGTTCGGATCCGGCGAGCCGCGGTACCACGAATAGGCCTCGGGTTCGCAGCGATTGAGAGCCCTGTCGTATTTTGCCAGCACCACCGGATCGCTGTCGGCGCGAATGCCGTGATAGGTCTGATAGTTTGAAGGCGCCTCACCTGCGGAGACGCATGCCAGGCTCAAAATCGCTCCCAGCGCTAACATCATTCTCATGTGCTTCGATCTCCAACTTGCTACGTCTCGAAAATTCGAGCGCAGGTCGAGAATAGTAGTCTTTTGGAAGATAGCCAATCACATGCTGATGTTCGTGACGATTGCGAATTGCACCCAGCCTGCGACACAAGTTCCCGCGAGAAGCCGCTTGACTTCCGGCCGCGCCGTCATCCTACTGTCATATCAGCGCATCGATCATACGGGAGGATGAGATGACGGTGATGAAGCGGCAGTTCTACAAGAACCACAAGGCCAATGGCGACGAATACATGTTCCATCTCGCCCGCGACACCGACAGCGGCGAGGTCTACGTCATTCGCCAGGCGGATTACGTCGTCGACGGCGGCAGCGAGAAAACCATGACCCTCTACGAATTCCTGGCTGGCGGCGGCAACCGCCAGAATGCCTTGCTGCAGCTGATCGGCTCGCTCGTTCAGGAAGCAGCCCCACACTGAGATCCTCACAACCCTAAGCGGTCGTTTTGCGATAGCGAGGTGCTCTGCTCACCAGCCTAAAGCGCGATGAGCAATGGGATCGACGCCGGTCGCCTGGGGCTTGCGCCGCGCCTTGGGTTGACTGCCACATTTTGATCGGCGAACCTGCGTGGGCTTGAAAGGAGCCCTTCTTATGCGATTCGCAGGCATTGCTTTTGGATTGACCGTCTTGGCCGCCACGTCGGCCGGCGCCGTGGAAAATTTTCCGTCGCAAGGCGTCACCGTCGTCAGTGGAAAATGTTCCAAACTCATGGTCGGCAAGCTCGATGCCTCCAAGGGGTGCAAGGCTGAGGTCGCCAGCGTGACGGGTCCCGACGGCTCGGTGACCTTCATCTTCACGTCAGGCGGCAAGATGCTGGGCTTCCAGGGCAACGGCAAGAGCATCAAGCCCGGCAACGAGAAGGGAACCGCGCAGCTGCCGATCGATGTCATCTCGACGGGGGCCGGCAGCAAAATATCCGGCCAGGTCGAAGCAAAGGGCACCTGCACCTTTGCCAATCCTTATGCGGGCAAGCCGGTTGCCATCCAATGCTCGGCAAAATCGACGGAGATGAGCTTCAACGGCAACTTCACCTCCGACGGCAAGGCGCCCCAGCACAAATAAACCCGGCACAAATAAATAAGCATTTTGCCGCAGCGGGCGCGGCCCGGCTAATGCTGCGGGCCGCTCTTCCGTTTGTGACCATGGTTGGCGTCGGCCGGCGCTTCGCGCGAGAGGTCCGCGCCGTTGACATGGGCGGGCACGTGCACATCCTCATGGGTCACGGGATGCAGCGTCAGGTCTACCTGATGTGGCGGCAGGACCTGGGCCTGGCGAAGCGCGTTCGGCCGCGCCTTCTTCTGCCGCTCCGTCAATTCAGGCTTCTGCGATTGTCCGTTGCGGTGAATGGGATCGGGGCTCATGGGAGCTTCTCCTATCGATGGCTGTTTTGAAGGTAACAGATCCGCCTGAGGGATCCGCTTGGCGGGCGGCGCAAACATGCCTGAGGGCCAAACGCAGCCTTTTCCGTTTGGTTCCCAAATTCGCAATTATTGGGAGCAACGTGGGCATGTCCTAATTCAACTCTTGACCTGTGTCGCGACTTCACTAGATATTGACTATCTCCGCGCCTTCCTGACATCGGCGACGGATTGAACTTTGGTGCCGGGCCCCTCTGGCGAGAGTTTTCACGGCGCTCTCGCGATGTCGGTACCGCCTGCAGATGAGCCGGCGGACTTCTTTTCATGAACAGCTCGACCATGCCTCGCCCGCATGCCGTCTTCGGCATACGGCTGCTCGCCCCATCCGGAAATCGTCACTCCATTTGTGGCAAGGTGCGCCCATGACGCCGCCCGCCACCTCCAAATCCGTGCTCGGCTATTTCGGCTGGGCCTTCGTCGTCACCGTCGGCGGCCTTGCTCTCGGCGCCTTCCTGGGCTGGAACACCACCGGCACGATGGGCGGCCTCGCCACGGCTTTCTTCATCTGCGCGGTCCTCGCCGTATTGGAAATTTCGCTCTCCTTCGACAATGCCATCGTCAATGCCAACAAGCTGAAGGAGATGACGCCGGTCTGGCAGCATCGCTTCCTGACATGGGGCATCATCATCGCCGTCTTCGGCATGCGCATCGTCTTTCCGCTGGCAATCGTCGCGATCGCCGCATGGATCGATCCGTGGGAGGCGCTAAAGCTCGCCGCCACCAGGCCTGAGCAATATGCGCAGATCATGCAGAATGCGCATCTGCCGATCGCCGCCTTCGGCGGCACATTCCTGATGATGGTCGGCCTGACCTATTTCTTCAATCACGAAAAGGATGTGCACTGGATCGGCTTCATAGAGAAGCGCATGGCGCATTTCGCCACTGTCAAGGGTGTTGAAATCGCCTTCGTGCTGATTCTCGTCCTCATCTTCAGTTCCTTGCTGGACAGCGACGATTCGACGACCTTCCTGCATGCCTCCATCTATGGTCTCCTGACCTTTCTCCTGGTGGAAGTCCTGGCCGGTTTCCTGGACGCTTCACAAAAGACGATGAGCGCTGCCGCAAGGGGCGGTTTCGGCGCATTTCTCTATCTCGAAATCCTCGATGCCAGCTTCTCCTTCGACGGCGTCATCGGCGCATTCGCCTTGACGCAGAACCTGTTCATCATCGCCATCGGCCTCGGCATCGGCGCCATGTATGTCCGCTCCATGACGATCATGCTGGTGGAAAAGGGCACGCTCGCCCATTACCGCTACCTCGAGCACGGCGCCTTCTACGCCATCCTGATCCTCTCCGTGATCATGTATGTGCAGACGCTGATACACATTCCGGAAGTCGTCACCGGCCTCGGCGGCGCGGCCCTGATCGGCATCTCGCTCTGGTCGTCCATCCGCTACAACAGGCGCACCGGCCTTCACCATGTGCCAGTGCCCGACAAACAGCACGAAGAACAGCACGATAGGGCGGAAGCATAGACAGTAACGCACTGAAGGCCGCCGCCTGCGGGCGAGTCGTGATGCATCGATGGCGGAGACCGTTTCACGACGGCCTCCACCTTTTCACTCAGGACAGCGCCTTGAACGGATTTTCCGTAGAGTTTCCGAGCCGAGATCGCCGAATGTTTACGCTGCTGACATATTAGCGCTAGCGTTTTGCCGAAAAATATCGCAATGGCGATTGACGTTGTCGAAGGAGCATGGCGGAAAGCGCAGCGGTTGCGCTTCTTGACGGCCGGCTCTCGAATGAAGTGTCTAGGAGAGGCAGAGTATGGCAGCAAAGATCGTTCCGGTGATTATGGCAGGCGGCAAGGGTACGCGGCTATGGCCGCTATCGCGCGCATCCGCCCCGAAGCAATTTATCCAGTTCATCGGCGACAGGACGCTGTTTCAGAACACGCTGGAGCGCGTTGCCGATGCCGAGCTCTACGAAGCGCCGATTGTCCTGACCAACGAGGAATTCCGCTTCCTCGTTGCGGAACAGGCCCGCGAGCTCGACCTGAAACTGGCCGCCGTGCTGCTGGAGCCGGTCGCCCGCAATACCGCTGCCGCCGTTGCGGCCGCCGCTGCGCTCGTCACCGAGCTTTTCGGCAAGGACGCGATCATGCACGTCCTCGGCTCCGACTATGAGATCGACGCCAACGCGACCTATTATGATTGCGTGCGCCAGGCGCGCGACACAGCCCTTCAGGGCAAGCTCGTCACCTTTGGCATCAAGCCGACGGAACCGGCCACCGGCTATGGCTATATCGAAAGCGGCAAGGCGCTTTCGACCGGCGCCCATGCCGTCAAGCGCTTCGTCGAAAAGCCAGCGCTGGACAAGGCTGAGGAGATGGTGGCAAGCGGCAGCTTCTACTGGAACTCCGGCATGTTCATGTTCTCGGCCGCTCAGCTTCTGGACGAAATGAAGGAATATGCGTCCGACGTCGAGAAGACCGCCAGCAAGGCCGTTTCCAAGGCGACCCGCGACCTCGATTTCACCCGTCTGGATGCCGACGCCTTCTCCAAGAGCCCCAATATTTCCATCGACTACGCGCTGATGGAAAAGACGGCAAACGCCGCCGTCGTCCCCTCGCCCTTCACCTGGTCCGACCTCGGCAGCTGGGACGCCGTCTGGAAAGTCGGCAATCGCGATGAAAGCGGCAACGTCTCCGCCGGCGCCACGACACTGGTCAACACGAAGAATTCGCTCGTGATGACGCACAGCCTTCATGTGGCCGTACAGGGTCTTGAAGACGTCGCCGTCATCGCCAGCGAGGACGCCGTCTATGTCGGCCATCTCAAGGACAGCCAGGAAGTCGGCAAGCTCGTCAAGCTGCTCGCAAGCGAAAAGAAGACGGCCAAGCTCACCGAGACGCATCCGACCTCCTATCGCCCGTGGGGCGGCTATACGTCGGTGCTGAACGGCGAGCGCTTCCAGGTCAAGCGCATCTTCGTCCTTCCCGGCAAGAAGCTGTCGCTGCAGAAGCATCACCACCGCTCCGAGCACTGGATCGTCGTCAAGGGCACGGCCGAAGTAACCGTCGGCGAAAATGTGCAGATGCTGCGCGAAAACGAGTCGATCTATATCCCGCTCGGCGAAGTGCATCGCCTGTCGAACCCGGGCAAGATCCTGCTGGAGCTCATCGAAGTGCAGACCGGCTCCTATCTCGGCGAGGACGACATCATCCGCCTCGTCGACGAGTTCGGCCGAAGCTGATCGCAAGCAGCAAAACAGGGATTTCAGAACGGCGGGCGAAAACCCGCCGTTTTTGTTTTGGCGTTATACGGTAGGAGTTTCCGAAGCGCCGACAGACGCCTTGCTTTCTTTCGCTGCATTGCACACACTGTCTGTGGGAACAGCAATCACCGCACAACGATGCGGGCTAGGCGAAGAGACATATGGCGATCAAGGCAAGCATCTATCATCTCACCCATTATAAATACGACAATCCGGTTCGCCTCGGCCCCCAGATCATCCGTCTGAAACCCGCCTCGCATTCCAAGACGCGCGTGCTGAGCCACTCGCTGAAGGTCACGCCGTCAAATCATTTCGTGAACCTGCAACAGGATCCCTACGGCAATTATCTCGCCCGCTTCGTCTTTCCCGATCCGGTGACCGAGCTGAAGATCGAAGTCGATCTCGTCGCCGATATGACGGTCTACAATCCCTTCGACTTTTTCGTCGAAGAGGAAGCGACCAAATGGCCCTTCGACTATCCCGAGACCATCCGCGAGGATTTGTCGATCTATATGACGCCGGAGGAGCCTGGTCCCCGGCTGAAAGCCTTCCTCGCCACACTCGACCGCTCGGAACAAAAGACCGTCGACATGATCGTCGGCCTCAATGCACGGCTGCAGCGGGAGATCGGCTATGTCATTCGCATGGAAGCCGGCGTGCAGGCGCCTGAGGAGACTCTGGAAAAAGCCAGGGGGTCCTGCCGCGACACCAGCTGGCTGCTGGCACAGGTGCTGCGTCACCTTGGCCTCGCCGCCCGCTTCGTCTCCGGCTATCTCATCCAGCTTACGCCGGATCTGAAAGCGCTCGACGGCCCCTCTGGCACCGAGGTCGATTTCACCGATCTGCATGCCTGGGCCGAAGTCTACCTTCCCGGCGCCGGCTGGGTCGGCCTCGATCCGACCTCCGGACTTCTGACCGGCGAGAGCCACATTCCGCTTGCGGCCACGCCGCATTACCGCAATGCCGCGCCGATCTCGGGCGGCTATTTCGGTGAGGCGAGGACCGAATTCGATTTCGATATGAAGGTGGCCCGTGTCGCCGAACACCCGCGCATCACCAAGCCCTTCTCCGACGAAAGCTGGGATGCGCTGAACGCGCTCGGCGAGGAGGTCGATCGTGTCCTGCAAGCCAACGACGTACGCCTGACCATGGGCGGGGAGCCGACCTTCATCTCGATCGACGACTTTCAGTCGGAAGAATGGAACACCGCCGCGGTCGGCCCGACCAAGCGCGACATGGCCGATCAGCTGATCCGCCGCCTGCGCGAGCGCTTCGCGCCTGGCGGCTTCCTGCATTATGGTCAGGGCAAATGGTATCCGGGCGAAAGCCTGCCGCGCTGGACCTTCTCGCTTTACTGGCGCAAGGACGGCAAGCCCGTCTGGCAGAACCCCGCCTTGATTGCGCAGGAGACCGTCAAGACCGGCGCAAGTGCGGACGATGCCGGAAAGCTTCTGAGCGCAATTGCCAAGGAGCTGGCGATCGAGCCCGACATGGTGCTGCCGGCCTACGAAGACCCGGCCGAATGGATCATCAAGGAAGGCAGCCTGCCGGAAAATGTCGACCCGTCCAATTCGAAGCTGAAGGACCCGGAGGAACGCAGCCGCATTGCCCGCGTCTTCGAGCGTGGCCTGACAACGGCGACCGGCTATGTCCTTCCCGTGCAGGCCTGGAATGCACGAGCCTCGGGCACGCGCTGGGTCAGTGAAAAATGGAGTACGCGCCGCGGCAAGATTTACCTGATGCCGGGAGACTCGCCGATCGGCTACCGTCTGCCGCTCGGCACCCTGCCCTATGTACCCCCGTCGCGGTATCCCTATATCCATACCGTCGATCCCTCCATTCCGCGTACGCCATTGCCTGAAGTCATCGTGCCCGCCGGCCGCGCCATGCCGGAAGCCTCGTTCCAGGCCGATGAAGGCGCGCAATCACGCGTAGAACAGACGCTTGGCGATATCCGTGGCGTGGTGCGCACGGCCATCTCGGTCGAGCCGCGCGATGGCCGGCTCTGTGTCTTCATGCCGCCGACCGAAGGGATCGAGCAGTATCTCGAACTTTTGGCTGCAGCGGAAAATGCAGCGGCGGAGCTTGGACTACCGGTGCATATCGAGGGCTATTCGCCGCCGCAGGACGAGCGCATCAACGTCATCCGCGTCGCACCCGATCCCGGCGTGATCGAGGTCAACGTCCATCCCGCATCGAACTGGCAGGAATGCGTTGACATTACCACGGCGGTTTACGAAGAGGCGCGGCAAACGCGTCTCGGCACCGACAAGTTCCTGATCGACGGCCGTCACACCGGCACCGGCGGCGGCAACCATGTCGTCGTCGGCGGGGCCAATCCGAACGACAGCCCCTTCCTGCGCCGTCCCGACCTGCTGAAGAGCCTGGTGCTGCACTGGCAGCGCCACCCTTCCCTATCCTATCTCTTTTCCGGCCTGTTCATCGGCCCTACCAGCCAGGCACCCCGCATCGACGAGGCGCGCCACGACAGCCTTTACGAGCTGGAAATCGCGATAGCCCAGGTGCCCGCGCCCGGCCGTGGCAACCCGCCTCTGCCCTGGCTTGTGGATCGCCTGTTCCGCAACCTTCTGACCGATTCCAGCGGCAACACCCACCGCTCGGAAATCTGCATCGACAAGCTATTCTCGCCGGATGGCCCGACGGGACGCCTCGGCCTCGTCGAATTCCGCGGTTTCGAAATGCCGCCGAATGCCCGCATGAGCCTTGCCCAGCAATTGCTGGTGCGCGCGCTGATCGCCCGCTTCTGGCGCAACCCGATCGATGGCCGATTCGTGCGCTGGGGCACGATGCTGCATGATCGCTTCATGCTGCCGCACTATGTCTGGCAGGATTTCCTCGACGTTCTCGCCGATCTCCGCGAAAACGGTTTCGACCTGCGGCCGGAATGGTTCCAGGCACAACTTGAATTCCGGTTCCCCTTCTGCGGGGAAGTCGAATATGAAGGCAACAAGCTGGAGCTGCGCCAGGCGCTGGAGCCATGGCATGTGCTCGGCGAAGAGGGTGCGGTCGGCGGCACCGTGCGTTACGTCGATTCGTCGGTCGAACGCCTGCAGCTTCGGTTCGAAACCTCCAATCCATCGCGCTATACCGTGACCTGCAACGGCCGTCCCGTGCCGCTGACGCCGACGGGAACTTCAGGCGTTTCGGTTGCCGGCGTGCGCTATAAGGCATGGCATCCCGCCTCCGGTCTGCATCCGGTCCTGCCTATCGATACGCCGCTGACCTTCGATATCTACGACACGTGGTCGGGGCGTTCGATCGGCGGCTGCATCTACCATGTTGCTCACCCGGGCGGCCGGAACTACGACACATTCCCCGTCAACGGCAACGAGGCTGAGGCGCGACGACTTGCGCGTTTCGAACCTTGGGGGCATACAGCGGGTGGCTACGCCTTGAGACCGGAGACTGCGTCGGTGGAATTCCCGCTGACGCTCGACCTCAGGCGGCCTGCAGGAATTTGAGACGGAACTGTGCATGGCTAGAAAACCGGCGACGGAACGGCGGGACGAAGTAAAGACCGGAACCGGCAAGGATCCGGCCTTTGCCTATCGTCCCTTGCCCGGCGTCGCCGACGAAATGGTCGACAACAAAGGCGCTGTCCGCCCGGTCTGGCAGAACCTCCTGTCGGCGCTGTCGCGCATGTCGGAACAGGAGCTGACGGAGCGCTTCGCCCGCGCCGACCGCTATCTGCGCGATGCGGGCGTTTTCTATCGCGCCTACGGGGCGGCGGGTGTCAGCGAACGCGGCTGGCCGATATCTCATATTCCCGTGCTCATCGATGAGCGCGAGTGGCAAGTGCTTTCGGAAGGGCTGCGCCAGCGCGCCGATCTGCTCGAAGAGGTCATAGCCGACATCTATGGCGACGGCCGGCTGGTCAGCGAAGGCCTGCTGCCGCCGGCCTTGATCGCGGCCAATTCGGAATTCCTGCGTCCGCTCGTCGGCGTCAAGCCGGCGAACGGTCACTATCTGCATTTCCTGGCGTTCGAGGTCGGCCGCGGCCCTGATGGTAACTGGTGGGTGCTGGCCGACCGCGCGCAGGCTCCGTCAGGTGCCGGCTTTGCGTTGGAAACCCGCGTCGCAACCACCCGTGCCTTCTCCGATATCTATGCGGAAACCAAGGTCCACCGCCTCGCCTCCTTCTTCGGCGCTTTTCGGGATGCCCTGCTTGGCGGCAAGCGCCGCGCCGAGGGTCGCGTCGCCGTCCTGACGCCGGGACCTGCCAACGAGACCTATTACGAACACGCCTACATCGCCCGCTATCTCGGCTTCATGCTGCTCGAGGGCGAGGACATCACCGTCGTCAACGATCAGCTGATGGTGCGCACCGTCGCGGGGCTGCGGCCGATCAGCGTGCTCTGGCGCCGCCTCGATGCCGCCTATGCCGATCCCCTGGAGCTCAACCAGCACTCTCATATCGGCACGCCGGGCATGATCGAAGCCTTGCGGGCGCAGACGGTGACCATCGTTAATGCGCTCGGCTCCGGCGTCCTCGAAACACGCGCCCTGCTCGCCTTCATGCCGACCATCTGTCGGCATCTGCGCGGCGAGGAATTGAAGCTGCCGTCGATCGCCACCTGGTGGTGCGGCCAGAAGACCGAGCGCGAGCATGTCGCCGCCGATATCGAGAAGATGGTCATAGGCCCGGCCTATTCCTGCATGCCCTTCTTCGATGACAACGGCCAGTCCGTGCTGGGCTCGACTTTGCGCAGCACCGCCCGCGATTCGATCGCGGACTGGCTGGCGACCGAAGGTCACAAGCTGGTCGGCCAGGAGGTCGTCACGCTTTCGACCACGCCGGCCTGGGTCAACGGCAGGCTGACGCCGCGGCCGATGAGCCTGCGCGTCTTCGCCGCCCGCACGGAAAGCGGCTGGCAGATCATGCCCGGCGGCTTTGCCCGCATCGGCAGCGGCGATGACGTTGCGGCCATCGCCATGCAGGCGGGCGGTTCGGCCGCCGATGTCTGGATCGTCTCCGACAAGCCGGTCGAAGCGCATACGCTGCTGCCGGCCGAAGAAACCTTTACCCGCAACATGCCGGGCAGCCTGCCGAGCCGTGCCGCCGACAATCTCTTCTGGCTTGGCCGCTATATCGAGCGCGCCGAAGGCGCCTTGCGCATCCTGCGCGCCTGGCACGGCCGTTTCGCCGAGGCGGCGGATCCGAAGCAGCCGCTGCTTGCCGACGTCAGCGCCTATCTCGCCGCCATCGACATCGACACTGAGGAGGCGGTGCCCGAAAGCCTGCTGCTGAACATAGACAGCGCCGTCTACTCAGCCAGCAACATCCGCGACCGGTTTTCCCCGGACGGCTGGCTCGCGCTGAACGACCTCGCCAAGACCGCGCGCCGCTTCAAGGAAAGAGTGAAGCATGGCGATGACGCCAGCCATGCCATGACGATCCTGTTGCGCAAGCTTGCGGGTTTCGCCGGCCTCGTGCACGAAAACATGTATCGCTTCACCGGCTGGCGCTTTCTGTCGCTCGGCCGCTACATCGAGCGCGGCCTGCATATGACACGGCTGCTCGGCCATTTGTCCGGCCCCGATGCGCCCGATGGAGCGCTCGACATGCTGCTCGAAATCGGCGATAGCGTCATGACCCACCGCCGTCGTTACAACGTCAATACCGCCCGCCTGACGGTGACCGATCTCCTGGCGCTCGACCCCCTCAATCCGCGCTCGATCCTCTTTCAGATGAACGAGATCCATCGCGAAGTGGAACAGCTGCCGAATGCCTTCGTCAACGGCCAGATGTCGCCCTTCTATCGGGAGGCCATGCGACTGCATTCGGGTCTCGCCGTGATGACGCCCGAAACGATGACCGTCGAAGTCTATCAGCAGCTAGCGCGCGAATTGGAACGGCTTTCCGACCTGCTGGCACGCACCTATCTCGGATGACGTGATGCTCTACGACCTCTCGCTTCACATGGGCTACATATACGACGTGCCGGCAAGCGGTGCCCGGCACATATTGCGCGTCATGCCGCTATCCCTGCCCCATCGGCAGCGGCTGATCGCCGGCTCGGTGAAAATAACTCCAGGCCCGGACGAGCAATCGAACTTCACGGATTTCTTCCAGCATCCGGCAACCTCGATCCTGGTGCGCGATCCGCATGAAAGGCTCGACATCCGCATGCAGGCGCGTGTGCAGGTGGAAAGCCAGCCCGTCGCCGTGGATTTTTCGCCCCTGCTCGCCAAATTGCCCGAGGAAATCGACGATTGCTGGTCGGTTGATCCTTCCTCGCCCCACCATTTCCTCGGCAGCAGCCCGCGTCTACCGGAAACGGGTGAAATCACCGATTACAGCAGGCAGTGGCGGTCGACCAATCTGACGACCCTGCAGATCGCTCATGCGGTCTGTGCCCAGATACACAAGGATTTCACCTACGACGCGAAGGCGACGACGGTCGACACCACGCCGAAAGAGGCCTTCCGTCTCCGGCGCGGCGTCTGCCAGGATTTCTCGCATGTGATGATCATTGCGCTTCGCAGCCTCGGCATCCCCGCCGGCTATGTCAGCGGCTTTCTGCGCACCATCCCGCCGCCCGGCAAGGAACGGCTCGAGGGCGCCGATGCGATGCACGCCTGGGTGCGCGTCTGGTGCGGGGAGACGGCAGGCTGGATCGAGCTTGATCCGACCAACAATATTCCCGCCGGCACCGATCATATCGTCGTCGCTTATGGCCGCGATTATTCCGATGTCGCACCCGTCATCGGGGTGCTCAAAGGCTATGGCAGCCAGAAGGCCGTTCAGGCAGTAGATGTCATTCCACTAAAATAGAATATACTTAACGTAGTAAAAATCTGAAGCAAATCGCGCCAGATTAGGCAATTTGTTAAAAATCAACCTGCCGCTTAAACGTTCAACTAATATCTGTATTTGATAGTTCCGCCGTTCTTGAGGACTCAACTTTTTCGATAGGCGGACATGATGGTTGCCAGCTCTGATTTACTTTGCGCATTAAAACAACTTCTACGCGATAGAGCTGGAAATTTCGGCATCCTGACGGCGATTTCGATACCCGTACTGGTAGCGGCGGGTGGCATGGCGGTAGACATCACCAACATGTCGCTGTCACACAGCGAGCTTCAGGAAGCAACGGACTCCGCCGCGCTTGCGGCGGCGACAGCGATTGCCGATGGCAGCGCGACCACGACATCAGCCAAGGATCTCGCCAACAATTTCGTCCTCGGCCAGATGTCGAACTACCTACCGGGAGATGCCACGACGGCGAATGCGTTGAAGTCAGGAACATTAACCACCGTAACATCGAGCAGCAATTCATCCGGCGGCACGAGCTATACTGTTACGGTCGACGCTTCCTACGGCATGCCGGTCAACAGCATGAGCCGCCTGCTCGGCATGACATCGATGACAATTTCGTCGTCGAGTTCAAGCACGAGCGGAACGGCCGTTCAGAAAACCGCCCTGTCGATGGAAATTGCACTCGATAAGTCCGGATCGATGCTGCTGAACACGAATGTCATCGACAAGACAAAAACCAGCTGCACGCAATATTATACCAACGGCAACCGTCTGTATCAGTATCCAAATCCGATAAGCCCTTGCTACATCAAGAAAATAGATGCGCTAAAGACAGCAGTTGGCAATCTTCTCGATCAGTTGGACGCTGCCGATCCCCAGTCACAATATGTTCGCACAGCAGCCATTGCCTGGAGCAGCCAGGTCGACAGCTTCAGCAATCTCGATTGGGGAACGAAAACGACCCGTACCAATGTGGTGAGCGGACTGAACGCCGAAGGGGGCACCGAATCGAACGTCCCGATGAAAAAGGCCTATAACAGTGTTACCGCTACTGCCGAGGCAACTGCACAAAGCAACAACGGCAATAAGACTTTTCAGAAATATATCGTTTTGATGACAGACGGCGAAAACAACGACGCAAGTTCCGATCAAAAAACGCTGAATACGTGCAAAACCGCAAAAGACGCTGGCGTGCAGATCTACACCGTCGCCTTCATGGCTCCGACACGCGGACAGACCCTGCTCGCCGCCTGTGCCTCGAGCCCATCCAACTATTTCGACGCGCAGCAAATGTCCGATCTGGTTGCCGCCTTCAAAACCATCGGCGCCCAGGCAGCCAAGCAGATGACGCTCCTGACCAAGTGATCGCGCCTCTCCTCCGCGCCGAGCAACCGGAGATGGATGACAAAGAAAAAGCCGCGCGATGCGAGTATCGCGCGGCTTTTCGTTTGATCGATGCGCGAATAAGAGCCCGAAACATCATCGGAATCAAGTCTTTTCCCGCAAAGGTGAAATCTTTCGCGGCTATTTTGGCATCCGCCCAACTCGCATGTTGCAACTGCTTTACATCAGTGCGTAAACTGATAGTGAAACGGAAAGGCAATTTGATTTACACAGGCGTAACACCCTGAATATAAATCACAAATGGCGAGAGTTGATAATATGAATAACTTGACGACGGCCGATCTCCCCGTTCCCGCCCCACGCAGTTCCCGCCCCGAAATCCTTGCCGAAGAAATCATCGAGCGCCTGACCTATCGCATCGGCAAGGACGCCAAGGTCGCCAAGCCGCATGACTGGCTGACGGCAACGATCTTGGTCATTCGTGACCGCGTCATCGACAAGTGGATTGAATCGACCCGCAACGTTTACGAGACGGGCGCCAAGCGCGTCTATTATCTATCGCTCGAATTCCTGATCGGCCGCCTGATGCGTGATGCCATCTCCAACCTCGGCTTGATGGAAGAAATCACCAACGCGCTTTCCTCGCTCGGCGTCGACATCCGCGTCATCGCCGGCATCGAGCCCGACGCAGCTCTCGGCAATGGCGGCCTCGGCCGTCTCGCCGCCTGTTTCATGGAATCCATGGCGACGGTCGATGTGCCGGCCTATGGCTATGGCATTCGCTACGTGCACGGCCTGTTCCGCCAGCAGATGGCTGATGGCTGGCAGGTGGAACTGCCCGAAACCTGGCTGGCGCACGGCAACCCTTGGGAATTCGAACGTCAGGAAAGCTCCTATGAAATAGGCTTCGGCGGCGCCGTCGAGACCGTCAACGGCCATGACGATCAGCCGCGCTACGTCTGGAAGCCGGCCGAGCGCGTTATTGCCACGGCTTTCGATACGCCCGTCGTCGGCTGGCGCGGCAAGCGCGTCAACACGCTGCGCCTCTGGTCGGCGCAACCGATCGATCCGATCCTGCTCGATGCCTTCAACGCCGGCGACCATATCGGCGCGCTGCGCGAGAGCAACAAGGCCGAGAGCCTGACGCGCGTTCTCTATCCGGCCGATGCAACGCCCGCCGGCCAGGAGCTGCGCCTGCGCCAGGAGTTCTTCTTCTCCTCCGCATCGCTGCAGGACATTCTGCGCCGCCATCTGCAGCAATATGACGATCTGACCAATCTCGCCGACAAGGTTGCGATCCAGCTGAACGATACGCATCCGGCCGTTTCCGTCACGGAGATGATGCGCCTGCTCGTCGATGTCCACGGCTTCGAATTCGACAAGGCCTGGGATATCACCAGAAACACCTTCGGCTATACCAACCATACCCTGCTGCCGGAGGCGTTGGAAAGCTGGCCGGTTCCGCTGTTTGAGCGGCTTTTGCCGCGCCATATGCAGATCATCTACGCCATCAATGCCAAGATTCTTGTCGAGGCGCGCAAGCTGCGTAACTTCAGCGATACGGAAATTCGCTCGATCTCGCTCATCGACGAGAACGGCGATCGCCGTGTGCGCATGGGCAACCTCGCCTTTGTCGGCTCGCATTCGATCAACGGCGTTTCCGCGCTCCACACCGACCTGATGAAGGTCACGGTCTTTGCCGACCTGCACAAGCTTTATCCCGACCGCATCAACAATAAGACGAACGGCATTACGCCGCGGCGCTGGCTGATGCAGTGCAATCCGGGCCTTACCGGCCTCGTGCGCGAAGCCATCGGCGACGCCTTCCTCGACGATGCCGAGCAGCTGAAGCCGCTGGATCAATTCGCTCGCGACAGCGCCTTCCAGGAGAAGTTCGCCGCCGTCAAGCGTGCCAACAAGGTGCAGCTGTCCAATCTCGTCGCCAGCCGCATGGGCATCAAGCTCGATCCGGCTGCGATGTTCGACATCCAGATCAAACGCATTCACGAATACAAGCGCCAGCTTCTCAATGTCATCGAAGCCGTGGCGCTTTACGATCAGATCCGCTCGCATCCCGAGCTCGACTGGCAGCCGCGCGTCAAGCTCTTCGCCGGCAAGGCGGCGCCGAGCTATCACAACGCCAAGCTCATCATCAAGCTGATCAACGACGTCGCCCGCGTCGTCAACAATGACCCGTCGGTGCGAGGCCTGCTGAAGATCGTCTTCGTGCCGAACTACAATGTGTCACTCGCGGAAGTCATGGTTCCCGCAGCCGACCTCTCCGAGCAGATCTCGACCGCCGGCATGGAAGCCTCCGGCACCGGCAACATGAAATTCGGTCTCAACGGCGCGCTGACCATCGGCACGCTCGATGGCGCCAATGTTGAAATGCGCGACAATGTCGGCGAGGACAATATCGTCATCTTCGGGCTGCGGGCCGACGAGGTCGCCAACCTGCGCAGCGACGGTCACGATCCCCGCGCCATTATCGAGCGTTCACGCGAGCTCGCGCAGGCGCTGTCGGCCATCGCCTCCGGCGTCTTCTCTCCCGATGACCGCAACCGCTATGCCAGCCTGATCGAAGGCATCTACAGCCACGACTGGTTCATGGTCGCCGCCGATTTCGATGCCTATGCCTCGGCGCAGCGCGAAGTCGATATTCTCTGGGCCAATCCGTCGGAATGGTACGCCAAGACGATCAACAACACTGCTCGCATGGGCTGGTTCTCTTCCGACCGCACGATCCGCCAATACGCCAAGGAAATCTGGAGAGCCGGATGAAGAAGCCTAAAAAGAACGGTGATGGCACCGGGTCGAGGGATATTTCGGCCGACGAGATCGCTGCAATTCTCAAAGGCACCCATTCCGATCCGTTTGCCGTCCTCGGCGTCCACAAGACGGATGACGGCTATGTGGCGCGTTGTTTCATCTCCGGCGCGGAAGCTGTCACCGCCTTGACGCTGGACGGCACAGTCGCCGGCGAATTGGACTGCCTCGATCCGGCGGGTTTCTTTTCGGGTGATGTGAAACTCGGCAAGCAGCAGCCGGTCCGTTATCGCGCTAGGCGCGGCGACGCGGAATGGGCAGTGACCGATCCCTATAGCTTCGGCCCGATCCTCGGGCCGATGGATGACTATTTCGCCCGTCAGGGCACGCATCTGCGCCTGTTCGACAGGATGGGTGCCCACCCGATGAAGCACGAAGGCGTCCAAGGCTTCCATTTCGCCGTCTGGGCGCCGAATGCGCAGCGCGTTTCAGTCGTCGGCGATTTCAACAATTGGGATGGCCGCCGCCATGTCATGCGCTTTCGCTCCGACTCAGGCATCTGGGAGATCTTTGCTCCGGACGTGCCGGCCGGCGTTGCCTACAAGTTCGAGATCCGCGGCCATGACGGCGTGGTGCTGCCGCTGAAGGCCGATCCCTTCGCCCGCCGCAGCGAACTGCGCCCCAAGACCGCCTCGATCACGGCCATTGAGCTGAGCCAGGTCTGGGAGGATTCGGCTCACCGCGAGCATTGGGCAAGCGTCGACCAGCGCCGCCAGCCCATCAGCATCTACGAGGTGCATGCAGGCTCCTGGCAACGCCGCGACGATGGCTCGATGCTGTCATGGGACGAGCTTGCCTCGCGGCTCATCCCCTATTGCGTCGACATGGGCTTCACCCACATCGAATTCTTGCCGATCACCGAGCATCCCTATGACCCGTCCTGGGGCTATCAGACCACGGGCCTCTATGCCCCGACCGCCCGCTTCGGCGAGCCGGAAGGCTTTGCCCGCTTCGTCAATGGCTGCCACAAGGTCGGCATCGGCGTCATCCTGGATTGGGTGCCTGCGCATTTCCCGACCGACGAACACGGCCTGCGCTGGTTCGACGGCACGGCGCTCTATGAGCATGAAGACCCGCGCAAGGGCTTTCACCCTGACTGGAACACAGCGATCTACAATTTCGGCCGTACCGAGGTGCTCGCCTACCTTTTGAACAATGCGCTCTACTGGGCCGAAAAATTCCATCTGGACGGTTTGCGCGTCGACGCCGTCGCCTCCATGCTTTACCTCGACTATTCCCGCAAGCATGGCGAATGGATTCCAAACGAATATGGCGGCAACGAGAACCTCGAGGCGGTCCGCTTCCTGCAGTCGATGAACACGCGGATCTATGGGGCTCATCCCGGCGTGATGACGATCGCCGAGGAATCGACATCCTGGCCGAAAGTATCGCAGCCGGTGCACGAAGGCGGCCTCGGCTTCGGCTTCAAGTGGAACATGGGCTTCATGCACGATACGCTGAGCTATCTCTCCCGCGAGGCCGTGCATCGCAGGTATCACCACAACGAACTGACCTTCGGGCTGATCTACGCCTTCTCGGAAAACTTCGTCCTGCCGCTCTCGCATGACGAGGTCGTTCACGGAAAGGGATCGCTGATCGCCAAGATGGCGGGTGACGACTGGCAGAAATTCGCCAACCTGCGCGCCTATTACGCCTTCATGTGGGGCTATCCCGGCAAGAAGCTGCTGTTCATGGGTCAGGAATTCGCCCAATGGAGCGAGTGGAGCGAAGAGCGCGCGCTCGACTGGAACCTGCTGCAATACCGCATGCACGAAGGCATGCGGCGTCTCGTGCGCGATCTCAACTTCACCTATCGCAGCAAGCCGGCACTCCATGCCCGCGACTGCGAGGGCGATGGCTTCGAATGGCTTGTCGTCGATGATTTCGAAAACTCGGTCTTCGCATGGCTCCGCAAGGCGCCGGGCGAAAAGCCGGTTGCCGTCATCACCAATTTTACGCCAGTCTATCGTGAGAACTACACCTTGCGCTTGCCAGCTGAGGGGCGGTGGCGCGAGATATTGAATACCGATGCCGACATCTACGGCGGCAGCGGCAAGGGAAATGGTGGGCGCGTGCAGGCCGTCAGCGCAGGAGGGGGCGTACAAGCGATCATAACGCTGCCGCCGCTGGCGACCATCATGCTCGAACCGGAATTTTGAGATCACTACGGACAGGGAGGAATAAAATGGTAGAAAAACGTTTCCAGCCGCTGGCGCGCGATGCCATGGCCTACGTTCTTGCCGGCGGGCGCGGGAGCCGCCTGAAAGAGCTGACCGACCGCCGTGCCAAGCCGGCCGTCTACTTCGGCGGCAAGACGCGAATTATCGATTTCGCGCTGTCCAATGCCCTCAATTCCGGTATCCGCCGCATCGGCGTCGCCACGCAATACAAGGCACACTCGCTGATCCGCCACATGCAGCGCGGCTGGAACTTCTTCCGGCCCGAGCGAAACGAAAGTTTCGACATCCTGCCGGCCTCGCAGCGCGTCTCGGAGACGCAATGGTACGAAGGCACAGCCGACGCCGTCTACCAGAACATCGACATCATCGAGCCCTATGGTCCGGAATACATGGTCATCCTCGCCGGCGACCATATCTATAAGATGGACTATGAATGGATGCTGCAGCAGCACGTCGATTCCGGCGCCGAAGTCACCATCGGCTGCCTCGAAGTGCCGCGCATGGAGGCTGTCGGCTTCGGCGTCATGCATGTCGATGAAAAGGACCAGATCATCGATTTCGTCGAGAAGCCGGCCGATCCGCCTGGCATTCCCGGCAATCCTGATTTCGCCCTCGCCTCGATGGGCATCTACGTGTTCCACACGAAATTCCTGATCGAATGCCTGCGGCGCGACGCAGCCGATCCGAACTCCAGCCGCGACTTCGGCAAGGACATCATTCCCTACATCGTCAAGAACGGCAAAGCCGTCGCGCACCGCTTCGCGCAATCCTGCGTTCGCTCCGATTTCGAGCGCGAGGCATACTGGCGCGACGTCGGCACGATCGATGCCTACTGGCAGGCCAATATCGACCTGACCGCCGTCGTGCCGGAACTCGATATCTACGACAAATCCTGGCCGATCTGGACCTACGCGGAAATCAGCCCCCCCGCCAAGTTCGTCCATGACGACGAGGATCGCCGCGGCTCGGCCGTCTCCTCCGTGGTTGCCGGCGATTGCATCATCTCAGGCGCAAGTCTTTCCAACAGCCTCCTGTTCACGGGCGTGCGCGCCAACTCCTATTCCAAGCTGGAGGGAGCCGTCGTGTTGCCGAGCGTCAAGGTCGGTCGCCGCGCACAGCTCAAGAATGTCGTCATCGACCATGGCGTCACCATTCCGGAAGGGTTGATCGTCGGTGAGGATCCGGAACTGGATGCCAAGCGCTGGCGCCGCACGGAAAGCGGCATCTGCCTGATCACGCAATCGATGATCGACAAGCTGGATTTGTAACCTATGAAGGTTCTCTCGGTTTCGTCCGAAGTCTTCCCCTTGATCAAGACAGGGGGCCTGGCCGATGTGGCCGGCGCCCTGCCCTCCGCACTGAAGCCCTACGGCGTCGAGACCAAGACACTCATTCCGGGCTATCCGGCGGTCATGAAGGCCGTCCGCGATCCGGTCGTCCGTCTCGAATTCCCCGATCTGCTCGGCGAGCCGGCCACCGTTCTCGAGGTCGAGCATGCGGGCATTTCCTTCCTCGTGCTCGACGCGCCGGCCTATTACAGCCGCACCGGCGGCCCCTATGTCGATGCGACGGGCAAGGATTATCCCGATAACTGGCGGCGTTTCGCCGCGCTGTCGCTGGCCGGCGCGGAAATTGCCGCAGGCCTCCTGCCGGGCTGGCGGCCGGATCTCGTGCATGCGCATGACTGGCAATCGGCCATGGTGCCGGTCTACATGCGCTACAATCCTACGCCGGAGCTGCCGAGTGTCCTCACCATCCACAACATCGCTTTCCAGGGCCAGTTCGGCTCCGATATCTTCCCGGGCTTGCGCCTGCCGGCGCATGCCTTTTCGATGGAGGGCGTGGAATATTACGGCGATGTCGGGTTTCTCAAGGGCGGGCTGCAGACCGCCCATGCACTGACCACGGTCAGCCCTTCCTATGCCGAAGAAATCCTGACGCCGGAATTCGGCATGGGTCTCGAAGGCGTCATCGCCAGCAGGGCCTATAACCTCTACGGCATCGTCAACGGCATCGACGACGATATCTGGAACCCGGCGACCGATCCGATGATCGCACAGACCTATAGCGCGGCGACGCTGAAGGATCGCGCCGTCAACCGCCACCGGGTCATCGAACATTTCGGCCTCGACGACGATGATGGTCCGATCTTCTGCGTCGTCAGCCGGCTCACATGGCAGAAGGGCATGGATCTTCTGGCAAGTGTTGCCAGCGAGATTGTCCACATGGGCGGCAAGCTCGCCATTCTGGGCGCGGGCGATGCGGCGCTGGAGGGCGCGCTGTTTGCCGCAGCCGGCCGTCATCGCGGCCGTGTCGGCGTTTCCGCGGGCTATAACGAGCCCATGTCGCATCTGATGCAGGCCGGGTGTGACGCGATTATCATTCCCTCGCGCTTCGAACCCTGTGGCCTCACGCAGCTTTATGGCTTACGCTATGGTTGCCTGCCGATCGTTGCGCGGACAGGGGGGCTCAACGACACGATTATCGACGCCAACCACGCCGCGCTGCAGGCAAAAGCCGCGACCGGCATCCAATTTTCGCCCGTCACCCCCGAAGGGCTGCTGCAGGCCATACGCCGTGCCATGCATCTCTTCCAGGATCGAAAGGTCTGGACGCAGATGCAAAAGCAGGGCATGAAATCCGACGTATCCTGGGGCAGGAGCGCAGAACGCTACGCCGCTCTCTACTCCAGTCTAGTCTCGAGAGGCGCTTAACCCGATGATTAAAACCGTACCCACCACCCCCTACGCGGATCAGAAGCCCGGCACCTCGGGCTTGCGAAAGAAGGTTCCCGTATTCCAGCAGCCGAACTATGCGGAAAACTTCATCCAGTCGATTTTTGATTCGCTCGAAGGCTATCAGGGCAAGTGCCTGGTCATCGGCGGCGACGGCCGCTACTACAATCGCGAAGTCATCCAGAAGGCCATCAAGATGGCCGCCGCGAATGGCTTCGGCAAGGTGATGGTCGGCAAGGGCGGCATCCTCTCCACGCCCGCCGCCTCCAACATCATCCGCAAATACAAGGCCTTCGGCGGCATCATCCTGTCCGCGAGCCACAATCCTGGCGGCCCAACCGAAGACTTCGGCATCAAGTATAATATCAGCAATGGCGGCCCCGCGCCGGAGAAGATCACCGACGCGATCTATGAGCGCTCGAAGGTCATCGACAGCTACAAGATATCAGACTTCCCGGACATCAACCTCGATCGCATCGCCCGCGAAGATGTGGGCGGCATGATCGTTTCCGTCATCGATCCCGTCGAAGACTATGCGACCCTGATGGAGGAGCTGTTCGATTTCGGCGCGATCCGCAATCTGATCAGCCTCGGCTTCCGCCTGAGCTTCGACGCGATGAGCGCCGTCACCGGCCCCTACGCCAAGGAAATCTTCGAGATCCGCCTCGGCGCGCCGGACGGTTCGGTTCGCAACTTCCTGCCTCTGCCGGATTTCGGCGGTCATCATCCGGATCCGAACCTTGTCTACTGCAAGGAGCTTTACGACGACATGATGAGCGACGATGCCCCCGATTTCGGCGCGGCATCGGATGGCGACGGCGATCGCAATCTCATCATCGGCAAGGGCATCTACGTCACCCCGTCCGACAGCCTGGCGATTCTGGCGGCCAACGCCAATCTCGCTCCCGGCTATTCGCACGGCATCGCCGGCATAGCCCGCTCCATGCCAACAAGCGGCGCCGCCGACCGCGTTGCCGAAAAGCGTGGCGTCGGCATCTACGAAACGCCGACCGGCTGGAAATTCTTCGGCAATCTGCTCGATGCCGGCATGGCGACCATCTGCGGCGAAGAAAGCTCGGGCACCGGCTCCAACCACGTTCGCGAGAAGGACGGCCTCTGGGCTGTGCTGCTCTGGCTGAACATTCTGGCCGTTCGCGGCGAGAGCGTCATCGATATCGTGACGCAGCACTGGGCCACCTATGGCCGCAACTATTATTCCCGCCACGATTATGAGGGCGTCGACACCGATGCAGCCAATGGCCTGATCTCGGCGCTGCGCGAAGAGCTGCCGACCCTGCCGGGCACGAAGTTCGGCGATCTCACCGTTTCCGCCGCCGACGACTTCGCCTATCACGATCCGGTCGACAAGTCGGTCAGCCAGCATCAGGGCATCCGCATCCTCTTTGAAGGCGGCTCCCGCGTGGTCTTCCGTCTCTCCGGCACCGGCACGACGGGCGCGACGCTGCGCGTTTACATCGAGCGCTACGAGCCAGATCCGACCCGCCACAATATTGAAACCCAGCAAGCGCTGGCCGACCTCATCGTCGCCGCCCAGGATATCGCCGATATCAAGGGTCGCACCGGCCGTGACGCGCCGACCGTCATTACCTGAATTTACGACCTAAGCCCCTTCTCCCCGCGGATGCGTGGAGAAGGTGGCCAGGAGCCGCCCAACAATGTGGGGCGGCGACTGGCCGGATGAGGGGCATTCTCAAAATTCGCCGCGACTGCACAATTTGCCGAACGCTCCGCCCCTCACCCTAACCCGCTCCTCGCAAGCGGGGAGAGGGAACAATCTCCAGCGATCCGGAAAGCCCGCAAGACATGTCAGAACCGACAACCCGCTGCCTTGGAGCAACCCTTACCGATTCTGGCGGCGAATTTATCGTCGCATCCAAACATGCCGAGCGCATCGAGCTCTGCCTGTTCGATGCCGAGGGCCACAAGGAAATTGCGCGCCTGCCGCTCACCCGCGACGGCGACGAACATCGTCTTTTCGTCAAGGATGCAAGGGAAGGCGCGCGCTACGGCCTGCGCGCCCATGGCTCCTATGATCCCGATCGCGGCCTCTGGTTCGACCCGTCCAAGCTCTTGGTCGATCCCTACGCCAAGGAGATCGACCGGCCGTTTCGCTATGATCCGCGCCTCGGGGTCTTCGGTGCCGATACGCAGGATCTCATGCCGAAGGCGATCGTCTCGCGCGATGTCGCCGTCAAGCCGGCCAAGCCCTTGTTTCAGCCCGGCGGCCTGATCTACGAGATCGCCGTAAAGCCCTTCACGATGTTGCATCCGGATGTGCCGGCTGAGATACGCGGCACGCTTGGCGCCCTCGCCCACCCCTCCGTCATCGCGCATCTCAAGCGCCTGCAGATCGACGCCGTCGAGCTGATGCCGATCACCGCATGGATCGACGAACGGCATCTGCCGCCGCTCGGCCTTACCAATGGTTGGGGCTACAACCCGGTCGCCTTCATGGCGCTCGATCCGCGCCTCGTGCCCGGCGGCATGAGGGAGTTGCGCGAGACGGTCGCCACCCTTCACGCCGAAGGGATCGCCGTCATCCTCGATCTCGTCTTCAACCATACGGGCGAAAGCGACCGACAGGGACCTACCTTGTCATTGCGAGGCCTCGACAATTCAAGCTATTTCCGCCATCTGCCCGACCAACCCGGCACGCTGGTCAACGATACCGGCACGGGCAACACCATTGCCTGCGACCAGCCGGCAACACGCAGGCTCATCATCGACAGCCTGCGCCATTTCGTCCGGAATGCCGGCATCGACGGTTTCCGTTTCGATCTCGCCACCGTGCTCGGCCGCAACGGCAAGGGCTTCGATCCGGACAGCATGACGCTGCGCACCATGCTGGCGGATGAGGTGCTGCAGGATCGGATCATGATCGCCGAGCCCTGGGACATCGGCGCCGGCGGCTACCAGCTGGGGAATTTTCCCGCGCCTTTTCTTGAATGGAACGACCGCGCCCGCGATGATTTACGCCGCTTCTGGCGAGGCGATGCGGGCATCGGCGATCTCGCGACCGTGCTTGCCGGCTCCTCCTCTATCTTCGGCCGTGACGGACGCACGCAGACGCGCAGCGTCAATTTCCTCGCCGCCCATGACGGCTTCACACTGATGGATCTCGTTTCCTACGAGAACAAGCACAATGAGGCCAATGGCGAGAACAATCGCGACGGCCACAACGAGAACTTCTCGTGGAACAATGGCATCGAAGGCAAGACGGACGACCAATCGATCCAGCGCAAGCGCCGCGCCGATATCGAAGCCATGCTGTCGACGCTCTTTGCCACGCGCGGCACGATCATGCTGACATCGGGCGACGAAGCCGGACGCAGCCAGCAGGGCAATAACAACGCCTATTGCCAGGATAATGCCATCACCTGGATGGACTGGAAGACACTGGACGAGGAGTTGATCGGCCATACGGCATGGCTCGCCGGCCTACGCCGCCGCTTCGCTGCCTTCGGCGATATGGACTTCTTCCATGGCGATGGCGACGTGCTCTGGTTCTCAGGCGCGGGAACACCGATGGCGGCGCCGGATTGGGAAGCGCCAAGCGCAAGCGTGCTCGGCATGGCGCTCCGCACGCAGGATCGCGCCACCGGCCGGTCGGCGCGGCTTGCCATGTTGTTCAACCGCGCAACCGAGGAGCTCCATGCCACATTGCCTGCCTCGGAAAATGGTGGTTGGTCGCTGCTGACGACGGCAGGCGAAACGGCAGCCGGTGAGCAGCTCACTATTCCCGCCCGTTCCGTCGCCTTCCTTGTCGAAAAATGATCGCGGTTGCACTTTCGGTCTCGATTCGCCAGAAAGGATTCTGACGACACAGACTGACGAGGATGGAATGCCCGGCGAAATTTCGCTTGTCGAGATCATGAAACTGGCGGGAACGGAGATCGGCGTTTCTGACTGGATCATCGTCGAGCAGACGATGATCGACACCTTTGCCGATGCGACGCTCGATCACCAATTCATCCATGTCGATTCAGAGCGCGCCAAGGCGGAAACGCCCTATGGCGGCACTATCGCCCACGGCTTCCTGACGCTCTCGCTGCTCTCGGCGATGAACTACAGCGGTCTGCCAAAGATCCGCGAGCAGACGATGGGCATCAACTACGGCTTCGAAAAGATCCGCTTTATGTCACCAGTCAAGTGCGGCGCGCGGGTGCGTGGCCGTTTCGTGCTCGCCGAAACCCGCCTGCGCGGCGCCAGCATGCTGATGCTGACTTATGACGTGACGGTCGAGATCGAAAATGAGCGCAAACCGGCGCTCACCGCGACATGGACGACCATATCGCAGTTCGATCCGAAGGATCGGCCGGAAGAGGGTTAAAGTCTCTTTTCTACCTTCTTCCCGCCGGGGAGAAGGTATTTTCCGCATCCTCCGCGCCCTCGGCCAAAAGACCAAAGACATAGTCGGAGAAGGAGCGCCAGACTTCAACGCGGAATGTCTCTTCATCGAGGCGCAAGACCACCACCTCAGCCTTGCCATAAAGCGTGCGCGAGCAGGCGCCGGCAGGGAATGCGTTCAGCGAAAGGTCCTGCGAGCAGCCGGCGGCAAGCGTTGCTTCCGCCCCGGAACCTGACACAATCACAGCGGTATTGCGATGCGAGACATCGGTCGCCGAATGCAACGCTCCGGACGATGCGGCCAGACCGACGAGTTCTGCGCCGTTCTCATCGATGACGAGCCATTCGTCCGGGCCAAGCCACAGGGCATGACGCCCATTGGCGCTGGTCGAGGTCTTCGGCCGGGTCGGCAGCTGCAGGCCGAGCGCCTGCGAAAGACCGCCGATCGAGTCGGCCGGCGCGCGCAGCGAAATACGGCTTGCGGGAGCGGCGGGCGTCAGTCGAACGATAGAAGAGCCACCATGGCGACCGGCGAGCGGCAGTTTACGGGTTGCGAGATCAACCATTGATCCGGCCTCCTTCCTTGTCAAAGAACACCAGATCCGCCACCTCGACGGCAATCGTCTTGTCCGGCATCGGCACGTAGAGCGTCTTGCCCATGCGTTCGCGTCCGCCGGCAACCAGCGCGAAGGCGATGGAGCGGCCGAGATTTTCGGACCAGTAGGAAGAGGTGACATGGCCGAGCATGGTCATCGGCTTCTGTTCGTTGGGGTCGGCGACGATCTGCGCGCCTTCCTCCAGCACCACTTTCGGATCGCGGGTGGTAAGACCGACAAGCTGCTTGCGCCCTTCCTTCATGATATCCGGCCGCTTCAGGCCGCGAATACCGACGAAATCGGTCTTCTTCTTGGAAACCGCCCAGGAGAGCCCGGCATCGTCTGGCGTAACAGTCCCGTCGGTATCCTGCCCGACGATGATGTAGCCCTTCTCGGCGCGCAGCACGTGCATGGTCTCGGTGCCGTAAGCGCAGGCACCCAGCGGCTCGGCGCGCGCCCAGACGGCTTCCAGAACGGACTGACCATAATCGGCTGGCACGTTGATTTCGTAGCCGGCCTCACCGGTGAAGGAGACGCGGAACAGCCGCGCCGGCACGCCGCAGACTTTGCACTCGGCCACACTCATATGTGGGAAGGCCTCGTTGGACAGATCCTGCCCCTCGACGAGCGGCTCGATGATCTCGCGCGCCTTCGGACCCTGCACGGCAATGACGGCCCATTGCTCCGTCGTCGACGTCAGCCACACCTTCAGATGCGGGAACTCTGTCTGCAGATAGTCTTCCATGTGATGCAGCACGCGCGGCGCACCGCCTGTTGTCGTCGTCACATGGAAACGATCTTCGGCCAAGCGCCCGACGACACCGTCGTCATAGACGAAGCCGTCTTCGCGCGTCATGATGCCGTAGCGGCAGCGGCCGGGCTTCAGCGTATCCCAGGCATTGGTGTAGAGGAGATTCAGGAATTCCGCCGCATCCGGCCCGACCACTTCGATCTTGCCGAGCGTCGAGGCATCGAACACGCCGGCCACGTCACGCGCCGTACGGCATTCGCGATTGACGGCCTGGTGCATGGTCTCGCCGGCGCGCGGATAGAACCAGGCACGCTTCCAGTTGCCGACATCTTCGAAGATGGCGCCATGTGCCTCTTCCCAGGCATGCATCGGCGTCTTGCGGGCGGGATCAAAAAGAGGTCCACGCGAATGGCTGATCAGCGTGCCGTAGGTGACAGGCGTATAGGGCGCGCGGAAGGTGGTAAGACCGACCTGCGGAATATCCTTGCCGAGCATTTCGGCGGCGATCGCCAGCCCGTGCATGTTGGAAAGCTTGCCCTGGTCGGACGCCATCCCGTTGGTGGTGAAGCGCTTGATGTGCTCGATGGAGTGCATGCCCTCGCGCACGGCAAGGCGGATATCCTTGGCGCAGACATCATGCTGGAAATCGACGAAAGCCTTGGCATTCGTGTCCGGCCCGGCACCTTCGGCGGCACCGATCATGCCGCCGGTCCATTCGAAGGCCTGCTCGGCATGAAGCTGGATCTTTTCGCCGCCATTGGTGGCGCCGGTAGCGCGCGCCATCAGCTCGCCGGCGGCCAACGATTCCTCGATCGCGGCCTGCAGACCATCCGTACCGTTGCAGGCGCCAACCGAGAGACAATCCTGAACATAGGTGCCCGGCAGGAAGCGCTGCTTCTCGGTATCGAATTTCAGCTTGCCGCGCGACTGCGAGAAGAGATGAACGGAGGGCGTCCAGCCGGCGGAAACCAGCAGGGCGTCGATCGCGATCTTGCGCTTGGCGGAGCTGCCGTTGCGCGCGACGGTCATGGAGGAGACGCGAAGCTTGCCGGCGGTGTCGACGACGGCGTAATCCGTCATCACTTCTATGCCCAGCCGCTTCGCCTCAGCCAGAACCGCCTCGCCCGGCCGCGCGCGGCTGTCGACGATGGCGGCAACGGAAACGCCGGCGCGCTTGAGGTCGAAGGCGGCTTCATAGGCCGAATCGTGCGCAGTGTAGACGCCGATTTTCGCACCAACGGCGACGCCATAGTGGTTGAGATAGGCGCGCGCCGCCGAGGCGAGCATAATGCCCGGACGGTCGTTGTTCGGAAACACCATGTGACGTTCGATGGCGCCAGTCGCCAGGATGGCCCGCTTGGCGCGGACCTGCCACAGGCGCTCGCGCGGCAGGTCGCGGCCCGGTCGCGCCAGATGATCGGTCACCCGTTCGGCAAGCCCGAAGAAATTGTGATTGTAGTAGCCGAAGGCCGTCGTGCGGGTCAGCACCTGGACGTTCGGCATCACCTGGAGCTTGGCGACGATAGCCTGCGCCCAGTCATAGCCCTCGACGCCGTCGATCTTGATGCCGGTGTCGAAGCGCAGCGCACCGCCGGCTTCCGGCTGCTCGTCGCAGAGGATAACTTTAGCGCCGGTTTCGGCGGCGGCCAGCGCCGCGGAAAGACCGGCAGCGCCGGCACCGACGACAAGCACGTCGCAATGCGCATAGCGGCTGGCATAATGATCCGGATCTTCTTCCGTCGGCGCAACGCCGAGGCCGGCGGCGCGGCGGATGAAGGGCTCGTAGAGATGCTTCCAGGCCGACTTCGGCCACATGAAGGTCTTGTAGTAGAAGCCGGCGGCAAAGAACGGCGACATCAAATTGTTGACGCCGCCGACATCGAAGGCGAGCGACGGCCAGCGGTTCTGCGACTGCGCCTTCATGCCGTCGAAGACTTCCTGCACGCTGGCGCGCACGTTCGGCTGCCGCCGCGCCGCATCGCGGGAAATATCGAGCAGCGCGTTCGGCTCCTCGGCTCCGGCGGAAAGAATGCCGCGCGGGCGGTGATACTTGAAGGACCGGCCGACGAGATGGACGCCGTTGGCAAGCAGCGCCGAGGCGACGGTATCGCCTTCGAGCGCAGTGTAGCTCTTGCCGTCAAAAGTGAAGCGAGCGGTTCTGGCCGGCGTCAGACGTCCCTTGCCCGCGATACGATTGGCGCCGCTCATTCAACAAATCCCTCTGTTTGTGCCGTCTGTTCTTGTTCGTTTTTATGCTGCGCAGCCGGCTCGGACGCGCCTGGCAGGAGCGTCGCGGGATCCGGCTTTGGCTCGCCGGCCTTGTAGGTACGGTAGAAATGATCGCTCACCGTGTCGCGCGCCGCGTTGAAGAAGCGGCCGCAGCCATGGATATGCCGCCAGCGCTCGAATATCAGGCCCTTCGGATTGTCGCGCAGGAAGAAATATTCCTCGAACTCCTCGTTCGAAATTCCGGCGATATTGGCCGGCCGTACGATATGGGCGTCGCCGGCGTTGCGGAATTCGAGTTCCGAACGCTCTTCCTCGCAATAGGGGCAGTAAATCAGCAGCATCGGTTTCTACCTGTGTTAAAGCTCGGAGCCCGTAAGGCTTGTGCCGGGAGGCTGGGCGCAAAGCCGCCGTCCCATGGTGACGAAAGGTGTTATGCGCTTCAAAAGCGCCTCTAGCGATCCATAGGGTTTCAGCACGTCCGTCATCCCCATATTGACCAGGCTCATGCCCAGCAGATCCGTATCGAGCACGAAAGCGCGCGTCGCCTCGGGTTTCTGCTCCGGCACGAAATAAACGGCGGGCTTGTTCAGCACCTTGGCGCAGGCAAGCACCCCGCTTTCGGCCACGAAGGGCCATTCGGCCTCATCCTTCGCCTTGTGGATCACCTGCATGCGAAAATCCTCGGCCCCCGGAATAAGATCGCTGGCTTCGGCCGCGATCGTTCCGGCCAGCAAGGAAAGCCCCGCCGCAAGAACGATCCCGACCGCCGCCGGCATCAGTGCGCCACGGCGGCCGCTGCCGCCTCGTCGATCAGGCGGCCGGTGCGGAAGCGATCCAGCGTCAGACCGGCATTGAACTTGTGCGGCTCATCGCGGGCGATGAGATGGGCAAAGAGATTGGCCGAACCCGGCGTCGCCTTGAAACCGCCCGTACCCCAGCCGCAGTTGACGTAGAGCCCTGGCACTGGCGTCTTCGACTGGATCGCCGAACGATCCGGCGTATTGTCGACGATACCGCCCCAGGAGCGCATCATCTTCACGCGACGGAACATCGGGAAGAGCTCGCAGATCGCATCCAGCGTATGGGTGATGATCTGCAACCCGCCGGTCTGGCTGTAGGAATTATACTGGTCCGTGCCCGCGCCGATCACGAGCTCGCCCTTGTCGGACTGCGAGATATAGGCGTGCACCGTGTTCGACATGACGACGCAGGGGAAGATCGGCTTCAGCGGCTCGGAGACGAGCGCCTGCAGCGGGCTCGATTGCAGCGGCACGCGCACGCCCGCCATCTGCATGACGACAGTGGTGTGACCGGCCGCGGAAACGCCGACCTTCTTGGCGCCGATGAAGCCCTTGGAGGTGTCGACGCCGGTCACGCGGCCATCCGGCCCACGGCGAATGCCGGTCACTTCGCAATTCTGGATGATATGCACGCCGCGATCGGAAGCAGCGCGGGCAAAGCCCCAGGCAACCGCATCGTGGCGCGCCGTGCCGCCGCGACGCTGCAGGGCGGCGCCATTGATCGGATAACGCGCCATCTTCGAAATATCGAGCGGCGGACAGTAAGCCTTGGCCTGCTCCGGCGTCAGCCATTCATTATCGATGCCATAGAGGCGATTGGCATGAATATGCCGCTTGAAGGACTGCTGGTCGTGCACATTGTGCGACAGCATCATCACGCCGCGCGGCGAATACATGACATTGTAATTGAGATCCTGTGACAGCCCCTCCCAGAGCTTCATCGAATGCTCGTAGATGTGCATGCTCTCTTCATAGAGATAGTTCGAGCGGATGATGGTCGTGTTGCGGCCGGTATTGCCGCCGCCGAGCCAGCCCTTCTCGATCACCGCGACATTGGTGATGCCGTGCTCCTTGGCGAGATAGTAGGCGGCGCCCAGGCCATGACCGCCGGCGCCGACGATGATGACGTCATACTCCTTGCGCGGCTCCGGCGAGGTCCATTGAGCCTCCCAGCCCTTGTGAGCCCGCATCGCTTCCCTTGCCACGGCAAAAACCGAGTATTTACGCATTCGCCCTCAACTCCTTCAGGCAAGACGCCCTTTTTATGGGTCATACAAATCGCAAATCAAAAACCGACACAACGGCTCTTTTGCGACGCATTCAGGACCGTCTTTCGACACGGTTAAAATTGCCGCGCTCCCGGATGAGCTGCTTATGACCTTTTAGCAGCTCTATTTGCGCTGCAGATGGCAGACTTTCATTCGCCCGCCGTGACCGTCCTTACGCCAGACACATCCCTCTTTGCGCGGCTTCCCATTGTAAAGATAGATCTTCGCGCGATGCTTGCTGTCGAAGGTCTGATTGGAAAAGTCGTGACCGCCGATGCGGACGTTCTTTCCGAGCCGCACTTCGCCTGCCGCGGCAGGCGCAAGCGCTGCGGCGAGAACAACGAGGGCAAGCATGGGCGCTGCGAGCAACCTTCCAACGGCAACCAAGTCGAGTGACTTCATAAGACGATTCCTTTTTGCCTCGGACAATTGCGCGAATGGTGCAATTGCCGCGGCGTACGAATGAGTGTGATCCGAAATACTCATAGAACATGTCAATGTCGCAAATGCACCGGGGCCGCCAGCCCCGTATTCAAACAGCTTCGATGAAGCGCCGCAGGCATTGCCGGCTGAATTCGGTACTCGACAAACCGCTTTTTCCTCTGCAAACTCACGATCTGGCTAGACTTTGACAAACCGATCTGTTATCTCGCCTAACCAATCGCAAGGCTGCGGCTTCGCGAACGTTATATTTTTGCCTCCTGGCGCTGCCGTCGCCGCTGGCATCAACCAAACCAAAGGAACGTGATTCTCGTGCAGGTACTTGTCCGCGATAACAATGTTGACCAGGCTCTCCGCGCTCTCAAGAAGAAGATGCAGCGCGAAGGTATTTTCCGCGAAATGAAGATGCGCGACTATTATGAAAAGCCGTCGCAGAAGCGTGCTCGCGAAAAGGCCGAAGCTGTTCGTCGCGTTCGCAAGCTTGCTCGCAAGCGCGCTCAGCGCGAAGGCCTTGTTGCCAAGTAATCGCCGTTTTTTCGACGTTTTCAGATGCATGTGTGGCGGGGGCGAGTCGTTCGCCGCCGCCTTTTTTTTGATTTCTTCTCCGAGCAAATCGGATTAAATCAGAATAGCCTGATATGACGCATGGGGAAAGCGAACCCGATAATGGCAATGACGACTTTCGTAAAGTTCCGCACTTCGAACCTTTCCTTACCCGTTTCGAAGCGCGTTGCGGTGCTGCCTGCTTTGGCGATGCTCGCCGCGATCAGCCTTTCCGGCTGCCAGACCGCCTCCACCGATAACGTGATCCAGATCGACAAGGCGCAAGGCTCCTCGGAAAATATCGCTTCGCTGACTTCGGTCATCAATTCCAATCCGCAGGATCCGGAAGGCTACAATGTTCGCGGCACGGCCTATGGCCGCGGCGGCGATTTCAGCCGCGCGCTTGCCGATTTCAACCAGGCGATCCAGCTCAATCCGAAGTTCTACCAGGCATACGCCAACCGCGCGCTCATCTACCGCAACATGGGCAAGCTGCCGGAAGCGATTGCAGATTATAGTGCCGCGCTGCAGATCAACTCGAACTACGATGTCGCCTATATCGGCCGAGGCAATCTCTACCGCCAGGCCGGCCGCGACAACGAGGCCTTCAATGACTATTCCAAGGCGATCAGCCTCGGCACGACTGATGGACGCGCTTATAATGGCCGCGGCGTGATCTATCAGAAGCGCAATCAGCAGGACAAGGCGATCGACGACTTCTCGAAGGCGATCTCGCTGTCGCCGAACTCGCCGGAGCCATACAACAGCCGCGGTATCTCCTATCTCGCGCAGAACGACGACGACAACGCTTTCGCCGATTTCAACCATGCCATCGATCTCAATAACAAGGTTGCCGAATCCTGGGCGAACCAGGCCTTCGTCTATGAGCGCCGCGGCGACAAGGTGAAAGCACGCCGCTCCTATCAGCATGCGGTCAACCTCGATTCGAACTACCAGCCGGCCAGGGACGGCCTGGCGCGTGTCGGCGCCGGCGCCTGATACGACATCCCACCGCGATAAGACATCCGGCCGCCGGCGCTCCTTCGCCCGGCGGCTTTTCTTTGCAGCACTGAACGCTTAGTCTCGAAGCATTCCTATCCGAACGAGACAGCGACATGCCCTCCCCGCAGAAAATCATCGTCATCGGCGCCGGCATCATCGGCGCTTCCATCGCCTGGCATCTCCAGCGCAAGGGTGCGGCCGTCACCGTGGCCGCGGAGCAGACCGGCGGAGTGGCGACACCGAATTCCTTCGCCTGGATCAATGCGAGCTGGGGCAATACGGAATTCTACTTCCATTTCCGCCACCGCTCGATGCGCGAATGGTCGAGGCTTGCGGCCGAGCTTCCCGGCCTGCCGCTATCCTGGCGCGGCGGCCTGCGCTGGGATCTCCCGGAGGCGGAACTGGATGCTTATGCGGCCCAGCATCACGGTTGGGGCTATGGCATACAGCCGGTCAATCGAGCCACCAGCGCGATGATCGAGCCGAACCTCGCCAATCCGCCGGACTATGCGCTGCACGTCGCCGAGGAAGGCGCCGTCGAGCCCGTTGCCGCAGCCGAACTGCTGCTGAAAGAAGCCGCGCGCCATGGCGCGATCCTGCTGTCCGGCGTCGAAGCCAGACGCCTGCTGAAGGAAGGCGAGCGGGTCATCGGCGTCGAAACGAGCGAAGGGGCAATGCGTGCCGATCATATCGTTCTTGCCGCCGGCGCAGGCACGGCAGCACTTGCGGCATCGGCCGATATCCACGTGCCACTGGAAACGCCACCGGGACTCATCGTTCATTCCCGCCCTGCCCAAAAGCTGCTGAACGGTCTGGTGATGATGCCGGAATTGCATCTGCGCCAGACGGCGGAAGGACGAATCATCGCCGGCGGCGACTTCGGCGGCACCGATCCTGGCGATAATCCGCAAGCGGCCGCCCGCGAACTTTTCGCCAAGGTCAAGGCAACCTTGAAAGGAGCCGAGGCGCTAGAGCTCGATTTCCACACCGTCGGCTATCGTCCAACGCCGAAGGATGGCCTGCCCATTCTGGGCGGCGTCGATGGCGCGCCGGGCCTCTATCTCGCGGTGTTGCATTCGGGCGTCACGCTGGCGCCGCTGGTCGGCCTGCTTGCCGCCGAGGCGATCGTCGATGGCAAAGACGATGATCAGCTTGTCCCCTTCCGCCTTTCACGCTTTGCCTGACCCTAGCAAAAAGCCGGTGCGGCGCAACTCAGGGGATGCATTACCATAGTCGTAAATACCCGAGATCGCTTATGATTTCGAAACAATGACTTTTCAGATGTTGCAAGGCAATTTCCCCAGCCCTAACATGGAGACTTCGAGAGCATGTAGCTCGAGACTGGGCACGGGGCGCTTGGCATGATGACCAAAACCATTCTATTCGCGTTTGCCAGCGCTTTGGATCGTCATGGAGGCACGATCGGTTGATCGCCCCATGAGGAAACCGCATTTCCCGAAAGCGTCGATTGGGGCCTATCTGATCGCCATAGCCTTGGCGATTGCCTTGCCTATTCTGGCCTTCGTCGCTCTCCTTCTCGTCCAGCTGGAAAACAATGAACGCGATGCGCTGAAAGGCGATACGGTTCAGGACGCCCAGGCTTTGGCGCGCGTCATCGACCGCCAGCTGCAGGATATGGCGACGACGTTGCGGCTGCTCTCCTCGTCGCCTGAACTCGAGCGCAACGATATCGCCACTTTCTTCGCACGGACGGAAACGGTCCTGCGCACTGATTCCCTCTTTGTCCTGCTCATGGAAAAGGATGGCCAGCTAAGGTTGAACACCCGCTGGCCGCTCGGCAAGCCGCTCGGCAAGACCGGCAACATGGCCGCGCTGCAATCAGCGCTGACCTCCGGGCGAATCGAGGCGTCCGATGTCTTCATCGGTACGAATGCCCGCCGCTGGGTCTATAACGTCACCCTGCCGCTCGAGCATTCCCCCGCCGGTGCTGCCTTGGCGGTAACCCAGGATGCGGACGAACTCGCCAAGCTCGTGACCACGGAGGCCTTACCGCCCGGCTGGTCGGCCGCCGTTTTGGACAAATCCGGCCATGTCGTTGCAGCCGGCGGCCCCACGACCCTCGCGCCAGGCGACGCGTTCAAAAAGGACATCCTGCCGAAGCTGATCACATCCAGCGGCGTTTATCAGGACGAAAAGATCCTGCCGAACGCGGTGCTCGGCTATGCGCAAATCTCAGGCTGGTCCTGGAAGGCCGTCGTCTGGGGGCCGATCGCGTCGGCGCAGGAATCACTGATGAGCACCTGGCGCTTTCTGATCTATGGCGGCGTGACGCTGCTGCTGATCGCGCTGATTGCCGTCTATGCCCTGGCGCGGCAGGTGCGCATCACCATTCAAAGCATTGCCGACATGGCCGATCGCATGGGGCGGGGCGAGATTGTCTCGCCGATCGATACCAGTGTTATCGAGGCGAACCAGGTGGCCGTGGCGCTTTCCAACGCATCCTTCGACCGCAGCGTGACGGAAGACCGGCTGCATTTCGTCATGCACGAACTCGTCCACCGCACCAAGAATCTGCTGGCGCTCGCCCAGGCGATGACCCGGCAGCTTGCGCGGCAGACGGACAGCGTCGACAGCTTCCAGCGCGCCGTCGCCGATCGGCTGGAAGGGTTGGCACGTTCGATCGAAGTCCTGACCAGCGAACAATGGTCCGGCGTTTCGCTGCGCCGCGTGATCGACATCCACCTTGCGACCTTCCTGCAGGGACCGCAGCAGCTCGATGTCCTCGGCAACGATTTCCTGCTGAAGCCGGAAGCGGTGCAGAATCTCGGCCTGGTTCTACATGAGCTCGCGACCAATTCCGTGAAATATGGCGCGCTTTCGGCTCCCGAAGGCAGGATCACCATCGAATGGACGACGGAGGCCGGCGAAAGCGGGCCGATGATCCACTTCGTGTGGACGGAAAGCGATGGCCCCCCGGTCAAGCCGCCAAAAGAAACCGGCTTCGGCACCACCGTGACGAAAACGCATGCCGCGGCATCCTTCGGCGGCAGTGTCGAGGTCGATTTCCGCTTAACCGGCCTCGTCTGGAAATTGACTGCCCTGCGCAGCACGATGGAGCGCGAGCGGAGCTGAAGCACATCGCGATCTTCCGGTTTCGCTTCTTGCGCTTGGGACATCTCACGAAAAGCGCGCAACGGCCTTCTGTCTGGGGCACGTGAAAGAAGATGGAACGCTGCGTGATTCGAAGAATCTTTCACATACCGTTTTCCAAAACCTACTCGTTCATCGCCTTGACGATCTCGTCGGTCACTTTCTTGGCGTCGCCAAGCAGCATCATCGTGCCGTCCTTGTAGAACAGCGTGTTGTCGATGCCGGCATAGCCGGAGCCGAGCGAACGCTTGACGAAAAGGCAGGTCTTGGCCTTGTCGACGTCGAGGATCGGCATGCCGTAGATCGGTGAGGTCTTGTCGTCGCGCGCAGCCGGATTGGTGACGTCGTTCGCACCGATGACATAGGCGACATCGGCCTGGGCGAATTCCGAATTGATATCCTCGAGCTCGAAGACCTCGTCATAGGGGACGGTGGCCTCCGCCAGCAGCACGTTCATATGGCCGGGCATGCGGCCGGCAACCGGATGGATGGCATATTTCACCTCGACGCCATGCGCCTTCAGCCTGTCGGCCATTTCGCGCAGCGCGTGCTGCGCCTGGGCGACTGCCATGCCGTAACCCGGAACGATGATGACCTTGGAGGCGTTCGCCATCAGATAGGCGGCATCCTCGGCCGAACCGAGCTTCACGGTCTTGTCGGAATTATCGGCCCCGCCCGATGCCGTCTCGCCGCCGAAGCCGCCGAGAATGACCGAGATGAAGGAGCGGTTCATGCCCTTGCACATGATGTAGGACAGGATCGCGCCCGAGGATCCGACAAGCGCGCCGGTGACGATGAGCGCGAGATTGCCGAGTGTGAAGCCGATGCCGGCTGCTGCCCAGCCGGAATAGGAATTCAGCATCGACACGACGACCGGCATGTCGGCGCCGCCGATCGGCACGATCAGCAGCACGCCGAGTGCCAGCGACAGCAGGACGACGGCCCAAAAGGCGAAATGGCTCTCGCTTGCCGCCAGGCTGATGATGAAGAACACGATCAGGACAAGCAGGGCTGTATTGATGATGTGGCGGTTCGGCAGCAGGATCGGCTTGCCGGACATGCGCCCGTCAAGCTTCAGGAAGGCGATGATCGAGCCGGTGAAGGTCAAGGCGCCGATAGCGACGCCGATCGCCATTTCGATGCGGGCTTCCGTGTGGATATGGCCGATTTCGCCAATGCCGAATGAGGATGGCGTATAGAGCGCTGAAGCGGCCACGAGGACGGCCGCCAGGCCGACCAGCGAGTGGAAACCGGCCACCAGCTGCGGCATCGACGTCATCGGAATGACGCGGGCGATATAGGCGCCTGCCCCACCGCCGATGGCAAGGCCGAGAATAATCAGCACGAAGCCGCCGAAGGACGGCGTCGCCAGCACAAGCGTCGTGACGATGGCAATGCCCATGCCGACCATGCCGTAGAGATTGCCGCGCCGGCTGGTCGCCGGATGCGACAGGCCGCGCAATGCCAGGATGAACAGCACGCCGGAGACGAGATAGAGGAAAGCCGCCATATTGCTCAGCATGCCGCTCTCACTTGTCCTTCTTCTTGTACATCGCCAGCATGCGCTGGGTGACAAGGAAACCGCCGACGATATTGACCGAGACCAGCACCAGCGCCACGAAGCCGAAGCCCGTCGCGAGACCGCTCGCCGAGATGCCGACGGCCAACAACGCGCCGACGACGATGACCGAAGAGATGGCGTTCGTCACCGCCATCAGCGGCGTGTGCAGGGCCGGCGTTACCGACCAGACGACGTAATAGCCGACGAAGATCGCCAGCACGAAGATGGCAAGCTGGAAGACGAAGGGATCGATCGCTCCGCCCGCTGCGGCGCTGACGGTCTCCGGTGCCTGTGCGGCGGCAGCCGTGACGGCGGCAACGGCATCGTTCAGTTGCTGGAGTGCCTGGTCCATTGCTTGGCTGGCCATATCAGAGATCTCCCTTGCTGACCGTCGGCTGGTCTGGATCGACGAAACTCGGGTGCACGACTTCGCCGTCATCGGTCAGCATCGTCGCCTTGATCAGTTCGTCGACGCGGTTGAGGCCGAGGCTCTTGCTATCCTTGTCGACCATCGTTTCCAGGAAGGTGACGAGGTTCTTGGCGTAGAGGGCTGAGGCGCTGGCCGCGATCCGGCCGGCCATGTTCGGATAGCCGATCACGCGAACGCCTTCGACTTCCGCGACCTTGCCGTATTCGGCACCCTCGATATTGCCGCCGCGCTCGACCGCGAGGTCAACGGCAACGGCACCCGGGCGCATGGCCTTCAGCATGTCGCGGCTGACCAGCCGCGGCGCCGGCCGGCCGGGGATCAGCGCCGTCGTGATGATGATATCCTGCTTGGCGATATGATCGGCGACGAGAACGGCCTGTTTGACCTGATATTCCCTGGACATTTCCTTGGCATAGCCGCCGGCGGTCTCCGTCGCCTTGAACTCTTCGTCCTCGACGGCGATGAATTTCGCACCGAGCGAGGCCACCTGTTCCTTCGCCGCCGGTCGCACGTCGGTCGCCGATACCAGCGCGCCCAAACGCCGCGCCGTGGCGATCGCCTGCAGGCCGGCAACGCCGGCACCCATGACGAACACCTTTGCCGCCGGCACCGTGCCCGCCGCCGTCATCATCATCGGAAGCGCCCGATCGTAGACGGCCGCGGCCTCGATGACGGCTTGATAACCGGCGAGATTGGCTTGCGACGACAGCACGTCCATCGACTGTGCCCTGGTGATGCGCGGCATCAACTCCATGGCGAAGCTCGTAAGCCCCGCTCGCGCCATCTCGGCAAGTGCGGCCTCGTTGCCATAGGGATCCATGATGGCAATAACGATCGCGCCGCTCTTGTAGCCGGCGATTTCCTTGGTCGTCGGGCGCCTGACTTTGAGGATGACATCCGCCGCCTTCGCATCCCTAATGGAGCCGATCCGCGTGCCGGCGGCTTCGTATTCCGCGTCTGGAATACGCGATGAAGCCCCCGCACCGGCTTCGATCACGACATCGAAGCCGAGCCCCCTCATCTTCTTCACCGTCTCCACGGAGGCGGCAACACGCGTCTCTTCCGTCACGCTTTCCTTGGCCACGAAAACCAAATTGCTCAACAGCACCACCCCACATCAAACGGCGGCCCTGCTGGATACAGCTGGGCAAACACCTGCGAAATCAGGTCATAATTTTCAGCAAAGGCTGGGGCCGGACGGCCCCGCGTCGGTCAACGTGACAATAGGAAGCCAAGGAACGAGAGGACGACGAAAATGATGAAGCCGCCCAGCAAGCCGGCATGACCGAAAAAACCCGCCGCCATCGCAATCAGCAAAGCAGCGACGATCGCCGATCCCAGCCTGGCCACAAACAGGAACCCGTTATAGGTTTTCTGATGTTCCTTGTAGTCCATGGCGGCGCCAGTCTCGACGGGTCCGGTATGATGTTCGGCCATTCAGAAGTCTCCCCTCAATTCTCTCCCCGACCGGCCCTGCAGGCCGGCGGCTGGAGCTAATCCTCAAAGGCTGCGGCATCGCAGATGCCATAGCCGAATTTCCTCTATCGAGGGGTTACACAAAGCGAGGAAAAATGCAATGCACGAGAAGGTCGCACAGGCGCGCAGTCCAAGGCATGATGCCGAAAAGCCGTTTCGGACGGCATCATGCTCCGCCTGTTTGATGCTGGCGCGAGTTCAGATTTTAGGTTCATTCAACCTAAAATCAGCCGGCGCTAGCCGAATTGCCCGCTAATTTCGCGGCGACCGCCAATTGCCAGCCGCGCGGTCGGCAGGATGGTCAAAGGAGGCGAACCGTTATCCTCGTTGCGGGAAAACATCATACGCCTTTCATAGGGCTCTGAATCGAAGAACGGATATCGTTGCATCAGCTTGCCCCGAATTTCCCTCGAGCGCGAGGCCAGCAGCGTCAGCTCGAAACCGTAGGTCTTGGTCATCCGCGGCGGCACGATCGTATCGGCGTAGAAGACGCGCTTGTAGAAGGCCGCATGCGCCGGGCGGATGTGCTGTATCACACGATCCGTGTTGAAATAGACGGCGCCGACGATCGCGGGCCGCAACGTCAGATAGGGCAGAGCAGGCAGTTCCATTTCGAAATCGGGATCGACGGCAAAGCGTGCGGGGTCGATCAACGTCATGCCGGCATCGAGAAAAGCGTGAATTTCCTCGGGGAAAATACCGGTCGACTGACATACGCGATGATCCGGCGTGACATGGTGTATCCGCACCGTGCTCACCAGCTCCTCGTCATAATAGACCCCGAAAATATAGGCATGATCGTCGAAGTCGATGTCGTCGATCAAGTTCTTGGCGGCCACAGGCAAGACGTCGCGCGCCTTGTAGGCCTTGTAGCGTAGCCGCGCGACACCCTCCATGTCTTCGCTGCTTTCGATCCGGCGGTATTCCACGTGATCGAGCACCTCCATCAGCTTGCCGGCAAAGCTGTCTTTCCAAGCACTCATATGAGTCATGATTAATGTTCCATGATGGTTAACGGAACATTATTGGTATTAACTCATGGCTTGATCAATATTTGATTTAATTTTTATTAACTATTCGTTCCATTAAGGTTAATTTTTTTAACGAATACCGGTATAGGTTCAGCGGCGCGAGGCAACCAAGTTTTTCGTTGTTTGGCGTGGGAAATAAGCAGCTCTATCCGCCCGATCTCACACGAACACAACGAACGCGAAACTTCGACTTACAGTTCCGGCGTGCAGCCTGGAATGAAATGATCGATTGGGCCGGATCACTATGGTGGCGCGATACGATCGTCCGTTTCCTGATTATTTTAGCGTCAGCGCAATGATATGCGGCCGCTTCTCGCATCAAGCGATATGACCCTCGCGCAGACCGGGCAGCCTGTGATTGAGGCTATCCACCATCTCAACCACCTGTTCCCGTGTCACGGGCGCGGAGAATACATAACCCTGGATGATATCGGCCAGGTTCTTCTCGACAACGAGCGCCAGCTGTTCCAGCGTCTCGACGCCCTCGATCACGATGTGGAGGCTGAGCGCGCGGGAAAGATCGACGATGCCGCACAACAGCTTGAAACGGCGGCTGTCCGTCGTGATGTCGCGGACGAAGGACCGGTCGATCTTGACGACATCCACCGGCAGGGAATCGAGGTAGCTGAGGCTGGAAAAGCCCGTTCCGAAATCATCGATCGCGATCGTGATGCCTTTGGCACGCAGATCGGCAAGGATGGAGCGAACGGTTGCCACCTCATCCATCAGGCAGCTTTCCGTCACCTCGAGATGCAGCCGCGACGGCGCCAATCCTGACGCATCGAGCGCCTCCATGACGATAGTGACAATATCGTCGTTGCGCAGATCCTGCGCCGACAGGTTGACCGAGACCGCGAGCGGCGCCGGCCAGGAAACGCAATCCCGGCAGGCCTGGTTGACCATGAAGCGGGTGATGCCGGCAACGATACCCATTTCCTCGGCAATCTGCACGAAGATGTTGGGCGGGATCGAGCCCTTTTCCGGATGAACCCAGCGCGCCAGCGCCTCGCAGCAAACGATGCGGGAACCGTCCGGCGTAAACATCGGCTGATAGACGGCCTGAAGCCTGCCCGCCTCGATGGCTTCGCGCAGGTCTTCCTTCAGCTTCTGGCGCTCGACGTAGCGCGCATCCATCTCCTCTTCGAAGGCGCTGCATCCGCCCTTCAGGCGCGACTTGGCGTCGAACAAAGCCAGATCGACCTTGACCTGCCATTCCTCCGAGCGGAACTCCCGGCTCGGCATGGTCACATATCCGCCGCTGAAAGAAATGCGGAAGCTGTTGCCGTCGACATTGTAAAGGCCTGTCATCGCCGCGTGCAGCGCACGAATGTGGCCATCGATCTCCGGAGCGTTGTCCTCGTTTGGAAAGAACAGGACGAATTGATCGCCCACCAGCCGTGCCGCAAGCGCCGCCGTGCCCGCGAGCTCCTTCAGGCGCTCGGCTATGGCAACCAGAAGCCGGTCGCCGGCCAGATGTCCCTTCGTATCGTTGACATGTTTGAAGTCGTCGACATCGAGAACCAGGATTCCGATCCGGCCGTCCCGCATGCGCGCCGCAAGCTTTTCCTTGACCAGCTCGATGAAATATTCGCGGTTCGGCAGCCCCGTTAGAGGATCATAGCGGACCATATGCAGGATCTTGCGCTCCGCCCGGATGCGCACGGTGACGTCTTCGAAGATCAGAATGACGATGCCGTCGGCGCGACGGCTGGCCGAGAATTCCAGAAACAGATCCTCGTTGAACTGAATAAGCGTGCGGGAAAGCGTACCGCTGACGAGCTGCGCCATTTGCCGGTGGATGAGCCCCGGCAAGGATCCGTCGATGAAGGCGTGGCGCGCGCCATAACGCAGAACGACGTCGAATTCGCAGTCCTTGAGCTGCTCCGGATGCGCGAAATTCAGGAGTTCGCAAGCCTTGCGGTTGACGACGAGGATACGGTTCTGGGCGTCCAGCATGAAGAGCCCGTGCGTCATGTTGTTGAGCGCGGTATCGAACCGGTCGGCGATCAGGGATATCTCGCGCGAGGCGATGACGTTCTTGTAGAGAAATTCGCGCACGCCGTTCGCCATCGCCCGCGTCGTCAGCCCGAAGGGGACAAGCATGATGGAGACGATCGCCTTGTAGAGCTGCTGCGACATCAGGCAGGCGATGATGATCGGCAGACAGCAGGCCAGCGTCTGCAGGTCGATCGCCTTCTGGGAACCGTAGTTGCGGCCGACGATCGACACCATCGACGCCATCGTCACGGCGATGCAGATGAATTCCGCCAGCGGATCCTGCACGATCAGGATGGCATAGCCGCTGCCGATGCCAAGGATGGCTGCCGTTGCGGCGGCGCCGATCACATAGCGCGTTTCCCATTTGGCGATATCGGCCCGCGTGAAACTATGCTTGTCCGCCGCGTCGAATTGCCGGAACGAATACATCCGCAAGGCAAACACGGCACCGAAGGCCAGGCAAAGCGTGAGATAGATATTTGCGCGCGTGCTTAGGTAAACGATGACATAAGTGAGGATATGAACGAACACGCCCGTAAACAGCGTTTTACGGTTTCCGAAAAGCGAACTGACGAACGACAGATAAACATCCGTCGGCACGGTGTCCGGGCTTGGAGGCTTCATTCAGACTTCCCCTGATGCGGCGGACACCCTAAGTGGAAACGTTTTAAAATTTGATTGCCCAATGGCACCCATCTAAACAGATTTATCAATCATGCCGGTAACTTACATCGAAGTTAGGCTGCGCTCCGCATCGTATTGGTGCAATTACTCCCGGCTCACTCTACCTCGAATATAATATTTAAGTCACTAATAAATAAAACAAGACATCACTAAAGACTTATGGAATACGATCACAACTTGCCCGCCCGCTGCTGGATCATCATAAAAGTATCGAAAGTATACTCCGAAAGCTGCATCCAAAGATACGCATCCTTTTTATAGGAAACCTGATCCTCGTAGATGCGCTTGAAATAATCATTGGATTTGGAGAGATCCGCATAGAGCGCGCCGGCTGCCTGGAAGCAGGCCTCCATGATCTCCTGGCTGAACGGACGCAGCGTCACCCCCTGCTGCACGATATCCTTCAGCGCCTGCGGGTTCTTGACATCGTATTTCGCCAGCATATTGGTATTGGCGAAGGCACAGGCATCCGTAAGGATCGCCTGGTAATTTTTCGGCAAGGCGTTCCATTTCTCCAGATTGAAGAATGCATGCACCACGGCACCGCCTTCCCACCATCCGGGATAGTAGTAGTATTTGGCGATCTGCTGCAGCCCTAGCTTCAGGTCGTCATAAGGGCCAACCCATTCGGCCGCATCGATTACGCCCTTGCTCAGCGCGTCGTAGACCCCGTTGACAGCGATATCCTGCTGCGGCACCACGCCGATCTTTTCGATCACCTTGCCGGCCAGGCCGGCAATGCGCATCTTCAAGCCCTTGAGATCGTCGAGCGTATTGATTTCCTTACGAAACCAGCCGCCCATCTGCGCGCCGGTATTGCCCGCTGGCAGGCCCAATATGCCCTGTGTGGCGTAGAACTCGTTCATCAGCTTGTTGCCGTTGCCCTGGTAGAACCAGGCATTGGTCAGCCGTGCATTGAGGCCGAACGGCAGCGCCGTGCCGATGGCGTAGGTCGGGTCCTTGTTCCAGAAATAGTAGGAGCAGGTGTGCGCCGCATCGACGGAACCGGCGCTCACCGCATCGGCGGCCTGGGCGCCAGGCACGATTTCGCCGGCTTCGTAAGTCTGGATGACGAAATTGCCGTTCGTCGCATCGGAAACATGCGCGGCAATGTCTTCCGCACCGCCATAGATCGTATCCAGGCTCTTCGGAAACGACGACGTCATTTTCCAGGTGATCTTCGGATATTCCTGGGCCAGGGCCGGGCTTACGAGCGTGGAGGCTGCAGCGCCTGCGCCAACGGCCCCTACCCGCCTGATGAAGGAACGGCGATCCATCGAATTCTCCCATACGGACGGCATTGCTGGGAAACGGCGCGTTCCCCGTCACGGCGCAAGCGATGGAACTAACCATGCCGCACACAGTCTTTCAAGTTCGCTCTCTCGCACCGCATTATGGCGATTCCTGTACAACCGCATGACGAAAGGAAACAAAGCCTTATGGAAGCTGCCGCGCGTTGCCGCTTGCGCCGTCTTCGCGTAAATTCATGGCGTGGACAATAGCCTCTGGATTGACATCATGATTATCCAGAGGTCTTGCAGCCGCCCAATTATTTCGCATCCTTCGGAGCTCTGAATGTCCAGACCGATCATCGCCATTCCCGCCGATATCCGCGAGTTCGACGGCACGCGCTGGCACGCGGTGCAACTGCAATATGTCCGCGCCGCCGTGAAGGCCGCCGGATTGATGGCGCTGATCGTACCAGCGCTCGAAGACGGCAATGACGCGGATGCCCTTCTGGACCGGGTCGACGGCCTGCTCGTCTCCGGTTCGGCCACCAACGTGCATCCATCACTCTACGGAAAAGAAGCGCAAGATGGCGATGGCCCCTTCGACCCGGCGCGCGACGCGACGTCGCTGCCGCTCATCCGCCGCGCCATCGAGCGCGCCATTCCGATGCTCGCCATCTGCCGCGGCATTCAGGAACTGAACGTCGCGCTCGGCGGCACGCTCGCGAGCGAAATCCAGGACCAGTCCGGCATCTGGGACCATCGTAAGCCGCAGGATGTCGATCGCGACACGATGTATGCGATCCGCCAGAGCGTTTTCGTCAAGGAAGGCTCCTGCATCGCCCGTGTCGTCGGGCCGGGCGAGGTGCGCGTCAACTCACTGCATCGCCAGGCGATCGCCGATACCGCGCCGAGGCTGCAGGTCGAGGCGCTGGCCGAGGATGGCACGATCGAAGCCGTCTCCGTCATCGATGCGAAGGCCTTTGCGGTCGGCGTGCAATGGCATCCGGAGTATTGGGCGGAAACGGATTCGTCGTCGCGCAAGCTTTTCATGGCCTTCGGCGATGCCGTACGCGACTATGCGGCGGGCAAGGAGCGGCTCAAGGCCGCTCCCTTTGAGCAGAAAGCCTTGTGATCAGCCGCGCGGCCTGACCCTCGTTTCCGACACCGGCGTTTCCGGCACCGGTGTGACCGGCCTGCCCTTTGCGAACCATTCGATGATATTGTCGGAGACGAGATCGGCCATGGCATTGCGCGTCGGCACGGAAGCGGATGCCACATGCGGCAGCAGCGACACATTCGGCAGCGAAAGATAACCGGCCGGTACATTGGGTTCGTCATAAAAGACGTCGAGGCCGGCGGCGCCTAGCGTTCCATTGCCAAGGGCTGCTATCAGCGCGTCGTCATCGACGGACCAGCCGCGGCCGACATTGATGAACACGCCCTGCGGCCCAAGCGCCGATAGGATCTCGGCATTGATCACCTTGTGCGTTTCCGGCGTCTTCGGCACGATGGAGATCAGCGTATCCACCGACTGCGCCATCTCCTTCAGGGTCGGATAGTAGTCGTAAGGCAAAGAGTCGCGCGGCGAGCGGGTGTGATAGCCGATCTTCACCTTGAACGGCTCCAGCCTTCTTGCGATCTCCAGACCGATGCGACCGAGCCCGTAAATGCCGACGCGGCGCCCTTTTATGGAAAAAGGCGAGAGCGGAAAGGCTCCTTCTTTCGTCCAGCGCCCCTCGCGCAGCCAAGTCTCCGCCTTCGGAAACTGCCGCAGCGTATTCAAGAGCAGGGCGATCGCGGTATCGGCGACCTCGTCGTTCAGGACGTCAGGCGTGTTGGTGACGACGATCCCCTTCGAGGCGGCATGCGTGACGTCGATCCCGTCATAGCCGACGCCGAAATTGGCGATGACCTCGACATTCGGAAAGGCATCGATCCAGGCAGCATCGAACCCGCCTGAGACAGCAACGCCGCGGATGCAGGCCGCGATTTCCACATCGACCTTCGGGCCGCCATCGCGTTCGACGGAAACGATATCGAACTGTTTTCCGAGCCTTTCGAGAACACGCGGGTGTATCTTCCCCGGAACGAGGACGGCGATGCGACTGTCGGACATGGATCTTTCCTCTTGAGAGACGGTTCGGCGCCGAACCGCTGCTAGCGAGCTTTGTAAGGCGCCGTGGATTGGCGGATGCGCATTTCCGGCTTGATAAGATGAATACCATCCGGCTCATGGCTTCCTGCCAACCTATCCAAAAGCGCCCGCGCTGCAAGCCTTCCGACTTCCGCCTGACCGTTCCAGACGGTCGTCAGCGCCGGCGTCGCAATCGCCGCTTCTTCCAGATCGTCATAGCCGGTAACCGAAATGTCCCGCCCCGGCACGAGGCCGGCGCGTGAAATGCCGTTCATGAGGCCGATGGCGACCAGATCGTTCCAGCAGACGGCCGCCGTCGGCTTCTGCGGTAGCGACAGGAAATGCACGGCAGCCTCGAAGCCGCCCTGCTTGGAGCGCGCGCCGGGAATACGCAGATTGGGATCGACCTCGATGGCAGCCTTGCGCAACGCATTGACATAGCCCTGGTAACGGTCGCGCCCCGTCGACGTCTGGTCGGTGCCGCCGATCATCGCGATGGAGCGGTGGCCAAGGCTGATCAGGTGGTTGGTCGCAAGCGAGATGCCGTAGCTGTCGTCGCCGCGAAAGGTCGGCAGATCCAGTGCCTCGATCTGTCGTGCCACAAGGATGGCCGGCATGCCGTTTGCCTCGGCCAGCTCGAAATCCTCCGGCGGAGTCCCGATCGCCGGCGACATGATGACGCCGTCGCCGCCGAGCTGCAGCAGCGTCTCGATGAAGGTCCGCTGTTTCTCGACCGAATCATAGTGATTGGAGAGAATGAAGGTGTGGCGGCTGCGGTCGAGCTCGCTTTCGATCGCCTTCAGGATTTCTCCGTAGAAAGGGTTCATGATGTCGTGCACGACGACGCCGATGATGCCCGACCGTGATGTCCTGAGGCTCGCCGCGCGGCGATTGTAGATATAGCCTAGCGCGCGCGCCTGGTCCTTGATCTTCTCGCGGGTATTGACCGCGACCAATGGGCTGTCGCGTAAGGCCAGGGATACAGTTGCCGTTGAAATACCGAGTGTTTCCGCAATCGTAGAAAGCTTTATCTTTTGCGCCACGCACTCCCTCCCCCGTGAAACGCAGCCGTCAATATATTCCGTCGTTTTACGATTCCGGAATTTAAATTCTTTAATTAAAAGCTTTAATCACATCGCGCAACACGAATTCGCGGGAATTCTCAGAATTCCTCGTCGTCTTCTTCGTCGTCGTCGCCGGCCTGAAGATTGCTCTCGATCGTCTTGAGGAGGCGTACGAGCGAACGGATTTCCTTTTCGGAAAAGCCGCGGGTGGCCAGCTCGTCGCAGGTAGCGGCGGAACTTTCGATCTCGCTGACGCTATTGCGGCCCGTCTCGGTAAGATAGACCTTCGTCAGCCGGGCATCCTCGGCATCCGGCCGCCGTTCGACGAAGCCTTGCGCCTCCATCCGGCCGATCGTCCTCGTCATGGTCGGCGCCTTGACGCCGAGCTTCTGCGCCAGCGAGCCGGCCGGAAGCCCGTCATTTGCCGCCAGTGCCAGAATGACGCCGTCCTGCCCGGCATAGAGACCGCTCGCCGTCAGGCTGCGCGTCATCACCGTGCGCATGGACCGCGCCGCCTGCGTCAATGCCGGCGACAAATCGGCAAGCGTGTAGTCCCGGTGATCCTTCTTTTTACCTGACTTACTTTTCTTCCCGACCTTGTTCTTCTTGCCCATCGTGATTCCATTGACCTTTTCGCCGCTAAGTCATCACGCTATGACATTGCGCAGGTTATTGACATAAACAAGAGGCACATCCTCAGATGGCGTATCCTTTGCCATGTTTCGATGACAATGATGAAACATTGACACCGCAGGAGCGATCAAAATGGATCGCCGTGCTGCCACTTGGCGCCTATGAGCAACACGGGCCGCATCTGCCGTTCGAAACCGATACGCTCATTGCCGAGGGAATCGTTTCACGTCTCAAGGTTGCTTTGCCGGCCAAACTGCCGGTTACCTTCCTTTCCGTCGAGGCCGTCGGCTACTCGATCGAGCATATGGATGTCGCCGGTACGAAGACGCTGACCTTCGACGAGGCTATCCGGCGCTGGCTCGGTATCGCCGAGCGGCTAAGCGGGCTCGGCATCCGCAAATTCGTCATGCTGAACGCTCATGGCGGCAATTCTCCACTGCTGACTATCGTCGCGACGGAGGCGCGCGTGCGCTTCGACATGCTGGCGGTCGCCACCAGCTGGACCCGCTTCGGCGTTCCGGATGGGCTGATTGCGCCCGACGACAAGGCCATCGACATTCACGGTGGCGATATCGAGACATCGGTCATGCTCGCCCTCCATCCGGAGAAGGTTGATATGTCGAAGGCGGAAAACTTCCCGTCGCGCCAGTCGGAGTTCATCAAGGGCTTCAAGCATCTGCGCGCCTACGGCCCCCACGCCTTCGGCTGGAAGATGTCCGATCTGAGCACGCAGGGCGTTGCAGGCAATGCAGGCATGGCGACGGCTGAAAAGGGCGAGCGGCTGATTGCGCATGCGGTGCAAGGATTGTTGGAACTCTTGCAGGATGTCGATGAGTTTGATGTGAAGGCGCTCAGATAGCTGATCGCTTGTATCAAGCGGCACAATCCATCATATTATCAACAATTCTCTTTATCCGCCGGGAGGCAGATATGCGTATTTCCCTCGATGATGCTGAGGGCCAACTCAAAGAATTGGTGCGACTTGCAAAGCAAGGCGAGGAAGTTGTGCTGACACAGGATGGTATGCCGGCTGCGCGCATACAGCCGATGAAAAAGCCCATGACATCAGCAGAAAAGGGAAATCTCATCAAAAAGCTGCAAGATGAGGTCAGGAGGAAAAACTTACCTCCAGGCCCCGATGCCGCCAGGAGCCAAGACTTCTTATATGATGAGCATGGCTTGCCCAAGTGATTGTCGTCGATACTTCGGCTCTTGTTGCGATGCTTGCAAATGAGCTGCATGCTTCCGCATGCGAAATCGTGTTTCAGAGTGAAAATCGCGTTCTTATTTCAGCGGGAACAATGCTTGAAGCACTCATCGTTGCGACACGGCGGGGCTTCGACAAACAAATGCGAGAACTTCTGACTTCGCCTGCGATCGAAGTGATCGAAGTCACGTCGGAACGCTCGCAGCTTGCGGCTGATGCGTATTTACGCTGGGGTAAGGGAATTCACCCGGCCGCCCTAAATTACGGCGATTGCTTTGCCTATGCGACCGCCAAGGAATTTGGATGCCCTCTTCTCTTTGTCGGCAATGATTTCTCGCAAACCGATATTCAGCCAGCCATCCCAAACCTAATGTGATCTTATAACATATAAAAGCCTTTGAACTGACGTCCCCAACTCCTTATATGGAACCCGACCAATATCTGCTCCTCGGGGCAACCTTCCATATTTCGAGGCTCCCATGACCGAAACAGCCACGCAAAAGCCCGTTCCCGTCACCGTTCTCACCGGCTATCTCGGCGCCGGCAAGACGACGCTGCTCAATCGCATCCTTTCTGAAAACCACGGCAAGAAATACGCCGTCATCGTCAACGAATTCGGCGAGATCGGCATCGACAACGATCTCATCGTCGAATCGGACGAAGAAATCTACGAAATGAACAATGGCTGCGTCTGCTGCACCGTTCGCGGCGACCTCATCCGCGTCGTCGAGGGCCTGATGCGCCGCCCCGGCCGCTTTGACGGCATCATCGTCGAAACGACAGGCCTTGCCGACCCGGTTCCCGTTGCCCAAACCTTCTTCATGGACGACGATGTCCGCGCCAAGACCGAACTTGATGCCGTCGTCGCACTGGTCGACGCCAAGCACCTGCCGCTGCGCCTGAAGGACAGCCGCGAGGCCGAAGACCAGATCGCCTTTGCCGACGTCGTCGTCATCAACAAGTCCGATCTCGTGTCACACGACGAGCTGGCCCAGATCGAGGATATCGTCCGCGCCATCAATCCGGACGCCCGCGTCTACAAGACTACCCGCTCCGGCGTCGATCTCGCCCGCGTGCTGAACCAGGGCGCCTTCAACCTGGAACGCGCGCTCGAAAACGATCCGCATTTCCTCGAGCATGGCCATGAGGATCATGTCTGCGGCCCGGATTGCGATCATGATCATGACCACGATCACCACCATCATGACCACGATCATGATCATCACCACCATGATCACGATCATCATCACCACCACGCTCCTTCGCCGATCCATGACGTGACCGTTCAGTCGGTTTCGCTGCGTGGCGGCGAGATGAATGCCGAGCGTTTCTTCCCATGGATCCAGAAGATCACCCAGACGCAGGGACCGAATATCCTGCGCCTCAAGGGCATCGTCGCCTTCAAGGACGATCCGGAACGCTATGTCGTCCAGGGCGTGCACATGATCATCGAAGGCGATCATCAGCGTCCGTGGAAGGATGGCGAAAAGCATGAGAGCCGGCTCGTCTTCATCGGCCGCGAGCTCGACCGCGAAAAGCTGGAAGCAAGCTTCAAGGCGTGCGAGGCATCCGCCTGATGCCGACTGTTGCTCCGCTTGATATCGACGGCCATGTTCTGGCCGTCGAATTTTTAGGTGATACCCCTTTCTTCGCCAGCGCCGCCGGCGCGATCCATCGCCTCGAAGGTGGAGACAAGGTGACGGAAGCCCATCAGGGCATGCTCACCTGCATCCGCGATCCGAACAGCGAGAGCCTGATTTCGGGCGGCGAGGACGGCAAGGTTCTCCGGATTGCCGCGGACGGCAGCGTGACGACCCTTGCCGAAGCACCGCGCAAATGGATCGGCCAGGTTGCCGCCGGCCCGCAAGGCGCGGTCGCCTATTCCTATGGCAAGAGCACTTTCGTGCGCCTCGCCGACGGCACGACGAAGGAATTTCCGGAGGAACGCACCGTCGAAGGCATCGCCTTTGCTCACAAGGGCATGCGGATCGCTGTCGCCCGGTATAACGGCGTATCGCTGCACTGGGTCGGAATGAGCGCCCCGCCGGTCAATCTGGAATGGAAGGGCGCCCATACCAGCGTCACGTTTTCACCGGATGGCCAGTTCATCGTGACAACCATGCAGGAAAATGCCCTGCACGGCTGGAAGCTCGACGCCAAGCCGGGTGCCGAGGCCCGGCACATGCGCATGACCGGCTATCCCGCCAAGGTGAAGTCCCTGTCGTGGTCGGCAAAGGGCAAATGGCTCGCCTCGTCGGGCGCGCCGGCGGCCATCGTCTGGCCCTTCCAGGGCAAGGACGGCCCGATGGGTAAGGCGCCGCTCGAGCTCGGCACCCGTGCTAACATCATGGCGACTTCGGTGAAATTCCATCCTGCGGAAGATATCCTCGCCATCGGCTTCATCGATGGTATGATCCTTGCGGTGCGCATCGGCGACGCCAAGGAGGCGCTTCTGCGCCGGCCCGGCAAGGGTGCGATCACGTCGATGAGCTGGAGCAAATCCGGCAAGCTGCTCGCCTTCGCCTCCGAAGCCGGCGATTGCGGCGTCGTCGACATTTCCGCCTAAGAGCAATTCCAGGAAAAGCGCGTAGCGGTTTTCCGTCCGGAATTGCGCAAAAGCAAACACCTAGAGTGGTTGAGCAATACGGTGAAGCGCCCAACCACTCTAAACAGAAAGTCAGGATCATGCCCCAGTCAGGAACGGCTACCGCCGGAAATAACCCTGCCTCCGTCGAGAACGTCTGGGACGTGATCCGTTGCGAAGCCGCCGAGCTTGCGGCGCGCGAGCCGACGCTCGCCCCGCTGCTGCAGGCGCAATTGCTCGCCAGCCGCTCCGATGCGGAAAGCCTTGCCAGTGTGCTGGCCGCGCGGCTCTGCGTCGTCAGGATCGAGCATGGTGACCTGCTTTCCCTGCTGTCCGACGTGCTGGCGCGGCATCCCGCAATCCTGCAGGCGACGGAAGCCGACCTCGTCGCGGTGCGAACGCGCGACCCCGCCTGCACCACCTATCTGCATGCGCTTCTGAACCTGAAGGGTTTCCACGCCCTGCAGGCGCATCGCATCGCCCATGCGCTCTGGACCGAAGGCCGCCCGGAAATTGCCAGCTGGCTTTCCAATCTCGTCTCGCTCGTCTTCGGCCCGGATATTCATCCCGCCGCGAAGATCGGTACGTCGATCATGCTCGATCACGGCTCCGGCATCGTCATCGGCGAAACCGCCGTGATCGAGGACGAGGTGTCCATCCTGCAGAACGTCACGCTTGGCGGCACCGGCAAGGAGAGCGGCGACCGTCACCCGAAGATCCGCCACGGCGTGATGATCGGCGCCGGCGCCAAGATCCTCGGCAACATCGAAGTCGGCGCCTTCAGCAAGGTTGCGGCCGGCAGTGTCGTGGTGAAGCCCGTTCCCGCGCATTGCACCGTCGCCGGCGTACCGGCAACAGTCATCCGCATCCATCGCGCCGATGAGATACCGGCCGAGACGATGGATCAGAACATCTAATTTCATTCGCGGCTATCCCGTGGCCGACCCTCATGGTGAGGAAGCCCAAAGGGCCGTCTCGAACCACGAGGGCGGGTGGGAAAACCTCGTCCGTGACATAAGGTAGCATCGCAAACACACAAGGCGGATACCTCCCGCATGCTTTCTGCCCAACACAGCAGAATCAATTGCTTGCCAGAAATGCGATAGCAAAAGCAGAATCGCCTCCCCTCACCCTTCATGGGACTGTCATACTCCGTTGATAGCTCGAAAGGGTTCTCTATGCCCGGCGTGGCGCAACATGCGCCGGAGCAATGCCCCCCACTCGAAGAGGATATGACGATGACCAGCCTTTCACGTCGCGCCGCCCTCGCAAGCGGCAGCGCGCTCACTTTTGCTTTGCTCTGTTCCCCCGCCGGCGCCGCCGACGTGGCGCCGGCGCCGAATACCGCAACGCCGATCAAGCATCTTGTTGTTATCTTCCAGGAAAACGTCTCCTTCGACCATTATTTCGCGACCTATCCCAAGGCCGCAAACGTCGCCGGAGAGCCGGAATTCAAGGCGGCCGACAACACGCCGACCGATATCAACACGCTGGCAAATGCCGGTCTTCTCGACACCAATCCGAACAAGACCAACGCGGCGAACGGCGCCGATGCCGCCGCGCCCTTCCGGCTCGACCGCACGCAGGCCGCAACCCAGTCGCAGAACCACGGCTATACCGCCGAACAGGCGGCCTATGACAACTTCGCCATGGACCTTTTCCCGGCCAATACCGGCCGTGGCACCAAGGGTGCCGCCGGTGCATTCGGCACCAAGGGTCAGGTCATGGGCTATTATGACGGCAACACCGTCACCGCGCTTTGGAATTACGCCCAGCACTATGCGCTGAACGACAATTCCTTCTCCACCAATTTCGGTCCCTCGACCCCAGGCGCGCTGAACCTGATTTCCGGCCAGACCAATGGCGCCATCCTGCCGCCGGGCTACACGCTGGAAAGCGACGGCACCTATTCCAAGGGCCGCATCGTGCCTGACGGCAATGGCGGCTGGACCGCGATCAGTGATTTCGATCCGACGGGCGACGTCTGCTCGGTCGGCCAGACGGCGCTGATGTACGGCAAGAACATCGGCGACATGCTGAACGAGCACAAGATCAGCTGGGGCTTCTTCGAAGGCGGCTTCGATCTGACGCTGACCAACCCCGACGGCACGACGGGCTGCAAGCGCGCGACGACTTCGGCCGTCACCAAGGTCAATTACGGTGACTACATCCCGCATCACCAGCCATTCCAATACTATGCCTCGACGGCCAACCCGACGCATGCGCGCCCATCCTCCGTGGCAACGATCGGCACGACGGATGCGGCCAATCACCAGTACGACATGACCGACTTCTATGCGGCCCTGAAGAACGGCAACATGCCCACGATCAGCTTCCTGAAGGCGCCCGCCTATCAGGACGGTCACGCCGGCTATTCCGATCCGCTTGACGAGCAGGAATTCGTCACTCAGGTGGTCAACACCGTGCAGAATTCCCCGGATTGGAAGGACACCGCCATCATCCTCCTCTACGACGATTCCGATGGCTGGTATGACCATGCCCATGCGGTCGTCAATCCGTCGAAACTCCCGGTCAAGGGTTACGACGTGCTGAGCGGTGACGGCTGTTCCACCGGCACGCCGCTGCCCGGCGTCAACGGCCAGCCGGCCCAGGGACGCTGCGGTTATGGCACACGCCAGCCGCTGATCGTCGTCTCGCCCTACGCCAAGGTCAACTTCGTCGACCACACGCTGACCGACCAGACCTCCGTCATGCGCTTCATCGAGGATAACTGGATGGCCGGTGCCCGTCTCGGCGGCGGCTCCTTCGATGTGCTCTCGGGCTCGCTGAACAGCATGTTCGATTGGTCCAAGGGTGATGCGCCGAAGCTGATCCTCGATCCGAAGACCGGCAATCAGGCATCGTAAAACCATAAGGGTGACGGAAATGCCCTCGATCAACCGTCGTCTCCTGCCGCTCCTCGCACTCGCGGGCCTTTCGCTCGCGGGTGCGGCCGTCGGCATGGCAAGCGAACCGGCCGGCTATGACGACCGGGCGCCGCTGAGCGCGGTAGCGCAGCTCGGCAAGAGGCTGTTCTTCGATCCGTCGCTCTCGGGCGGCGGCCAGATGTCCTGCGCGACCTGCCACGATCCCGCCAACCACTACGCGCCCGCCAACGACCGCGCCGTCCAGTTCGGCGGCCCGCATCTCGATCAGCCTGGTATCCGCGCAGTGCCCAGCCTCGCCTACAAGATGTCGACGCCTTCCTTCTCGATCGGGGAGGAAAGCGCTGCGGACGAGGCTGCGGAAGCCTCACCGATGACGGAAGCATCGGGCGTGGCTCTGGCCAATGCTCCTGCCGCGGTCGCTGGCTCGCTGACAGCCCAGGCCGTCGCCAAGGCCGATGCGGCCGTCGCGAACCTCGTGCCGCAGGGCGGCATGTTCTGGGATGGGCGCGTCGATTCGCTGGAAGAGCAGGCCTTGCAGCCGATGATCTCGCCCTTCGAAATGGCGAATGCCGATGCGGCAACTGTCTATGCCAAGCTGAAGAAGGGGTATGGCAAGGATATTTCAGCGCTCTTCGGCGACAACGTCGCCAACGATCAGGACATGACGATTTCGGAAATTGGCTTTGCACTTGCCCGCTACCAGATCGAGGAACTCTCCTTCCATCCCTATACGAGCAAGTACGACGACTATCTGCGGGGCAAGGCAGTGCTGACGGATGCAGAAGCCCGGGGATTGAAGCTGTTCGACGATGCGAACAAGGGCAATTGCGCCTCCTGCCATCTCGACAAGATGACCGGTGACGGGCAGATGCCGAATTTCACCGATTTCGAGTTCGAGGCCCTGGGCGCGCCGCGCAATCCAGCCATTCCGGCCAATGCCGATGCGCACTATTACGACACCGGCATCTGCGGCCCGCTACGCAACGATACCTATTCCGCCCAGCAGCAGAATTGCGGGCTGTTCAAGACGCCGACACTTCGCAACGTCGCCACCCGCCATGTCTTCTTCCACAATGGCGTCTACCGGACCCTTGAGGATGTGACCCGTTTCTACGTCGAGCGCGACACCAATCCCGAGGAGATCTATCCGAAGGATGCGAGCGGCAAGGCGCTGAAATACGATGATCTGCCGGTGCAGTACCAAGCCAACATCGACGTTATCGACGCGCCGATGAACCGCAAGCTCGGCGAAGCTCCTGCCCTGAACGACAGGGAGATCGCCGATGTCGTCGCCTTTCTGAAGACGCTGACGGATGGCTACGACCCGGCAAAGGACAGCGTGAAGGCCGCCAATTAGAAGCGCCTCCGCCCGGATGGGCGAAGGCGTATGAAACCTCAAAGCTGTTCGGGCGTTTTACGCAGCCTTTGATATCGGCGGCTGTGCAAGCTTGCGGCCGCTGGCGACAACCATGCCTGCTGTACTGTCCAGCCAGCCGTCCTTGAGCTCGAGAGCAAGGAAGCGCTCGCGCTGGAACGGGCCGGGCATGACGAGATGGCGGGTCTTTGCGGCAAAGAAGCCGAAGCGCTCGTAGTAGGGCGCATCGCCGACGAGCAGGATCGCGCCGTGACCGCGCTTCTTGGCTTCCATGATGGCTGCGCGCATCAGTGCCGAGCCCATGCCCTTGCCTTCATAGGCAGGATCGACGGCCAGCGGGCCGAGCAGCAGCGCATCGACGGGACGAGTCTCGCGATCGACGCCGGCTTCGACGTTCCACAAACGGACCGTGCCGACGACATGACCGGCACGATCGCGCGCGACCAGTGCCAGGCCTTCGGCCGGCACGCGGCCCTGGCGCAGCTTTTCCGACGACTTCTTGCGGCGGCCGGGACCCATGGCGCGATCCAGCAGGTTTTCGCGCGCGACGACATCGCCTGCATTTTCCAGGTCGAGGGTGAAAGTTGTGGGCGCAAAGAATGCGCGGACAGAATCAAGAACAGCGGCCATTTTGGCCTCCCGTGCCCAATACCGTTATCAGCGGCGGTGACAGACTATTGTGAGGGTGCCGCCCCGGCTGGCTACGGGGGCGGCTTTATCGAACTTTAGACCCTTAGGGACCTTAGATAATGTAGGCCTTGAGCGGATCGAAGCCGTTGAACGCCACAGCCGAGTAGGTCGTGGTGTAGGCGCCGGTGCCTTCGATCAGGACCTCGTCGCCGATGGTGAGCGACACCGGCAGCGGATAGAGGTTCTTCTCATAGAGCACGTCGGCCGAATCGCAGGTCGGGCCGGCAATGACGCAGGGCTCCATTTCGTCGCCGTCGCGCACCGTGCGGATCGGGTAGCGGATCGCCTCATCCATGGTTTCGGCGAGACCACCGAACTTGCCGATGTCGAGGAAAACCCACCGAGCGGCGTCATTGTCCGACTTCTTCGAAATCAGGACGACTTCAGCCTTGATCACGCCGGCATTGCCGACCATGCCGCGGCCCGGCTCGATGATCGTGTGCGGGATCTGGTTGCCGAAATGGGCGCGCAGGGACGCAAAGATCGCCTTGCCATAGGCTTCGGCCGAGGGAACGTCGCGCAGGTACTTGGTCGGGAAACCGCCGCCCATGTTGACCATCTGCAGGTGGATGCCCTGCTTGGCGAGCGAAACGAAGACGCGCTTGGCATCGGCCAGAGCAGCATCCCAGGCATCGACCTTGGTCATCTGCGAGCCGACGTGGAAAGACACGCCATAAGATTCCAGACCCAGCTGATGGGCGTAGACGAGAACGTCGACGGCCATCTGCGGGACGCAGCCGAACTTGCGCGACAGCGGCCATTCAGCCCCCTCGCCATCCGTCAGGACGCGGCAGAACACGCGGGCGCCGGGGGCGGCACGGGAAATCTTCTCGACTTCCTCGTGGCTGTCGACGGCGAAGAGGTTGATACCGAGTGCATGCGCACGGGCGATATCGCGCTCCTTCTTGATTGTGTTGCCATAGGAAATGCGCTCAGCGGTCGCACCGGCATCAAGCGCCATTTCGATTTCAGCGACACCAGCGCAATCGAAGTTGGAACCGAGGCTTGCGAGCAGGCGCAGCACTTCCGGAGCCGGGTTGGCCTTGACGGCATAGTAGATGGCGCTGTCCGGCATGGCATGACGGAAGGCGTGAAAATTGTCGCGGACGACATCGAGATCAACCACCAGGCAGGGACCGTCCGGACGTCGGGTAGCGAGAAAGTCGCGAATACGTTGCGTGGTCATGTCAATTCCCTTTTCAATTCCAAAGGCTCCGGGAGAAAGACCCAGAGGACAAAGGGCGACGCTCATTCGCTCAGGAACCAGCCGGTGGAGACCCCGGTACCGTGCAAATGCGCGAAGCGCGGATAATGAACGAGTGCCGCAAGCGGCGCTAATTCGCTTTGTCTGCCATGGATTGGAGGGATGATCCCAACCGCACTTCCGGCAATGAAGGTGTGCCTCTTCAGTAACCCCGGCTGATGGAAAGCCGGGAGAGAACAAAAAGGCCCGCACCGTCGTTGCTTCAGATGTCCTCGCATTTTCCGGTTGGCCGGAATAGCGACTGGAGGGGTTAATTCCAGGTACCTTACCGATTTTCTCACCACATCGAGGATCGGCGGACACCCACGGGCACGTGCGACTTTGGGCTGACCCCGAAATAGGTGCATTCGCGGTCATAATCAAGAAATTTTTTCGCCGCGGTCCAAAAAAATAATTGAACAAATCGACGCGTTTTGTTCAACATCCGGAAACAGTTAACGGGGGCTACATCATGGATACTTTGACCCGGATTCGCGCCTTCATCGACGTGGTGGAAGCCGAGGGATTTTCGGCCGCCGCGCGCAAGACCGGGCGTTCCAAGGCGCTGCTGTCGAAATATGTCCGCGAGCTGGAGGACGAGCTCGGCGCGCTCCTGCTCAACCGCACGACCCGCCAGTTCTCCATGACGGAAGCGGGCCATACCTATTATCGTACCGCCTCCGACATATTGAAGGAGATCGACAATCTTGCCGACCTTGTGCGCGAGAACAACCAGCAGCTTAAAGGTCGGCTGCGCGTTTCAGTGCCGCGCACCTTCGTCGACGCCGATGTCGGGCAATCGCTGATCGACTTCGCCAAGGAGAACCCCGATCTCGCGCTGGAAATCTCCGCCGACGACCGTTTCGTGGATCTGATCGAGGAAGGCTTCGATGTCGCGGTGCGCATCACCAAGCTCGAGGATTCCGGCATGATTGCCCGCAAGATCTCGGACTTCCGAATCCATCTCTGCGCAACCCAGGCGTTCCTCGACCGCTATCCGACGCTGGAGCGCCCGAGCGATCTTGCGCGCGTGCCTTTCATCATCGATACCAACACCCGCTCGCAAGGCAATATTCGCTTCGTCGATGCCGACAGCACCACCTTCAACGTCGCCATCAACGGCACGCTCGAAGTCAACAGCCCGCATGCGACGCTGCGCGCCGCGCTTTCCGATCTCGGCGTTGCCGTCGTCCCGGATTTCATCGGCCGCAAGGCGATCGAAAGCGGGCAATTGCTGACCTTGTTCAACGACTACCTTCCCACCGATCGCGGCATCTATGCGGTCTATCCGCACCGGCGCTATCTCCCGGCCAAGGTGCGCATCTTTGTGGACTACCTGCACAACTGGTTCCGCAAGCACGGCTGAACGACGCAAGGCTGGCGAGCCGGTCCCAATTCCGTCTCATTTCCTGACCAGAAAACGAAGTGAATCGATGCTCACGAAACCTATCGGACGCATGAAAAAATCCACGACCGCCTATGCTCTTGCCCTGACCGGCGGCCTGCTCCTTGCGCCCGCCGCGGCATCCGCGCATCCGCATATTTTCGTGGAAGCCCGCCTGGAAGTGCTGGCAGGCCCGGACGGCAATGTGCAGGAGCTGCGCAACGTCTGGCGCTTCGACGAGGTATTCTCCTCTTCCGTACTGATGGATTTCGACAAGAACACCAATCTGAAGCTCGACCCGGACGAGCTGAAGGAGGTCGGCAAGACAGTGCGCGAGTCGCTTGCCGACTACGACTACTACACGAACCTGACGCTGAACGGCAAAACGATCAAGGTGAACAAGCCTGATGTCATCAATGTCGATTACCGCGACGGCCAGCTCCTGATGTTCTTCGCCGTCAAGCCGTCGGAGCCAATGCCGCTCGCCAAGGGCAACAAGCTGAGCTTCGGCATTTACGACCCGACGCTCTACACTTCCATCGATTTCCCGGGCGACAATGAGCTGGTGACGGAGGGCGATGCCTTCAAAAGCTGTAGGCAGAAGGTCGTCCGCCCCAATCCGGACGAGGTTATCGCCGAGAACAGATCGACATTGACGGATGCCTTCTTCAACGATCCGACGGGAACGACCATGTCGAAACTCTTCGCAACGCGGATAGACGTCGAATGCTGATTTCGAGACTAAGGAAGCTCGCGCCGACCGCAGCGCTCGCCCTTTTGGCGGCCGCCGGCCTGGCGCATGCCGCAGGCTCGCCGCTCGGTATCGGCACGGCGGAACCGAGCTTCCAGCCGATCGGCGGCCCGCTTGCGCCGATCTTTCTCTACGTGAACTACGAGCAGCAGGCTTTCTATCGGGCGCTCACCAAGTCCATCGAAGCCATGCGTGAGGATCCCTGGCAGCTCTGGACGCTGATCGGGCTTTCCTTCGCCTATGGCATTTTTCACGCCGCCGGCCCAGGCCACGGCAAGGCTGTCATCTCCTCCTACATGGTTGCCAACGAGATCGAGCTGAAACGCGGCATCGGCATCTCGTTCGTCTCCGCCCTCATCCAGGGCCTTGTCGCCGTCCTTGTCGTGGGCGCCGCCTATTTCGTGCTGCGCGGCTCCGGCATCACCATGACGATGGCGACAAACGCCATGGAAATTACCAGCTTCGTCATGGTCATCCTGTTCGGCAGCTGGCTGCTGTTCCGCAAGCTGCGGGCGATGCTGCAGAGCCAGGCGCAGCGTCAAGAGATGTTGCTGGCGACATCGGCCGGCCCAATCGGCCTCTCGCTGTTCGAAGGGGCGGCGACGGGCACGGATTCGGCAAGAGGTTTTGCCCGCGCGACGATGCCGGCGGCCAGCGGCTATCAATGCTATGATCCCGCCCATGCGACCGGCGATGGCGCCTATTGCGAAGCATGCGGCCACGCCCATCTTCCCGATCCGAAGATGTTGTCGAACGAGAAATTCAGTGTCCGCGAAGCCTGGTCGGCCATCATTGCCGTCGGGCTGCGCCCATGTTCCGGCGCACTGCTGGTCATGACCTTTTCGATGTTGAACGGGCTCTATCTCGGCGGGCTTCTGTCCGTGCTGGCCATGTCCATCGGCACGGCGCTGACCGTCTCGCTGCTTGCCATCATCGCCGTCTTCGCGAAAAGCACCGCCGTCCGCTTCACTGGCAGCGGCTCGAGGCTTTCGGCCTGGGTCGGCAACGGCATCGAGATTCTCGGCGCGCTGCTGGTCATCGGCACCGGAGTCATCCTGTTGGGTGCTTCGCTTCAGAACTGAAGCAATTTCCGGAAGACTTCAGGGGTAGCCCCGCATCAGGATTTACGACCCTTTGCGTCTCTGATAGCGGGCTCTCAGCCAGAACACCAGGAAGAAGGCCAGGATGACCAAAACGCCGAAGCCGGTGCCGAGCCACGGCGAGATGGTTCCGAGCCAGACGATGACGTTCGGCATCAGGTAAAGTGCGACCGTTGCAACCACCAAAATAATGCCGGCGGCGATCGCCGCCGAGCGGGTTTCGCTTTTTTTGTCCGTCAAATCGCCGATCCCCAGCATGCCATGAAATGTTTCGGCGAAGGCTTAGGCCAGCCGCCGCCGAAAGGCAACCGACCCTATCCGTCAGAGCTGGACTTTGGCGCCCGCAACCGTCGCCTCGATATGATCGACCAGGGCGTCGGCCAAACCGAGCCTGCCGGCCAGCAGATCGAGATAGCCGCGCTCGGCCCGGGAATCCGGCTCAATCGCCAGCCGTGAGGCCGTATAGACCTGCACGCGCTGCTCCTCGGTCTGAGCCGAAGCGACGATGGCATCGAGATCGACGGAATTGGTAAGCTCGCGCTGGAAAAAGCTCTCCGCCTCCGACCCGACACCGGCTTCCTGTACCTTGCCGAGAATGCGTTGACGCTCAGCATCATCGATGTGCCCATCGGCTCGGGCGGCCGCGATCATGGCCCGCACGAGCGAAAGCGTAAAATCATTGCTGGCGACGGCCGGCGCGGTGCTGAAGCCGGAATCGGATGGCGGCGGCAGGAACTGCGGCTCGGCCTGCTGCGTCGATTGCGGTGCCGGCTGCGGCTGATTGCCATCGCGATAATTCTTGTAGGCTTGATAGCCAAGTCCGGCGATTGCTGCGAGGCCGCCGAGCGCCAGCGCATTGCCGGCAACCTGACGCCCGGTCTTCGTCCCGAGCAGCACGCCGGCGATGGCGCTTGTCGCCATCGGATTATCCCTGGCGAGATTGATGGCCTGCGTTGCCCTGTCTTTCACCGTTCCTTGCATTCCCGGAACCTGTGATCCCAGGAACTGGTCAAGAAGCTTGCGGGCGTCGATCATATGGATGGTCCTCCGTCCTTGTGATGGTGAAGGGGAGATAGGAAGCGCAACCGCAAATACCAATCCGCATCATACAAAAAGGCGCGCAGAAAATCCTGCGCGCCTTGAAATCAAATAGGAGCGAGCTTCTCAGCCCTTGAGGGCTGCGGCCTCTGCGGCAAGCTTGGTGATGCCGGCCCAGTCGCCTGATGCAACCAGCTCCTTCGGCGCAACCCAGGAGCCGCCGACGCAGATGACGTTCGGCAGCGAAAGATAATCATGCGCATTCTTCAGCGAGATACCGCCGGTCGGGCAGAAGATCGTACCGGCGAGTGGCGAGGACAGCGCCTTGAGATAGGAGGCGCCGCCGGCCTGTTCGGCCGGGAAGAACTTGAGCACCGTATAGCCCTCTTCCCGTAGCGCCATGACTTCGCTTGCGGTTGCGGCACCCGGCAGCAGCGGCACATGCGAGGAGCGCGCAACATCAAGCAGTTCCTGCGTCGTGCCGGGGCTGACGATGAACTTGGAACCGGCTTCGACGGCCGCATCCCACTGGCTGACATTGAGGATCGTACCGGCGCCGACTTCGGCCCCTTCCACCTCCTCGGCGACCGCCCTGATGGCATCGAGCGCGCCGGCCGTGCGCAGCGTGATCTCGATGGCCTTCAGACCGCCGGCAACGAGCGCCCGTGCGAGCGGAACGGCCGATTTCGCATCATCGACGATCAGCACCGGAACGACGGGCTGCAGTTTCAGAATGGAAAGAAGCTTTTCGGTTTTCTCGCCCATGGTCGGTGCGCTCCTTTAAAACGATTGAAACCGGCTCTCGAATAACCTCCCCGAGAATGCTTGTCGAGACAAAAGCACGCTTTGGACAGGACGGGTAGGAATTCGTCACGACATACTATAGTCTGCCGCGGTCTGTGCCGGTGGAGCATGTTAAACGCATGGCAAAAGAGATCGAGCGAAAGTTTCTGGTGCGCGGCGATCATTGGCGTGATTTCGCTTCGGAGAAGCTGATCCTGCGACAGGGATATATCGCCTCCATGAACGACCGCTCCGTGCGGATAAGGCTGACGAACGAGACCACGGCGACCTTGACGATCAAGATCGGCAAGGCGATGACGAGGGATGAGTTCGAATACGAGATCCCGGTTGCCGAGGCCGAGGAGCTGCTGGGAACGGCGATCGGCCTCGTCATTGAGAAGACCCGCCACAAGGTGCCCTTCAAGGGATTTGTCTGGGAAGTGGATGTCTTTCGCGGCGCCCATCGCGGTCTTGTGATCGCCGAAGTGGAGATGGAAGACGAAAGCGATGATCCGGAACTGCCGGACTGGATCGGCCGCGAAGTGACCGGCGAATACCGCTATTCCAATCAGGCTCTCGCGACGCAGTTCGAACAGGAGTACGATGAGCTATCGCGTACGGCCTGACCGGGCTCTTGATGACGAGGTGCATAAAGCCGCCGCGCATCAACTCGGCAGAGCGATGGCCGTTCTGACGGACAGGCCACAAGGCTTGCACGAAGCCATCCACGCTGCGCGCAAGAACATCAAGCGCGTGCGCGGCCTTTATCGGTTGATCGCCCCGCTTGCCCGGGAATTTCAGCAGCGGGAGAATGATAAGCTCCGCGCCGTGGCGCTTACACTTTCGGGTGTGCGAGACGCCACAGCGCTGATTGAGGTCAGCCGCTACCTGCAGGAAACTGCGACCTCCGAGGATGAGCGGCATGCATTGGCTCGCGTCTGCGATGTACTGACAATCCGGCGCGACCGCTTGTCCAAAGAGGAAACTGATCTGGAAGACAAGGCGCGGGCGGCAATCGTCACCTGCGGTGAAGCGATCGAGGCGTTGAAGGACGCATCATTCGAGGGAGGGCGACGCGATACGGCCCGTCTTTTCCAAAAGAGCTGGCGCAAGAACGTCCGCAAGGCAATGCAGGCGCTGGCCGAATGCTGCGGCGAGGCGGCTCATGCCGAGTGCTTTCACGATCTGCGCAAGCGCAGCCAGGACTACTGGATGCATCACATGCTGCTGCGCGACGTCTGGCCGGCCGCCATGCATGCCAAGCAGCTTGAGGCCAAGCTATTGGTCGATGTGCTCGGCCGCTATCTCGACATGTCGATATTGGCTGACGTCGCGGATCGCGAGCCGCATCTCTTCAACGGGAGCGACGATCACGCCCGTCTGCTGGAGGCGATCATTTCCCGGCAGCAGACGGCCCGCGAGGAAGCATTGAACCGGGCACGCTGGGTCTTTGCCGACAAGCCGGAGCGCGAGGCACGGACCATGAAGCGCCTCTGGCTGGAAGCCGCGGATTGAGGCAGCCACAGGCCGCGCGCAGGCGCTTCAATCGGCTTTTCAGCCTGTCGGCCCGACATTTATAGCCATCTTGCCCGGCCGATGCGCCGGCCGCTCGGGGTTGCGGTGTAAATCCCGATTGCCTGAAAGCCCACAAAATTGTATTTCCCCGCCATGACCAACATGCTTTCAGATCCACGGCGCGACGCGACCGGCGCATTCCTCGTTGCCGCGCTCTATCATTTCGTTTCCTTTCCGCGCTTCGAAAGCCTGCGCGAGCCTTTGCTTGCGCTCTGCGAGGAAAATGGCGTCAAGGGCACGCTGCTGCTTGCCCATGAAGGGATCAACGGCACCATCGCGGGCACGAACGCCGGCATCGGGGCGGTGCTTGCCTTCCTGCGCGCCCAGCCGGAATTTGCCGGCCTGGAGCACAAGGAAAGCCGTGCCACGAAAATGCCTTTCGTGCGCATGAAGGTGAAGCTGAAGAAAGAGATCGTTACCATGGGCGTCGAGGATATCGACCCCACTAGGGTCGTCGGCACCTATGTCGCGCCGAAGGACTGGAACGCGCTGATCTCCGATCCGGATACGATCGTCATCGACACCCGCAACGATTATGAGACCGCCATCGGCCTTTTCAAGGGTGCGGTCGATCCGAAGACGAAGACCTTCCGCGAGTTTCCCGAATGGGTGCGTGAGAATACCGGCCTGCACAACAAGCCGAAGATCGCCATGTATTGCACCGGCGGCATCCGCTGCGAAAAGGCGACCGCCTTCATGAAGCAGCAGGGCTTCGACGAGGTCTACCATCTCAAGGGCGGCATCCTGAAATATCTGGAGGAAGTGCCGGCGGAAGAAAGCCTCTGGGAAGGCGCCTGCTTCGTCTTCGACGAGCGCGTTTCCGTCGAGCATGGGTTGAAGGAGGGCAATCACAAGCTTTGCCATGCCTGCCGCAATCCCATTACGGCCGAGGAAGTGACCTCACCCTTCTACGAGGCCGGTGTCTCCTGCAGCCATTGCTATCACGAGCGCGGCGAAGAGGATCGCGAACGTTACCGTGAGAGACAGCGGCAGATCACGCTCGCGCGCAAGCGCGGCCACGAGCATATCGGCTAAAAATATCAGGCGGCGGCGCCTTGCTCTTCATTCAGCGCCGCAGCCACCTGAATGGCGAGCCGCTTGCTGATCTCGGCTTCCGGCATGGGTTTGCCATAGAAATAACCCTGCAGCTCGTCGCAGCCGAAGCCCTCCAGCGCCCTTCCCTGTGCCTCGCTTTCGATGCCTTCGGCCGTGACGGGAATATCGAGCGAACGGGCCAATGCCACCGTCGCCTGCAGCATTTCGCGGGCGCGGTCGTCTTCCAGCACGTTCATGGTCAGCGAACGATCGATCTTGATGCGATCGAAGCCGAACTGGCGCAAATAGCCGATAGAAGAAAAACCGGAGCCGAAATCGTCCAGTGCCACCTTGACCCCGAGCCTCTTCAGCCGCTCGATCGACTGACGGGTACGCTCCGGATTCTGGATGATATAGCCTTCGGTGATTTCCAGCGTTACGCGCTCAGCCTCTATCTCCGTCCTGTTCAGCACACTGCGGACGTAGTCGGCGAAGGCGGGATTGCGGAACTGACCCGGCGACACGTTGACGGCGATGCGAAGATCCGGCCATTGCCGCGCGGCTTCACAGGCCTTGCGCAGGACGAGCAAGCCCAATGCCTCGATCAACCCGCTGGTTTCCGCGATGGGAATGAAGGCCTCGGGTGAAATCGGACCATGACCGGGACGGTTCCAGCGCACGAGCGCCTCGACGCCGATCATTTCGCAGCTCGACGCATCGACCAGAGGCTGATAGGCGAGTGTCAGCTCTTCCATCTCGATGGCGCGGCGCAGGTCGAGCTCCAGTGCGTTGCGCTCCTCGCGATCGGCATCCATGGCAGTGTCGTAGCAGGTCATGCGGGCACGGCCCGCCTCCTTGGCCTTGTACATGGCAAGATCGGCCCGGCGCACCAGTTCCTCTCTGTCGATACGGCCTTCCGGCGAACTGGCGATGCCGATGCTCGTGCCGACGACGACCACTCGCCGACCGATTTCCAACGGCTCGGAGAGAAAATCCAAAATCTGTTCCGCCAGCTGCAATGCAGGTGCATCGTTGAGTTCCCTGGTCGGAAAAACGATGGCGAATTCGTCTCCCCCAACCCTGGCCAGCGCTGCCTGTGGCGGAACGAGTACGCTGAGGCCCGCCGCCACGGCGCGAATGAGCTGATCGCCCGTGCCATGCCCATAGGAATCGTTGATTTCCTTGAAGCCATCGAGATCGAGATAGAGAAGCAGGACGTTGGTTCCGTCGCCCCGCGCCCGTTCCACCAGCCGGTCCACATCCAGCCGCAGCCCCTCCCGATTGAGGAGACCGCTCAACCTGTCGCGCAGCGAAACCTGACGCGCCTGAACCTCCTCGGACCGCAACCGGCGCCCGGCCAATGATCCCAGGATCAGCAGCACGACGAAGAACAGGCCGACAAGGCCGAGCGCACCGAGAACCAGCGGGCGGACCTTTTGGTAGCTCATGTCGCCCGGTTCGCGCGAGCTCCAGACCAGCCGCCCCAGCGACTTGCCCAGCGGATCGACGATGGAGACGGCGTAGCGAGCCACGGTTTCCGGCGGCATCAGCGTCAGGCCGCTGATAACATAGGTGTTGGAAAGCATCTTGATCCGGGCGGCGTCGAGATAGCGCACGAGGATCAGATAACGCCGCTGGCCTTCCGGCGCAGGAATGCGGCCGGATCTTTCGCGGATCGTCGCAGCGCCGGCGGCGGCGATGCCATCCCTGGTCATGATGTAGCCCGAGGCTTCCGGCACCCCGGTCACGCGCATTGTGCGCGCCTGATCGACCAGCGCCCATATGGCGGTACCGAGGACGTCTTCGATATTCTCCGTCAACGGCGTGCCGTCGTGATAGGCGATGATCGGCTTGTTGCGGTCGTCGACGATGACGGCCGTATCGAACAGCGCGCCATCGGAAGAGATGTCGCCATAATTGCCCGCAATCCAGCCCTGATTATCCGTCCCATAGACGCTTCGCGCCGCGTCGTTGCGTGCGGAATGGTCATGCAGCGTCGCTTCCAGCTGCCCCTGGAAGGTTTTCAGGGCGCCGACGGTCGTCTCCCAGGAGCGCTCGTCATCCAGCTTGTTGGAGTAATCGGCGACGCGACCGATCGCGGACAATACCATCAGGGTCACAACGGCAACGACGAGAGCAAAGGAAATCAAAACGGCCGTCACAATGGAATGACGACCGATTTTCGTCGCTTGCCGCAATGAATTGAAAGCTGCTCCCACGCCTTTTCTCCTTGGCACGGAAGTCTGCCGTCAGGTCTTCAACAAACGGTTAAGGCGTACCGCAGATTCCTACAGGAAAGGGTTGCATATTTGCCGAAGCCGCAAAAATTCACGCCCTGGCGGCAATCGTTTGCGCGAAACGGCCGAGACTCGCGGACAGGAGACCATTTTCACGCGCCTCCAGCAGCATGGCCGCCTGCACATCGTCACTCTTGCCCGCAATCGGCAGGCGCAGGAAGGCATCCGCTACGATGTCCAGCGACATGGTCTGCAGGACCTCAATCAGCTGTGCCAAGACGAGATCGCCGCGATGCGAGGCATGGGCAAACATCAGCGGCTTGAACGGCACTTCGTCCCGTGACACCAGCCAGTCCAGCGCATTCTTGAAGCCGCCGGGTATGCCGTGGGCGTATTCAGGCAGGACACGATCAACCCGTCGGCTTTGCGGATTTCGTCCGCAAATTTCTCGACCACGGGCGGCGTCCTCTCGCCCTCATTGTCGGGATTGAAGATCGGCAAAGCGCCGATCAGATCGCTGATGGTAATGGTGACGCCGTCAGGGCAGGCAAGCTGCAACCCCTCCAGCAGCCTGCGACTGGCCGAGGCCTGCCGCTGGCTGCCGCAAAGCGCGTAAAGGGAAATCGCTCGCTGGATCATGCTTGATGTCTATCAGGCCCCACCGATTCTGGCGACAACCTGAAATCCCGCCGCAAAGACGCAGATCGATCAATCCGCCTTGTGATTACCCTTCGGAAATTGCGCGGCAAGTTCCTTGTACCACTTGCCGCTCTTCTTGATCGTACGCACCTGCGTTTCGTAATCGACATGCACGAGGCCGAAGCGCATGCGATAGCCTTCCGCCCATTCGAAATTGTCCATCAGGCTCCAGGCGAAATAGCCGCGCATCGGGTAGCCGTCCTTGATGAGATCGGCGACGACGTCGAGATGATCGACGTAGTAATCAAGACGCGGCTGGTCATCGACCTCGCCATTGACGACACCCATATTGTAGCAGGCGCCGTTCTCGGTGATGTAGCATTCCGGCAGCTCGTAGCGCTTGTTGAGATCCTCGACGACGTGCTTCAGGCCCGGTGCATAGATTTCCCAGCCGATATCGGTCTTCACGTCGCTTGCCGGCGGAGCGTCCTTCGTCCATGGGAAATCGCCGCTTTTCGACGCGTCATCAAGGACGCGGCTCGGCATATAGTAGTTCAGGCCCCACCAATCGAGCTTCTGATTGATGGTCTTCAGATCCCCGTCCTCGATGACAGGCATGCGATCGCCCAGAGCTTCGACGAATTCCTTCGGATATTCGCCCTTGAAGATCGGATCGAAGAAAGCGCCGTTATGGAACTGATGGGCGCGCTCGACGGCGGCCAGATCTTCCGGGCGTTCCGAGCCCGGCAGGATCGAGGCAGCGTTGAGCACGATGCCGACAGGCACCTTCGGCGCGACGGAGCGGATCGCCTCGACGCCGAGACCATGGGCGAGGTTCATATAGTGCATGGCATAAAGCGCCGCCTGCATGTTGCGCTCGCCGGGCGCATGGACGCCATAGAGATGGCTCAGCCAGACGATGCACCAGGGCTCGTTGAAAGTGGCAACGGAATCCAGACGGTCACCGAGGCGGCTCATGACAGTCTTGGTATAGCGCTGGAAGGCATGTGCCGTCGATCGCGCCGTCCAGCCGCCGTCGCCGGCGAGCGCCAGCGGCAGATCCCAGTGATAGAGGGTGGCGAAGGTCTTGATCGCTCGCGCCTTGCAGCCATCGACCAGGCGGTCGTAGAAATCGAGGCCGGCTTCGTTCACGGGGCCGGTGCCTTCGGGAATGATGCGCGGCCAGGCGATCGAGAAGCGATAGGCCTCGACGCCCATCTCCTTGATGAGATCGAGGTCCTGCTCCAGCCGATTATAGTGATCGCAGGCGACATCGCCATTATCGCGCTGATAGACCCGGCCGGGCATGTTGGCGAAGGCATCCCATATGGACGGTTTGCGGCCATCGGCCTTGGTGGCGCCTTCGATCTGGAAGGCGGCGGTGGCAACACCGAACGTGAAATCGCCGGGGAAGCGATCGGCAAGAAGCTTCGGATCGATCATGATGAAAATCCCGTCTGTTGTGGCTTCGTTGGCTGCGGTTTAGCCAACGCGGTTGGCAAAGTACAGTGCCGATTTGAGAAGCTGCAACGTTGCAGATGCCTGGAACCGCAGCCGGCTAACGGCTTTGTTAACGGCTTTGTCGGGCGGCTTCCCCGCGGCGCGATAACATCAATGTCAACAGTCGTGACTTGTGTTTTCGATGCGGATCAATTGATGGTGGCATTCAAACTTGACAACGAAAGGATAGAAATGCTCCCTGCGCTCCACATCCTCCACCCCTATCTGCTGAGCCTCCTGCGCATCGTCGCCTCGCTTGTGCTGTTCAGCTACGGAACGCAGAAAGTGCTGCATTTCCCGGCGGCCGAGAAGGTGCCTGATGTCGGATCGCTCCCGTGGATCGCCGGCCTGCTTGAGTTGACCCTCGGCTTCCTCGTTTTGATCGGCTTCCAGACGCGGCTCGCCTCCTTCGTCCTGTCAGGCCTGATGGCGTTCGCCTATTTCCTGCGCCATGCGCCGCAGAGCTTTTATCCCGCGCAGAACGGCGGCGTCTCCGCCATCCTCTTCTGCTTCATCTTCCTGTTTCTCGTCGGTGCCGGTGGTGGACCCCTGAGCGTCGATGCGCTGACGAAGCGCAAGCAGGATGCCGCTGCCTGATTAGCAGTGGTTTAAAGGTTCGAGGCGGCGCTCGCCGCCTCGAACGAAATGAGACCAGCCTTATAGTTTGACCCAGGCGCCATTGCGCTTCGAGGAAGCGACGCAGGCCTCGACGAAAGCCACGCCCTTCACGCCATCATCGACGGTCGGATAGACCACGGCGGGATCGATCGCCACGCCCTTCTTGCGGGCATTGATGGCGCGCGCAGCCTCGGTATAGATCGTGGCGAATGCTTCCAGGTAGCCTTCCGGATGACCGGATGGGATGCGCGAAATACGCGCCGCGGCAGCCCCCGAGCCGGCACCGTTGCGGGTAATCAGCCGCTTCTGATCGCCGAACGGCGTGTACCACAGATAGTTCGGATCGGCCTGCGTCCACTCGATGCCGCCCTTGGTGCCATAGACGCGGAGCTTCAGGCCATTCTCATGGCCGGGCGCCACTTGGCTGCACCAGAGCATGCCCTTGGCCGGCCTTTCCTTGCCCTTCGCCTTGAAGCGCAGCAGCACATGACCGTTATCGTCGAGGCGACGTCCCTCAACGAAGCTGTCGAGATCGGCGGCAAGGCTATCGAGTTCCAAGCCCGTCACAAAGGAAGCGAGGTTATAGGCATGCGTGCCGATATCGCCGGTGGAGCCGCCGGCGCCGGACTGCGAGGGATCGGTGCGCCATGCGGCCTGCTTCTGGCCGGACTGCTCGATATTCTCCGTCAGCCAGTCCTGCGGATATTCCGTCTGCACGATGCGGATATCGCCGAGTTCGCCATTTTCGATCATCTCTCGCGCCTGGCGGATCATCGGATAGCCGGTGTAGTTATGCGTGAGGATGAAGAGCGCGCCGCTCTCGTCGGCCACTTTCTTCAGCTTCTTGGCGTCGGCGAGATTGGAGGTCAGCGGCTTGTCGCAGATGACATGGATGCCGCGACGCAGGAATTCCTTGGCCGCGTCATAGTGGACATGGTTCGGCGTGACGATCGAAACGGCTTCAATGCCGTTCTTCAGCTTGGCTTCGCGGATCGCCATGTCGCGATAGCTGGAATAGGTGCGCGAGGGATCGAGACCGAGATCGCGGCCGGAAGCCACGGCCTTTTCCGGCGAAGACGAGAGCGCGCCGGCGACAAGATCGAACTGGTCGTCAATGCGTGCAGCGATGCGATGCACCGCCCCGATGAAGGCGCCGGCACCGCCGCCCACCATGCCAAGCCGAATGCGCGGCTCCCGCGTCTGTTCCGATGATCCTTCGATTGCCATTTTGTCCTCCTGAGAATGGAATTGTTTGAACGCGATTGCCTGCCGCAATCGTCCTCTCTCCCGCCTGCGGGGAGAGGGCTAGGGTGAGGGGCCGAGCCTTCTGCAAGCTCCGAATTGGTGAAAATAGCGAGAAGGCCCCTCATCCGTCCTCAAACGATTTCGCTCCGCTCAATCGTTTGAGTCCACCTTCTCCCCGCATCTGCGGGGCGAAGGGGCTTGATCAAAGCCCCAGCATGCGCCGGTTCGCCGCCTGGTCCGTGCCGCTGCCGGCGAAGTCGTCGAAGGCCTTTTCCGTGACGCGAATGATGTGAGCCTTGACGAACTCGGAGCCTTCGCGGGCGCCGTCTTCGGGGTGCTTCAGCGCGCATTCCCATTCGACCACGGCCCAGCCGTCGAAATTGTTGGCGGTCATCTTCGAGAAGACGGCGCCGAAATCGACCTGGCCGTCGCCGAGCGAACGGAAGCGGCCGGCACGCTCGACCCAGCCCTGGTAGCCGCCATAGACACCCTGACGTCCGGTCGGATTGAACTCCGCATCCTTGACGTGGAACATCTTGATGCGGTCCTTGTAGATGTCGATGTTCTCGAGATAGTCGAGGCACTGCAGGACGTAGTGCGAGGGATCGTAGAGCATGTTGGCGCGCGGATGGTTCTTCACGCGCTCCAGGAACATCTCGAAGGTGATGCCGTCATGCAGGTCTTCGCCGGGATGAATTTCATAGCAGACGTCGACGCCGTTTTCGTCGGCATGGTTGAGGATCGGCGTCCAGCGGCGGGCAAGCTCTTCGAAGGCGGTTTCGACGAGGCCGGCCGGGCGCTGCGGCCAGGGATAGATAAAGGGCCAGGCGAGCGCGCCGGAAAAGGTCGCATGCGCCTTGATGCCGAGATGCTTGGACGCCGTCAGCGCCATCTTCACTTGCTCGACGGCCCATTCTTGGCGCGCCTTCGGATTGCCGCGCACTTCCGGCGCCGCAAAGCCGTCGAAGGCTTCGTCATAGGCGGGATGCACGGCGACGAGCTGGCCCTGAAGATGGGTGGAAAGCTCGGTGACCTCGACACCGTTGGCGCGGGCGACACCGGCGAATTCGTCGCAATAATCCTTCGAGGAGGCCGCCTTCTTCAGGTCGATGAGCTGGCTTGCCCAGGTCGGAACCTGCACGCCGATATAGCCGGCATCGGCAGCCCATTTCGTGATCGAATCCCAGGAGTTGAACGGTGCCGCGTCACCGGCGAACTGGCCAAGAAACAAGCCTGGCCCCTTGATCGTCTTCATCAGTAATTCCTCCCTAATCGCGTTCTGTAAACGTTTCCGATGCCTTTCAAACCAGCATTCGAGGCGGCTGGATGCCGTAACCTCAAAAAACTATAGGGTCGTCGGGCTGAAAGTCGAATGCCCCGTGACCTAATCACGGCCGGCCGCTGACGGCAAGAGGTACGTGCAGCAAAAAATCGCTAGGCAATGCGAAGCGAGGTGGCGGCTGCATAAAAAACGCCCGCCGGAACCGGCGGGCGCATCTGTCCGGATCAACCGATCAGAACGGTGAATCAGGGAAGTAGAAGTCCTTGGCGTTGTCCTTGGTCACGAGCGTCGCATCCAGGATGTAATTGCCACGAACTGGAACCTGATCGTAGAAATTGGCGGCGGTCAGCTCCATGGCGGTTCCGACCATTGCCGGCGGATATAGCACGTCGACGGGGATCAGCTTGTCGCCGTCCATGACCTTCTTGATCATGTCCTTCGAACCGGCGCCGGCGACGACATATTTGATGTCGGTGCGCTTGGCCTGGTCGATCGCCTGCAGAACGCCGACGGCCATGTCGTCATCCTGGCACCAGACGACATCGATCTTCGGAAACTTGGTCAGGTAATCCTGCATGACCTTGAAGGCGTCGTCACGGTTCCAGTTGCCGTATTGGCGGTCGAGAACCTTGACGTTCGAGCCCGCGATGCCCTTGTCGAAGCCATCCTGGCGCTGCTGGTCGATCGGGATCGGCAGACCGCGGATGATGACAACCTGGGCATCCGGCGTATTGGCCTTGATATATTCGCCTGCGGTCTGGCCAAGCGCCGGATTGTTGCCGGCGACATAGAGGTCACGGACGGAATTGTCGTTGTTGCTCGGCGCACGATCGACGAGCGCCACGAACTTGCCCTTGTCCTTGACTTCCTTGATGGCGTTGACGAGCGGATCCGGATCCGAAGGCAGGATCACAAGAGCATCGATGCCCTGTGTCTCGAGGTCCTGCACCGCATTGGCCTGGCTCGCAGCGTCAGGCGAAGTCTTGACGATCACGTTGAGCCCCGGATGCTCCGCCATCAAGAGCTTGGCAACGCGCTCGGCGTGGAACACCACGCCCGAGGTCCAGCCGTGGTCGGCGGCCGGAATGGAAACGCCGATCGTCACCTTCTTGTCCGCGGCATGGACCGTGCCGGCCAGAGCCGCCATCACGACAGCCATGCCCAATAGTCTTTTTCGCATGTTTCTTCCTCCCAGATAGAGACAGGGCCTTGCCATTAAGGACCGGGCGCCCTCTGACCCGGTTATTCGCTATTTGCGAGCAAGCGAGCGCTGAACCAGCATGGCGATGATGATGATCGCGCCCTGGATGGCACTCAGCAGATACTCGCTGATAAAATTGGAAAGCAGCATGATGTTGCCGACCAGCTCAAGGATGAAGGCGCCGCAGATCGTGCCCCATACCCTGCCCGCTCCGCCCTTCAGCGCCGTGCCGCCAACGACGACGGCGGTGATTGCCTGCAGCTCCCACAAGCTGCCCGTCGTTGCCGAGGTCGAACCCAGCCGCGGCACATAGAGAAGCACGGCGATCGCAACGCACAGGCCCTGAATGACAAAGGCGATGGTGCGGACGCGATTGACCGCCACGCCGGAGTAGCGCGCGACGTCGCGATTGGAGCCGACGGCGATGACGTGCCGCCCATAGCGGGTACGGTAAAGAATGAAGGCCGCAATGCCGGTGACGACAAGGATAATCACGATCGGTACCGGCACGCCGAGTACAGAGCCATAATAGGCGGGCTTGTAGAGTGCCTGCAGATTCGCCGGCCGCAAGGTGATTGCGCCGCCCTGCGACAGCCAGGTCGTCAAGCCGCGGTAGACGCCCATCGTGCCGAGGGTCGCAATGAACGGTTCGATTTTGCCCATGGTCGTGATCAGGCCATTAGCCAGGCCGCACAAGGTACCCGCGACGATCGAGAACAGCACGGCGGCCGCCAGCATCAGCGCGGGATCGGCGATAACACCCGAATTCATCAGGAGGATCATTAGGCTTGCGACGAAGGCAACCATCGCGCCGACGGACAAATCGAGATCACCCGCCGAGATGACGAAAGTGGCACCGACTGCAATGATCGCAATATAGGCGCATCTCGTCGCGACATTGGTGAGATTGGTGATGCCGATGAAGTTCGGATTGACCAATGCGCCCACGATCAGAAGCAGCACCAGCGCTGCAAACGGTGCAACGGCCCTGAGATCGACATCCCGCCAGGAACGGCCCCGCCGACCGGTTTTCCCGCTGCTGTCTTCGCCTACGCTCATAACCAAAACCAACCTCCGTCCCATGACTGCTGGGAATTCGCCCTGTCCTGTGCCGCCCGTTCAGGCAGCGGTCTTTCTCTTCAGGCCCGCCGCATAACGCATGATTTCCTGCTCGGAGATCTCTTCCCCTTCGAGCACACCGACGATCCGCCCCTCGCGCATGACCGCGATCCGCGTGCACAGCCCGATCACCTCGGGCATTTCCGAGGAGATCACGATGATCGAATGACCATCACGCGCCAGCGCTGAAATGAAATGATAGATCTGCTGCTTCGTGCCGACATCGATGCCGCGGGTCGGCTCGTCGATGATGATGATCTGCGGCTCGGTCTCCATGACCTTTGCCAGCAGCAGCTTCTGCTGGTTGCCGCCGGACATGCGGCCGGCAACGATATTCCCGTCCCGAACCCGGATGTCGAAGCGCCGACGCGCCCGCGCCAGCGCATCCGCCTCGCTGGAGGCGCTCAGATAACCGAACTTGCCGTGCCGGTCGAGCGACTGGAGGGTCAAATTGACGACCATGCCCGAATTCAGAAGCAGGCCCTTCGACTTGCGGTCCTTGGTCATATAGGCAAGCCCGGCGTCGATGGCGGCATGCACGTCATGCGCCGGCACCGCTTGGCCGTTTGCGACGACATCGCCGGAGGCGCGCGAGCGCAGGCCGACGATCGCTTCCATCAGTTCGGTGCGGCCCGAGCCGATCATGCCGGAAAAACCGAGAATCTCGCCCTTGCGCAGCTCGAAGCTCGCATCATGCACGTAGCCCGTCGAAAGCGAGCTGACGCTGAGCACTACCTTCTCGTCGACATCCGGCTCGTTCTTGGCGGGATAGAGGCTGGAGAGTTCGCGCCCGACCATCAGCTGGGCGATCGATTCGCCGTCGAGCAGCGAGGTCGGCGATGTCTTCACCCATTGGCCGTCGCGCAGCACAGTGACCCGATCCGTCAACTCCATGACCTCATCGAGCTTGTGGGAGACGAAGACGAAACTCGTTCCCTGATCCCGCAGCTTACGCACCTGCTTGAACAGGAAAGTGGTCTCCTCGCGCGAAAGAACAGCGGTCGGCTCGTCCATGAAGACGATGCGCGCATCGCGGCTGATCGCCTTGGCGATCTCCACCATCTGCTTGTCGGCGATTGAGAGCGAGCTGATTATGGCGTTCTCGTCGACATGCGAGCCGAGGAGATCGAGCACACGCCGCGTCTCGGCACGCATATGCTTGCGGTCGAGCACACCCAACCGCGTGACTTCGCGACCGAGAAACAGGCTCTCAGTGACGGTCAGATGTTCCGCGAGATTGAATTCCTGGTGGATGATGACGATGCCGAGCGCCTCGGCGGCACCGTTCGGCGGCAGCTTCACCGGCTTGCCATCGAGCAGGATTTCGCCCGACGTCGGCTGCTCGAAACCGGACAGAACCTTGACGAGCGTCGACTTGCCGGCGCCGTTTTCGCCCATGAGCGCATGGATCTCGCCGGCCTTCAGATCGAAGTTGACGCTGAACAGCACCTGCACGCCACTGAAGGATTTCGATATCCCCCTCGCAGACAGCACGACCGTACCGTCGACGGCTTCCGAACTCATTGAATCCTCCCTGCGGTCCCACCCGCTTTCTATGCTGTGTAAACCTTTACATAATCTGTGTAAAGGTTTACATCATGGGATATCGCATAATTTTTCGCGGTCACCTTTGACCTCCACCGAAGTCTGTGTAGTCTCCAGCCCCAGACGAGACCCAAGGCAGAGCGCAGTGTCGAATTCCACGCCCGCAACTATCGAAGACGTCGCCCGAATTGCCAATGTTTCGATAGCAACGGTTTCGCGGGCCATCCATATGCCGGAGAAAGTCGCCAATTCGACGCGGCTGAAAGTCAATCAGGCGATTGCCATCACCGGTTATACCACCAATGCCATGGCGCGCAGCCTCCGGCTCGGCCGATCGAACATGATTCTCGTGGTGGCGCCCGATATCGGCGACCCCAATTTCTCCAATATCCTTATCGGCCTGGAGAATGAGGCGCGCTCGCACGGCTATGGGATCCTCATCGGCCACACGCAGAACGATGCGCAGCGCGGGCTCGAATATCTGAAGTTCCTGAATTCCAACCAGGCGGCGGGATTGATCCTCTTCACCGGCATCCTGCCCTTCGGCCACCAGACGATGACGGCCCGGCTGCCGCCGAGCGTCGGCGTCTTCGAGCCGGTCTTCAACGGCGGCATTCCCTATGTCGGCGTCGACGATGTCGCTGGCGCGCGCAAGGCCATTGATCTCTTGATTGCCGAGGGTCATCGCAAGATCGCCTTCGTCGGAGATTCCCGTACCCGCCTCGCCTACAGCCGCCGGCGAATGGGATATGAAGCCGGGCTGGACGCCGCCGGCATCGGACACGATCTGCGCATCGTGCTCGAAGGCGACGGCACCATCGAGAGCGGACGGCTCGCCATCGAGCAGCTCTTCATGCGTGACACCCTGCCGACAGCCTTCATGTGCGTCAACGATCAGACCGCGATCGGCGTGATGATCGGCCTGAAGGCGCGCGGCTACGACATTCCCGAGGATTTTTCCGTGACCGGCTTCGACGATGTGCCGCAGGCCGTCTTCATGACACCGTCGCTGACGACGATCCGGCAGCCGCGAACTTTGATCGGCAAGCATGCCATGGCACTGCTGCTCGAACTGCTGTCAGATGGCGAGCCTGCCGAAACGGAAATCCTGCTGCGGCCGGACCTCGTGGTGCGAAACTCGGTTGCGGCGCCGGCGCGCAGCCGGCGATAGGAGCACGTGGCCATGCCGCTTGGTCGTCTCGTCCTCTATGTCCGCGACGTGGAAGCGACGGTCAGCTTTTACGAGAAACATTTCGGATTCAAGCCGCACCGAGAGGACGGCGACCGGATTATCGAACTGCAGGCACCCGATGGCGGCGCCAATCTGATGATCCATCCGGCAGGAAAGGCCCAGAAAATGGGTCAGGTGCTGGTGAAACTGGTTTTCGACGTTGAACACGTCGAAGCTTTCCGCGCGAAATGCGCCGAACAGGGACTTGAGTTCGGTCCGCTGCGTCAGGCCGACGGCTATCTCTACGCCAATGTCAAGGACCCCTCGGGAAACTCCATCTCCATTTCCAGCCGCGCCTTCCGGCGGTAGCTCGGGAGGCGATGAACCACCGCCTCCCGAACATATCGATCAAACGTAACGATTGACGATGTTTTCCAGGAGTTCCTGCTTGCCTGATTTCGGCTGCGGATTGACGTCCTTGGTCTCGACCCACTGGGCGATCTGGTCGAGCGAATATTCGCCGCGCAGCAGCTTCTGGCCCTCGGCAGAGTCCCAGCCGGCATAGCGATCGGCGAGCGGCTTGGAGAGCGCCTTGTCCTCGATCATCTTGGCGGCAGCCTTGAGGCCACGGGCGCAGCAATCCATGCCGCCGATGTGGCCAATCAACAGGTCTGCCGGGTCGAGCGACTGACGGCGCAGCTTGGCGTCGAAGTTCGTGCCACCCGTCTTGAAGCCGCCACCTGCCAAAACCTGGTAATAGGCCAGCGTCATTTCCGGAACATTGTTCGGGAACTGGTCGGTATCCCAGCCGGACTGGTAGTCGTTGCGGTTCATGTCGATCGAACCGAAGACGCCGAGCGCGTTGGCAAGCGCCAGCTCGTGCTCGAAGGAATGGCCGGCGAGGATCGCATGGCCTTGCTCGATATTGAGCTTCACTTCGTTTTCCAGGCCGTATTTCTTGAGGAAGCCGTAGACCGTGGCGACGTCGTAGTCATACTGGTGCTTGGTCGGCTCCTGCGGCTTCGGCTCGATCAGGATCGTGCCCTTGTAGCCGATCTTGTGCTTGTACTCGACGACGAGGTTGAGGAAGCGCCCCATCTGGTCCAGCTCACGCTTCAGGTCGGTGTTGAGCAGCGTCTCGTAGCCTTCGCGGCCGCCCCAGAGCACGTAGTTTTCACCGCCGAGCTTGTGCGTGGCGTCCATGCAGGTCTTCACGGTCGCAGCCGAGAAGGCGAAGACATCAGGATCTGGATTGGTCGCAGCGCCCGACATGAAGCGGCGGTTGGAGAAGAGGTTCGCCGTGCCCCAAAGCAGCTTCACGCCCGTCTCGGCCTGCTTCTGGGCGAAGTAGTCGACGATCTCGTTGAGGTTCTTGGTGTTTTCGGCGAAATTCTTGCCTTCCGGGCGCACGTCGGCATCGTGGAAGCAGTAGTAGGGAGCGCCGAGCAGGGTAAAGAATTCGAAGGCGACGTCCGCCTTCAGCTTGGCGGCTTCCATGGTTTCATGGAACCAGGGACGCAGGAAAGTCTGGCCGCCGAAGGGATCGCCGCCCGGCCAGGTGAAGGTGTGCCAGTAGGCAACGGCGAAACGCAGATGCTCTTCCATGCGCTTGCCGGCAACAACTTCGTCCTTGTTGTAATAACGGAAGGCCAGCGGGTTGGTGCTGTCGGGACCTTCGTATTTTACCTTGCTGATATCACCAAAAAATCCGGTGCTCATATCTCATCTCCTTGGGTTGGTATTCGGTATTGTTATTCATGCCGTGTCGCGTTGCCCCTCACCCTAGCCCTCTCCCCGCTTGCGGGGAGAGGGGACGACCTCTGTATCCTCGCCGAGCAAATCGTTAGGGGTGGGCAGTGGCTGCCGCTTTCCCCTTCTCCCCGTTAAAAAACGGGGAGAAGGGGCCCGCCCTTCGACAAGCTCAGAAGGGCGGATGAGGGGCCTGACGCACAGTACTTCAATGCGCCGACAGCGGCTTGATCGCCGGATAAACCGCCCGGTAGCGCTTGTAGGCATCCGCATAGGCATCCGTCAGCGACACCACGGGATCGATCGTACCCGCCGTCTGCGGCGGTGTGCAGACAGCGACCGGATCAGCACCTGTGGCAGCGATCAGGCCCAGACGCGCGGCACCGAAGGCCGCGCCGAAATCGCCGTCGGCCGGCAGGTCGACAGGCACGCCGAGCGCGGTGGCAATCGAGGCCAGCCAGTAGCGGGAGCGCGAGCCGCCGCCGATGGCGGTCACGCGTGCGATGTCGGTGCCGGCCGAGCGCAGCGCTTCCAGATTGTCGCGAATGGCGAAGGACACGCCTTCGAGCACGGCTTGCGTCAGCGCGGCGCGGCCGCTTTCATGGCCGAGGCCGATGAAGGCACCGCGGATCGTCGCGTCGTTATGCGGCGTGCGTTCGCCCGAGAGATAGGGAAGGAAAGTGACGCTGGTCGGTGCCTTCAGTGTCTCGCCAAGCTCGTTGGTGAGGTCGGCGGCGGACTTGCCCGTCACATGCGAATGCCAGTTGAGCGCATCGGTTGCCGAGAGGATGACGCCCATCTGGTGCCAGGTGTTGGGCAGCGCGTGACAGAAGGCATGCACGGCGCTTTCCGGCTTCGGCAGATAGGAGCCGTTGGCGGCAAAGAGAACGCCCGAGGTCCCGAGCGAAACGAAGGCGGCGCCATGGCTCACCGTGCCCATGCCGCAGGCTGAGGCCGCATTGTCCCCTGCCCCGCCGGCGACGACGGCATCGCCGGCAATGCCCCATTTCGAGGCCAGCTCGCCGCGCAGCTTGCCGGCAACGTCGGTGCCTTCGACCAGCGTCGGCATCTGCTTCTCGTCGAGATTGGTCGCCGCCAAAAGCTCGGAAGACCATTTGCGCTTGCCGGTATCGAGCCAGGACGTGCCGGCAGAGTCAGACATTTCCGACATGTGCTCGCCGGTCAGCCAAAGACGCAGATAGTCCTTCGGCAGCAGCACCCAACGAACCCTCGCGAAAATCTCCGGCTCATGCTTGGCAACCCAGGCAAGCTTCGGGGCGGTAAAGCCCGGAAAGACGATATTGCCGGTCAATGCCCGGAAACGCGGGTCAGCATCGAGCGCGGCAGCCTCATGATAGCTGCGGGTATCGTTCCAGAGAATGCAGGGGCGCAGCACCTTGTCGTCGGCATCGAGCAGCGTCGCGCCGTGCATCTGGCCGGAAAGGCCGATGCCGCGCACGGCCGCCAGCTCTTTCGGATGCGCCGCCTTCAGGCCGGCAACGGCTTCCTCCGTCGCCCGAATCCAGTGGGCCGGATCCTGCTCCGACCAGCCGGGATGCGGGCGTGAGACGTCAAGCCCGCCATTGGCCGAGCCGATGATCTTCTGATTGCCGTCGATCAGCATCGCTTTGACGCCGGACGTTCCGAGATCGAGACCCAAATACATCAGATGTAACTCCCTATGCTCTGCCGCGTTCGAATGCTCAGGGCAGATTGTCCTTCAAGAAAATATCGAGGCGGATGCGCTCCTGATCGGCGATGACGGCCTGGCCGTCGGCGGTCGCCTTCATGACGCGGATGGCGCTGCGCACCTCATGGCCGGCATCCTGGTTGAGAACGGCATCGATCGTGCCGTCCACCAGCGCTGCGCGCGTGTGCTGCGTCAGCTCATGCACGACGACGGTCAGTTCGCGCTCGGGCCTGACGGCTTTCAGGGCCGCAATCAGGCCCCTGTTGCCGGCACCGAGATTGTAGATGCCGACAATGTCCCTGCTTTCGGACAATGCCCTGGAAACGAGCGATCCGGCGAGTTCCGGATCGTCACGCCCTTCCAATACGGGCAGCAGCCGCAGCTTGGGAAACTCCTCGGCCATGACAGCCGAGAAACCCTGCAGACGCTCGCGATGGTCGCGCACCAGCATGGAACCGGCGAGAACGGTAATTTCACCCTTGCGATCGCCAAGGAATCGCCCGAGCAGCCGGGCGGCTGTGCGGCCGGCGGCGATGTTGTCTATGCCGGCATAGTGATGCCGGGCGGAATCGGTCAAATCGGAAACAAGCGTAACGACGGGGATGCGCTCCGCGACCAGCCGGCCGACCGCAGCCCGCACCTCGGGCGCATCGGTCGCCACCAAGGCGACACCGGCGATATCCTGTCCCTGAAAAGCGTCAAGCGCCGCCACCAGCGCCGGCACATCGAAAGGCGGCACCTCGGCGATGCGGATATCCGTGCGCTCTATGCTCGCCCGTATGGTCGCATGATGCACCTCTGAACGCAGCCCGTGCATAAAGGAGTTGTCGCCTGTCGGCACGATAAAAACGAGAGGATAGATGCGGCCCTTGGCCAGATTGGCGGCCGCGACGTCGCGGATATAGCCGATCTCTCGAATAGCGGTCTCCACCTTCTCCCGCGTCACCAGCCGCACGCCCGGCCGCTGGTTCAAGACGCGGTCCACGGTGGCCAGGCTGACGCCCGCGGCGGCGGCGATATCATGCACGGTCGGTCTCATCGGCTCCTCCTACCGGAATCCTTTACCGCCATTTCTGATGTACGTAAATCAAAAATTTTCGGCCGCTCGATTTTCCGCTGATGGCCATACATAAAAAAGGCCCCTCACGAGGAGGGGCCATGTGCCTTGGGAGCATTCTTTAAGGGCTGGATCAATGACCGCCGCCACCGCCACCTGTCGGACTCGGTTTGCTCAACATGAGAACGCCGAGGATCATCGCCAGGAACAGTATGGTCAGCATCAGGAAAATATCCCCGAAGGACATCACGATCGCCTGCCGCGTCGCCATGTTCACCATCTGCTTCAATGCGGCCTGCTCGCCGTCGAGGCCGGATGCGTTGAAATTGGCGGCCATGTTGTTCAATTGGGTGACGGCGGCGTGGCTGCCCCAATGAATATGGTCGCGCAGACTGAAATAATGCTGGTCCTGCCGGTTCGTCAGCAGTGTATTGATAATGGCAAGACCGACGGCACCGCCCAGATTTCGGGTCAGGTTGAACAGGCCGGATGCGCCGCGCATGCGCGCGGGCGGCATGGTCCCGAGCGCGATGTTGTTGATCGGCACCATGCAGAGCATCAGGCCGAAGCCGCGCAGGATCTGCGGAATCATCAATTCCCAGAAATCCCAGTCCACCGTCAGGTGCATCATGATGTAGGTACCGGCCGAGAAGCTGGTGAAGCCGATGATCATCAGGATGCGAAGATCGACCCTGCCTGCAAGGAAGCCGGCCAGCGGCGCCGTGAAGAACATGGCCAGGCCGGACACGAACATCGTCTCGCCGATCTGCAGGGAGTCGTAGCCACGGATACGAGCAAGGAAAAGCGGATAGATATAGGTCAGGCCATAGAGGCCGATACCCATCACGAAGGAGAACATCGAGCCGAAAGCGAAATTCTTATTGGTAAAGGCTCTTAGATCGACGACCGGGAATTCTACCGTAAAGGCACGATAGAAGAAGATGACCGCTCCGATCGCCGAGGCTATTGCGCCTGCAACGATGAAATTGTCGTTGAACCAATCGTTGGTATTGCCCTCTTCGAGAACATATTCCAGCGCGCCCAGAAAAACGCCCATGGAGAAAAGTCCCCACCAATCGAATTTCTTCATCAACGACAATTCCGGCTTGTCGAAGTCGATGAAGTTCCAGGTCACGATGGTGACGACAATGCCGGGCGGAATGTTGACCAAGAACAGCCAGTGCCAGGAAAAGGCGTTGGAGAGGTAACCGCCCACGGTCGGGCCGATGGTGGGCGCGAGCGTCGCGATCAGACCGATAATCGGCGAGACGACATTGCGCTTGGACGGCGGGAAGATCGTGAACGCCGCCGCAAAGACCGAGGGGATCATGCCGCCGCCGATGAAACCCTGCAGGGCACGATAGATGATCATCTGGTCGATGTTGGTGGCGGTCGCGGCGAGCGCGCTCGCGGCGGTAAAGCCGGCCGCCGAAATCGCGAAGAGATAACGCGTGGAAATGATGCGCGCCAACGTTCCCGATAGCGGGATCATGATGACCTCGGCGATCAGATAGGCCGTCTGCACCCAGGGGATTTCATCCGAGCCGGCACTAAGGCCCGCCTGGATTTCGCTGAGCGAGGCGGAGACGATCTGAATGTCGAGGATCGACATGAACATGCCGAGCACCATCGCCAGAAAGGCGATAAGTTTTTTCGTGTCGATGTGATCCGCCGCTGGTGCGGCAGGTCCAGCCGCGCGTGGAGGCGACCCGGCTGTAGTGCTGGCGGACGACATGCTGCGTCTCTCCCGAGCTTGATCGCTTACCTGTCCGGCGCCGTGCGGGTATCGACGTCGACGACGACGCTGAGGCCCGCGCGCAGGCGGCCGGTATTGAGCGCATCCTGCGGCAATGCGATGCGGACAGGCACACGTTGGATGATCTTGGTGAAATTACCCGTCGCATTCTCCGGCGGCAGCAGCGAGAAGACCGAGCCGGAAGCCGGCGAGATCGATTCGACGGTGCCGACGATCGGATGGTCGCTATAGGCATCGACGTGAACATTGACCTTGGAACCGGGAACCAGATGCTGGATCTGCGTTTCCTTGAAATTCGCGTCGATATAGAGCTGGCGGATCGGCACGATCGCCATCAGCTTCTGGCCGGGAGAGACAAGATCGCCCTCCTGCACCGAACGATTGCCGACGATGCCGTCATAAGGCGCCTTCAGCACGGTGAACGACAGGTCGCGGGAAGCCTTGTCACGAGCGGCCTCCAGTCCCTTGATCGTGCTCTCGGCCTGCCGGCGCTGGGCCTGCAGCAGGTTGATGTTTGCCTGCGCCGAGGCAATCGCGGCATCGCCGCCGACCAGGTTGGCCTTGGCTTGGTCGAGCGCGATGTTGGCGCTATCCAAGGCGGCCGTGGTGCCGACCGACTTCGACTGCAGTTCGGCAGCGCGTGTCTGGGTGATCTGGGCGCCACGGACAGTGGCTTGCAGAGCAACCTTCTGCGCTTCCGACTGCGCAAGAGCGGCCTGGCCGGCTGCGATCTGTGCATCGATGGTATGGAGCGAAAGCTGCTCGGTATCGAGCGAGGCCTGGGCCTGCTCCAGCGCCAGCTTGTAGTCGCCGTCGTCGAGCGTGGCGAGAACGTCGCCGGCCTTGACCTGCTGGTTGGCAACGACGTTCACCTTGGAAACGTAGCCGGTCACCTTCGGCTGTATAGTCGCGATGTCGCCGCCAATATAGGCGTCGTCGGTGGAGACCATGAAGCGGCCGTTCGTCCACCAGTCATAGCCGTACCAGCCACCGGCCGCGAGAGCGACGACAAGGATAATTGGAAAAGCCAGGCTGCGCCGCTTCTTCTCCGGCGGCGGTGGGGCCGCAGGGACCGGAGCAGTGGGCGCAGCCTGGGCGGGGGCAGGTTTGCCGCGCGTTTCAGCCGCGGGAGCCTCAGCAGACACGCCGGCTTCGCGGGTTTCCACCTCAGCATCTGCAGGCTCGTCCACGATGCGCGCTACATTGTTTCCATGACTTGACGACATTGCCCTACCACCGAAATTCTGTCTAAATTAATCGAACCGAACGGTTCAGTTCAATTGACATAAAGCCTTTTTCACTCCATATCAAGAGATATCGAACTGAGCGGTTCGATTTATTTGGCGAATCTGTTTAAGATTCAGAAAAATGATCAAGTGAATGATCGAGTGAAGGAGACGATGAAACACGAACCGCAAAATGCCGCTGTGTTGAACGCGCCCGCGCCTGCATCCGGTGGACGTTGGGCGGCCGGCGAAGATCCGGTCAAGCGCCAGCAAATTCTTGAAGGCGCCAAGCGCGTCTTCATGAAGATGGGCTTCGACGCGGCGAGTATGAACGACGTCACCCGTGAGGCCGGCGTTTCCAAGGGCACGCTCTACGTCTATTTCGCCAACAAGGAAGACTTGTTCGCCGCCATGATGGAGAGCGAGCGCACCTATTTCGTCAACCTCGTGCGCAACGCACTTGCAGACGAAGCAGATGTCACGACGTCTCTTTATGACTTCGGCATCGTATTCGTGACGCATGTCACGTCGGACAAGACCATCAGTGCCATGCGCACGGTCATCGGCGTGCGCGAACGCATGCCGTCGCTCTGTCAACGCTTCTTCACCGGCCCGGAAAACCTGCGCACGGTGCTGCGCGGCTTTCTTGAACGCCAGGTGGCAGCCGGCCACCTCAAGATCGACGATTTCGACATGGCGGCCCGCCATTTTCTCGAAATGGCCAGCGGCGGCTATTTCAAGCTGCGGCTGTTCGGCGACATGGACGAGCCTCCATCGAAGGATGAGATCGACTACGTCGTGCGCGGCGCCGTGCGCGTCTTCCTCGCGGGCTACGGCCCCGACCGCAGGGATTGACGCCAGAAGCCTTCCCTTGTTGCCGATGAGCAGCTAGCGATCCAACTCCGCAATTGCGATCAAGCGTCGCGACCGCCGGGCGCTTATGACTGGCCCGGCAACCAGGGGAGTTAGGCATGAGCGCGATCGGACGAGCGATATGGTTTATCGAAAGCCATTTCACCTCTGATATCTCTTTGGATGAGATTGCCGAGACGGCCGGACTTTCACGCTATCATCTGTCGCGCGTCTTCGGCATGACGACAGGCCATTCGATCAGGAGCTACATCCGCAGCCGCCGTCTCAGTGAGGCGGCCCTCACACTGATCGACGGCTCTTCCACCATTCTCCAGGTTGCCTTCGATGCCGGCTACGGCTCGCACGAGGCTTTCACCCGTGCCTTCCGCGAGCAATTCGGCATGACGCCGGAAAGCCTGCGCAAGCAGGGGCACGTTCGCAACCTCGCTCTACAGGAGCCGATCAGAATGGACGACACCCGCCTTCCCAAACTCGATGCCCCGCGCTTCGAAACCCACCCCGCAATGCTGCTTGCCGGCCTTGCGGAAACCTATGCCTATGAGTCCACCCAGGCGATTCCCTCGCTCTGGCAGAAATTCAACCAGCATTTCGACCATATCCCGGGCCAGGTCGGCAATGTTGCCTATGGCGTCTGTACCCAGGCGGAAGAAGGCAGTGAAGGCTTTCGCTACATGGCCGCTGCGGAGGTGGCCAGCAACGACGACCTGCCCGAAGGCTTCGTCGTCACGAGACTGCCGCAGCAGCGTTATGCGATCTTCACGCATCGCGGCCATATCTCCGGCATCTCCGCCACCGTGCACCAGATCTTCGGCGAATGGCTCCCGCAATCAGGCCAGCAGCACGGCGGCTCCCCCGACATGATGGAACGCTATGACGAGCGCTTCGATCCGCGTACGGGCACGGGCGTGACGGAGATATGGATCCCCCTGAAAGCCTAGAGGCAAAGCCTGAAAACAAGGCCGCCGCCGCCCCGAAATTGGCGGCGGCGCTTGTACGGAGAACGGCGCTCCTTACATTACGGCCATTCTGGAGAGGCCGGAGCTGGGGGTCAGCATCGGCGAATGCTGACAAAAGGGGAAATCGTCTATGGATATTGTTGGGCTGCTACAGGATCCCGCCGCATGGGTCGCGCTCATCACGCTCGTGGTCATGGAGGTCGTCCTCGGCATCGACAACCTCATCTTCATCTCGATCCTGACCAACAAGCTGCCGGCCGAACATCGCGACAGAGCGCGCAAGATCGGTATCGGCCTTGCCCTCGTCATGCGCCTTGCCCTGCTCGGCACGGTCGCCTGGATCGTGCAGCTCACGCAGCCCGTCTTCGAAATCTTCGGCCAGGGTTTCTCCTGGAAGGACATGATTTTGATCGGCGGCGGCCTTTTCCTCGTCTGGAAGGCGACGAAGGAGATCCATCACAATGTCGACCCTCAGGAACAGGGTGAGGATTTCATCGCCAAGTCGACGACCTCAAGCTTTGCCTCGGCCATCGGCCAGATCCTGCTGCTCGACCTGGTCTTCTCGATCGACAGCATCATTACCGCCGTCGGCATGACGCCGCATTTGCCGATCATGTTCGTCGCCGTGATCGCCGCCGTCACGGTGATGCTGGTGGCCGCAAACCCGCTCGCCAACTTCATCGAGAAGAACCCGAGCATCGTCATGCTCGCGCTCGCCTTCCTGCTGATGATCGGCACGACGCTGATTGCCGAAGGCATGGGCGTACACGTGCCCAAGGGCTATATCTACGCCGCAATGGCCTTCTCCGCCCTGGTGGAAGTGCTCAACATGCTGGCGCGCAACCGGCGGAAAAAGGCATCCAGCGGCCATTGATCGCGAAAACCGCACCCCAAAACGGGTGCGGCTTTCATGACGCCTGGTCAGTCCTGGACAGTGACGTCGACCCACTGGCCGATGTCCCCGTGTCCATAGATGTCGACCTTGATCCAGACGTTGCCGCGAACGATGATGTTCCCGGCATCGTCGGCGATATTGCCATCTGCCAGCATGGCTTCCAGCTTCTGGCGATTGGACGCCTGCGAGAAGAAGCTGTCGCCCTGGTCGCCACGGTCGCGGCGACGGTAGGCATGATAGTTCGCGCGGTCCTGGCGAATGATCTGCCAGGGCGCCGTCAGGCGCTCTCCCTTGGAATTGTAGAGATCGTCGCTGCCGATATAGGCGCGGTAGGATTCGATCAGACGCGCCGAACCGTCGCGCTTAATTGTCGATTGTGCCGCCGCTGTGTCGAACATGGCGAACGTCAATAAAAAGCTCAAAACCAATTTCTTCATTGTTTCCTCGCGGTGAACGATTGAGGACCTATTTCGCCACTGCCGCGAAAATTGCAAATCAAATTCGACGGGCAGCCTGTTTTTATTCCCGTAGCCCTGTGAAGAGTAAAGAGACCTTGTGAAATCGGGAGATCGGCTCAAATCGATGCGAGATGCACTGCCGGCAATCCGGTCCAGGCAGCCTCGCGGCGCAGTTTCCCTTGACGCCACCCCTTGAATATGGCCTAAGGCCAGCCATACGGAAAACGCTGATAGAAGCGGCAAGACGCCCTTTTCCGGCCGGTTTTCTGATCCAGATACACATTTTCGGCTGGACGGCGCTTGCCCCAAGCGCGATCCGGCCTTTTATGATGGGCAAACAAGATGACCACTTCAGGCGTTCGCGTCCGCATTGCACCCTCCCCCACCGGCGAGCCGCATGTCGGCACCGCTTACATCGCGCTGTTCAACTATCTCTTCGCCAAGAAACATGGCGGCGAGTTCATCCTGCGCATCGAGGATACCGACGCGACCCGCTCCACCCCGGAATTCGAGACCAAGGTGCTCGATGCGCTGAAATGGTGCGGCCTGAAATGGTCCGAAGGTCCCGATATCGGCGGCCCCTACGGCCCTTACCGCCAGAGCGACCGCAAAGAACTCTACAAGCCCTATGTCGAGCAGATCGTCACAAACGGACACGGCTTCCGCTGCTTCTGCACGCCGGAGCGTCTGGAAAAGATGCGCGAGGCTCAGCGCGCCGCAGGCCTGCCGCCGAGGTATGACGGCCACTGTCTGAACCTTTCGGCCGAGGAAGTCACCACGCGAGTCGCGGCAGGCGAGCCGCATGTCGTGCGCATGAAGATCCCGACCGAAGGCTCCTGCAAGTTCCATGACGGCGTCTACGGCGACGTCGAAATCCCGTGGGATGCCGTCGACATGCAGGTTCTCCTGAAGGCCGACGGCATGCCGACCTATCACATGGCCAACGTCGTCGACGACCATCTGATGAAGATCACCCATGTCGCGCGCGGCGAGGAATGGCTCGCCTCGGTGCCGAAGCACATCCTGATCTATCGGTACCTCGGATGGGAAGCGCCTGTTTTCATGCACCTGTCGCTGATGCGCAATGCCGACAAATCGAAACTGTCGAAGCGCAAGAACCCGACCTCGATCTCCTATTATACGGCCCTCGGCTATATCCCCGAAGCGCTGATGAACTTCCTCGGCCTGTTCTTCATCCAGATCGCCGAAGGTGAAGAACTTCTGAGCATGGACGAGCTTGCGGAAAAGTTCGACCCGGAAAACCTTTCCAAGGCCGGCGCGATCTTCGACATCCAGAAGCTCGATTGGCTGAACGGCCGCTGGATCCGCGAAAAGCTCTCGGAAGAAGAATTCCAGCATCGCGTTCTGACCTGGGCGATGGAAAACAGTCGCCTGCAGGAAGGCCTGAAGCTGTCGCAGTCGCGCATCACCAAGCTCGGCGAGCTGCCCGACCTCACCGGTTTCCTGTTCAAGTCCGACCTCAACCTCGATCCCTCGGCCTTCGCCAGGATCAAGTCGACACCGGAAGAACTGCTGGAAATCCTGAACACCGTGCAGCCTGATCTCGAAAAGATCCTCGAATGGAATGTCGAGACGATCGAAGCCGAGCTGCGCGCCATCGCCGACCGCATGGGCAAGAAGCTGAAGGTCATCGTCGCCCCGCTTTTCGTCGCCGTATCGGGCTCCTCGCGCTCGCTGCCGCTTTTCGATAGCATGGCCATCCTCGGCCGCTCCGTCGTGCGCCAGCGGCTGAAACTTGCCGCGCAGACCGTTGCGACCCTCGTCGGCCCGAAGAATTGAACCGGACGTAGAACCATGAACGACAAGACCGAAACCGCCACCCTCTCCTCCGACGCAACGGAAGTTCGCGCGCAGAAGCTGAAGCTGCTGCGCGAGCAGATCGGCGACGTCTATCCGGCGCATTTCCACCGGACCATGACCAATGCCGAACTGGCTGCGAAATATGAGGGTCTGGAGCCGGACACGGAAACCGCCGACGTCGTCACCGTCGCCGGCCGCGTCTATTCCTCGCGCAACTCCGGCATGTTCATGGATCTCCATGATGCCTCGGCCAAGATCCAGATCTTCAGCCACAAGGACGTAACTTCGGAAGGGGCCCGCAGCCTGCTGCCGATGATCGACATCGGCGACATCATCGGCGTGACCGGCGTCGTGCGCCGCACCAAGCGCGGTGAGCTGACGATCAATGCGCGTGAGATCACCATGCTGACCAAGTCTCTGCTGCCGATGCCGGAAAAGTGGCACGGCCTGTCCGATATCGAGCTACGCTACCGCAAGCGTCATCTCGACATCATGACCAACGAGGAATCGAAGCTCCGCTTCCAGCAGCGCAGCCGCATCGTTTCCGGCATCCGCCGCTTCATGGAAAATGACGGCTTCATGGAAGTCGAGACGCCGATGCTGCATTCGGTCTATGGCGGTGCCACCGCCGAGCCGTTCAAGACGCATCACAACACGCTGAAGCTCGACATGTACCTGCGCATCGCGCCGGAACTGTTCCTGAAGCGCACGCTGGTGTCCGGCCTCACCGACAAGGTCTTCGAGATCAACCGCAACTTCCGCAACGAAGGCGTCTCCACCCGGCACAATCCCGAATTCACGATGATGGAGTGCTACTGGGCCTATGCCGACTACGAGGACATCATGGACCTCGTCGAGCGACTGTTCTCGACGCTCGCCATGTCGATCCACGGCAGCACTGAATTCGCCTTCGGCGACAAGCAGATCTCCTTCAAGGGTCCGTTCCGCCGCGTGCCGATGCCCGACGCCGTCAAGGAAGCGACCGGCATCGACTTCCTGGCGATCAAGACCGATGAGGAAGCGCGCGACGCCGCCAAGGCCGCCGGCTTCGCCGTTGAGAAGGACGCGACCTGGGGCGAATGCCTGGCCTTCATCTTCGAAGAGAAGGTCGAGGGCACGCTGATCCAGCCGGCGCACGTCACGCATTTCCCGAAGGACATCTCGCCCTTCGCCAAGGAAGTGCCGGGCGAACCGCGCCTCGTCGAGCGCTTCGAGACCTATTGCAACGCGTGGGAACTCGGCAACGCCTTTTCGGAACTCAACGATCCGGAAGAGCAACGCGCCCGCATGGTCGAACAGCTCGAGCAGGCGCATGCGCGCGGCGAAAAGCAGAAGGAACTGGACGAGGAATTCCTCGACGCCATCGATCAGGGCATGCCGCCGGCAGGCGGTCTCGGCATCGGCGTCGACCGCCTCATCATGCTTTTGACCAACTCGCCGTCGATCCGCGACATCATTCTCTTCCCGGCTCGCCGCAGCAAGGCCGACTGATCAAGCCAGCAATTTCAGGCGCCAGGCAAGCGAAGGAAACGACGCTGCCTGGCGCTTTTCTTTTGGCGCAAATTCCAGGAAAAGCGCATGGCGGTTTTCCATCTGGAATTGCGTAAGAGCAAGCGGATTGGGCGTTTCAGCATTTCGCGGAACCGCCCCATCTGGAATAGCGGCGGTAGCGTCAATTCGTAATCGGCGACCGACGGTCGGCGGCACCCGTCATGGTCGGGTCCAGTCGCGGGGACGGGGTCCCCTCCTTGCCGCGGGCGTCGGCACCGATGAATTCGCCGTTCTCGTCATAGCCGGGCTGCACATTGCCGGTCGATTTCGGCTCCGGCAGCAGCTTGGCATCTTGCCCGTCTTCCTTCGCCGTTGCCTTTTCTTCCGCGGCAATCGCCGCTTTCATCTTGTCCTTCTTCGCACTCCCGGCACCATTGTCGGCCGAAAGGGCATTGCCGCAATCGCTATAGTCCTTCAACTCCGCAAGCGCGGCATTGATATCCTGCGGCAACATGGTGATCTGCTCGCCAAAGAACAGGCCGGCATTGCTGGCACCGCCATCATAGTAGCGTGCCGTCAGCGGTGCCTCCGAGCTGCCGTCGACAAGCTTGTCCGGATGCGGCACGTAGACCACATCGGCCCCCAGCGCCCGGCCGCGTATGTCGGAGCGCAGCGTCGGGCCGTTCTTGTCGAGAACCACAACCTGGACGAGATCCGGCTTCTGCTCCTGATACACCGCCTTGGCGACCCTAAGCGCGGTCTTCACCCGCGTCAGGCCATCGGTCGGTTCCGTGCGGATATATTTACGTACCCAAAAGCGGTTTTCCTTGCGGATGGTGACGAGATTGACATCCATGCACTGAAGCCCGTTGGGGGAAGCGGATGCAAAGCCGAGCAATCTGTCCTTGCCGATACAAAGCGCCAAAACGCCGGAGGAGCCCACGAGAAGGGCCACTCCGCCGAATATGACGACAAACTTCCGGTGTGCCCGGAAAATATGCAGTAAGGCGCTCACGCCAACTGCTCCAGCATAGACCACTCCAAGCCGACAAAGATGATCAACCCTCACGTTAGGCAGAGGGCGTTTCGGAATACTTAAAACGGACGTAAAACTTGCAACTCTGACGGCATAGCTACCAAAAAAGGTCCAAACTTTCACAGCAATGACGCATGCTTGCCTTTCGCGCCGCGAACGTGCTCTAACCAAAGCATGGCTTTCACCTTGAGACAGCTGCAATACTTCGTCGCCGTGGCGGAACAAGGTTCCGTGACGCGGGCCGCGCAGAACCTGTCCATCTCGCAATCGTCCGTCACGGAAGCCCTCAAGGAACTTGAAAGCGATCTTGGCGTCGAACTGTTCGAGCGCCATCCGCGCGGTCTCTCCATCACACATAATGGTCACCAGTTCCTGCGCCACGCAACGAAGATCCTGGCGACGGTTTCCGATGCCCGCACAAGCTTTTCCGGCCAGCGGAACGAGGCTGGCGGCACGCTGAACATTGGAGTGACCTCGCTCGTCGCCGGCTATGTTCTGTCAGATCTTCTGGCCCGCTACCGCCGTGCCTGCCCCGGTGTCGAGGTCAGCGCCATCGAGGACAATGGCGGCTATCTGGAGCACCTTCTGGTTGGTGGCGAGCTCGACGTCGCCGTCATGGTCATTTCCAACCTGCGGGATCGCATGGCCCTGCAGGCGGAAATCCTCGAAACCTCGCCCTATCGCCTCTGGCTGCCGATGGGTCATCCCCTCGTCTCGGCCGATATCATCAGCGTCGCCGACATCAGCCGCGAACCGCTGATCATGCTGACCATCGACGAAATCGAGGAAAACACCGGCAAGCTGCTGAGCGCACTCGGCGCCCGCCCCCATGTCGCCTTCCGCACGCGCTCGGTCGAGGCGGTGCGCAGCCTTGTCGCGACAGGCGCGGGCGTGGCGCTGCTGCCCGATCTCGTCTATCGCCCCTGGTCGCTGGAAGGCGATCGCATCGAGAGCCGCGACGTCTCCGGCTCGCTGCCGGTCGTTCAGGTCGGCATGGTCTGGCGCAAAGGATCGAGCCTTCCGCAAGCGGCTCGCGACTTCGTCGGCGTTGCCGAAAGCATGCGCTCGGGGAGGCAGCGATAGCAGAGAGCTGCTCCACGAGCATCAAGGGAGTGGAGGATCATTGTGAAGAGCGCCATCATATTCGACTGTGAATTTCTTTGCCTCGAAGGCTCGCAACGCAGATTCTGGTGCGCGGCCCATGATCCGGACCCGGTAATCGCCGAGATCGGAGCGGTTAAGCTGGGCCTGGAAGGCGATTTCCCCATTCTGGACAACTATAAAGCCTATGTTCGCCCCCTCGACAGATTGGCAACCAGTATGCGCTCGACCCGTTCTTCACCGCACTGACCGGCATTACCGAAGAGAATATCAAGACTGAGGGAATTGCCTTACAGGAGGCGCTTGCCGGCCTCGATAGCTTCTCTGACGGCGCCCGCTTCTGGTCCTGGGGCAAGGACGAGCTGAATATGGTGGCGATCAGCTGTTATGTCGCCGGAATTCAGCCGCCAATTCCGGCCCGCCGCTTCGACAACGCCGTCAAGCTGCTGATCGCGGCGGGAATGCCGATCGAGGATCTGGCAAGGACGCCGAGCAACAAGCTCGCCGACTATTATGGTGTGGAGCATCCGCTCCTGCAGAGCCATAACGCGCTCGACGACGCACTTTCAGTGTCCTATACGCTGCAACATCTTATGAAGGCTGGGAAATTACAGCCGAAGGCCTTCGACCGCAACTAGCATCGCCGAGCATCAAATCGACGCCCATCGCAGGCTTCCCTTACCGCACATGGCCTGCCTGGGAAGGAATCGGAATTTCCGATATCGCCTTTCTGATAAATGAATTTGCGAATACGGCGAAATCGCGTCACCTTTTCTTCCGGGAACAAAAAGCCAGCCACTGGCTCCAAGAGCAAGACTCAAAAAACCGGGAGAGTCCGATGAAGCATCTGCTGAAATCATGCACGGCTGCACTCGCATGCCTAAGTTTCGCAACGCAGGTCATTGCCGCGGAGCCATTGAAGACGCTCGGCAAGGGCGAAGGCGCTGTCAGCATCGTCGCATGGGCCGGCTATATCGAGCGCGGCGAAAGCGACAAGAATTACGATTGGGTCACCGGCTTCGAGAAGGAAACTGGCTGCAAGGTCAGCGTCAAGACTGCGGCGACCTCGGACGAAATGGTCGCGCTGATGAACGAAGGCGGCTTCGATCTCGTCACCGCCTCCGGTGACGCGTCGCTCAGGCTCGTTGCCGGTAAGCGCGTCCAGCCGATCAATACCGATCTGATCCCGAGCTGGAAGAACCTCGACGACCGCCTGAAGAATGCCCCCTGGCATACGGTCAACGGCGTCCACTATGGCGTCCCCTATCTCTGGGGGCCGAACGTGCTGATGTACAACACCGACGCCTTCAAGGGCCAGGCGCCGAAGAGCTGGAATATCGTCTTCGAAGAAATGAACCTGCCTGACGGCAAATCCAACAAGGGCCGCGTCCAGGCCTATGACGGCCCGATCTATATCGCCGATGCCGCCCTCTACCTCATGGCCCACAAGCCTGAGCTGGGCATCAAGGACCCATACGAGCTCAACGAAGACCAGTACAAGGCCGCCCTCGAACTGCTGCGCGGCCAGCGCAAGATCGTCAGCCGCTATTGGCACGACGCCATGATCCAGACCGACGATTTCAAGAACGAAGGCGTCGTCGCTTCCGGCTCCTGGCCGTTCCAGGTCAACCTCCTGCAGGCCGACAAGCAGAAGATCGCTTCGACTTTCCCGGATGAGGGAACGACGGGCTGGGCCGATACGACCATGCTGCATGCCGACAGCGAGCATCCGAACTGCGCCTATATGTGGATGGAACATTCGCTCCAGGCCAAGGTTCAGGGCGATGCGGCCGCCTGGTTCGGCGCCGTCCCCTCGGTTCCGGCCGCCTGCAAGGGCGACGAACTCCTGACCGACAGCGGCTGCGCCACCAATGGCTACGATCACTTCGACAAGATCAAGTTCTGGAAAACCCCTGTCGCCAAGTGCACGACGCAGAGCGAATGCGTGCCCTATCATCGCTGGGTTTCCGATTATATCGGCGTGATCGGCGGTCGGTGACCTTCACTCTTCTCCCCTCGGGGAGAAGATGCCCGCCCTTCGGAAAACTCAGGAGGGCAAATGAGGGGGATGAGGAGTTAAGCGACGAATGTCCTGAGCGAAAAGCGAAGGACTGCTTATGCCGCCCCACCCCCTCATCCGACCCTCCGGGTCACCTTCTCCCCGCTGGGGAGAAGGAGTAAACAACATACTCGGAGAAACCAATGAGCGCCGTTCGTTTCCAGCAGGTGTCGCGGCATTTCGGCCAAGTCCGCGCTGTGGACCGCGTCGACCTGGAGATCGCGGCCGGCGAATTTTTCGCCATGCTCGGCCCTTCCGGTTCCGGCAAAACCACTTGCCTGAGATTGATTGCCGGCTTCGAACAGCCGACCGGCGGCCATATCGAGATCTTCGGCGAAACCGCCGAAGGCGTGCCGCCCTATCGGCGCAACGTCAACACGGTCTTCCAGGACTATGCCCTGTTTCCGCATCTCAACATCCTCGACAACGTCGCCTACGGGCTGATGGTCAAGGGCGTCGGCAAGGCCGAGCGGCTGCGTGCCGCCGAACAAGCCTTGGAACTGGTGAAACTGCCTGACTATGGCGCCCGCCGCCCCGGCCAGCTCTCCGGCGGCCAGCGCCAGCGCGTGGCGCTCGCCCGGGCGCTGGTCAACAAGCCGAAAGTTCTTCTGCTCGACGAGCCGCTCGGCGCGCTGGACCTGAAGCTGCGCGAGCAGATGCAGGAAGAGCTGAAGAGCCTGCAGCGGGCGCTCGGCATCACCTTCGTCTTCGTCACCCACGATCAGGGCGAAGCGCTTTCGATGGCCGACCGCGTCGCCGTCTTCAACGATGGCCGCATCGTGCAACATGGCACGCCGCACGATATCTATCAGCGGCCGAAGACCCGTTTCGTCGCCGATTTCGTCGGCTCCTCCAATGTCATTGCCCCGGAAGTCATGTCGTCGCTCGGCGGCGAGCGGCGCTGGGCCAGCCTGCGCCCGGAAGCCATACGGTTGACAGAGGAGAGCGGCGTGGCGGCGACCGTGAAAGCGACGAGCTTTCTCGGTGCCGCTACCCGCCTCTCGGTCGAGGCGAATGGCGCACGCCTGCATGTGACGGTGCCGGCCGGCCAGTCGGCCCCGGATACCGGTGCCGCCATCCGCCTCGCCTGGCTGCCGGCGGACGTTCATTACATGGATGACGCCGCATGAACGCCGCCGCCTTCCCCGCCTCGTCGAGCCAAGCGCCGGCCTCGATCCTGCCGCGCCGCGGCGGCGTCTTCGGCCGCCTCTCCGATCTCTTCTGGCGACGTCCGAAGCTGCTGCTGTTCCTGATGCTGACGCCGCCGCTCCTCTGGCTCGGCATCATCTATATCGGCTCGCTGATCGCGCTTTTGCTGCAGAGCTTCTTCTCGATCGACGACTTCTCGGGAATGGTGAACTACGAGTTCACCCTCTCGACCTATGCCCAGCTGTTGAACACAGCTAATTTTGACATCATCGTGCGCACGGTGGTTATGGCCGCCCTCGTCACGCTGGCCTCCGCCTTCGTCGCCTTCCCGATCGCCTATTTTGCCGCGCGCCATGCGCAGGGCAAATGGAAGGCGCTGTTCTATCTCGGCGTCATGCTGCCGCTCTGGTCGAGCTATCTGGTGAAGGTCTATGCCTGGAAGCTGATCCTCGCCAAGGAAGGCATCCTCACCTGGATCTTCGACAAGCTGCATCTCGGCTGGCTGCTCGACGGCGTGCTCGCTTTGCCCATTATCGGCGGCAATTCGCTGTCGGTCAGCTACATCGGCACCTTCCTCGTCTTCGTCTATATCTGGCTGCCCTACATGATCTTGCCGACGCAGGCCGCTCTCGAGCGCGTGCCGGCGAACTTGCTGGAAGCCTCGTCCGACCTCGGCGCGACGCCGAAGCAGACCTTGCGCACGGTGCTGCTGCCGCTCGCTCTGCCGGGTGTCGTCGCCGGTTCCATCTTCACCTTCTCGCTGACATTGGGCGATTACATCATTCCGCAGATCATCGGCTCCTCGCGCCTCTTCATCGGCCAGGCCGTCTATGCGCAACAAGGAACCGCCGGCAACGTGCCGCTCGCCGCCGCCTTCTCGGTCGTGCCGATCGTCATCATGGCGATCTATCTCTGGATCGCCAAAAAGCAGGGAGCCTTCGATGCGCTCTGATCGTGGCCAACGCGCCTCCCTCCCCTTGAAGATCGCAGCAGCCGGTGGCCTGCTCTTCCTGCATCTGCCGATCCTTCTGATCTTCGTTTATGCCTTCACGACGGAGGAAAAGAGCTATCAGTGGCCGCCGCCAGGGCTCACCCTGCAATGGTTCGGCATTGCCTGGAACAGGCCGGATGTCTGGTCGGCGCTGGCGCTGTCGGTTCAGGTCGCGACCATCGCAACCATCGTCGCCTTGCTGCTCGGTACGCTCTGCGCCGCCGCCGTCAGCCAGACCAAGTTCTTCGGCCGCGAGGCGATCTCACTGCTGGTCATTTTGCCGATCGCGCTTCCCGGCATCATCACCGGCATCGCACTGCGCTCCGCCTTCAGCCTGTTCGATATCCCCTTCTCGGTCTGGACGATCGTTCTCGGCCATGCCACCTTCTGCGTCGTCGTTGTTTATAACAATGCCGTCGCCCGTTTCCGCCGCAACTCCGGCTCGCTGATCGAGGCGTCGATGGATCTTGGCGCCGACGGTTTCCAGACCTTCCGCCATGTCGTCCTGCCGAATATCGGCACGGCGCTGCTCGCCGGCGGCATGCTCGCCTTCGCGCTGTCCTTCGACGAAGTCATCGTCACCACGTTTACCGGCGGTCAGCAGATGACCTTGCCAATCTGGATGCTGGAGGAACTGATCCGCCCGCGCCAGCGACCCGTGACCAATGTCGTCGCCATGGTCGTCGTGCTTGTCACCTTCCTGCCGATCCTGGCAGCCTACTATCTTACCCGCGACGGCGACCAGATCGCCGGCGGCGGCAAATGAAAGGGAGAAAAATATGGATACCCAGATGCTGATCGGCTCCCGCTTCGAAGCCGGCACGGAAACGGAAGAGCGCGTGCTGAACCCGAAGACGGGCGAGACCGTACTCAACCTGCCTGAGGCGTCACTCGGCCAGATCGATGCCGCCGTCGACGCCGCCGAAAAGGCTTTCACGAGCTGGTCGCAGACGACCCCGAGCCAGCGCTCGGCCTATCTCCTCAAAATCGCCGACGCCATCGAGCGAGATGCCGAAGGTTTCGCAGCGCTGGAGGCGCTGAACTGCGGCAAGCCGATCAACGCCGTGCTCAATGACGAAATTCCGGCGATCGTCGACTGCTATCGTTTCTTCGCCGGCGCGGTGCGCAACCTGCACGGCCCTGTCGCCGGTGAGTATCTCCCCGGCCACACCTCGATGATCCGCCGTGACCCGATCGGCATCGTCGGCTCGATCGCACCCTGGAACTATCCGCTGATGATGATGGCCTGGAAGCTGGCACCGGCCATTGCCGGCGGCAACACCGTCGTCTTCAAGCCTTCCGAGCAGACGCCGCTGACGGCGCTGAAGATGGCGAAGCTGCTTTCGGATATCCTTCCTGAGGGCGTCGTCAACGTCATCCTCGGACGTGGCGAAAGCGTCGGCAATGCGCTGATCAACCACTCGAAGATCGGCATGGTCTCGATCACCGGCGACGTCGCCACCGGCAAGAAGGTGCTTCAGGCCGCCGCCAAAACGGTGAAGCGTACCCATCTCGAACTTGGCGGCAAGGCGCCCGTCATCATCTTCGACGACGCCGATATCGACGCCGTCGTCGCCGGCATCCGCACCTTCGGCTATTACAATGCCGGCCAGGACTGCACCGCCGCCTGCCGCATCTATGCCGACGCCAAGGTCTACGACAATTTCGTCGCCGACCTCACTTCGGCAGTCTCCAGCATCAAGTTCAACCAGGCCGACGACACGGAAAACGAAATCGGCCCGCTGATCTCCAAGCGTCAGCGCGACCGCGTCGAGAGCTTCGTCACCCGCGCCGCCGAACACAAGCACATGGAGATCACCACCGGCGGCAGGATCTCCGGCGACCACGGCTTCTTCTACGCGCCGACGGTCGTCGCCGGCGCCACGCAGGATGACGAGATCGTCCGCCGCGAGGTCTTCGGCCCTGTCATCTCGGTGACGCGCTTCACCAATGCCGATGATGCCGTCGCCTGGGCCAACGACAGCGACTATGGCCTCGCCTCCTCAGTCTGGACCAAGGACATCAGCCGCGGCATGCAGACGGCCGCACGGCTGCAATATGGCTGCACCTGGATCAACACCCATTTCATGCTGGTCAACGAAATGCCGCATGGCGGCCTGAAGCAATCCGGCTACGGCAAGGATATGTCAGTCTACGCTATCGAAGACTACACGGCTGTGCGGCATGTGATGATCAATCATGGGTGAGAGGCGGCTGAGATAAGACTCTCGGTCAAACCAGCTCTCTTGAGTTTGGGGCAACGCTGTACCCCCCGCCGAAGACAACCATGTGCCTTTAACCGAAACGCCTTCGGAACAATTTACCCTCCTCCGGCGTCTTTAAGAGGTACAACGCAGAGGAGATTGCTAATGCTGAAATGGGCTCTCATTTTCTTTGTGATTTCGCTGATCAGCGGCTTTTTCGGCTTCTCAGGAGTATCGGCGGCAACCGCAACCATTGCGCGCGTTCTCTTCGCTATCTTCCTGATCATCTTCCTGGTGTTCCTGATCCTGGCCGTTATGGCCGGCAACGCCGTCGTCTGACGATATCGGCCGTCACAACCTTCGGGGCGGGCCTAAATCAGGCTCGCCCCCACGTTTATCGCGAGCGCCAGGATGGTCGTGTTGAACAGGAACGACAGGATGGCATGCAGCAGCACCAGCTTACGCATGCCGACCGTGGAAACGCCGATATCGGCCGTCTGCGCTGCAACGCCGATGGTGAAGGAGAAATAGAGGAAATCCCAATAGATCGGCTCTTCCACCGGTTCGGCGAATTTGAGCCCCTGCCCCTTGCCCGGACTACTATAAAATTTATGCGCATAGTGGATGGTGAACAGGGTGTGCAGGAATGTCCATGAAATCAGGATCGTCACGATCGCCGTCATCACGCGGATGAAGGCGATTTCGGGCGATGCGTCCTTGATGCCGATGAGATCGAGCGCAATGCCGCCGACGCTGGCGATCGCCGCCGCGATCGACAGGAACAGCAGCAAGCCATCCGAAAAATCGAGGTCGGCCGAGCGCTTGCGGATGCGAAGCGCATTGGCTGTCAGCATCCGATAGAGGCTGTAGACGATGAAGACGACGGCGGTCGTATCCCAGGCAATCAGCAGGTTGCCGGCATTGAGATCACGTGATGTCAGAAGCAGGAAGACGGCAATACCGGCAAGCACGGAAATCAGGATGACATGGTGCTTGCGCCACAGCACGAGACCTCTGGAACGATGCATAAGTTCGTTCGCATCCATGCCGCTCTCCTGATCGCAAATCGCCGTTACAAACCGATTCGCAAACGAGAGTGGCAAATAAAAGGAGGCCTCGCAACACGAAGCCCCCGATTGCGAAAATGAAGCCTCAGCCTGTCCAGCCGCCGTCGACGACGTGAGTCTGGCCGGTCGTGAAGCCCGCTTCGTCGCCGGCCAGATAGGTCACCAGCGCGGCAATCTCTTCCGCAGTCGCGATGCGGCCCATCGGCTGGCGGGCGATGAAATCCTTCATCGCCTTGTCGTAGTCGCCGGTTGCCCGCAGCCGCTCATGCAGCGAGGGGCTGTCGACCGTGCCGGGGCATATGGCGTTGGCTCGGATGCCCTTGGAAACAAAATCGGCAGCGATCGACTTGGTAAGTCCGATGACGGCCGCCTTGGAGGCGCAATAGGCGAAGCGGTTCGGCACGCCCTTCACGCTGGAAGCGACCGAAGCCATGTTGACGATCGAGCCCTTGCCCTTTTCCAGCATGCCGGGCAGGAAGGTCCGGCAGGTCGTGTACATCGCCTTTGCATTGAGGTTGAAGGAGAAATCCCAATCCTTCTCGTCGCAGTCGAGGATGGTTCCGGCATGGACGAAGCCGGCGCAGTTGAAGAGCACATCGATCGGGCCAATCTCTTCCGCGTAGGCCTTGACGGCGGCGCTGTCGAGCACGTTCAGCACATGCTTGCTGGCGCCTTCCAGCGTTGAAAGCGTCTGCTCGTTGATGTCGGTGGCGTAGACATGCGCGCCGAGCGAGATGAAGCGCTCCGCCGAAGCCCGGCCGATGCCCTGCCCCGCCGCCGTGATGACGACCTTCTTGCCTTCCAACCCGTGACCCATAATCCTAATCCTTTCCTCGGAACTATGATCTCACCCATTCCGCCGGGCCCACGGCCGATAGCCTGGATAAGATCATGCAATAACAATCGGTTGGCCCAGCCATCCATCAAACGTCGAAGGACTGCGCGAAGCGGCGGTTCAGCTTGTCGATGAGGACTGTATGTCTTTCGCCGGTTCGCAGTCCATTGCTAATCATCTCGGATGTATCGCTTTGAAATGCCATGTAGCCGTCATGCCGCGGCCGCACATAGGCGCCATCCAGAGTCGCACGCGTATTGCGGTAAAAATCGAGCGCCAGCGCATTGACCGCATCGCTGACCCAGGCATCGGCGTGACCCGGCTGACCGTTCCCGCCTGCATAAATGCCGGCCTGCACCGGGCCGCTGGCGATCCAGCGCGCGAAAGCCTTCGCCTCCTCGGGAGCTTGCGTGTGCGCCGAGACGGCAATGCCCGTACCGCCAAGCGCCGAGCCATTCGGCGCGCGGCCGTCGATGACGGGCATATCCGCAAAGGCGATCCGTGCCGGCCTGAAACCGGCAAAGGAATAATTGACGTAACCGTAAATGAAGGGCGTCGCCACATAGGGACTGTCGACCTGGCTCATCAGGTCGAACACCGCGATCGGGTCCATCTCGTAGCAGCCGATATCCATCCCGGCGACGATCCGCGCCATCCAGTCGAGCACCGCTTCACCATCGGCTTTCGCGATGAAGTCTGGTCCCTCGATGCTGCAGGGCGTGCCGAGATGCGCCGCCAGCGAGATGAAGGTCATCAGCGAATGCGGCGGCCGCATCGGCAGGATCGCCCTACCTTCCTGGGCGAGCGTCACGAACTCGGCAAGATCCCTGACCGGCGCGCTCAGGCGATCCGGCCGGTAGGCTTGCACCTGCGTCGCCGCATCGAGCGGAAAGGCCCACTGGCGTCCCTGCCAATTGTAGCTCGGATAGGAGCGCCCGACGGTGCCGGCGGCGATCGCGGCGATTTCCTCCGAATGAGCCGCATCGTCGAGCGGCAGCAGGCAGTTTTCGCGCGTGATCTGGCCGACATGCGGGTGATCGATGACGATGAGATCGTATTGGGCGGCAAGTTCTTCCACCGGAAAGGTCTCGAAATCCTGCAGCGACCGCTTTTCCCAGCTAATCTCGACGCCGGTCCTTTCCTGCCACTCTTTGGAACAAGCGAGCATCGGATCATAGCCGCGCGGATGCGACCAGGTCATCCCCTTTAGCTTCACCATCATACCTTCTCCGCCGCCGGTTTGCGCTCGACGACCAGGATGTGATCGGCGGCCAGCACGACTTCGTCGCGCTGGTTCAGCACCTCGCAGCGCTCGGTGACGCGACCGGCCGCCGGCCGCTTCGGATCGTCCTCTTTCGCCGAAATGGTAACGCGGGTGCGGATCGTATCGCCGATATGCACCGGACGAACGAAGCGGAGCCGATCATAGCCATAGGAAAAGGCGACGGGATTGACGAGTGATGCCGTGAGACCGACACCGATCGCAAAGATCATCGTGCCGTGTGCGATGCGCTGGCCGCCGGGCAAGGTCTTGGCGAATTCCGCATCCATGTGATGCGGGAAGAAATCGCCGGTATGGCCGGCATGGACGACGAAATCGGTCTCGGTGATCGTCCGTCCGGTCGTCAATCGGACATGGCCAAGTTCGTAGTCTTCGAAGTAGAGGGTTTGTTCTGCCATTCCTCAAGCCTTTGGAAGTTCAGCAATCGGCGTCGCCGGCGCGGCGCTCGACTGATAGGCGGCCTCGACGAGAGCCATGGTCTGCCAGGCATCCTCGACCGAGCCGATCAGCTCCTGATCTTCGCCAGATGCGAAGCGCTGCAGGTTGGCCATGCGATTGACGAAAGCGTCCGGGAACCAGGCCCCTTCCAGCTTGACCTCGACCCAATCGCTGCCATCGGCGGGGCGGATCCATAGCTCGTCCGGCTCGCCGCGCGGATAGTCGAGATTGACGCCAAGCTTGATGTAGGCCGCACCCTTGGTGCCTGAAATGCGAAACTCGCAGGCCTGGAACTTGCGGCCGAAATCATGGTCATGATTGACCGAGAGCACGCAGCGGACCTTGTCGCCATAGTCGAGGATCGCGGCCGTCCGCGTCTGCGCGACATCATGGTTGGGATGGCCGATGGTCTTGGCATGGATCCCTTGAGGATTGCCGAGCAGCCCGCGAATGAAATCGAGATAGTGGATCGAGTGCATGGCAATCTCGATCCGCGGCAGACCCTTAAGGAACGGCCAAAGGCCCCAGGGCGTGGCGAGCGCCAGCCAGGCATCGAAATCGACGACCTCGCCAAGATAACCCTTCTTCACGGCATCATAGAGCGCCAGCATCATCGGCGCGAACCGAAGCTGGAAATTGACGGCCGCCTTGATGTCGCGTTCGCGGCAAACCCGCAGAATTTCGGAGCCGCCGGCAAGATCGCTGCCCATCGGCTTCTGGATCAACGCGAAGGAGCCGTGCGGCAATTTCGAAAGGATCGTCGCATGCGCGGCCGGCGGCGTTGCTAGATCGAAAATAGCGCCTTCGACGGCAAGCGCCTCTGCCTCGGAGACGAGAGCGCGAATGCCCCATTGCGCGGCAAGCGCCGCCGCTTTCTCGACGTTGGGATCGTAGAGACCAGCGACCGGAAAGCCGCCCTGCTTGTACGCCGGCAAATGCGCATCGCCGACGATGCTACCGGCGCCGAAGATAACGATTGGACGCGGATTCGACGGCTTCGGCCGCCATTGGCGGAGGGATTGGGGATCGAAGGTCATTGAAGTACTCCCGAAGCATCAGCTTTGGAGTTTGTTGAAGCTAGATGCCCCCCTCTGTCACTTCGTGACATCTCCCCCACAAGGGGGGAGATCGTTGAGTGCGTTTCGCACCGCTTCGGGAAACGAATAACTGTACCGTCTGCAGATTCGATGTCCGTTGATAGCGAAAAATAGCCGCGAGTTACCAATCTCCCCCCTCGTGAGGGAGATGTCAGCAAAGCTGACAGAGGGGGGTATGCCCTCAACGACTTCATGGAAAGCCAGGGATCGCGAACTGAAAGATCGTCCCCTCTCCCCGCCTGCGGGGAGAGGGCTAGGGTGAGGGGCTTTTCTGGAAAGTTACTCATGATGAAACACCTCCTCCATCATGGCCCACCACTCACCCTCCTTGCGGGTCTCGAGCGGCTTCTGGCATGGAATACACACCGACCACCATTCCTGGTTCTTCGGGCTCGCGGCCATCTTGCGCATGTCGGCCTCGAAATCCGTGCCGACATATTCCCAATAGCCGAAGAGCAGGTTTTCCGGCTCTTTCAGGAAGATCGAATAGTTGGTGATGTTGCATTCGGAGATCAGCGCCAGGATTTCGGGCCAGACGGCCGCGTGAAGCGCCTTGTATTCCGCGACCTTGGCCGGCTCCAGACCGATCACCATTCCCATTCGCTGCATGGCCAGTTCCTCCTCAGCCGTGGATTTCCCGGGTGAATTCGCCGATCGAGCGGGCCTTCACCGCTTCCCAATCCCACTCGATGCCGATACCGGGTTCGGAGGGCGCCAGCGCCTTGCCGTCGACGATTTCCATGCCCTTCGTCGTCAAGTCATCGAGTTGCGGGATATATTCGACATATCTACCGTTCGGCACCGCGCAGGTGAGGCTGACATGCAGCTCCATCAGAAAGTGCGGGCAGACCGGAATATCGAAGGCCTCAGCGGCATGCGCCACCTTCAGCCAGGGCGTGATGCCGCCGATGCGGGCAACGTCCACCTGCACGATCGAGCAGGCACCCTTCTGCATATATTCGCGGAAATGCCGGATCGAATACATGGATTCACCGACCGCGATCGGCGTCGTTGTCGACCGGGTCAGCCGGATATGGCCGTCAAGATCATCGGCCGGCAACGGCTCCTCGATCCAGGCAAGATCCAGCTCCTTCAGGCGTGCCGCCCGGCGGATCGCCTCATCGACGGTAAAACCCTGATTACAGTCGGTCATGATCTCGAAGCCGGAGCCGAGCGCCAGGCGCATTGCGGCCAATCGGTCGTAATCTTCCGAGCCATGCGGCTTGCCGATCTTCACTTTCGAGCCGGAGAAGCCCTTGGCCTTCGCCTGCAGCGCATCTTCGACCAAGGCTTCCTTCTCGATATGCAGCCAACCGCCTTCCGTCGTGTAGAGCGGGCAGCGATCCCTAGCACCCCCGGCGAGCTTCCAGAGCGGCAGGCTTTGCTTCTTCGCCCGCAGGTCCCAAAGCGCCGTGTCGACAGCTGCGAGTGCCAACGCCGTAATAGGTCCTATGGTCGTTGCATGTGTCGCGAATTCTAGTCTGTGCCAGATCGCCTCGATGCAGTCGGCATCCTCGCCGATCAGCAGCGGCACCAGATGATCTGAAAGCAGCCGCATGACGGAGGAACCGCCGGTGCCGATCGTATAGCTGTAGCCGGTGCCGACAGCCCCGTCGCTGTCGGTGATGGTGACGATCGGCGTCTCCTGGCTGACGAAGCTCTGGATCGCATCCGTCCGTTTCACCTTCGGCGGCAGGTCGACCATGCGCAGCTCAATTTTCTCGATACGTGCCATGGGTCGGCTCCTCAGCTTGCCAGGCTCTTGCCGGTTTCAACGGAGAAGAGGTGCGCCTGGCTGAGATCGAAGCTCATCTTCAGCTGTTCGCCGCTCTTCAGCGAGCGCGGGTTGAGCATGCGCGTCACCCATTCGCGCCCGGCAAATTCGACGAAGACGAGCGTTTCATTGCCGAGCGGTTCGGTGATGGCGACGGGCAAAGTCAGTTCATAGACAGCCGATTCCACGCCGGAATGCAGGCCATGTCCCGTCGGGAAGATATCGTCGGGCCTAAGGCCAAAGGCGACCTTCTCGCCCTCCTTGACCTTGCCGGCAAACTGGCCGGGCAGCGGCAGCCGATCGCCATTCTTGAAGGTGAGTTCGCCCGCCTTCAACGTCGCCTCCTCGATATTCATCGGCGGCGAGCCGATGAAGCCGGCAACGAAGCGCGTGGCCGGCCGCTTGAACACCTCGTCCGGCGTGCCGACCTGCTCGATATAGCCGTCGCGCATGATGACGATGCGGTCCGCCAGCGTCATGGCCTCGACCTGGTCGTGCGTGACATAGACCACCGTCGATTGCACCTTGGCATGCAGTTTCTTGATCTCGGTGCGCATCTGCGTGCGCAGCTTGGCATCGAGGTTCGACAGCGGCTCGTCGAAGAGGAAGACTTCCGGCTGACGGACAATGGCGCGGCCCATGGCGACGCGCTGGCGCTGGCCGCCGGAAAGCTGGGCCGGGCGGCGGTCCATCAGCACATCCAGGCCGAGAATGGCGGCGGCTTCATCGACGCGACGGTCTATCTCCGTCTGCGGTTGCTTGGCGATCTTCAACGAGAAGCCCATATTTTCGCGCACCGTCATATGCGGATAAAGCGCATAGGACTGGAACACCATGGAGATGTTGCGATCACGAGGCGGCAGGTCGTTGACGACGGTGTCGCCTATCTCGATCACGCCGTCTGAGACATCCTCCAGGCCGGCGATCATGCGCAGCGTCGTCGACTTGCCACAGCCGGACGGGCCGACGAGCGCGATGAACTCCTTGTCCGCGATGTCGAGATCGATCCCGTGGACGATTTCCAGCGCGCCGTAGCGCTTGACGAGTTTTTTGAGGGAAACCTGAGCCATGGAAATCAACCTTTGACCGCACCGAATGTCAGACCCGACACCAGATGCTTCTGAATGATGAAAGTGAGAGCGAGCGCCGGAATGATCATCACGACCGCGAGCGCGCACATGCCGCGCCAGTCGATGGTGAACTCGGCCGTGTAATCCAGCAGACCGACAGGCAGCGTCTTGGAATCGACGGAGCGTGTCAGCTGCGAGGCCAGTGCATATTCATTCCAGCAGGTGAGGAAGGCGAAAATGCCGGCGGACGCGATACCGGGGCCGGCAAGCGGGAATTCCACCTGCCAGAAGGCCTGCCAGCGCGTGCAGCCGTCGATCTGCGCGGCTTCGGCGAGATCCTTCGGCACCTGCCGGAAGAAGCCGTCGATCAGCCAGATCGTGAAGGGCACGTTCAGCGCGACGTAGGTGAGGATCAGGCCGAAATGCGTGTCGATGATCCCGAGCCGGGCATAGACCATGAAGAGCGGCAGCGACAGCGCCACGCCAGGCACCGAGCGGGTCAGCATCAGCCCGAGGAACACGGCCGATTTGCCTGCGAAACGGAAGCGGGCGAAGGCATAGCCGCCGGACATGCCGATGACGAGCGCAATGGCGGTCGAGGTGACGGAGATGATAAGCGAATTGCGGAAATAGTCCCAGACAGGAATGCCGCCCTGCCCCACGCCGCCGAACATGGCGCGATAGGCTTCCAGCGAAAGTTCCTGCGGGATCCAGACCGCTGGCTTCGCCATGATTTCCACGGTGGGGCGCAGCGAGCTGATGACAATCCAGAAGCCGGGCAGGCAGATGACGAGCATCGCTAGGAAAAGGCCGATGAGATAGGCGACCTTCCAAAGGCGGCGCTGCAGGCGTTGTTGGGCATTGCGATCCATGATTACCACTCCGCTCCGATCTGGGTGCGGGCAAGCGCCAGCTTACGGAAGAAATAGACTGTGAAGACGATCGAAAGGATGATTGAGACATAGGCCATGGCGTTGGCGAGGCCCATCTGCGCGTCGGCATAGGCGGTACGCCCGACCAGCGTCCAGATGAGCTCCGTGCGCCGCGCCGGCCCGCCATCCGTCATGATCTTGACGATGTCGTAGGCGCGCGCGACGTCGAGCGAGCGGATCGTCATGGCGATGAAGGCAAACGGCATCAGGAACGGCCAGGTGACATAACGGAAGGTCTGCCAGCTGGTGCAGCCATCAACCTTCGCGGCTTCGACCGGCTCCTGCGGCATGGCAAGCAGTCCGGCGAGAATGAGGATCGCGAAGACCGAGGTCGAAGACCAGACTTCCGCAATGACGATGGAGAGCAGCGCCAGATTGCCGTCGATCAGCCAGGGAATGGCCGTCTCCGTAATGCCCAGGGATTGCAGCGCATTATTGATGATGCCGACATTGTCGTTGAACATGAATTTGAACTGGAAGCCGACGAGCACGGGCGAAAACATCATCGGGAACATCATCAGCGTGCGCAGCACGCGCTTGCCATGGGTCGCCTTGTTGACCAGGATAGCCAATCCCAGGCCCAGCAGCATTTCCAGATTGAGCGCGATCGTCAGCAGCACCACGGTGCGCACGAAGGCGGCCAGAAACACCGGGTCGGTCAGGATACGCGCATAGTTGCGCAGGCCAATAAAGGTGAAGAGCGTCGCCGGCCGCGTCAGTCGAAACGGCGTGAAACTGGAATAGAAGGAGAGGAGCAGCGGAAACAGAACCACCGCCACAAGGACGATGATCGCCGGAAGAAGAAGCAGGACCGGTGGGGATATTCTTTTGAGCATGGTTTGCACCTGTCGGCATTCCTCGGCAGCGTGGCCCGGACTGCGTGGAATGAATTGCCTGGGACCGAGAAGCCGGTGCGACACCGGCGGCACACGCCGGCCCTTCACGGTGCCGATCGAAAGCCATTCTCGAAGTCAGATTGCGGAAGTCCCGCGCACCATGAGCACGCGGGATTTCGATTGCATCGCTCAGAGCGCGCCGGCGTCCTTCAGGACGTCGGTTGCCTTCTGGGCAGCAGCATCGAGCGCCTCCTTCGAGCTCTTGTCGCCGAGGATTGCGGCCTGAAGCTCGGGATAGACGACGTTGGAAATCTCGATCCATTGCGGCGTGCGCGGAACCGGGAAGGCATATTTCATGGCTTCCTGGAAGGTGCTCAGCACTTCCTTCTTGTAAGGATCGGAAGCCGCCTGCTGGATATCCCAATCCCAGACAGCCTTGCGGGTCGGAAGCGTGCCGTTGGCGGCCTCGAGCTTCTGCGAGTCGTCGTTCGTCAGGAACCAGACGAGCGAAGCGGCGGCATCCTTGTGAGCGCAGGATTCGGTCACCGAGAAGCCGTGGTGACCGGACCAGCCGGTGTGCTTGCCGGAGGAACCGGCGGGCTGTACGACGACGCCGACATTGCCGGCGATCTTCGACGACTTCGGATCGTTGAAATAGGTCGCCCAGCCCGGCCAGTCGAGATCGAGCGCGATGGAACCGGAAGCAAAGCCGGCGCCGAGATCATCCCACAGATAATTGGTCACGCCGGCAGGAACGGCCTTCGCCTTGTACATGTTGACGAACCAGTCGAGCGCACGCACGCCTGCTTCGGAATTGAAGGCCGGCTTGCCGTCCTTGCCGAGATATTCGCCGCCCTCGGCGACCAGCATCTCGTAGAAGCGGCCGTTGATGGCCTCTTCCTTGCCGGGGAACTGCGTGCCGAAGAAGTTCGGCGGGTTGGAGAAGAAGATCGACTGATCGGACACTTCCTTCCAGGTCTTCGGCGGCGCGAGATCGTAGCCGTACTTTGCCTTGAAGGCCGTCTTCTTGGCATCGTCGTTGTAGAGGCTCTTCTGATAGTAGAGGGCCGAAACGTCGAACTGGGCGCGCGGCAGCATGATCAGGCGGCCGTCGATGGTCGAGGCCTGAATGGTGGAATCGACAAACTGGCCGATTTCTTCCTTGGGCAGAAGCTTCGAAAGATCGGTGTATAGATCGGGATATTGCGGCGCGAAGGACGAATGGTTCGAGCCGACGCACCAGGAGATGCTGCCCGATGCCATGTCCGACTTGATTTCCTTGTCGAGCTCGAAGTGGTTCTTCTTGGAGAGAATGTTGACCTTGGCCCCCGTCTCCTTCTCCCACTCGGCAATGCGCGCATACAGCGGCTCGTATTGCTGACCGCCGATGAGCTTGGCGTCGATCGTCACACCCGGAAATTTGCCCGGCAGATCGGCGGCGAAGACCGCTGTGCCGGCAAGCAATGCCATCGTGCCGGCAACGAGACCGGCCTTCCAATTCCTCATCGAAGTTCCTCCCTAAGACCGGACCCCTTGTCCGATTGTTCTCCCGACCCAAATATGGATCAATGATTTATAAGTAAACATCTTATTCATTGGCCGTCAAGCTGCGATCGCGTGCTTGTAAAATGCCTTCATTCATATATGAATGACGATTCATGTTTCGTCGCATGGGGGATTTGTTGATGAGTGTAGAAGACGACAGCGATCGCTATCGCGCGCCGGCCCTGGACAAGGGGCTCGATATTTTGGAATTGCTGGCAACGATCGATGGTGGCCTGACGCAGGCGGAAATCGCCAAGGCGCTCAACAAGAGCCCCAACGAATTCTATCGCATGCTCGATCGCCTCGTGCGGCGCGGCTATGTGCAGAGGCAGGACGGCGATCGCTTCTATCTGACGCTGAAGCTGTTCGGGCTGGCGCATTATCACGCACCAGTGCGCCGACTGGTGTCCTTCGCAACGCCGCTGATGCGTGAATTCTCCAACCGCGCAGAGCAGGCCTGCCATCTGGCGATCTACGACCGCGGCTCGGTCGTCGTCATCGCCCAGCAGGATTCGCCGACCTATTGGGGCATCTCCATCCGCGTCGGCGCGCAGATCAACCTCTACAATACCGGCTCTGGTCACATTCTCCTGGCATTCCGGGATGACAAGCAGCGCCAGATGATGATCAACGAGCAAAGGCGCCAGCAGGATCAGGAGGCCGAAGAGCCGCCGGCCGATCTCGAAGAGAAGCTGCGGGCAATCCGCGAAAAGGGCTATGAGACCATGGACAGCCTGCAGACGAGCGGCGTGCGCAATATTTCCGCGCCGATCCTGGCCATGGACGGCAATGGACTTGCCGCTCTCACCTGCCCCTATATCGAGCCCGTCAACACCAAGGCGCCGACTTACGATCAAGTCATCGAATATGTGCGGGAAGCGGCAAAGGAGATCTCTGAAACCGTGGCCGGTATAGTCGACAAGGCCGAGTTATAATTTTTATTTGAATAAATTATTCTTATGTGAGTATATGTTGAGCAAGCAGTATGGGAGGAAAACCATGCTTTTCGACAGCCATTTGCACATCGTCGACCGAAAAAAGCTCGCCTATCCCTGGCTGGCCGAGGCCGGTGCGCTCAATCGCGACAGCCTCTATGGGGACTATGCGCGCGAGGCCAAGCGCCTCGGGATCACCGATACGCTTCACATGGAAGTCGATGTCGCCGAAGAAGATATCGAACGCGAGACCGACTACGTCAAAGGCCTGAGCCGTGAGCCCGGTAGCCTTCTTCGCGGCGCCATCGCCGCCTGCCGCCCCGAAAGCGCTGGCTTTCCCGCCTATCTCGAACGCGTACTCGCCGACCCCTTCGTCAAGGGCTTTCGCCGTGTGCTGCATGTCGTGCCCGACAATGTCTCCGAAGGCGCATTGTTTCGCGAGAACCTGAAGCGGCTTGCCGGCACCCGCCTGACCTTCGATCTCTGCGTGCTGCCTCATCAGATTTCCAAGGCAATCGCGCTCGTCGACCTCAATCCTGACGTCCGGTTCATTCTCGACCATTGCGGCGTGCCCGCCGTCAAGAAACAGCTCAGCGAGGTCTGGTCGGCCGGAATATCAGCCATTGCCAAGCGTCCGAATGTCGTCGTCAAGATTTCCGGCGTCGTTGCCTATGCCGATCCCGAGAGCTGGACGCCGGAAACGCTGCGCCCCTTCGTCGAACACTGCATCACGAGCTTCGGCTGGGATCGCGTCATCTGGGGCAGCGACTGGCCGGTCTGCACGCTTGGCGGCAATCTCTCCACCTGGGTCGCAGCCACCCACGCGCTGATGCAAGGCGTAAGCGCCGACGAACGCAACAGCCTCTACCAGCTCAATGCCAAGCGCCTCTGGTCTCTTTGAGGCCGGAGGTTCCATCGAAAGACAATGCCATGACCGCCACCGTCGGCGTATCCAGCACCCATCCGAAAACCATGCCGGCAGACCACGCCGATATTCCAGTCTGGAATGCGGAAAACTGGTTCTACGAGGATTTCGAGATCGGCCACCGGATCCGCTCGCTGCGCCGCACGATCTCCGAAGGCGAGTCCCAGCAGTTCAACGCGCTGGTGCTCGACATGCACCCTTACGTCAGCGACCAGATCTTTGCCGAGACCGAGGGCCTGTTCGGCAAGCGGCTCGTCGCCGGCGCCTTCGTCTTTTCCGCCGGCCTAGGCCTCGTCGCCACCAATTGCGTCAACGCCTTTTCCTATGGCTACGACAAGCTGCGCTTCATCAAGCCCACCTTCATCGGCGATACGATCTACACCATCCGCACCAATCTGGATAAGCAGCCGAAATATGCCGAACTCGGCCTGATCCGCTCCTCCTACGAAGTCTTCAAGGGCGAAGGCGAACTGGTGCTTTATTGCGAGCATATCCAGACCGTGCGCTATAAGAACGGCCGGCCTGCGGACGCGCCGCCGCTGAAAGCCTGACATGAACGAGGACAACGAAGAGGGTCTGCTCTCCGGCATCATCGTGCTGGACATGAGCCAGTTTCTTGCCGGCCCGATGGCCGCCCTGCGGCTCGGCGATCTCGGCGCGCGCATCATCAAGATCGAGCGGCCCGATGGCGGCGACCTCTGCCGCCGGCTCTATCTCAGCGACACCGAGATCGGCGGCGATTCCACACTCTTTCATGCCATCAACCGCGGCAAGGAGAGCTTTGCGATCAACATGAAGGACGAGAGCGATCTTCGGGAACTGCGCGCGCTGATCGCCAAGGCCGACGTCGTCATCCAGAATTTCCGCCCCGGCGTCATCGAAAGGCTTGGTCTCGACTATGCCGCCGTTGCGGCGATCAATCCGCGCATCGTCTATGGCAGCATCACCGGATACGGTCCCGACAATGAATGGCGTCTTTTTCCCGGGCAGGATCTGCTGGCCCAGGCTCGCTCCGGTGCCATGTGGCTGAACGGCGAGGCCGATGACGGGCCTGTGCCCTTCGGGCTCGCCGTCGCCGATATGCTGGCAGGCAACCTCCTCGTCCAGGCAATCCTCGCCGGCCTCGTGCGGCGCGGCGTGACCGGGCGTGGCGTGCATGTGGAAACGAGCCTTTTGGAAGCGATGGTCGATTTCCAGTTCGAAGTGCTGACCACGCACCTGAACGACGGCGGACGACTGCCGCAGAAATCCGCCGTGCGCAATGCCCACGCCTATCTCGCCGCCCCCTACGGCGTCTATCGCTGCGCCGATGGCTGGCTGGCGCTGGCGATGATGCCGCTGGCGCAGCTCGCACCGCTGCTCGATCTGCCTGAACTTGCCGTCTGCACGCCCGATGATGCTTTCCAACGCCGCGATGAGATCAAGAGCATGATCGCAGGCCGCCTGAAGGAAGAGACGGCTCAGCAATGGCTCGCCATCCTGGAACCGGCCGATATCTGGGCGGCGGAAGTGCTGGACTGGCCGAAACTGCTGCAAAGCGCCGCCTTCCGCCAGCTCGACATGCTGCAGACGGTGACCCGTGACGACGGCACCTCCGTGCGCACGACGGCAAGCCCTATCCGGGTCAATGGTGTCAGAAGCAAGAACAGCCTGGCGGCACCGACGATCGGTGGGCAGTCAGATAAAGTCAGGGCGGAGTTTATTGGGGATCGGTAGGTTATAGCGCGCCTCGCATCCGCGGTACCGTGACAGAGGGGGTGCCGCAGGAGCAGCGAACGCAAAACTCTACTCGAAACAAAAAGAGGCACCGCATCCCTGCGGCACCCTCCTAAATAACGTGTCTCCCAACGGGAGCGGATCGCCTCAAGCCGCAGCGAGCTGCAGTTCCTTGCTGACCATGGTGCGCAGCGCGATCAGGTCCTTGGCGAAGGCGCGAATGCCCTCGGAGAGCTTTTCGGTCGCCATTGCGTCTTCATTCATCATCCAGCGGAAGGTCTTTTCGTCGACGGCGATCTTCTCGACGGAAGTCTTGCTTTCCGGCGAAAGCTTGCGCTCCAGCTTGCCTTCGTCCTTGGAAAGCTCGTCCAGCAGGTTCGGGCTGATCGTCAAACGGTCGCAGCCCGCCAGCGCTTCGATTTCGCCGGTATTGCGGAAGGAGGCGCCCATGACGATCGTCTGGATATCGTTGGCCTTGTAGTAATTGTAGATATCGCGGACGGAAACGACGCCCGGATCTTCCTCGGCCGTGTAATCCTTGCCAGTCGACTTCTTGTACCAATCAAGGATGCGGCCGACGAAGGGCGAGATCAGGAATGCCTTGGCGTCGGCGCAGGCAATGGCCTGAGCCTTGCTGAAGAGCAGCGTCAGATTGCAGTCGATGCCTTCCTTCTGCAGCACTTCGGCGGCGCGAATGCCTTCCCAGGTGGAAGCGAGCTTGATCAGGATACGGTCACGCTCGATGCCGCGCTCCTTATAGGCGGCGATGATGGCGCGGGCCTTGGCAAGAGAAGCTTCGGTGTTGAAGGACAGGTCGGCGTCGACTTCGGTCGACACGCGGCCCGGAACGAGACCGGAGAGCGCAGCACCGACGGAGATCGCCAGGCGGTCGGCAACGGCAGCGGCAACGGCTTCGGAGGCGCCGCCCTGCTTCTTGCCCCAGGCGACGGCTTCCTTGATCGCATCGGCGAACATCGGCGTGCCGAGCGCCTTCAGCACGATGGTCGGGTTGGTGGTGCAATCCACCGGCTTCAGGCGAGCGACTGCCTCGATATCGCCGGTATCGGCCACGACCGTCGTCATGGCGCGGAGTTGATCAAGCTTGGAAGTCATAACAGGTATCCTTGTTTGAATGAGGCCCATTTGGATGGGAGATGTCGGGCAGCAGATCCGGTCTTTTCGCCGGAGGGACTTGAAGGCGTCAGGGGTGCAGCCTTCCTTCTCCTATGTTTCAGTAACGGGATAAAAAGCGCTAGAGTTCCATTTTCGGTGAACGGCCGAACGATGAGGAGGCAACCTTCCGAAAACAGGCTTTTCGCCGGCATCGGGCGCCCTATATGGCTCCCTGTCCGGCCCGGCACTTGCTCGGAACAGCATTTGCACATTGTCCTCCTCGATTGGACAAGACCGAATTCCTCAGCGCTGACTATCTGCAATCTCGCACGGAAAAGTCAAGAACATTTGTGCAATTCGATTGACATAAGTTTCACGTCATAGAATATCGACAGCAGAAGAGCCGATCTTGCCCGCTCCCGTCATCCGCCACAGCCACAACCCTTGTCCTGGCGGATCATGACGTTAAACGGCGCATGCGACAATCCTGCCGGAGGACCTGTGGCCAAACTGAGACGCGGAACCCATACCGCCTATTCGGAGACCTCCTCCCTGAGGCTTCGCGCCGCCTGGCTCTATTACAATCAGGGCCTGACGCAGAAGGACGTTGCCGAACAGCTCGGCATCAGCCGTACCACCGTCATCCGTTTGCTGGACGAGGCCATGCGCCGCGCCGAGGTGCAGATCTGGATCACGGAAGGCATCGATGATTGCGTCGAACTGGCGATCAAGCTCGAGCGCATCTACGGGCTCGATGAAGCGATCGTGGTTCCCGAGCCTGCCGGCGGCAATGTGAACGCGCAGGCTAAGAGCGTCGGTCTGGCGCTCGGGCAGTTCCTGACGGAGGCCATCCCCGACGATTATACGATCGGCGTCGGCTGGGGCCGGACGATGACGGCCTCGCTCGCAAGCTTCCGCCCTCCTCGCCGCGACAATTGCAAGGTGGTCTCCCTGCTCGGCGGCATCGTCGCCGTGCACCAGACCAATCCGATCGATTATACATGGCGCCTGGCGAGCCAGCTCGGGGCGGAATGCTACATGTTCCTGGCGCCGCTTCTCGTCGATTCCGTCGAGACCAAGCGTAACCTCATCGAAAAATGCGGCCTCGAAGCGATCTACAGGCTGGCGGAGAACCTCGATCTCGCCATTGTCAGCTGCGGCGACATCGGCCCGCACTCGACGTCGCTGTCGGAAGGCTTCATTTCGAAGCGCGAGCTGGAAGAGCTAATCGAGGCCGGCTGCGTTTGCGACACCATGTTCAACTTCCTCGACGCCGAGGGCAATTCCGTCGATCATCCGATTAACAAGCGGGTGATGTCCGTCGATCTCGATACGCTGAAAAAGGCAAAGCACATCGTGATCTCCTCCGGCGGCGCCCACCGCGCCCAGGCGATCAGCGCCACCATCAAGCGCATCGGCTGCAACACCCTGATAACAGACGAAAGTGCCGCGAAGGCACTGCTGCGGATGGCTATGGCGAAGGCGGCGTGAGCAACTCCGTTTGAGCTTGCGGAGAGCACATACCCCCTCTGTCACTTCGTGACATCTCCCCCACAAGGGGGGAGATTGGTAACCAGCATCGAGCTCTCGCCTCAAAGCAAACATCGCAACTGCGGAAACCGCAGTCGCTGAGCATTCGGTAGAATGGGCCACAAACTCCCAACGCTCTCCCCCTTGTGGGGGAGATGTCGCGACAGCGACAGAGGGGGGTACCGCACTTTCAGCGTGCTCGGGGCCTACGATCGAGCGAACCCTCAAGCATCCCCCGCCTCCCATCCCAGCATTGCCCGCTTGCGCGTCAGCCCCCAGTGATAGCCCGTAAGCTGCCCATTCTTCCCAAGCGCACGATGGCACGGTACGACGAAGGAAATCGGGTTGCGGCCGACAGCGGCACCCACGGCCCGCATCGCCGTCGGCTGGCCGATATCCTTGGCGATGTCGGAATAGGTCACGGCGCGGCCCATCGGGATCTTCAAAAGGCTTTCCCAGACACGAAGCTGGAAATCCGAACCGATCAGCACGACCCGCAGCGGCTCGTCGCTCGACCAGTTGGAGCGCTCGAAGATGCGCGCCGCATAAGACGCGGTCGCATGCGGATCCTCGATGAACTCAGCATTCGGCCAGCGGCAGGTCATGTCGGCGAGGCACGCCTTTTCATTGCCGGAATCGCTGAAGGCAAGGCCGGCAAGGCCGCGATCCGTGACCATGATCAGCGCAAGGCCGAAAGGGGAGATGTGAAACGCATAGCGCATCACCAGACCGCCGCCTCTGGCCTTCCATTCGCCCGGGGACATCGCCTCATGCGTGACGAAGAGATCGTGCAGCCGGCTGGGGCCGGAAAGGCCGACTTCGAAGGAGGTCTCCAAGAGCGGCAGATCCTCCTTGCGCAGAAGCCTCTTGGCATGATCCAGCGTGACGGCCTGAAGGAACGCCTTGGGTGACAATCCGGCCCAGCGCGTGAACGTCTTCTGCAATTGGGTCGGCGATTGGCCGAGCCGCCCGGCAAGCATCTCCAGCGACGGCTGGTCGCGATATTCCTCGGAGATGAGTTCGATGACCTCCCGCACGGTCTCGTAATCCTGACCTTCCGGGGTGATGTCTTTCTTCAGCTGTGCAATCGCATTCATGATCTTTCTCCTTGGAAAGGAGAAAACCACGGCAAGAGGGCTAAAACCACCCGTTTCTTGCGCAAGTGGCCTCTCTGCGGAAATGTGATGCGGCGTGTTCGAACGATCAGTTCATATCCTCTGCGTGACCGTCGCCAGCGCCCGCTTGAAGGCCTTGGCGAAGCTCTCGCGATCCTCCGGATTGAGGAAGGAGCCGACATCGGTGTCATGGCTTCTGTCGCCGACATGCATCGACACGACCCCGATCTCACGGTGGCGGCGAACGAGGAAGCGCGTCCAGAACGGGTTGAAATCATGTTCCACCATCCGCCCCGTTGGCGAGAACTTGCGGATGGAAACATTGGTGCGCGACACGGTGACCTCTTCCCGCACACGGCCAGAGCGGTAATTCAGCCGGAAGGCGCCATAGAGCAGGAGGAAATCAGCGCCGAAGAAGATGCCGATTGGCCACGCTCCACTGGTGATGAACAGGACGCTGTAGACGAGACAGAAGCCACCCGCCAAGGCCAGCATGACCCTGAACCCCTTTCGCCCCAGCGAGCGATGAGGGAACAATTCGGCAGCGAAGACCGGCCTGTTGCCGTCTGCCGCCGTATCGGCATTGCGTTCCGTCATAGGAGTTGAGTATAGGTCGTTCATGGCAAATCCCAAGACCAAATCCAGCGCCCAAACCGCGAAAAAGTCAAATGCGACCGCAGGCCGCAAGCCGAGCGGAAAGAGCCTCTATTCCAAGACCGATCTGGAAGAGATCTTCCGCCGCTTCTCAATCCAGCGGCCGGAGCCGAAGGGTGAGCTGGAGCACGTCAATCCTTTCACGCTTGTCGTCGCGGTGGCGCTTTCAGCGCAGGCGACCGATGCCGGCGTCAACAAGGCGACGCGCGCCCTCTTCGCCATCGCCGACACCCCGCAGAAGATGCTCGACCTCGGCGAGGAGCGCATCCGCGAATACATCAAGACAATCGGCCTATATCGCAACAAGGCGAAGAACGTCGTCGCCCTGTCCGAAAAGCTGATCACGGATTTCGGCGGCGAAGTACCGCGAACGCGCGAAGAGCTGATGACCTTGCCGGGCGTCGGCCGCAAGACCGCGAATGTCGTGCTCTCCATGGCTTTCGGCCAGGCGACGCTCGCCGTCGACACCCACATCTTCCGCATCGCCAACCGGCTGCTGCTGGCGCCGGGCAAGACGCCGGATGAAGTGGAGCAGCGGCTGATGAAGATCATCCCCGATCAATATCTCTACCATGCGCATCATTGGCTGATCCTGCACGGGCGCTATTGCTGCAAGGCGCGCAAACCGGAATGCGAACGCTGCGTCATAGCCGATCTCTGTCGCTCGCCGGAAAAGACCTGGGATATCCCCGCCCCTCTGGTCGAACTGCCAGCGCAGATTATCGGGGCGGAAGCGGCAGGCTAAGCCTGCCTTAACCGCAGGCCAATCTCCTTGTGCGAGATCAGCTTGTGCAGATGCACCATCATGCCTGCCGCAAACAGAGGCGTCAGCAGGTTGAGAAACGGGATCGCCAGAAAGGCCGCGATCACCAGGCCGGCGAGGAAGACCGTGAGCGCGTGCTTGACGCGGAATTCACGCGCTTCATCCGGCGAGTGGAAACGCATGGCGGCGAATTCGAAGAACTCCCGGCCGAGCAGATAGCCGTTCACCAGAAAGAAGGCGACCAAGTTGACGCCTGGAATGAACAGCAGAAACAGCGCCACGATATTGCCGACGATGACCACGCCGAGAAACCGCACGGAGCTTTTCATCGCCGCTGCGATCGGCATCGCCGTTCCGGGCGCATCGCCGGGATAGTCGCGCTGTTCCACCACCTCGGCGACATCATCGAGAAAAAGGCCCGCGATCAATGCCGTCACCGGCGAGATCAACAGCGCCATCGCCAGGGCCAGGACAATGCCGGCAAAGATAGCAAGAAAGAGCGTAACCCAGCCCGTCCAGTCCGCCGTCGATGGCATGAAGCCCTGCAGCCAGGGCAGGACGAAAGAGTTGAACACACCGCGCAGCGCAAACCACAGCGCAACCAGCGCCAGCAAAGTCAGCCCCAGAACTTTCCAGAAAACCTTGCGCGTCTCCGGCGCAAAAAGATTGGTAAGGGAGAGACGTGCAGCAAGAACAATCATTCGGTCGACCTCTTTTGATGGCAAATGAACACCTAGGAAGTGGTTGTACCGATATCAATATCTCGCGCCACTGTATGAAATACGTTCAATTAAAAATTTGAATTATTGTAATATATTTTGCACTAATATATCCTGTTCGCCACATTAAGAACAACAATCGAAACAAGACCAGCCGCTCAATTAGATTTGAATGAGCGATTGAACCAGGAATTGGCGCAACCGAACATCGGAAAGACCATCGACGAGGCGTAAAAATTGGAAGACCTTAGCCAGAAACTTAGACAATATATCAAGATCGGCACGCCGGCTGAGCGAAGAATTGCTAAGTATTTCTCAGAGCATCTGAATGAACTACCGTTTGAGACGGCATCCTCAGTCGCCGACAGGCTGGAATTGAGCCCTATGACGGTCGGACGGTTCCTACGATCTCTCGGCTATCACGGCCTGGACGGGATCAAGGTGCATCTCAAGGAAAATGCACCCACGCTTACGTCATCATTGCCTAACATTCTCGAGCAGCTTCAGAAAGATGCCAGCGAAGGTCGTCCGCTTGCGACGCAGATTGCCGAACAGGTCGAAATGCTGCGGCATATCTACAACCTCGCAAGCCAGCCGCAGTGGCAGGAAGCGACCATGGCCATCCTGTCCTCTAGCAATGTCTTTGTCGCCGCCCACCCCAGCCTTGCGGGGATCGGCCGCCATTTCTGCGACCGCCTGACCTTTGCCCGCGATCAGGTCCTGTTTCTCGACGGAGCCAATGGCAGCTATATCGAACTGTTCGGCGAGCGATCCGAAGAAGGGCTGCTTGTCATCATCGATTCGCCGCGCTTCGTTTCGTCTCGCCTGCTGGCCCGCTCCGCGCGCCGGTCCGGATGCAAGGTTCTGCTGGTAACAGGCCAATTCACCGAATGGGCGCATGAATTCGCAAACATCACGCTGTCCCTGCCGCCGCAGCGGGCCAATAACCGCGAAAACCTTGCGGCCATAATGTCGCTGCTTGAATATCTGGCCGTGGCCGTCGTTCAGGCCGCCGGCGAGACCGCCGAAACCAGAATTCGCCGCATAGAAGAGCTTCAGGGCATATTTGCCCACGCCCCGCTCCGGTAAGCCGTCCTATTCCATGGCATCCAGTTCCGCCCGGTGGCGGTACATGGCGAGGAAGCGTCGGTAATCGCGGTCGTAGAATGCCTTCTTTCCCGCGTTTGGGAGTCGTTCGTGACCGCCCGGATGCATGGCAGCGCCGGCCGCACCCAGGCTTTCATGCAGACCGCAGGAGACGGAAGCGGCGATCGCCGTGCCCAGAAGCACCGTCTCGTTCATCTTCGGGATCACGACCTTGCAGCCGGTCACGTCGGAATAGAGCTCCATGAGCAGCGAATTCTTCACGTGGCCGCCGGCCACATGCAGCGTGTCGGGTACATAGCCGTAATCCCGCATTCGCTCCAGGATGTGACGGATACCGAGCGCAATGCCGACGCTCGTACGCCAGTAAAGCCGGCAGAGGCCATCGAAGGACGCATCCAGCGTCATGCCGCTGATGACGCCCAGCGCATGCGGATCGGCAAGCGGCGAGCGGTTGCCGTGAAAATCGGGCAGAATATGGATGCGTCCGCCGAGAGAATCGCCTTCGGCAAGCCGCAGCTCCGCGATCCGCCGGACGATGCGATCATGCAACGCCGCCGTCGGAGACCCGCCGGCCGCATGCATGCTGACGATATGATCAAGCAGCGCACCCGTTGCCGACTGTCCGGCCTCGGCAAGCCACATGCCCGGAAAGACAGCCTCGTAATAAGGCCCCCACATGCCGGTGCTGCGCTTGCGCTCGCGCGCAAAGGAAACGACGCAGCTCGAGGTTCCGGCAATCAGCGCCAGTTGATGTTCCAGCATGTCGGCATCGCCGGCATGGGCGGCAAGCGCACCCAGCGCGCCGGCATAGGCGTCGATCATGCCCGCGCCGACATGGCAGACGCGATCGAGCCCTAGCGCTTCGGCCGCCTCGGCCGTCAATGTGCCGATGCTCCCGCCGACGGCGACACTCTCTTCAGGCAGGCCACCGCGCTCGCGCAGGTCGCCGAGCCCGATCACGTTGAGGAAATCGGCCTGCCAGCCCGGCTCGCGATGTGCAAGATAGTTCCATTTCGCCACCAGCGTCGAGCGCGAGCGGGCGAGCGAGCCGGTCGCCTTCCACGTCATGAAATCGGCGAGATCGAAGAAATAACCGGCCTCGGCCCAGCTTTCCGGCAGATTCTCCTTCAGCCACATCAGTTTGGGCATTTCCATTTCCGGCGACATGAACTCGCCGGAATAATCCAGGACCTCGTGCTTCGTCGCCGTGCAATAATCCGCCTCGGCAAGCGCGCGGTGATCGAGCCAGACGATGGTGTCGAACCTCTTCTCGCCGCCGGTGGAAACGGTGAGCTGCTTGCCGTCGCGGTCACGCACGACCAGCGAGCAGGTCGCATCGAAGCCGATTGCGCCGATGACGGATGCATCGGCGCCGGATACCTTCACGGCCGCGCGAACGGCGGCACAGACGGCAGTCCAGATATCTTCGGAATCATGCTCGGCGTGGTTTTCACGCGGGCGATTCATCAGGATCGGATGTTCGCTTTTTCCCAGCAGTGAGCCGCTCGCCGTGAAGACACCGGCGCGTGCGCTGCCTGTGCCGATATCGACCGCAACCACGTGATCACGCATGCAAAAGAGGTCCCGACCACTTATCTCATGTTGCGGACAAGTTGTATCAATTCCGGCATCGCGTCAAACACGACTTCCGGCGAAAGCTGCTCCAACTCAGCCCGATAGCTCGGCGAATGGGCATGCGAACCGCCGGTGAAGGCAAAGACCGTCATGCCGGCCGCGCGCGCCGCTGTAATGCCCGCCGGGCTGTCTTCAACGACAATGCAATCCTTCGGCGGCACACCCATCTTTTCGGCCGCATAAAGGAAAAGATCCGGCGCGGGCTTGCCGCGCTTGACCATGCTGGCGCTGAAAATATTCGGCTGCAGCTTGTCGAGAAGGCCGGTCACGCCGAGCGAGAGGCGGATGCGCTCCAGCTGGCTCGACGAGGCGACACAGCGCGGCAGCAAAAGCGCATCCAGCGTCGCGGCAATGCCGTCGATCGGCTTCAGCTCATGCTTGAAGCGTTCGTAGAGATTATTGCGAACCCGATCCAGAAACGCCTGGTCGATGAAGACATCGAACTCCGTCTGCATCGTATCGACAAGCGTTGCCAGGCTCTTGCCGAGGAAGCGGCTGTAGACATCCTCTTCGCTCATCTCGACGCCGATATCGTGCATCGCCTGGATGAGCACGTCGACCGACAGCGGCTCGCTATCAACAAGCACGCCATCGCAATCGAAGATTACGAGCCCTGTTCCCTCACCCGCCATCACAGATCCAACCTGAATTCTGTTGTTGTCCCGCCAGCCCGAAAACCGGCATGGCAATGGAAAACGGCCGGAACAGGAGAAGTCCGGCCGCTTGAAATTATTCCGCGAGTTTGTTGTCCAAGTATAGCTGCAGGGTGACGCGGGTACCCTTTTCCCACAGCGTTTTCAGTGCATGCGCGAAGCGCTTGCGGAAGAGATCGGACTTTGCGACATCGCCGAAAATATCGTCGAAGGCCAGGAAGGCATTCGGATCGTCCTTCGCCTTGAGGGCGGCTTCATACAGCCGGTCAGCGCTGGCGTCATTGAAAACGATCTCCTTGCCGCTGTCGCTCTTGCCGGCGAAGTAGCGGCACCAGAGAGCGGAAACGAGTGCGAGGCCGACGATATCCTCGCCGCGGCTAAGCCGATCGGCCGTGGACGGCAGGATGAACTTCGGCTGGCGGTTGGAGCCGTCCTGCGCCAGACGCGGGATGGTATCGGCGATCTTCGGATTGGCGAAGCGCCGCTCGATCAGCTTGAAGTAGTCGGCAAGCACCGTGTTCGGCACCGGCGGGATCACGGGGATGATCTCGTCGTTTTCGAGCTTGGCGAGGAAGGCGCGGATCAGCGGCTCTTCCATGGCTTCATGCACGAAATGGATATCCATCAGCGCGGCCGGATAGGCGATCGCCGCGTGGCCGCCATTGAGGATGCGGATCTTCATATGCTCGTAAGGGGTCACGTCGGGCACGAAGGTCACGCCGACCTTCTCGAGCGCCGGCCGGCCTGCGGGGAAATTGTCCTCCAGCACCCATTGCTTGAACTCTTCGCAATAGACGGGCCAGTTGTCCTCGATATCGAAGGCTTCTTTCAGCAGGTCGATTTCGCGCGCGCCCGTTGCCGGCGTGATGCGGTCGACCATGCCGTTCGGGAAGGCGACGTTTGCCGCGATCCAGTCGGCGAAGGCCGGGTCGGACAACCGCGCCGTACCGACGACGGCGGCTTTGGTGACGCCGCCATTATGGGGAATGTTGTCGCAGGACATGACCGTGAAAGGCTGTAGACCGAAGGCACGCCGTGCCTTGAGGCCGGCGACGATCAGGCCGAACACCGTCTTCGGCGCATCCGGGTTCTGCCCGTCGGTGACAATCGCCGGATGAGCAGGGTTGAACTTGCCCGAGGCGTCGATGAAGTAGCCACCTTCGGTGATCGTCATCGAAACGATGCGGATCGTCGGGTCGGCGAGCTTGGCGATGGTGGCCTTTGCATCGCCGACCGGCAGGATATCGATCATCGGCGCGGTCACGCGCGCGGCCGTGCGATTATTGTCCTGCTCGACGACGGTCGTTAGAAAATCCTGGGCTGCAAGCTTTTCCCGCATGGTCACGTCGGACGGCAGCACGCCGGCACCGATAATCGCCCAGTCATGGGCCTCTCCGGCGTTGAAAAGATCGTCGAGATAAACAGCCTGGTGGGCGCGATGGAAATTACCGACACCGAAATGCACGATGCCCGCCGAAAGCGATTTCGGATCGTAAGCAGGAATGGCCGCCTTTGCAGCCGCCTGCTGAAGAGTTACGAGCGATAATTTGCACGTCATGTCTCTCGTCCTTCTGAAGGGTCTCTGGCGCCGGGCGGTTGGGGAAGACCACACCGGCTGGTATGCTTGCCATCCGCGGAGATCGATGCGGCGCGGCAGAGATGCGCTGGCCGTGCCCGCTCAAGCGCGCACGGCCTCGGCCTTTGGCTCAGATCGACAGCCCCTCGGCATTGAACCGGTGAATATGCGCCTTGTCGGGGGTCAGGTAGACGGTATCGCCGGCCCGGGCCGGAAAATCGCCCGAACCGCGCGCGGTCACCGTGCCGATTCCCTCGACGTCGATGTGCAGGAAGGTGTCGGAGCCGAGATGCTCGGCAACGAGCACCTTGCCCTGCCAATCACCGGAGCTGGTCGACAACAGGACGTGCTCCGGACGAACGCCAATGGTGTCGCCGCCGAGGCTCTGTGCATAAGCGCCCTTGACGAAATTCATCTTCGGCGAGCCGATGAAACCGGCGACGAAGAGATTGCGCGGGCTGCGATAGAGTTCCAGCGGCGAACCCACCTGCTCGATGTTGCCACGATTGAGCACGACGATCTTGTCGGCCATGGTCATGGCTTCCACCTGATCGTGCGTCACATAGACCATCGTCGTCTTTAGCTGTTGGTGCAGCTCGCTGATCTCGAGGCGCATGTTGACGCGCAGTGCCGCATCCAGGTTCGACAAGGGCTCGTCAAAGAGGAAGGCTGCCGGCTGGCGCACGATGGCGCGGCCGATGGCGACGCGCTGGCGCTGGCCCCCAGAAAGCTGGCGCGGCTTGCGCTCCAGATAGTCAGTCAGGTTGAGGACGCGCGCGGCATCCGCGACCTTCTTGTCGATTTCCGCCTGCGGCATGTTCGCCATTTTCAGCGGAAATGCGATGTTCTTGCGGACGCTCATATGCGGATAGAGCGCGTAGGACTGGAACACCATGGCAAGGCCGCGGTCGGACGGCTTCAGATTGGTGCCGTCCTTGCCATCGATGAGGATCTGGCCGCCGGAGACGTCTTCGAGGCCGGCGATCAGGCGCAGCAGCGTCGACTTGCCACAGCCGGACGGGCCGACGAAGACGACGAACTCGCCATTATCGATTTCCAGGTCGATGGAAGGGATGACCTTGGCTTCGCCGAAGACCTTGGAAACTTGCTTGAGAACAATGCTACCCATGCTTGTCTTCCTTACTTAACCGCGCCGAAGGTGAGGCCGCGAACGAGTTGTTTCTGGCTGAACCAGCCGAGGATCAGGATCGGAGCGATCGCCATGGTCGATGCCGCCGAAAGCTTGGCATAGAACAGGCCCTCCGGACTGGAATAGGAGGCGATGAACGTGCTCAACGGCGCCGCGTCGACGGCGGAGAGGTTGAGCGTCCAGAAGGCCTCGTTCCATGCGAGGATGATGTTGAGCAACATCGTCGAGGCAAGGCCGGGGATCGCCATCGGCGTCAGGACGTAGATGATCTCTTTTGCCAGCGTCGCACCGTCCATGCGGGCCGCTTCGAGAATTTCGCCGGGGATTTCCTTGAAGTAGGTATAGAGCATCCAGACGATGATCGGCAGGTTGATGAGCATCAGGACGACGACCATGCCCAGCCGGCTGGCGAACTGGTTGTTCAGGAGACCGAAGCTCTGGAACAGCAGGTAGATCGGGATGAAGGCGCCGACCGGCGGCATCATCTTCGTCGACAGCATCCACATCAGGACGTCCTTGGTCCGCTTGGTCGGCGAGAAAGCCATGGCCCAGGCGGCAGGTACCGCGACGAGCAGGCCGAGAATGGTCGAACCGAAGGCGATGATGACCGAATTGCCGAAGTGGAGGAAGTAATTGGAGCGCGACTGCACCTCGAAGTAATTCTCCAGCGTCCAGTGGAAAAAGAGGAACTGTGGCGGCGAGGCGATGGCATCGCCCTCCGTCTTGAAGCTCGTCAGGATCGTCCACAGGATGGGGAAGAAGATGAGGATTGCCACGACCCAGGCGGCGACCGATACGACGATCTTGCGTTGCGTGCTGATCTTGCGTGCCATCTCAAGCCTCCAGATTCTTGCCGACTGCGCGCATCAGGAAGATCGCGACGATATTGGCGAGGATGACGGCGATGATACCGCCCGCCGATGCGCCGCCGACGTCCTGCGACAGAACGATCTGCGAATAGACCAGATAGGTCAGGTTGGTCGTGGCCGTGCCCGGTCCGCCGTTGGTGGTGACAAGGATCTCGGCGAAGGCGGACAACAGGAAGATCGTCTCGATCAGGATCACGACGGTGATCGCGCGTGCCAGATGCGGCAGGGTGATGTAGATGAACTTCGAAACCGGCCCGGCGCCGTCCATCTCGGCGGCTTCTTTCTGCTCCTCATCCAGCGACTGCAATGCGGTCAACAGGATGAGCGTCGCGAAAGGCAGCCATTGCCAGGCGACGATGATAATGATCGACAGCAGCGGAACCGTCTCCAGCCAGGTCAGCGGATCAAGCCCGAAAAATTTGAACAGATGCGCCAGAAGCCCGTTCACCGGGTTCATGAACATGTGCTTCCAGATGAGGGCGGCAACCGTCGGCATCACGAAGAAGGGCGCGAGCACCAGCATGCGCACAATGCCCTGGCCGAAGATCGGCTGATCAAGAAGGAGAGCCAGTGCGATACCGCCGACCACGGTAATCAGCAACGCCCCGCCGACGAGCAGCAGCGTCACGACCAGCGAGCTTATGAAAGCGGGATCGGTGATGAAGTATTCGTAGTTGAGCCAGCCGATGAAATCATGCGTGCCGGGGTTCAGCAGATTGTAGTTCAGCGTCGAGAAATAGATCGTCATCACCAGCGGGACGATCATCCACGCGAAGAGGAGCAGAACCGAAGGCGCCATCATGACGCGGGCGGTGGAACGGGTGTGCAACGTTGCCATGGCAAGTACCGACCTATCTTTGATCAGGAAGGGGTGGCCGCGGGCCGGCGGAAACGAAAAGGGCCGCCAAGGGCAATTCGGGCGCTCGGCGGCCTAGGGGAAAGCAGCACTCGAGAGGGTGTGCCGCTTTCCTTAGCTTCAAAGGCCCTTACTTCGGGTAGCCGGCCTTCTTCATTTCGCGTTCCGTCAGCTGCTGGGCAGCCTTGAGCGCTTGATCGACGGAGATCTGGCCGGCAAGAGCAGCGGAGAACTGCTGGCCGACAGCGGTGCCGATGCCCTGGAACTCCGGGATAGCGACGAACTGGACGCCGACATAGGGAACCGGCTTGACAGTCGGATGGGTCGGATCAGCCGAGTTGATCGAGTCGAGCGTCATCTTCGCGAAAGGTGCTGCCTTCTGGTAGTCCGCATTCGCGTAGAGCGACGTGCGGGTGCCGGGAGGTGCGTTCAGCCAACCTTCCTTCTGTGCGACAAGGTTGGTGTATTCCTTGCTGGTTGCCCAGGAGATGAACTTCTCGGCAGCTTCGGTCTTCTTCGAGGAAGCCGGGATGGCGAGGTTCCATGCCCAGAGCCAATTGCCGCGCTTGCCGAGGCCCTTGTCCGGCGCCAGAGCGAAGCCGACCTTGTCGGCGACCTTCGATTCCTTCGGATCGGAGACGAAGGATGCTGCAACCGTCGCGTCGATCCACATCCCGCACTTGCCGGATTGGAACAGCGCCAGGTTTTCGTTGAAGCCGTTGGAAGAAGCGCCCGGAGGGCCGGCATCCTTCATCAGCTTGACGTAGAAGCTCAGCGTATCCTTCCATTCCGGCTGGTCGAACTGTGCCTTCCACTTCTCGTCGAACCAGCGGGCGCCGAACGAATTCGACATCGCCGTCAGAAATGCCATGTTCTCGCCCCAGCCTGCCTTGCCGCGAAGGCAAATGCCGTAGACTTCATGGTCCTTGTCGGTGATCTTGCGGGCTGCATCGGCGACGAAGTCCCAGGTCGGCGCATCCGGCATCTTCAGGCCGGCCTTCTCAAACAGGTCCTTGCGATACATCACCATCGAGCTTTCGCCGTAGAACGGTGCCGCATAGAGCTTGCCGTCGGTGGTCAGACCGCTGCGGATAGCCGGGAGAAGGTCATCCGCCGCATAGTCCTTGTCGGCGGAAAGCTTGTCGAGCGAGGCAAGCCAGCCAAGCTTGCTCCAGATCGGCACTTCGTAGGTGCCGATGGTCAGCACGTCGTACTGGCCGGCCTTGGTAGCGATGTCGGTCGTAACCTTCTGGCGCAATACGTTTTCTTCAAGCGTGACCCATTGCAGGTCGATACCCGGGTTCTTCGCTTTGAAATCGTCCGTAAGCTTCTGCATACGAACCATGTCGCCGTTATTGACCGTCGCAATCGTGAGGGTTTCTGCGGACGCCAGGCCGGCAAACATCAGCGCCGAGCAGGCGCTCAGCAATAAAGTTTTCAATTTCATATCTTCCTCCCAGAAGATTAAAAATGAGCATTCGCTTTGCTCGTGGGCAATTACTCGCTTATTGCGACAAAATGTCAATGCGGATTCGTTGCTGCATTGCCGAGCAAGCATCCCATCTCTTTGTTTTTACGGAAAAATTTTTTGCTCAATCCCTGAGCAAAAATTCAGCAACTGCCTCGTCGGTGATCAAACCGTTGATTTGCCGGCCGGCAACTGCCGCCTTGATCGCCTCGAATTTGCGTCTTCCCTTGGCGATTCCGATGACCGAACAGGTGTCCCGTGACGGTATCGGCGCGCTGGCGACGCGATCATTGACGTCATCAGGCATGAGCTTGCCATCGCCATCGAAAAGCCAGCCGCAGATCTCGCCGGCAGCACCGCGGCTCATCAACGCCAGCATCTCCTCTCTCTCGAGGAAGCCATCGAGGCAGAGCGGCGCTTCGATGCCCATCTCGCCGATGCCGACGAAAGTCACGTCGGCCTGGGCGCTGATATCCAGCGTCGAGCGCACCAGCGCCTGCGCATGCAAGAGTTCGCGTTCTTCGGCCGACGATACCAGCACCGGCAGCGGCATCGGAAAATGCCGCGCCTTGATGACGTCGGCCATGCTGAAGATAACGTTATAATAGGCGGCTGAACCGTCCGGACCGATATTGCCGGTCAGCGACACCACCCGGTGCTGCAGACATTCGATGGCCGGCAGCTGATCGACCGCGGCCTTCAGCGTGCGGCCCGTGCCGATCGCCAGCACGATCGGGTCGCTGCGCCGCAGCCAGCGTTCGATTTCGGCGGCCCCGGCTTCGGCAATGCCGATGGTGGAGGAGGTGCTGTCCGGATCGCTCGGCACGACATCGACATGGCGGAGATTGAATTTCGCTTTCAGCGCCGCGGCATATTCCAGACAGGCGGCGATCGGGTGATCCAGCCGCACCTTGATCAGCCGCTCCGCAACGGCAAGCGATACCAGCCTCTGCGCCGACTGGCGGGAGATTCCCATTGCGACCGCGATCTCGTCCTGCGTCCGGCCGGCGACGTAATAGAGCCAGCCGGCCCGCGCCGCATCGTCAAGCCGCCCCTGGGAATCCAGCTTTCTCGCCATCGCCTTCCTTTATCGAAACAGCACTGTTGTCCGAATATCGGATCATTCAGTTTCCGGCGGGATGACGCCCTTGGTCAAGGTGAAACAACCATAGAAGCGGCGCTCGCCGGTCTGAATGACGCAGTAGGCGTCCTTGGCGCGCTCATAGAAAGCGTAGCGCTCGACCGGCGACAGCGGCCAATGCTTTCCCTCGGCCTTATCGATCGCTGCCTGAACCTCGCGCTGAACCTGCGGTACCTCGTCGGGCGCGCCGACCACTTCCATGCGCGTTGCCGCATCGTCGATGAACGTATCGAGCGGCATCAATGACAATATCGCGGCAACCGCGTCGGCGGCCGGCACGTTATCGATGCGCAGCAGCTCGCCCAGGACCGTCTGGCTTGCAATGGCTTCCGCCGGGAAATTCGTATCGACGACGACGAGCATGTCGCCATGTCCCATAGATTTCAGCGCGTAGAGCACGTCCGCATTCAACAGCGGCGAAATTCCCTTCAGCATGACCGGGCATCCTCCAATAGCCTATGGCGGCCACCCTCGGCCGCTTGGTTCTCCGCGCAAACAAGTAACCATCGCGTTCCTGTCTGTCCATAGGCGCCGGGAACGTTTTCGGCAGGCGGATGCCCCAAGACCTGTGCATCCGGGCGTGGCTTATTTCGGCCCTTATTGACCCGATAGGTTCGTCGGCATTAACTAAAACGCGTTCAATGGTTGAGAGGTGCAGGTGCGCATTCTTCTGGTAGAGGACGACGACACGATCGGCGGCGCGGTTCGCGACCATATCGCGGCAGGCCCGCACGCCGTTGATTGGGTCAGGAATCTCGCCGATGCCGATGAAGTTACCAGCGCCGTACAGTATGGCCTTGTCCTTTTGGATCTGCAGCTTCCCGACGGCAGCGGCATCGATTTTTTGAAGCGGCTGCGCCGCAGGCCCGACGAAACACCCGTCATCATTCTCACGGCGCGCGACCAGATTTCCGATCGCATCGAGGGATTGAACAGCGGCGCCGACGACTATCTCGTCAAGCCGTTCAATCTCGGCGAGCTCACGGCCCGCATCCTGGCGGTAGCCCGCCGTTATACCGGCAGTCCGCAGCCGACAATCCGCTTTGCCGATCTTGAAATCGACCAGCCGCAACGGCGTGTCCGGCTGGAGGGCAAGGATGTGGTGCTGACGGGGCGCGAGTGGGCCGTGCTCGACCTGCTGGTTGCAAGGCCTGGCGCCATCGTCTCGAAAGACAAGATAGAGGAAGCCCTCTACGCCTTCGGCTCCGAGATAGAGAGCAATACGGTGGAAGTCTATGTCAGCCGCCTGCGCAAGAAGATCGGCAGGGACCGGATCCGGACGGCACGCGGCGTCGGCTATTGCCTGGGTGAGCGATGACGCAGCCGCAAAGCCCAAGCCGCGGCAGCATCACCCGTCGCCTGATCGCGGCACTCACGGGTACTGTCGTCGTCTTCTGGCTGATTGCAGTCGGTATCGGCGTCTATGTCGTCAACAAGGAGCTCTCCGAGACCTTCGACGGCGCGCTGCAGGAAACCGCCGAACGGCTGATGCCGCTGGTGCTCGACGATCTCGCCAATCGCGACCATTCGGGCGATCCGCAAAGCCTGGAAGAGCTGAACAAGGGGCTGAACCGCGAATATCTGATCTATCAGGTGCTGGATGCGAACGGCAAGGTCATCCTGCATTCCCACGATGCGCCGGCGACAGCCTATGACGTGCCGCTGAAGATCGGCTTCCACAATACGCCGCGATACCGGATCTATACGGAATCATCGGCTGATGGCACGATCTTCCTGCATGTCGCGGATGCCTTCAAAAATCGCCGCGAAGCATCGCGCGAAAGCGGTGTCGCGTTGCTATGGCCGCTGCTTGCCCTCATTCCCGCCAGCATCGTCGCCATCGGCTTCGTCGTCGGTCGTTCGCTCAGGCCGATCGACCGCCTGCGATCGCAGATTGCCACCAAGGACAGCGGCAATATGGCGCCATTGGACAGCGAGACGCTGCCGCGCGAGCTGCAGCCGATTGCGCGCTCCGTCAATCTGCTGCTCGACCGCCTGCGCCTGGCCCTTGAAGCCGAGCGGGAATTCACCGCCAACAGCGCCCATGAGCTGCGCACCCCGATCGCGGGCGCGCTCGCCCAGACCCAGCGCCTGATCGCCGAACTGCCGCAAGGGCCTCTGACGGACCGCGCTGACCGCATCGAGACATCGCTTTCCAATCTGGGGCGGTTGGCGGAGAAACTGCTGCAGCTCTCCCGCGCTCAAGCCGGCATCGGCGCGGGCGACAAACCGGCCGATTTGATCGCCGTCATCGAAACCGTCATCGGCGACTATGACCGCGACACCGGCACGGCCGGCCGCGTCCAGCTGGAAAATGACGCAAAGGCGAAACTGATCCGCAATGTCGATATCGACGCCTTTGCCATCGTCATGCGCAATCTTATCGAAAATGCGTTGATCCACGGCCCGGACGATGACGAAGTAACGGTCCAGGTCGATGATCGCACCATCCGCGTCATCAATGGCGGCATCGTGCTTTCCGCAAATGAACTTGCCGGTCTGAAGAAGCGTTTTCGGCGTGGCAAAACGAAAGCGGCAGGCTCCGGCCTGGGCCTTTCGATCGTCGAGCGCATCGTCGAGCAGATCGGCGGACATCTCGATCTGCTGTCACCCGCGACGGGCAAGACCGACGGCTTCGAAGCCAGGGTCACGCTGCCGGCCGATTGACGATGGCGCGGCCCAGCAAGGATTGATCTTGCAAAGACCGGTAAAGGGTGCGAGCAAGGCCGCATGTTTCCAGCGGGTCGATATTCATGATCGTTTCCTTCGACATCGGCGGCAGCGCCATCAAAGGCGGCATCGCCCGCTCCATGACGGATATCGTGCCGCTGGCCCGGCGCCCTACGCCCAAGCATGATTTTGCCGAATTCGTCGCGGTCCTGCGCGATGTCATCGCGGAAACAGACGAAAAGCCGGACTGCCTCTCCTTCTCCATTGCCGGCGTGGTCGATCCCGATACGCAGGCGCTGACCTGCGCCAATATTCCCTGCATCCACGCCCGGCACCTTGCAGCCGATCTGGAAGCGGAACTCGGCTATCCCGTGCTGATCGCCAACGACGCCGATTGCTTCGCCATGGCCGAAGCCATGTCCGGCGCCGGCCGCGGCCATCGCATCGTGTTCGGCGCCATTCTCGGCACCGGCGTCGGCGGCGGCCTGGTGGCAGACGGCCGGCTGGTCAACGCCGCTGGCGGCTTTGCCGGGGAATGGGGCCACGGTCCCATCATCGCGTCCTTCGCCGGCCATCCGCCGGTCGCCATCCCCGCCTATCCCTGCGGCTGCGGCCAGAAGGGCTGCGTCGATACGGTCGGCGGCGCCCGCGGCATCGAACGTCTGCACAAGACGCTTCACGGCCTGGAACTATCCAGCGAAGAGATCATCGACCAATGGCGGAAGGGCGATGAGCGCGCGGAACGCACGATCGACATCATGGTCGATCTGGTCGCTTCGCCGCTCGCATTGACGGTCAACATAACAGGCGCGACCATCGTGCCGGTCGGCGGCGGTCTTTCCAACGTCGAAGCGCTGCTGGCGCGCCTGGATGAAGCGGTGCGCGCCCGCATCCTGCGCAAGTTCGGCCGGCCGCTCGTCGTGCCCAGCCAGTGCAAGCCGGAGCCGGGCCTCATCGGCGCCGCCCTGCTGGGCCTGCAATATGCCGGGGAGCGCGGCCATGCTGCTTGAGGTCTGCGTCGAGGATATTGCCGGCCTGAAAGCCGCCGTCGAGGGCGGCGGCGACCGTATCGAGCTTTGCAGCGCGCTCGCTGTCGGCGGCTTGACGCCCAGTGCCGGGCTGATGGCTGCCGCGGCGAATATTCCTGTTCCAGCGTACGCCATCATCCGCCCGCGCGCCGGCAGCTTCGTCTATTCTGCCGATGAGCTCGACGTCATGAAGCGCGACATCGACGCGGCCCGCAATTCCCGGCTGCCGGGCGTCGTGCTTGGAGCCTCCCTTCCGGACGGGCGATTGGATTTTGACGCGCTTGCCACCCTCAGCGCCCACGCGGAAGGTCTCGGCACGACGCTGCATCGCGCCTTCGATCTTGTCCCCGACATCGAGGAGGCCGTCGACATGGCCATTTCCCTCGGTTTCGAACGCATCCTGACGTCGGGCGGCGCAAAGACCGCCGCGGAGGGCGTCACCGTGCTCGAACAGGCGATCGCCGCCGCAGCCGGCCGGATTTCCATCATGCCCGGTTCCGGCGTCACGCTCGCGACGGTCGATCAACTATGGCCGCGCCTGCGGATCGGCGAGATACATGCCTCCTGCTCCGCAGCTGTTGCCGAGACGGACGAGCGCGTCGTCGCCCTCGGCTTCTCGGCGCCGTCGGCGCGCCGCACGGACGCCGCGACCGTCAAGGCGCTCAAGACGTATTTCGCCTGAAGTAATGTTTTCGAACGCGTGCAGCGTTTGCTGGCAGCGATATGCGAAAACCAAAGCGCCGAAGCACAAGACGCAACGGGCAGATGGCCACGCACTTTAGGCAAGGCCATGAATTGACAAAGAAACATTAGAATGATCAATCGTTCATAAACGCATATGCTGTAGCCATGGACAGGCTGCACAACATACAGTCGCTGCAGCAAGATTGGGTTCCTAGGGAGCAGCTGTGATCTGAACCATGTCGGTGGCGCCACCTAGCAAGAAAAGCAGGGCTGTCTTCTGGATTGCGACGATCGTCATCGGCTCGATCATCCTGGCGACCGCGCTCATTGCCAACGACATGCGTAACCTCAGGGCGCTGGACAGCCGCTATCATCTCAACCTGTTTCCTCAACCGGAACAGCAGGCCGCACCCTCTCCGCCGAAGCCCGACCAAGCGCAGCAGCCGGCACATCTCGCTACGGCAAACACTCCAGCCGAACATGCGCCGGCGACAGCACCCGAGGCGCCGAGGCACGACCGCATAAAGCCGACGGGCAATGCCGCCACTCGACAATTTCAGGCAAAGAGATCCCATCTGCTGGACGCTCCCGTCGACGCCTTGCTGAGCGCCTTCGTGCGCAGCTGGCGGATATCGGGTCCAACACTTTGCGCCGATCTTGAAAAGTTCGGCTTGTCCGTAGGCGAATGGCGGCAAAGCGAATTGGGAGTCGGCACATCGGAATGCAGCTATGCCGTCCAGAAGGGCGCCTATGGCAACGCGAACGCGGCTTCCTTCTTCATCATCGCGCGCGGCAAGCCGACCGGCGAAATCGAGACCATCCGTATCAAGGTGATCATGCCCGACAATAACGATGGCAAGGCCGTTGCCGGCACCTTCATCGACACTGTGGTCCTGCTGCTGAACGAGACCCATTGGCTGGACTTCCAGGTGGCGCTGAATGCGATCGGCACGCTTCAGGACGTGACGCTGGAGGCCTTCGGCGCCAAGCTCGCCTTTTTCAAGGAATTCCAGAGCAACAACAATTTCAACCTTCAGCTCGAATTGCGCAGAACGGCACCCGAGCAGATCCGAACCGCCATTGTCTTCGACAAGACGCGCTGGACCCTTCCCTCTCCCTCTTCCCCCTAACTAGCCTGGTTTTTGTTGCACCGCGCCATGGATGGTGCTCATATAGGCAACGATTCCGATGGCCGGCGGATCACCGGCCGCCAGCACCATGTTTCCCGAGAGCACGAGGCGGTTTCCGAAGGGATCCATGCAAATCGTCAAACGCGCCGGTCCCCAGCCGGGCGTTGGAAAGCCACTACATTCCATGGATTCGACAGACCCCAATCCGCAGGGCCAGACTTTCGCGGTCGAACGTAACCCTCGTCTGCGCTACATCATTCCCGCCGTCGTTGCCGTTGCCTTCCTGATGGAACAGCTCGACTCGACCATCCTCATCACCGCCGTCCCCGATATCGCCAAGAGCCTCGGTACGACGCCGGTACGAATGAACCTCGCCGTCACGACCTATATCCTGACGCTCGCCATGTTCATCCCGGTGAGCGGCTGGTTTGCGGATCGCTTCGGCGCGCGCCGCATTTTCGCACTCTCGCTCTTCATCTTCACGCTCGGCTCGATCTTGTGCGGCCTGGCGACCAGCCTGCCGATGCTGATCGCCACCCGCGCGCTGCAGGGTTTCGGCGGCGCGATGATGACGCCGGTCGGGCGTCTCATTCTCATCCGCAGCTTCCCACGCAGCCAACTCGTGACTGCCATGACCTATATGACCCTGCCAGCCGTCATCGGGCCGGTGATCGGCCCCGTGCTCGGCGGCTTCCTGACGACCTATCTTTCCTGGCGCTGGATCTTCTGGGTGAACCTGCCCTTCGGCCTGATCGGCATGTTCATGGCGCTGCGCTACGTCGAGGACACGGACTGCGACGAGACGATCAAATTCGATTTTCCCGGCTTCGTCATGGTCGGCCTCGGCTGCGTGCTCCTGCAATACGGTATCGAGAATATCGGCCGTCCAGCCATTCCGGTCTGGGGCATCTTCCTCGTTCTCGCTGCCGCCGCCCTTCTGCTGGTCGGCTTCGTCCGCTATGCGAGAACGGCGAAATGGCCGGCCGTGGATCTGACCTTGTTCAAGCTGCGCACCTTTCGCATCGGCACGCTTGCCGGCGGCATCTGTCGCGTCGGGTTGAACGGCGTGCCCTTCCTGCTGCCGCTGATGCTGCAGATCGGCTTCGGGCTGAGCCCGATCGTCTCGGGCACGCTGACCTTCGTCAGCGCTCTCAGCGCGCTCGCCGTTCGGCCGGTTTCGGCAAAACTGCTGAAGCTCTACGGCTTCGATCGCATGCTGACCTGGAGCGCCGTGTTCGGTGCCGCCGTCGTCGCCGGCTTCGCGCTGATCACGCCGGATACGCCGCACTGGTTCATCATCGTCTACGTCTTCATCTTCGGGCTGGCGCGGGCCGGACAGTTCATGACCTCCAACACCCTGTCCTATTCCGACACGCCAGCCGCCCAGCTCAGCCGTGCGACCAGTCTCGGCGGCGTCCTGCAGCAACTGAGCGTCAGCTTCGGCATCTCCGTTGCCGCGATGCTGCTCGGTCTCGTCACGCTGGACGGATCGGCGCTGACGCCGGAAAAATTCCACACGGTATTCCTGCTGATGGCAGTCATTCCCCTTCTTGGCATACCCGGCTTCCTCAAGCTGCAGCCGGAAGACGGCGCGCAGGTGAGCGGCCATCGGCGCCCGCCGAAAAACCGGCCATAGCGATTGGAATTTTATGCCGCGAGCGCCGAAGCGCGAGGATGGACGAGATGCTCGCGAAGCACCGCCCCCGAGCGGTCGACCTCCTGCATCAGCACGTCGTAACTCCACAGATCGGCCAGGTGCTGCAGCACGCGCTTGGCATCCATATCGTCAAGCAGCGCGCCGTTCAGCACGGTATGCCTGACCAGAAGCCGTCTATCGCCGGCAAGATCGACATCGGTGATCTCGATATGCGGATCGATCCAGCCGACATCATACTGCCGCGACAGTTCCCGCCGGATGCGCCGGTAGCCACGCTCGTCGTGAATGGCGGCAACCCTCAGCCCCTCGTCCTCTTCCGGGTCGTCGGTCAGTTGGAACATGCGCATCTGGCGCATCAGGTGCGGGCTTAGAAATTGCGCCACGAAACTCTCGTCGCGATAGTTTGCCCAGAGATCCCGCAGCACCGCCATGGCATCGCCGGTGCCGGCAATCTCGGGGAACCACTGACGATCCTCTTCCTTCGGCCTCGTCACGATGCGCTCGATATCCTGCATCATGGCAAAGCCGATTGCATAGGGGTTGAGGCCGGAATAGCGCTGATCGTTGAAGGTCGGCTGGAAAACCACATTGGTATGCGATTTCAGGAACTCCAGGAAATCGCCGTCGCCAATGCCGCCGAGCTCGTGCAGCCGCGTCATGATGCGATAGTGCACGTAGGTCGCCGTGCCCTCGTTCATCACCTTGGTCTGGCTCTGCGGATAGAAGTATTGGGCCACGTGCCGCACGATGCGGATGATCTCGCGTTGCCAGGGTTTCAGGCGCGGCGCCATCTTTTCCAGGAAATAGAGGATATTCTCCTGCGGCAGGCCTGCCAGCGAGCGTCGCCGCTCCAGATCGAGGTCATGGATCTTCTTGCCTGACCCGGCTGGAACCGTGCGCCAGAGGTCGTTGAAGATCTTCTCGTCATATTCGCGCCGTTCGCGCTCGCGTTTCTCCTCGTCGCGCAGGTCGGGCGTCTTCCTGCCGGCATAGCGATGCACACCATGCGACATCAGCGCATGCGCGGCATCCAGCGTGCGCTCGACGGCGGCGTGGCCATAGCGCTCCTCGCAGCGCGCGACATAGCTCTTGGCGAAATTGAGATAGTCGAGAATGCCTTCGGCATCGGTCCAGAGCTTGAAGAGATAGTTGTTCTTGAAGAAGTGGTTGTGGCCGAAGGCAGCATGCGCGATGACAAGAGCCTGCATCGTCGCCGTGTTCTCTTCCATCAGATAGGAGATGCAAGGGGAACTGTTGATGACGATCTCATAGGCGAGCCCGCGCAGGCCTTTGCGATAGAAGGCCTCGTGGTGGGCGAAGTGCTTGCCGAAGGACCAGTGCTTATAGAACAGCGGCATGCCGATCGAGGAATAGACGTCGAGCATCTGCTCGGCGGTGATGATCTCGATCTGGTTGGGATAGACGTTGAGACCAAGCTCGTTGACGGCGATCTTTTCGCAGGCATTGTGGATCCGCTGGATGGTGGCGAAATCCCAGTCCGCACCCTCGAAAAGCCGTTCCATCGATGCCTTTGCCATTATCCGCTCCTTGTTTCCGCCGTCCGGCGCTGGAAGAGATCGTGGAAGACCGGGTAGATCTGGCTGCGATCGCTGACACGCCGCATGGACAGCACCGGCCATCCCGCCTGCATCCGCTCGTAGAGCGACCAGATCGCCGAGCCGGACGAAATCGCGACACTGCGCGATTCACCCACTTCGAGATAGGCAAAATACTGGCAGACGGGCAGGATCTCGCTCGTCATCAGCGCCGCCGTCGTCGCATTATCGGAATAGGCATTGTCGCCGTCCGAGGCCTGCGCCGCGTAGATGTTCCAGTCCGAGGCGGGGAAACGATCGCGCACGATCCGCCGCATGGCTTCGAGAGCACTCGAAACCTGCGTGCCGCCGGTTGCCGGGCTGCGGAAGAAGGTCTCCTCGTCCACTTCCTCGGCGACGTCCGTATGACGGATGAAAACGATCTCGACGCGGCGGTACTGCCTTGTCAGGAAGATGTAGAGCATCATGTAAAAGCGCTTGGCGAGATCCTTCATGTGCTCGGTCATCGAGCCGGATACGTCCATCAGGCAGAACATGACGGCCTGTGCCACCGGCTTCGGCTCGTTCTCGAAACGGCGATAGCGGATATCGATCGGATCGATGTAGGGAATGCGCCGAACCTTCGATTCCAGCCTCTTGATTTCGGCTTCGAGCTGCGCGCGGCGCGTCTCGTCCTGGCACTCTTCCGCCTCTTCGATGAGCTTTTCGACTGTTTCCGGCTTCGGTCGATGCAGCGCCACACGGCGCATCATCGCGAGCCGCATCGTGCGGTTGATGGCAAGATTGGCGGGCGATCCCGTCACCGAATAGCCCGCGCGTACCGGGTTGATCTGGTCCGCCGACATCAGCCGCCGCTTGGCGAGATCCGGAAGTTCGAGATCGTCTAGGAAGAGATCGAGGAATTCATCCCGCGTCAGGATGAAGCGGAAGGCGTCCTCGCCCGTGCCGTCACCGCCGGCGCGGGGCCTGCCGCCGCCGCTTTCCGGCCGCGGCAGGATATCGCCTTCAATGAAGTCCTTGTTACCGGGAAGAATATGCTCCTTGAGGCCCTCCGGGCCGCGATGGAACCGAGGCTCCTCGGTTCCATCAAGGGGAATGCTGATTTCGCCACCCTTCAGAATGTCCTGAATGTCGCGATTTTGAGAGGATTCATAGACCGCTCTCTGCACCAGCGCTTTTGCTCTACGCAAAAACCGTTGACGATTTTCCAGACTTTTACCGCCTGGGTTCAGGCGTCTGTCAACAATGTGCATTCCTTCTTCCTTGGTGGCTCATCCCGCCTGTTTCACACGCATGTACCATTCCACAAGCCGCCGAACCTGGCGCTCGGTATACCCCCGCGCCATCATGCGCTCGACGAATTCGCCATGCTTCTTTTCCGTCTCGCCGTCCTTTTTGGAACCGAACGAGATGACCGGCAAAAGATCTTCGACCTGGGAGAACATCCGCTTTTCGATGACTTCGCGGATCTTCTCGTAGCTGGTCCAGGACGGGTTCTTGCCGCCGTGGCTCGCTCGTGCCCGCAGGCAGAACTTGACGACCTCGTTGCGGAAATCCTTCGGGTTGGCGATACCCGCCGGTTTTTCGATCTTGGTCAACTCCTGGTTCAGAAGTTCGCGATCGAGAAGCTGGCCCGTATCGGGATCCTTGAAATCCACATCCTCGATCCAGGCGTCGGCATAGTCGACATAGCGATCGAAAAGGTTCTGGCCGTAATCCGCATAGGATTCCAGATAGGCCTTCTGAATCTCGTTGCCGATGAACTCCGCATAGCGTGGTCCGAGTTCGCTCTTGATGAACTCGATATAGAGCTTCTCGGTTTCAAGCGGCAGCTGTTCCCGGCGGATCGCCTGTTCCAGCATGTACATCAGATGCACCGGATCGGCGCCGACCTCGATCGTGTCATAGTTGAAGGTCGCCGCCAGCACCTTGAAAGCAAAACGGGTGGAAGCCCCGTCCATACCTTCGTCGACACCGGCCGAATCGCGATATTCCTGCACGCTGCGTGCTCTCGGATCGGTCTCCTTCAGACTTTCGCCGTCATAGACCCGAAGCTTGGAGAAGGCCGTCGAGTTCTCGTGCTTGGAAAGCCGCGTCAGAACCGTGAAGCGGGCGAGCGTCTCCAATGTCGACGGCGCGCAGGGCGCGTCGCTGAGCTCGGATTCCTCGATCAGCTTCTCGTAGATCTTCTGCTCTTCGGTGACCCGCAGGCAATAAGGCACCTTCACGACACAGATACGGTCGATGAAGGCTTCATTGTTCTTGTTGGCCTTGAATGTCTGCCATTCCGACTCGTTTGAGTGGGCCAGGATGATGCCGGAGAAGGGTATCGCACCGATGTTTTCCGTGCCGATATAGTTGCCTTCCTGGGTTGCCGTCAGCAGCGGGTGCAGCATCTTGATCGGCGCCTTGAACATCTCGACGAATTCGAGAATGCCCTGGTTGGCGCGGTTCAATGCACCGGAATAGCTGTAGGCGTCGGGGTCGTTCTGCGCGAGACTTTCGAGCTTGCGGATATCCACCTTGCCGACCAGCGAGGAGATATCCTGGTTGTTCTCGTCGCCCGGCTCCGTCTTGGCGACGGCGATCTGGCGCAGCCGCGAAGGCTGGATCCGAACCACCCTGAAGCGGGAAATATCGCCCTCGAATTCCTCAAGGCGCTTGAGGCACCAGGGACTCATGAGCCCGGTCAGGCGCCGGCGCGGAATGCCGTAGCGTTCCTCCATCATCGGCCCCATGGTGACGGGGTCGAACAGGCTGAGCGGGCTCTCGAAGACAGGGCTCAGCTCGTTTCCGGCCTTGAGCACATGGATCGGATGCACCTCCATCAGCGACTTCAGCCGCTCGGCGAGCGATGATTTGCCGCCGCCGACAGGCCCGAGCAGGTAGAGGATCTGTTTGCGTTCTTCCAGGCCTTGAGCCGCATGGCGGAAGAAGGCGACGATCCGTTCGATCGTCTCTTCCATGCCGAAAAAACCAGAGAAGGCCGGATAGGTCCGGATGGTCCGGTTCATGAAAATACGCCCAAGCCTTGTATCCTTGGCCGTATCGATCAGCAGTGGTTCACCCATGGCTGCCAGAAGCCGCTCTGCCGCATTTGCGTACATGAGCGGATCATCCCGGCACGCTTCCAGGTATTCTGAGAATGACATCTCGACTTCGCGCCGTGCTTCGAAAGAACGGGCGAACGTGTTAAATAGCACATCGTTGTTTAACATGGCGCCTCGGTAGCTTGCTATTGCAATAAACGCCGGCTTTTACGAGATCACTTTATCCCGCTGTATCTAAGGTGCGGTATGAATCGCTTCGAATCAATAGGTGATCTGTCAATAATTCGTACGCTTGATTCCGAATGTCATCAATATCTTGATGGGATCATGCACCGAATTAATGAAACGCAACCATAAGATGGTTGCAATCAAATCTCCACACGCAAAACGTCGCAGTTGCATGACAGACATTCTCGCCGGGCATTCGTGCGAAAACCCGATCTGAACGAGGAATTGGTCGAAGCCGACGTCGAGCTTCATTGTCAGCATGATTGGGGAGAAAAGATGGTGCCCAGAGCCGGAATCGAACCAGCGACACGCGGATTTTCAATCCGCTGCTCTACCAACTGAGCTATCTGGGCATCCGTGCTTCGCGTCGAAGAAAGAGCCTTGAAGGGCGCCGGGCGGTTGGTTCGCCCCGGAAGCGAGCGGGGTTATAGCATCTTGTTCGCCCATGTCCAGCCGCAAATGACTCTTTTTTAACAGGAAATCGAGTTTTGGCAATTCGCGAACAAAATGAAGGAGTTCGTAAGGTCGAGTGGCGTTGGAAAGCCGCGTTCAGTCCTGATCGGAACCTTCGGCCTTCGTCTCGTCTTCGGTCACGGGGATGGCATAGGAGCCGTTGAGCCAACGCGAAAGATCGACGGAACGGCAGCGATCCGAGCAGAAGGGATAGTGTTCGCGCACCGAAGGGCGGCCACATTCCGCGCAAGCACGCGTCTTGCGCAGCGGCTCGACCTTCGCACCAACCTTGATATCCTCACCCTTTGTCATGACTGCTATCCTTCCTGCCATCCGGCGTGGACGTCGAATCCCTCGCCTGTGAGCAGCAGCATGGTCTCATAAAGCGGCAATCCGACGACATTGGTGTAGGAACCGACAAGCTTCTGCACAAAGGAGCCGGCAAGCCCCTGAATGCCGTAGGCTCCAGCCTTGCCCCGCCATTGTCCGGAGGCGAGATACATTTCGATGTCGCGGCCGGAGAGCCGCTTGAAGCGCACCTTGGTCTCGATAACTTTCTGGCGCAGCTTGCGGTCCGGCGTGATCAGGCAGATGCCGGTATAGACGACATGGCCGCGCCCAGAGAGCAGATGCAGCGCCGCGGACGCTTCATCGACGAACTCCGCCTTGGGCAGCATGCGCCGTCCGACGGCGACGACCGTATCGGCCGAGAGAATATAACTGCCCTGCCAGGCGGCGTCGCTCTTGATCGCGGCATACGCCGCCTCGCCCTTCTCGGTCGAAAGCCGCCGCGCCAGCGAGCGCGGATGCTCCGACTTCTTCGGGGTCTCATCGATGTCCATGGGCATGAGACGCGCGGGCTCGATGCCTGACTGATGCAGGAGCTCGACGCGACGCGGCGATCCGGAAGCCAGTATCAGCTTGTGTTTCAACGCCATCAGATCTCGACCTGTCGTGCGGGAATGAGAGCCGGCTCCGGAGCATGATGCCGAAAAGTGTCGACGGCATCCGGCTCCAGCGAGCGGCGGACTACTTGAAACGGTAGGTGATGCGGCCCTTGGTCAGGTCGTAGGGGGTCATTTCCACCAGCACCTTGTCGCCGGCCAGAACGCGGATGCGGTTCTTGCGCATGCGGCCCGCGGTGTGGGCGATGATCTCATGCTCGTTTTCCAGCTTCACGCGAAACGTCGCGTTCGGCAGGAGTTCGGTGACGACACCGGGAAATTCGAGGACTTCTTCTTTCGGCATTAAAGCTTCTTTTCCTGTCGGTTGAGGCCGGTGCCCGTGATAAAAAGGCTGGGTCGCCGGAAATTTGCGCGGAAACTACACAATCGCCGCGGTTTTGTGAACCACGTTGATAAGGGTTTCTGCATTTGTTTCATTTGCAGCTCTAAAGCGAGCCGCGATGTTCCACAAGCCTGCTCTCGATGAGACCAAGAAGATAGTCCCGCACGCCGCGATAGGCATCCAGAACCTGATCGCGGGTTCCGTCCGTCGCGGAGGGGTCCATGGTCGGCCAATAGATGACGTCGATCGCATTGGCCCGCGTCAATTCCAGCGCGGCATGATGCGCCTCGGGAGACAGCGTGATGATGACATCGAAGAAATCATCCTCCAGCTCCTCCATGGTCTGCGGCTGCCGCCGGCCGAGCGAAAGCCCCATCTCGGAAAGCACGACATCGACGAAGGGATTGCGCTCGCCGGCCCGCACTCCCGCTGAGGCGATATAGGTGCCCTGCGGCAGCATCTGCCGGGCGATCGCTTCGGCCATGGGCGAACGAATGGTATTCAGGCCGCACATGAAGAGGATGGCGCCGGGGGATTTGCCGATATGCTCGATCGCCTGCGGCTCCTCCATGGCCTTCACCCGCGCCAGTAGAGCACGCAGACGAGCGTGAACAGCCGGCGAGCCGTGTCGAAATCCACGGTGATCTTGCCGTTCAGCCGGTCCATCAGCGTCTGCGAGCCTTCGTTGTGGATGCCCCGCCGGCCCATGTCGATCGCCTCGATGCGGCTGGGGGTCGCGGAGCGGATCGCCTCGTAATAGCTCTCGCAGATCATGAAATAATCCTTCACGATCCGGCGAAATGGGGTGAGCGACAGGATATGGGTGGCGACGACGACACCATCTTCCATGCGGATGTCGAAGACCAGCTTCTGGTCGACCAGCGACAGCTTGAGCAGATAAGGCCCGCCCTTGTGCCCGGCCGGCTCGAAACTGTTTTCCTCGATCAGGTCGAAAATGGCGACGGCGCGCTCATGCTCGACATCGGGCGTCGAGCGGCCGATCGTGTCGTCCAGGACCACATCGCTCAGCCGGAAGACGCCCTTGGCCATGCCTTACCCCTCGAGATTGAGGCGGATCGCGACCGATCGCGCATGTGCATCCAGCCCCTCGGAATTGGCAAGCGCGATCGCCGCCGGCCCAAGTGCGCGAAGCTGCTCCGACCCAAGCCGCAGGATCGAGGTGCGCTTGACGAAATCCAGCACGGAAAGTCCGGAGGAAAACCGCGCGGAGCGGGCCGTCGGCAGCACATGGTTCGAGCCGCCAACATAATCGCCGATCACCTCGGGCGTATGACGGCCGACGAAGATCGCACCGGCATTGCGCACACCGGCAAGCAGCGGCTCGGGATCGTCGACCGCAAGTTCCAGATGCTCGGCCGCAATGCGGTTGGCAAGCGGAATGGCCTTCTTCAGGTCGGCGACCAGGATGACCGCGCCGAAATCCCGCCAGCTCGCCGCCGCCGTCTGCGAGCGGCTGAGCCGCTTCAGCTGCCGTTCGACCGCCGCCTCCACGGCCCTGCCGAATTCGGCATCGTCGGTAATCAGGATCGATTGGGCGCTTTCGTCATGCTCGGCCTGCGCCAGAAGATCGGCGGCGATCCAATCCGGATCGTTGTTCTTGTCGGCAATGACGAGCACTTCCGAAGGCCCGGCGATCATGTCGATGCCGACGGTGCCGAACACCTGGCGCTTGGCGGCCGCCACATAGGCGTTGCCGGGACCGGTGATCTTATAGACCGGCTCGATCGTCTCGGTGCCATAGGCGAGCGCCGCGATCGCCTGCGCGCCGCCGATGCGGTAGATTTCCTCGACGCCGGCCATGCGGGCCGCAGCAAGCACGGCCGGATTGACGGCACCGTCCTTGGTCGGCACGGCGATGACGACGCGATCGACGCCGGCGACCTTCGCCGGCACGGCATTCATCAGCACCGAGCTCGGATAGCTCGCCGTGCCACCGGGCACATAGAGACCGACAGCCTCGATCGCCGTCCAGCGCGACCCCAAGCCGACGCCGAGATCGTCCTCATAGATATCGTCCTTCGGCAGCTGCCGGCGGTGATGCGATTCGATGCGGATGGCGGCGACCTTCAGCGCTCCAAGCACCTCGGCCGGAACGGCGGCAACGGCGGCATCGATCTCCGCTTCGCCGACGCGCATCGGCGTCGTGGCGAAATCGATGCCCTCGAATTTCTTGGAATAGTGAGCAAGGGCCGCATCGCCGCGCGCGCGCACATCATCGATGATGCCGCGCACCACGGCATTCACATCCTCGGACACTTCCCGCTTGGTCGTCAGGAAAGCGGCGAACTGCTGCTCGAACCCTTCCGACGCCTGATCCAGCCAGATAGCCAATGCTGATATTCCCTTCCATCGAGACCGCCTTCAGCGGCCGTATCCAACGGTTACAAGCCTATATGCCCGCATCCGGATGCCGGGGCTTATGCGCCGTTTCCCACGCGCCGCCGATATCCGCGAGCTGGGCCTCGATGCATTCGACATCGAGCGCAATCGTGGCCTTGCCGGCAAGGGCAAGCTCGATCGTGCCGTCAGGCCCGTCGCCCCGCTGATCGAAGCGGATGGCGAGCAGCGACAGCACCTCGTCGCCGTTGCGCCGGTCGATGCCGTTGGAGCGCACGGCCTGCACGCGCTTGAACACCAGCGCGGAACGATGGCGTTCGTAAGGCTTGCGGCGCTGATCCGATTGCTCCCAGCCGAAGCGGTTGGCCGCGAGCGAAAACTGCTCCTGCTTCGGCGCATAGGACATGTCGCCGACCTTGAAGACGCTATCCTGCATATAGGCAGAAATGACATCCAGGTCCTCGGTGTCGAGTGCCATTAGCTTGAGATCGCTCATTCGTCCTTTATCCCCGATCACGCCACCAGAAAAATGCGCCGGCGAAACGCCGTTTCCAGCGCTTCCCTTCTGTGGACATAGGATGCGAGCGCAAAAGACGCAACCGAAGAAAACGGGCTTGCCCGCTCTCTTGGCGCCATCGGATGGAATTAAGGCACGCCGCGCAAACCCATGTCGCGGTTTTGCGACAGCGACAGGCACAAAAGCGGGAAACTGTTCCGCAAGGCCGCGATAGGACTTAGTCGCTGATGCGCTCGACGACGGCGCCGCAGCGCGTCAGCTTGTCTTCCAGCCGCTCGAAGCCGCGATCGAGATGATAGATGCGCGACACCAGCGTCTCGCCTTCGGCGGCAAGGCCGGCGATGACCAGCGAGACGGAAGCACGAAGGTCCGTTGCCATGACGGGCGCGCCCTTCAGCTTCTCGACGCCCTCGATGCGGGCGGTCTGGCCTGACAGAGAGATCTTCGCGCCGAGGCGGGCAAGCTCCTGCACATGCATGAAGCGGTTTTCGAAGATGGTCTCGGTGATGTGAGAAATGCCGCCGGAGCGGGTCATCAGCGCCATGAACTGCGCCTGCAGGTCGGTCGGGAAGCCCGGGAACGGATCGGTGACGACGTCGACCGGCTTGATGCCGCCGCCATTGCGCATGACGCGGATACCGCTGTTGGTCGGCGAAATCGTAGCACCGGCGCGGCGCAGGCTTTCGAGCGCCGTGTCGAGCAGCGCCATATCGGTATTTTCAAGCGTGACGTCACCGCCGGCCATGGCGACGGCCATGGCATAGGTGCCTGTCTCGATCCGGTCGGGCAGCACGCGGTGACGGGCGCCGGAGAGCGAGGTGACGCCCTCGATGGTAATCGTGCTGGTGCCGGCGCCGGAAATCTTGGCGCCCATGGCGATCAGGCAGTTGGCGAGATCGACGATCTCGGGCTCGCGGGCCGCATTGCCGATGACCGTGGTGCCGCGGGCCAGCGTGGCCGCCATCATCATCACATGCGTCGCGCCGACGGAAACCTTCGGGAAGACATAGCGGGCGCCGATGAGGCCGCCCTTGGGCGCGATGGCATTGATATAGCCGGCATCGATTTCCATCGTGGCGCCGAGCGCCTCAAGACCTTCGATGAACAAATCGACCGGACGCGTGCCGATGGCGCAGCCGCCCGGCAGCGACACGCGCGCCTGTCCCTCGCGGGCGAGCAGCGGCCCGATGACCCAGAAGCTCGCGCGCATCTTGGCGACGAGTTCATAGGGCGCGGTCGTATCGACGATGGTGCGGCAGGTAAAATGGATCGTGCGGGAATAACCGTCTTCCTGGCGCTCGCGCCGGCCGTTGACGGCGACATCGACGCCGTGATTGCCGAGGATGCGCATCAAGAGCTCGACATCGGCCAGATGCGGCACGTTTTCGAGCGTCAGCGTATCGCTTGTCAGAAGCGAGGCGATCATCAGCGGCAGGGCGGCATTCTTGGCGCCGGAGATCGGAATGATACCGTTAAGCTCGTTGCCGCCGACAATCCTGATACGATCCATATAAGCAATACGGGCGAGGCCCGCCTTTCCTGATAGTTCCGAGCGCCTTGAAGTCGCGGGCGCCAGGTTTCGTGCACCTGGTAAAACGCGCTCTTTAGACGAAATAGATTAACGCATCAATTCGTTTGATGATGGGTGACATCAATCATTGCGATTCGTCCCTTTTTGCGGCGGAATCAGCATTATCCCCAGCCTTTGCAGCCGGCAGCCCATCCGTCTCGTCGGCCTGGCCGGCGCGCCGCGCCCGCACCTGCTGCTTGCGCCGCGCCAGATTCTCGCGCAGCTTCTGCGCCGCACGCTCGCGCCGCCGATCCGCTTCCGTGACCTGCTTGCCGCACACGGGCTCGCCCGCCTCGCCGGAGACCGAACCGCCCTGCAAAGCCTGCCCTTCATCGATTTTCGTCTTGTCCGCACCCATGGCTTCCTCATAGCGGAAAACCTTAGGCGCCAAAAGACCGACACATTTTTTCCAGCTATCTTTCACAGAACTTGCAATTTGCGGCTTGCACTCCGCCCCGACCTATGGCAATAGCCGCCTCGCCCAATACGGCGCACTCAAGCGGCGCCACGGAATGCTGCTATAGCTCAGGGGTAGAGCACTCCCTTGGTAAGGGAGAGGCCGAGAGTTCAAATCTCTCTAGCAGCACCAGTTTTGCCCAATTCATCAACCTACGTCCACCATCTTGGCCTTTACATAGATAAGGTCCTTCCAGTTGCGCCCATTAAAGGCTAGCTTCTTAGTATCGACTGATAGGTGCGGATGATAGCCGATGCAGAACGCGCGAACTGCGAGTCATTTGAGGAATCATCTCAAGGGTGAGATGATAGAATCTCAATTTCCAAGCAATAAACAAGAAGCTCGGGACGCCTCGAGCATTTCAATTATTTCACAATGACGCAACTTAGTTTCCTTGAGATCCTAGAAAGATCAACGGTCGATGCTTTAATTAAGCCAGATCAGATTTTTGATAGCGAAGATTGGAAGTTCATAACGGAACAGCCTGAGAATACGCGATTCGAACGGAAGTCTGCGCGAGCCAAAGCGGAGGTTTTTGCTATCTGCCTGTCTGCTTTTGGCAACGGTCCCGCGGTCGAGGGCGGCGTTGTAGCCATCGGAATAGAAAACGATGGTGCCGTGACCGCGATCATTGTGCCGGCGGTCGCTTCAAAACACGAAGGGTGGCTGTGAGAAACAAGAACGGTGAAGAGGACTTCATCATTCTTGTTAGAGTCTATTTTGTTGACGACAAACTCGTAGAACTTACAAATGGCGATGCTTATTGTCGCGAGTCTGATCGACCTAGGAAGCTAACAGACGCGGAAAAACAAGAAGTCCGGATCAACAAGGGCGAACGTGCATTTGAGCTTGAGCCTTGTCCTCTCGAATGGCCAGATGACTTCCGACAAAATATCATCGACAGGTTTGTTAAAACCGTTCGCGATGCACGTGATGGTTCTGACGAAATTGACCGTATCGATATTCTTGAAGCAATGCGGCTTGGGAAAGTTAGAGAAGGAAAATTCGTTCCAAATAACGTTTGCGCATTAATGTTTGCAAAGGATCCTCAACAGGTTTTCCCGGGCTCGTATGTTCATTTCCTTCGTTATGTTGGAAATGAGGAGAAATCAGGCAAGGAATACAATGTAATTAAGGATCGTATGATCCAAGGATCCCTGTTGGATGTCATTAAAGATGCAGCTGCAACAATTGACGCAAATCTTCGCGAATTTACTGAGTTCAGGCATGGCAAATTCTACAGCGTGCCGGAATATCCACACGACGCTTGGTATGAATTGCTGGTAAACGCATGCGTGCACCGATCCTACCACGCAAAGACGCAGCCCATCTTCGTCAAACTCTTTGATGATCGTCTAGTAATATCAAATCCGGGAACGTTTATGCCGTCAATAAACCCGGATAACTTTATCCATAAGCCTCGAAATCCATTCTTGATGTTCGTACTCCGTGAATACGGGGAGGTTCGCTGCATTAGCGAAGGAACAAAGCGGATAAGACGCGAACTGCAAAATGCGAAGCTGCCACCAATATCTTATCTTGAATCGCCGTCTAGCGTAACAGCTACAATGTACAACGATATTGTAAATCGAACAAATACACTGGATAGCGAAGCTTACAAGATCCTTGGAGAAGCAATTTCTTTTTCCATTGACCTCGAAGAGCGAAAAATTATCAACTATCTTGCGGAAAATCATAAAATTAACGTGAGCCAGGCCCTTAGAATACTAAGTACCGCTGATTGGCATACAGCAAAAAATAGACTCCATAGGCTTGCGAAACGCGGAATTCTTGACTTTGTTACCCCCAAGGACCGTGATCCCAATGCGCACTATCGGCTAGCTCAAAAAAAGCAGTAATAAATCAATATATTGGCTAGTCACTTCTAACTAGAATTGAAGCCTTTGGATGGTCTCTAGCACGAGGCGTACCTCTTTGCACCATCGCAACGCAGCCCCCACCCCAATTCCGCTGCAATCCCCCGTTTAAACCCTTCTCCCATCACATCCTTCTTGGCCCGGGAGAGCAACCCTCAATGTCGAAACTACGCGTCGCCGTTCTGTTTGGCGGTCAGTCCAGCGAGCATGAGGTTTCCGTCATGTCGGCCCGCAATGTCGTCAAGGCGATCGATGGCGCGAGATATGAGATCGTTCCGATCCTGATCGATCGCGCCGGGCGCTGGCTGCTGGTGGAGGAAAAGGGCGGCGTGCTGCCGGAGCCGATTGCCTATGAGGGCACGGAAGTCTGCCTGGTTCCGGGCGGCAAGGGGCGGCTGATGGCGCTGGAGGGCGCTGGCGCGCACGAGCTGCCCGTGGTCGATGTGCTGTTTCCGGTGCTGCATGGGCTGAACGGCGAGGATGGCTCCATTCAGGGCCTTGCCCAGATCGTCGGCCTGCCCCTCGTCGGCTGCGGCATTCTGGGCTCGGCCAACGCGATCGACAAGGACATGGCAAAGCGCCTGCTGCGCGAGGCCGGCCTGCCGGTGGCCCGCTCCGTCACGCTGACGCGCGGCGACAAGCCTGATTTCGATGCGATCGCAGCCACGCTCGGTTCGCCCGTCTTCGTCAAGCCGACGCGCCAGGGATCATCGGTCGGGGTCAGCAAGGTGCAGGATGCCGCAGCATTTGAAGCAGCACTTGCCGAGGCCTTCCGGCATGACCGCAAGGTGCTGGTGGAAGAATTCGTGCGCGCCCGCGAGATCGAATGCGCCGTTCTGGAAGAGCCTGACGGTACGCTCTTCGTTTCCGTGCCGGGCGAGATCGCCACGGCGGCGACGCACGGCTTCTATTCCTACGAGGCGAAATATCTCGATCAGGATGGCGCCGTCGTCACCGTGCCCGCGGATATTCCGGCCGGGACGGCCGACGTGCTGAAGCGCATGGCGGCGGATGGTTTTCGCGCGCTCGGATGCGAGGGCTTGGCGCGCGTCGATTTCTTTGTGCGGCCGGATCAGAGCCCGGATCAAAGCATTGTCATCAACGAGATCAACACCATGCCCGGCTTCACCAATATCAGCATGTATCCCAAGGCCATGGGCGCCTCGGGCATTTCCTATCCGGAGCTGATCAGCCGGCTGATCGAGCACGGGCTTGCGCGGGCGCGACGAGCCTAATTCAGCTCGCCATGCCCTCGAGCGTCAAACCTTTTCCGTCTTCTTGGTCTTGACCTTCGGCTCGACAGGCGCATCCGGCGTCGGTGCCAGCAGCTTTCTGAGCGAGGCGATCTTGTCCTTCACCAGCGGGCGGAAGCGGCTGGCGCGGTAGGGCATGTCGGCGGCGCCATAGCCTTCCGGGCCGTCATCGTTGCCGCGATGGATCTCCTCCAGCTTCACGCCGATGAATGTGCCGTCGATATAATGGGTGTATTCGCCGACCCAGCGGATCGTATAGATCGTCCCCTTGCGGATCAGCTGATCGATGCTGACATGCTTGAACTTGTCATCGATACAGACGACCTTCTGACCCACATGGAAACCGTAACTCACACTGCCCTCCTTGAAGCGGCCGAAGCAACCGGCTGCATCGTTGCGATACAAGCATAGCCGCATATGCGCTGCCGAGTAAACGCGGGCAGACGTCGCAGCCCGGCTGGATGAAATGGCAGGCAGTTGCATAGGGACAGGTTGGCCCCTCATCCGTCCTCTCACAGTTTCGCTTCGCTCAACTGTTCTAGTCCACCTTCTCCCCGCACGCGGGGCGAAGGGGCTTGGCGGGATCGCCCCCTCTCCCCGTCAAAACGGGGAGAGGGTTGGGGTGAGGGGCGCTTTTTGTTTCATATGCTATCGCCTGCTCCAATGGCGGAAGGGGTTGTGCGACAGCGATCTCATCGGCGACGGGCCGACATGACTCAGTGACAAAGCAACCCGTTGACATCCTTCATGGAAGGCTGAAGATTGCGCGCCAGAAGAGCAACCGCAAGGCCTCACGTCCATTTCCTTATCCGATACCCGCAAGGCCCGCTGAAGGCTTCTCCGCCAATGCCCACCCTCCGCCTTATCGCTGATGATTTGACCGGCGCGCTCGATACGGCTGTCGAATTCGTCGGCGTCTATGGGCCGATCGAGGTGGAGCGCGGCGATGCACTTCCGGCGAGCCTGCCGGATTGCCTTGCGATCGACAGCGGCACCCGCGAGAAAACGGCTGCCGAAGCGGCAGCCATCCTCAGTGGCATTGCGCCGCTGCTGCAGGGCGCCGATCTCGCCTTCAAGAAGGTGGACAGCCTGTTTCGCGGCCCCTGGGCGGCGGAACTCGCGGCCTGCTTTCGGCTCGGCCACTGGCGGCACTGCATTCTCGCGCCGGCCTTTCCGCATCATGGGCGGCACACAAGGGGCGGACGGCAGGTGCTGTTTGCCGGGAAGGATGCCTGGCGCGACGTCAGTGGCGATCTCGCCGCTCATTTACGGGCAGAGGGATTGCCGGCCTTCAACACGGCTCTCGACCGGACCTCCGTCGATGGCGTTGAAAACCAGCCCATTCCGGATGGCATCCATGTTTTCGATGCCCATTCGGACGACGATCTGGACGCTGTCATCGCCTGGGTATCATCGCGCCTGGAGGGACCGGTCCTCTGGAGCGGCACCGGCGGGCTAGCCCGAGCACTAGCGCGCAATATCGATCTCGTGAGGCATCGTCGCACTCAGGCCGAAAGAGACGCAGGTGAACAGCTGCCCTCACCCACTGTCCCCATCTCACGCAGGCTGCAAAGGCCGGTGCTTGGCCTGTTCGGCTCGGACCAGCCGATTACGCTCGCGCAGCTCCAGGCCTGCGGCCCCAACTGGCTGAAGCTTGCCGAAGGCGCTGATGCCGATGCCGTCGATCATCAAATCCAGCAAAGCGGCGTCGCGATGGTCAGCATCGATCTGCCGGCGGGGCTCGCGCGCGACGATGCGGCAAGACGGATCGAGGCGACCTTCGGCGGCATGGCCAAGGCACTGCCCGCTCCAGGCACATTGATTGTCGCTGGCGGCGAAACCCTGCGAAACCTATGCTCGGCGCTCGACGTGACAGCCCTCAGCATCACCGGCCAGGCAGCGCCGGGCCTGCCCCGCTCCACCATCGTCGGCGGCCCCTGGCAAGGCACCACGGTGATCTCCAAATCAGGCGCATTCGGCGGCCCTACCCTATGGCGCGATCTCTTGAGTGAAAACGGGCTGATTGCCGGAGGAGAAGAACCATGACGCGACACCTGGCAATCACCATGGGCGACCCCGCCGGCATCGGCCCGGAAATCATCGTCAAGGCCGCAGCCCGGCTGAAGGACAGGATTGACGAAGGTAAGTTAAAGATTACAATTATCGGCAGCGGCCCAGCCCTGCGCCTCGCCGAACGGCAGCTCGGCCCCGATATCGAAATCCCGGAAGCCGAGATGGAGGGCGATTGGCCGAACCTCTGCTTCATCCAGGCCGATGCCGAGGGAGAGCCGATCCTGCCGGGCCGGCTTTCTGCAGATGGTGGACGCATGGCCTATAAGGCGATCGAGAAGGGCGTTCAGCTTGCCATGTCTGGCAAGGTCGGCGGCATCGTCACCGCGCCACTCAACAAGGAAGCGCTGAACAAGGCCGGCTTCCATTATGCCGGCCATACCGAGCTTTTGGCCGAGCTGACAGGCGCGCGCGGCTCGGTGATGATGCTGGCCCATGGCAACATGCGCGTCAGCCACGTCACCACGCATGTCGCGCTGGAGGATGTGCCGAAGCGCCTGACGCCCGAGCGGCTGCGGCTCGTCATCGACCTCACGCATAAGGCGCTCAAAAATCTTGGCATCGCCAAGCCGAAGATCGCGGTGGCGGCGCTCAATCCGCATGCCGGCGAAGGCGGCCTCTTCGGCAGGCAGGATATCGATATTTCCGCGCCCACCATCGCCAAGGCCGTATCCGAGGGCCTCGACATCGTCGGCCCCGTCCCCGGCGATACCGTCTTCGTCAAGCTGCGCGCCGGCCAATATGACGCTGTTGTCGCCATGTATCACGATCAGGGACATATCCCGGTCAAGCTCTTGGGTTTCGAAATCGACCCGGCGACGGGAAAATGGATTGACCTTTCCGGCGTCAACATCACGCTCGGCCTGCCGATCGTGCGCACCTCCGTCGACCACGGCACCGCCTTCGACATCGCCGGCAAGGGCATCGCCAATGAGCGCAGCCTGATCGAGGCGATCGAATTCGCCGAAAGGCTCGCGGGCGGTTGAGATAGATTTGCTGCGTCTCCGCGTATGCCGGACCTCTGACACCTTCCTCTGCCGCTCCGCTTACCTACGGCGACTTGAAAAGCACTTTTTCAAATCCACCTGTCGGCATCCCGCTCTATCGAACGTCCTCTGGCAGCTTAGCTAAAGAAAGCTATCCGAGAGAGGAGCACATTATGTCCAAGATTGCCCCGTGCCTGTGGTTTGCGCGCGAAGCGGAGGAAGCAGCGAATTTCTACGTTTCGCTCTTCCCGGACTCCAGAATCGATCATGTTCAGAGGAATATCGTCGACACGCCGGCCGGAAAGTCCGATCAGGTTCTGGTCGTCAGCTTTACGCTTGCCGGACAGCGCTTCATGGCGATGAACGGCGGCAGCCACGTCGAGTTCACCCATGCGATCTCGCTCGAGGTCGATTGCGCCGACCAAGCTGAAGTCGACAGGCTCTGGAACGGGCTGACTGATGGGGGAGCGGCCGTTCAATGCGGCTGGCTCAAGGATCGCTACGGCATTTCCTGGCAGATCGTGCCGAGTGTGCTCGGCAAATATATCGCCGATCCGGACCCGGCCAAGGCGGCCCGCGTCATGCAGGCGATGATGGAGATGGTGAAGCTCGATATTGCCGAGCTTGAGGCCGCCTATCGCGACTGAGCGACCATTCGGGGGATTGTGCCATGCGTGCGATCCCCCGAAGACATTCTGAAATTCCCTGCAATTTCAGCGGTTCAGACCAATGCCGCTGCCCGTAAGACTTGCGGCAGGTCGATGCTTGGAATACCGTCCGATACAGACTCGCCGAAAGCGGGTTTCGACACCATTTCAAGCAATTGGACTGCCGCGGCCGTTCAAGCACGACCCGGCGGGAAACGGCCGATTTCATGCAGCAGCAACGGGACCGCATTGATCTCACCGGACGCGATTATACCGCGATCTATGCACTGAGCGACATCCATGGCTGCCACGACGAGATGGCGGAGGCTGAAAGACGCATCGTTGCCGATGCCCGCTCCCTTCCCGGCCGCAAGCTTTTGATGTTTCTCGGCGATTATGTCGATCGCGGCCCGCGCTCCAGCGACGTGCTGGCGCATCTCAGCGCGCCGCCACCGGAAGGCTTCGACCGCTACGCGCTTTGCGGCAATCACGACGATGTCTTCCTGCATTTTCTCGATGATCCCGATACCAATGTCCATTGGCTCGAATTCGGCGCGCTGCCGACGCTCGCCTCCTATGGCATCGACGCCAGGCACATACTTTTCGACCTTGGCTATAGCATCCGGCAATTGCGCGACATGACGCTGAAGGCGATGCCGCCAGCGCATGTCGATCTGCTGCGGTCGCTCGCCGCAGCCGTCACATTCGGCTCGACGCTCTTTGTTCATGCCGGCGTCAGGCCCGGTATTCCCTTCAGGGATCAGACGGACGAGGATTTGATGTGGATCCGTGAGCCCTTCCTGTCGGAAGGACCGCGACTGCCGATTTTGGTGGTCCACGGGCATACGCCTGACTCCCATCCGACTTTCGGCATAGGCCGCATCGGCATCGATACGGCCGTTTCCATGGGCGGAAGCCTGACGATCCTCAAGATCGCCGATGGCAGGCAGACCACCCTGCCGCCGATCCGAACAACCCAAACGAAAACCCCGGCCTGAGACCGGGGTTTCTTAAGATGCCCTATTCCGCCGCCACAGCCGGCGGCAGATGGATGGTATTCTGCTCCTCCTCGTCGGCCTGCTCCTTGGCCGGCGGTTCCGCCGACTTGCTCTTCGGCTCGCGGCCGAAGAACAGGGCGTAGCCGGCGGGCAAAACGAAGATCGTCAGCACGGTCGCGACCAGAATGCCGCCCATCATGGCGTAGGCGAGCGGCCCCCAGAAGACGCCGCGCGAGATCGGGATCAGCGCGAGTACGGCCGTCAGCGCCGTCAGCATGATCGGCCGGAAACGACGCACGGCCGAGCCGATGATTGCTTCCTTCCGATCCATGCCCGCCGCGATATCCTGGTCGATCTGGTCGACGAGGATGATCGAGTTGCGGATGATGATGCCGAGCAGCGCGATGACGCCGAGGATCGCCACGAAGCCGAAGGGCGCACCGCTGATCAAGAGGGCGCCTGCCGCACCGATGATGCCGAGCGGGCCAGTGGCGAGCACCAGCATCGCCTTGCCGAAGTGCTGCAGCTGCGCCATCAAAAGCACGACGATGATGACGAGCATGATCGGCGCCTTGGCGGCGATCGAGGCCTGGCTTTCGGCGCTGTCTTCGGCGCCGCCCTGGATCTCGATCTTGTAGCCGGCCGGCAGGCTGTTCCTGAGATCGGCCATGTCGTTGTAGAGCTTGGCCGTCACATCGTTCGACTGCACATTGTCGGGCAGGGTCGCCCGCACGCTGATGGTCGGCAGGCGGTCACGGCGCCATTCTATGCTCTGCTCCATCACGGGCACGATCTTGGCAACCTGCGACAGCGGCACGAATCCGCCGCTATCGGTGGGGATATAGACCGAGTTCACCGAGGTCAGCAGATGACGGCTTGCGTCCGGCTCGCGGGCGACGATCCCGACGGTTTCTTCGCCCTCGCGATAATTGTCGAGGGTGACGCCGGACATCGAGGCCTGCAGCATCTGGCGGATGCGCTGCGAGGTAACACCGAGAGCGCGGGCGCGATCCTGATCGATCACCAGCTTCATCGCCGGCACCGGCTCGAGCCAGTCGTCATGGATGGCGCCGAGCAACGGATTCTGAGAGAAGCGCTGCTTCACCTCGTCGGCAATGTGGCGAACCTCCTGCCGGTCGGGACCCATGACGCGCAGCTGCACGGGCCAGCCTGTCGGCGGACCGAGGAACAGGCGGTCGACCTTGCCGCGGACCGACGGGAAATCCGCCGCCAGGATGCCGCGCATCTTGGTGATCAGCCGCTCGCGGGCCGGCTCGTCCTTGGCCATGACAAGCATCTGGGCATAGTTCGGGTTGGTGAGCTGCTGATCGAGCGGCAGGAAGAAGCGCGGCGCGCCCTGGCCGACATAGGTGGCGATGAAGCGCTTGTCCGGATCATCGGCCATGCGGGCTTCCAGCGCCTGTGCCTGCCGTTCGACTTCCTTGATGCTGGTGCCCTCGGGCAGCCAAAGATCGACGAGGATTTCCGGACGCGACGACTGCGGGAAGAAATTCTGCGGAATGAACTGGAAGGACCACAGGCTGCCGACGAAGGCGGCAAGCGTCAGGAGCAGTACGATGACGCGGTGACGCACGGCCCAGGTGACCGACGCCCGCAGGCGGCGATAGAAGCGCGTATCGAAAACGTCATGATGCTCGCCCGCATGGTGACGCTGCTTGAGGATCATGTAGCCGAGCCATGGCGTGAAATAGACGGCCACGAACCAGGAGACGACGAGCGCGATACCAACGACGTAGAAGAGCGTGCGGACATATTCGCCGGCCGTCGATGCCGCAAAACCCACCGGAATGAAGCCTGCGGTCGTGATCAACGTGCCCGTCAGCATCGGGAAGGCGGTCGAGGAATAGGCGAAGCTGGCGGCATCGAGCTTCACGAGCCCCTCCTCCAGCTTGCGCTCCATGAGCTCGACCACGATCATGGCGTCGTCGACCAGCAGGCCGAGCGCGATGATGAGCGCGCCGAGCGAAATGCGCTGCAGGTCGATGCCGAACTCGTACATGATGGCGAAGGTCGCGGCCAGCACCAGCGGAATGGCGATGGCAATGACGAGGCCGGAACGCCAGCCGATCGACAGGAACGAGACGATCAGCACGATGACGAGAGCTTCGCCGAGCGCATGCATGAATTCGCTGATTGCGTCGGTGACGACGTCAGGCTGGTTGGCGATCTGGTCGACCTGAACGCCGACCGGCAGCGAGGCTTCGAACCGCTTGTAGGTTTCCTCGACGGACGTACCGACATCGGTCACCTTGTAGCCGTTGGCCATGACGACGCCCAGCTGCACGCTCGGATGGCCGTTATACAGGAACTTGGCCGTGTAGGGGTCCTGCAGACCGGCGGTGACGATGGCGATATCACCGAGACGGGTCACCTGGCCGCCCGCATTGAGCCGGAGGTTCTTGATGTCCTCGATCTTGTTGACATCGCCCTCGACCGAGATGCGCACCGAGCGCGTGCTGGTATCGACGGTGCCCGCCGGATCAACATTGTTCTGGCCGACAATGGCGTTCTTCAGGTCGTTGAGCGTCAACCCGCGCTCGGCCAGAACCTTGGAGGAGACATCGATATAGATCTGCTCCGCCTGGTCGCCGATGATGGTGGCCTTCTCGACACCCGGCGTCGAAAGCAGCATGTCGCGGGCCTGGATGGCGAATTTCTTCAGCTCCGGATAGGTGTAGCCGTCGCCGCTGATCGAATGCAGCGTGATGAAAGTATCGCCGAATTCATCGTTGAAATACGGACCGAGCAGGCCGGACGGCAGCTCGTTGCCGATATCGCCGATCTTCTTGCGGATCTGGTAGAAGGCGTCCTTCACCTCAGCGGTGTTGGTGTCGCCCTTGATCTGGATGGTGGTGATGGCAAAGCCGGCGCGGGTATAGGATTTGACCCAATCGAGATGCGGCGTTTCCTGCAGCTTGCGCTCGATCTTGTTGACCACCTGGTCTTCCATGTCCTGCAGCGAAGCGCCGGGCCACACGGTCTGCACGACCATGACGCGGAAGGTGAAATCCGGATCTTCCTTCTGGCCCATATGGGTCAGGCCGAGCGCGCCGGCGATGATGATGAGCCCGAACAGGAACCGCGCGATGCTTGGATGGGCGATCGCCCAGCGCGACAGGTTGAAACGCTTCCTCTCGCCGGAGGTGCTATTGATGGACATGATGTCGTCCCCTTCGATCCGGGTCAGCGTACGATATCCGCCGAAGCGGCTTTGGTTTCCGCGGAGGCCTGCTGAGCGCCAGCGCTCGGGACCTTGACCTTCATGTTCTCGGTCATGAATTGCGTACCGGCGGCAATGACGACATCGCCGGTTTTCAGGCCATCGGCGACGCGCACGCCATCATCGGCGAAATCGGCGATCTTGACGGCGCGGGAATGGACGGTGCCGGCATTGCGGTCGACGAGCCAGACGATCTGTTGCCCGTCCTTCTGCGCAAGGGCGCTCAGCGGAATGGAAACGTACGGTTTCGTATTGCCGGCGAGCGCTTCGATGGTCGCGGTCATGCCGAGCAGCACGCGCGGATCATTCGGCAGGCTCACGCGCACCGCAAACGTGCGCGACTGATCGGCACTGCCCGATACTTCCCGCACCTTTCCATCCAGAACGAGAGCTGAGTCGGACCAGAAGCGCGCCTTGACGTCCTTGCCGGTCTTGAATTGGGCGATGTCCATTTCCGGCACGGCGACCTGCACTTCCTTCTCGCCATCGACAGCAACGGTAATGACCGGCGTGCCGGAACTGACCACCTGGCCGACATCGGCATTGATTGCAGTCACGATGCCGTTCATGTCCGAGGTCAGGTCGGCATAGGCGACCTGGTTCTTGGCCTCGGTCAGCGCCGAAGCCGCGGAATCACGCGTCGAAACGGCTTGTTCATAGGAGAGTTCGGCCTGTTCGAGCTGCGACTTGGAGGTGACGTTCTTATCGAACAGCGTCTGCGCACGTGTGCGGGCAAGCTCGGTCGTCTGCACCTGCTTTTCCGCCGAATCCAGATCAGCCTGCGAACGGCGCACGGCAAGGACATAATCGGTCGCATCCATGCGGGCGAGCACATCACCGGGCTTCACCCTCTGGCCGATATCCACCTTGCGTTCGACGATCTTGCCATTGACGCGGAAGCCGAGGTTCATCTCGGTGCGGGCGCGCACGGCACCCGAATAATCGAGCTTGCGTGTCGTGTCCGCCTGGGCGATCTCGACCACCTTCACCGGCCGGATCACCTCCGCCGCCTCTTCCTTCTTCTCGTTGCAGCCGGAGAGCGTCAGCGCAAATGCGGCAAAAAGCGCCGCGCCGGCTACGGTCCGTAGGGTGTTGGTCGTCAGCGAAACCATGTCGCTCTCCTAAAGTCGAACAAAAGAGTGGAAGCACGCCGGCCATCCGGTGCGCGCATTGCTATTTCTTCAAGGCCCTGATGGCGAATTCGATGAGATCCTCGGGCTCGGCCCGGTTTGTCTTGGCGAGGCACTGGGCCACCATCTGCGGGTGACAGAGATTGATGGTCGCCGCGCCGAAACATTTGGACGCGACATAGGGGTCCTGCTCGACGAACTCACCGGCGGCAATGCCCTCCGCAATGATCTCGGCGATCAGATCGTGGATGCTGTCGATATGTTTTTCGATGACGTGCCAATCGCGCTCGATGGCGACAACGACCATCTCGTGAACCTTCTGCTCGTCGAGCATGGCCTCCATCGTCATCCTGTACTGGGCCATGGTATAGGCCCGCAGCCGATCGGCGGCGCTGATGGGCTGATTGCGGATGGCAAGCGCCATCTGGTAGCTCTGGCCGAGCATGCGCCCACAGATAGCCTGATGGATTTCCGTCTTGGAGCCAAAAAACCGGTAGATATTCGCCGTCGACATGCCGAGATCGCGCGCGATGTCGGCCACGTTCGTCTTGCTGTAGCCATAGTGGCGAAACAGCTTTTCGGCGGCATCGAGAATACGCGTGACGTTTTCCTGGCGGGCAGGATCGGCGCTAACGTCGGAAAGATCGAGCATGAGCAGGCCTGATGGTTTACGAGTGACGATTTTCAATTTTCGTCACTCGTAAACCATCAGAGCGCCGATGTCAATGAAGCCGCCCGCAACCTGGGCGGCTTTTAGATGCTATTGAATAAACCGAGGATGCGCCGAACAACTTGAAACAAGAGTTAAATCATCGACAACGCTCCTCGCGGAACGCAGCGAAAGTGTCCGGCATTTTGTCGCAGCAGCGAAAGTCGCCCGCTCAGGCGCTCATAAGCGTTGGATGAAAGCGTCGAAGGCTGAAAAAGCCGACGAACACAATCACCACCAGCAGCGCCACCTGCGCAGCTAATATCGGCGGCTCGTTGCCATTCGGCGCCAGCGCATTGAGGACCGATATCTTCTGGAACGACTGAACGATCAGCACGAGACAGTTGAAGAAGAGCAGCACCAGGGCGCCGATCACGAAGACGGGACGCCAGATGCCGGAAAGACGAAACCTGTAGCGTGCCAGCGCCGTCGGGATGAAGATCAGAAGACAGACGGTGCCGACGATGATCGCCGGCGTGACACTGTGAAACGGGAGCAGAAAGCCCGTCAGGCTGGTAAGAACGGTGGTCAGCATATAGACGAGCGTCGATCGATTATGACGGTTGCCCGCGAGAAACCCCTGGGCCACGACGACGCCGCTGACGATGGCAATCAAGCTTATGACGACATGAATTAAGAGAATTCCAGACATTCGCCCCTCCCCTTAAAGCACCGCATTTCAGTGAAAATGACAGCGCAAAGCCCACGGTGGAGGGACCATACACTAAACGCGCCGCGCCAGCCAGCGCGACGCGAAAGGCTGAAACGGCCGCTTAGGCGGCGTGAACTTCCAGAGAGATCGGAACGGAAGCAAGCGCCTTGGAAACCGGGCAACCCGCCTTCGCCTTGTTGGCAAGCTCGGTGAAAGTTGCCTCGTCGGCGCCGGGAACCTTGCCCGTCAGCGTCAGATGGATCGCGGTGATGGCGAAACCGCCTTCGACGCTTTCAAGCGTGACCTTGGCCGTCGTCTCCATGCTTTCGGCGGTGAAGCCTGCCTCATTCAGGATCAGCGACAGGGCCATGGTGAAGCAACCGGCATGCGCAGCGCCGATCAACTCTTCCGGATTGGTGCCGGGAACGCCTTCGAACCGGCTGGCAAAGCCGTAAGGATAATGATTGAGCGCGCCGCTCTGCGTCGAGATCTGACCCTTGCCGTCCTTCAAACCGCCGGACCATTGGGCCGAACCTGTACGATTGATCTGCATGTCGTCCTCCTTATCGTTGAATGAACTTAGGGAAGCGAAACCCGCCTCCCCCTGATGATCGACGGCAAGCGGCCTGGCCGCCTGCACCGACACCATATTCCTTCTATCCGTTGAAGACGACGCCGCCGTAACAGAAGCGGCGTCGATCCGGAAAAGGCAATCGCACCCTCTCAATCATCATACAAGAATGTTGCCAATGTATGATGATTATCGTATCATGATTTCAATACGGTCACGAAACATGGCCGGGCATCGCCTGCATGAAAGACCCGCCTGCCTCTGGCCGAGAGAGATATTCGGGCGAGCATGCGAAACGGTGTAGAGGAGATAGGGTGGAATCGCTCGAAAGACAGGGGCTTGCAAAACAGGGGCATGGCTCCTCAACGCGGCCGGCGCGCCGCCCGCGCGTGCGCAAAAACGTGACCGCCGCGATCGCCGAAGACATCTGCGCCGAACGCTATCCCTCCGGCTCGACCCTGCCGCGCGAAAACGACCTCTGTGAAATGTACGGCGTCAGCCGCACGGTTATCCGCGAATCTCTCAAAGTGTTGGAATCCAAGGGCCTCGTGCGCGGTAAGCCGCGCATCGGCACCACGGTCTGCGACAAGGACGACTGGAACATTCTCGACCAGGATGTCCTGCAATGGATGGGTCCCTTCATCGCCGATTTCGACATTCTCGGCTCCATTCTCGAGGCGCGCCGCACCATCGAGCCCGCCGCCGCCGAATATGCGGCCGAGCGCGCCACCGCCCGCGAGATTGCCGATCTGGAGAATGCATGGCAGCGGATGCGCCACAGCGGCGATGATCCGGAAGGTTTTACGGAGGCCGACGTGACCTTCCACAACGTACTCCTGAGCGCCAGCCACAATCAGGTATTCCGACGCCTGTCCAGCGCCATGCATGCCGGCCTCAAATATGCGCTCCATGCCTCCAACGTCGCCGCCCATAGCCGCGACGAGGCGATTGCGGTTCACGGCGAACTTGTCGAGGCGCTGCGCCTTCGCGACCGGAACGCCGCGCGCGACTGCGCTCATCGCATGCTCGATCTTGCGGCGCGCGATCTTGCCGTCGAACGACGACTGGACGAAGGCCGGAAAACAAATCCCGAAACCCCGAGATCCGCGGCCTCGCGCCGCTGACGCAACCCAAAGCCAAACGGAATCATTCCCATGAAAATCACCAAGCTGACGACCTATATCGTTCCCCCGCGCTGGCTGTTCCTGAAGATCGAGACCGACGAAGGCATCGTCGGCTGGGGCGAGCCCGTGGTCGAGGGTCGCGCGCTTACGGTTCAGGCGGCTGTGCACGAGCTGGAAGACTATCTGATCGGTAAGGATCCCTTCCTGATCGAGGATCACTGGAACGTCATGTACCGCGCCGGCTTCTATCGCGGCGGCGCCGTCCACATGTCGGCCCTTGCCGGCATCGACCAGGCGCTGTGGGACATCAAGGGCAAGGCGCTCGGGCAGCCGATCCACTCGCTGCTCGGCGGCCAGGTACGCGACAAGATCAAAGTCTATTCATGGATCGGCGGCGATCGTCCCTCCGACGTCGCCAACAACGCCAAGGACGTGGTTGCCCGCGGCTTCAAGGCAATCAAGCTCAACGGCTGCGAGGAGATGCAGATCGTCGACACCTACGACAAGGTGGAGAAGGCTGTCGAAACCATCGCCACCATCCGCGAGGCGATTGGCCCTTATATCGGCATCGGCGTCGATTTCCACGGCCGCGTCCACCGGCCGATGGCCAAGGTCCTGGCCAAGGAGCTGGAGCCCTACAAGCTGCTCTTCATCGAGGAGCCGGTGCTGTCGGAAAACCGCGAAGCGTTGAAGGAAATCGCCAACCATTGCTCGACGCCGATCGCGCTCGGCGAACGCCTCTATTCGCGCTGGGATTTCAAGTCGGTTCTGTCGGACGGCTATGTCGACATTCTGCAGCCCGACCTCAGCCACGCCGGGGGCATCACCGAATGCCGCAAGATCGCGGCCATGGCCGAAGCCTATGACGTGGCGCTCGCCCCGCATTGCCCACTCGGCCCAATCGCGCTCGCCGCCTGCCTGCAGGTCGACGCCGTCAGCTATAATGCCTTCATCCAGGAGCAAAGCCTCGGCATCCACTACAACAAGGGCAACGACATCCTCGACTACATCTCCAACAAGGAGGTGTTCCAATATGCCGACGGCTTCGTCAGCATTCCGCAGGGTCCCGGCCTCGGCATCGAAGTCGACGAAGCCTATGTCATCGAACGCGCCAAGGAAGGCCATCGCTGGCGCAACCCGGTCTGGCGCCATGAGGACGGCAGCGTCGCCGAATGGTAAGAGTCCGGCCCTCACCTCAGAGGCCGAAGATTTTCTACCCCGAATGATTGAAGGCCCGACAGCAGCAGATCTGCGCTGTCGGGCTTTTCTTTAAACCGGTGCTCTCTGAAATCCGGCACCTTTCCCCTTGCCGCGCTGCGGCGAAGATGACGACGAAACTGGCTCCATCGTAGGCCCGGTTTCCGTTGTTGAAAAAGGTTGCGCCTGCAGTATCGGCGCAGATACTGCAGGCGCGTCATGCGTCTCAACAAGCCCCCAGGGAGACGCATTCCTGGAGCATGATCACCAAAGGGGTGGAGTGCCCTTCAGCTCAGATCATGCTCAAGCGAGTAATTCCAAACTATTCCCGTTCGCCGGTGAAATTCAGCAGCAGCTGGAAGATGTTGACGAAGTTCAGGTAGAGCGACAGGGCGCCGAAGACGGCGAGCTTCTGCTGCGATTCCTGATCGTAGTTTTCGGCATACTGTTCCTTGATGTTCTGCGTATCCCAGGCGGTGAGACCGACGAAGACGACGATACCGATCACCGAGATTGCGAACTGCAGCGCGCTGGACCCCAGGAAGATATTGACGACGCTGGCGATGATCACACCGAACAGACCCATCATCAGGAATGAACCGATGTTGGCAAGATCACGCTTGGTCGTATAGCCGTAGAGGCTGGTCGCGCCGAACATGGTGGCGGCGATGAAGAAGGTGCGTGCGATGCTCGTGCCGGTGAAGACCAGGAAGACCGAAGCCAGCGACAGGCCCATGACCGCACAGAACGCCCAGAACATCATCTGCGCCGTGCTCGCCGACATCGACTGGATGCGGAACGAGAAGAAGAAGACGAAGGCGAGCGGCGCCAGCATGACGACCCACTTCAGCGGCGTCTGGAAGATCGGCACATAAAGCGCCGGCGTGGTGCCGACGATCAGCGCGACGATACCCGTCACGACAAGGCCGATACCCATGTAGTTGTAGACGCGCAGCATATGCTTGCGCAGTCCCTCGTCGAAGAGCGCCTGCGAGCCGGCGGCGGCGCCGTAGCCGTATCGCGGATTGGTCGGGTTCATGGTCGTTCTCCTTTAATTCAAACTAGTACAGGCTGCGGGCAAGCTGTTCGGCATCGCTGTCGAGCTGGTCCGCCTGGCCATTGCCGATCAGCGCATAGGCGACTTCGCCGATCTGCCAATAGGCAGCCTGGACATCGTCACGCTTGACGTGACTGACGTCCTTGACGGCGAATGTGCCCGGACGGACGGCGAAAAGTGACAAATGCCCGTCCTTGCCGGCATCAACCATCATTTCGACGCTCGGACCGAACTCCGACGGATAGATCTGCGCATCGGTGACGCGCCAGCCACCCGGCAGCTCCGGCAGGACGATCGCCGTCGAAGCGCGGATTTCCTCGGGATTGTAATTCACGACCGACGGCTGCTTGATTTCTTCGCGCACCGCCGTTGTCTTATAAGCGCGCACCGCATCGTCGACGAAAGCCGGCGGCCGTGTGGACGCGCTGACCTCGCTCGCCGTAAAGGCGCCGAAGGATGTATGCGCGACCCAGCCGGTCGTCACCAGCACGGCAATGGCCGCGACGCGCTGGAAAGAGCCCAGCATGCGTCCATAGACCAGCCCGCGCTCCAGCCGCCGCGCGGCTTCGCGCGTTTCGGCCCGGACCACATGGCCTTCTCCGGCCAGCGCCATGCGCAGCTCGCCGCGAATGCTCATGTCAGCCATCACCTTGGCCGCGATCTCGGGATGCTCCGAGAGATAGGATTCCACCTCGACACGGCGCCCGAGGGTCAGCTCGCCATCGACATAGGCGTCGAGATCGGTATCGATGATCGGATCAACGATTTTCATTGCCGCCTCCGTCGATGAGCCTGAGATGGGAAACCTTGGAGGTAGCCTCCTCGAAATTGCGCAGCGTCGCGCGAGCCCGCGCAATGCGCGACATCAGCGTGCCGACTGGAATGCCAAGCGCGGATGCCGCCTCCTGATAGGAGAGGTCCTCGATCGCCACGAGATGTAGCGCCTCACGCTGCTCCTCGGGCAGACTGAAGAAAGCTTCGCGGACCTGGCTCAAACGGACCGTATGATCCTGCGATGCCGGCAATGCCGGCTCGAGCTCGGCTGCAGCCTCCTCGTGGCGACGGTTCTGCGATTTCGTCTGGCGCAGGCGGTCGATATGCACATTGTGCAGGATCGACAATAGCCAGGTGCGTAGATTGCCGTCGCGCCGGAACGATGCCTTGCGCTCGTATGCCTTGACCAGTGCGTCATGCACCAGATCTTCGGCCTCGTCCGCATTGCGCACGAGCGAGCGGGCATAACGTCTCAGCGAACCGAGCTGCCCCAAAACGTCGAATGTGCGTCCTTTGCGTTCCATACCCCTATATACGGAAGCACTCCGGATTCTATTCCATCGCCCGACGAATATTTTTTGCTGATTTCTTACATCAGCACGAAATCCTTCGGCTGCGGCAGTGGCGGCAGGTCGGTTTCGCCAAGCGCTTCGCGCAGATTGATCTCGATCGTATCGGCAAGGGCACCGATGGCGAGCGCATTGGGGCGACGGCCGAAAGGGTCCTCCAATTCGTCGCCGAGCGCATCGAGACCGAAGAAGGTATAGGCGATCAGGGCCGTCACGAATGGCGAGCCCCAGCCGAGCGTATCGACGAAGCCGAAGGGCAGCAGAAAACAGAAGAGATAGGCGGTGCGATGCAGAAGCAGCGTATAGCCGAAGGGCAGCGGCGTGTTGCGCAGCCGCTCGCAGGCCGCCTGGGCCGCCCCCATCTGGCCGATCGTGATATCCAGCATCTGGTATTGGATATCCAAAATCGCGCCCGATGCCTTCAATCGCGCGAGGTCGGCGGACATAAGGCGCAGAATGAGATCCGGCCGATTCTGTGCCGCGTGATAGAATTCCGCCTCGCTCGCCGTCAGAAGGCGCAGCACCTTGCCCTCGTCGCTGCCGGGCCGCAGAAGACAGACCAGCGCCTGCGCGAAGGCCATGGTCAGGCGCAGCAGGTGCTTGCGCGCCTCGATGCCCGCCTCGCCCGCACCCTCCAGCACCAGCGTCTGCCGGGCGAAGCCGCGCGCAAGATAGACGAGTTGTCCCCAGTCACGCCGCCCCTCCCACCAGCGGTCGTAAGCGGCATTGTTGCGGAAACCGAGGAAGATCGAAAGGGCAATGCCGAGCAGAGAAAGCGATGAGCCGTTGAAGGAAACGACCAGGTTCGGCCGCTCTTCATGTCCCCAGACGATGAGGGCCGACATCAGGAAGATGACGATGATCTGCGGCAGGATGCGCAGGACGATCGAGCCGCGAAGGATGAAGAAAAGCTGGAAGAGATTCGGCCGGTCGCGGACGATCATAAGGAACTGCACTCTCGATGAATGTCTGATGGCGCAGCAATACACCAGACGAGCCAGGAGTAACGAGCATTTCTTGCAAGGCGGCCCTGACCGGCTGATATCGCTCGTCGGTCAGGCAGGCGGTCAGTTCGCGCTGGCGCTTGCCGTCACCAGGACCGGATCGGCGCGATAATCCGTGGGGAAAAGATGCTGCAGGTTCTTGATCTTCGGCAGGTCGTTGATGACGATGTAGGGATAGGTGGGGTGCGTCGTCAGGAAATCCTGATGATAGGTCTCGGCGGCATAGAATTGCCTGGACGGCTCGATCTTGGTGACGATCCCGGCATCGAAGACCTTGGCGTGGTTGAGCTGATCGATATAGGCCTTGGCAATGTCGGCCTGCGACTGGCTTGTCGGGAAGATCGCCGAACGATATTGCGTGCCACTGTCCGGCCCCTGATAGTTCAGCTCTGTCGGATCATGCGCGACCGAGAAATAAATCTGCAGCAGGTGCCCGTAGCTGATCTTGTGCGGATCGAAGACGATGCGCACGGATTCGGCATGACCGGTGTCGCCCGCACTTACCATTTCATAATGGGCCGCATCCTTGCCGCCGCCGGTATAACCTGACGTCGCGCTGATCACGCCGTTGACATGCTGGAAGACGCCCTGGACGCCCCAGAAGCAGCCGCCGGCGAGCACGGCCGTCTCCGTGCCCGATGAACCTGCCTTTTCATCCATACCCGGCGGCGGGATGACACGCGCATCCTCGGCTGATGCGCGGCCGACAAATTGCAGTGCGATGGCGCCGACCAGCACTGCGGCCGCAGTGAGTCCGGCAAGGCGCGCAACCCGCGCTGAACCGATGCGGATCATATCTGTCGATGAAGTCTTCATGACACTCTCCTCTCGACCGCCATTCTAAACTCTTCGGTCACAAGGAGATACGGGAAGGCGAGGCTCAATGTTACACACGCCCGCGTGTAACACCGAAACGTGAACGCGTTGGCAGACCTCAGTAATGCGGCGGCTTGGTGATGGCTGGTGCGTCCAGCGATTGCTCCTCCAGCGTCAGAAAGCGCTCGGTCAACCGGTCAAGCTTCTGCCTGGTCTGTTCCACTACCTTCCATTGCTCGGCAATCTGGTCGGAAAGCTCCTCGATCGTCTTCGCCTGATGGGCGACCGTCTCCTCGAGTTTGGTGATGCGGCTCTGTTCGTCTGACATGTCTGATCCCTTTCGCAACGATCTATAACATCGGGGCAGCTGCGTACAGTCCCGGAAGTCAGTGTGAAGCGGACGCCGGCTCCGTTTGACGGCGATGTGACAAAACTGAAAAACGGCTGAAAAGAGCCGTTACCTAACTGACATGGGAGCCTTCTAAAGAGAGCGCAGAGACGCGCCGGTTTGAAGGCATTTCCTTCCACAGGCGCACCCTTTCTAGAAGACTGCGGAGAAGCGCCTTGAAGATCATCCAGATCACCGACACCCATTTGAGCCCCAACAAGCCGCATTTCAACGGCAATTGGGAGCCGCTGGCGAAATGGATCGAGGCAAGCGGCGCCGATCTCGTCGTTCACACCGGCGACCTCAGCGTCGATGGCGCCGACAAGGACGAAGATCTCACCTTCTCCATGGAATTGATGCGCCAGATTTCCGTGCCGATGCTGATCGTGCCCGGCAACCACGATGTCGGCCATCTGCCCGGTTCGTATCAGCCCGTCAATCCCGAGCGGCTGGAGCGCTGGCGTCGTCTTGTCGGTCCGGACTATTGGGCGAAGGATGTCGACAACTGGCGGCTGATCGGCCTCAACAGCCTGTTGATGGGCTTCGAGGATGCCGAAGAGCAGAAGCAGTTCGATTGGCTGCGGGACATGCTCGAAAGCCGCGGCGACCGCCGCCTTGCCCTCTTCGCCCACAAGCCGCTCTTTGTCGATGCGCCCGACGAGGGCGATACCGGCTACTGGAGCGTGCGCCCGGCCCAGCGCCGCCGGCTTTATGATCTGATCGCAGTGCATGACGTCGCTCTCTTCGGCAGCGGCCACCTGCACTGGACCTGGGAAGGCCGTTTCAACGACACGAACCTCGTCTGGGCGCCGCCCGGCGCCTTTATCCTCGACAAGATGGAACGCGAAATGCCGGGCGAACGGCTGATCGGCGCCGCAATCCACGAGCTTGGCGAAACGGTATCGACCGAGCTCGTCGCCGTGCCGGGCATGATCGCCTACTTCCTCGATGACGTCGTCATGGAAGTTTATCCGCAAGCCGCCCCCAAGGCACAGAAGGAGCCGACCGAATGAGCGCGCTCTCGCTTCGCGGCATCGCCAAATCCTTCGGTGGCAACGCCATCCTCAAGGGCGTCGATCTCGATGTCCAGCCCGGCGAGTTCATCGCCCTTGTCGGTCCGTCCGGTTGCGGCAAGAGCACGCTGCTGCGCATCCTCGCCGGCCTCGATCATGCCGATAGCGGCGAAATCATCCTTGGAGGCAACGACGTTTCCGGCGTCGCGGCGGCGGACCGCAACATCGCCATGGTCTTCCAGTCCTATGCGCTCTATCCGCATCTGACGGCCTCGGAAAACATCGCCGTGCCGCTCGCCATGCGCCGCCTCTCGCGCGTCCAGCGTCTGCCCTTCATCGGCTCGCTGATCCCCGGCCAGCGTGCGGTGCGCACCGGCATAATCCGCGATGTCCGCGAAATGGCAACATCGCTGAAGATCGACCACCTGCTCGACCGCAAGCCCGGTCAGATGTCCGGCGGCCAGCGCCAGCGCGTGGCGCTCGCCCGCGCCATGGTGCGTCGCCCGGCTGTCTTTCTCATGGACGAGCCGCTTTCCAATCTCGATGCCAACCTGCGCGTCCATGCTCGCGGCGAGATCGTCGATCTGCACCGCCGTGCCGGCGTTCCCACAGTTTATGTCACGCATGATCAGGCCGAGGCGCTGTCGATGGCGGATCGCGTCGCGGTCATGATCGGCGGCCAGTTGCTGCAGTTCGCCTCGCCGCAGGTGATCTATGACGACCCGAGCCATATCGAAGTCGCCCGCTTCGTCGGCCAGCCGCGCATCAACCTGCTACCAGCGCTGGCTGAAAACGGCATCGTCGCCTTCGGCGGCATCCGTCTCGCGCTGGAAGACGGAAGCCTTGCCGGCAACAATGTCACACTCGGCATCCGCCCAGAATTCGTGCGGCTCACCCAGGGCCGTCAGGATGCGCTGGCCGCCCATATCGAGCGCATGGAATTCCTCGGCTCCGAAGTCATCCTCTATGCCAAACTCGACGCCATCGGCGAAACCATGGTCGTCAAGCTCGCACCGGCCGAAGTCGCGGGTCTTTCCACCGGCATGCCCGTTGCGCTGAGCCTTTCGGCGGAACAGGCCATGGTCTTCGCCGAAGACGGCCGACGCCTGCGCGCCATGCCCACGACCGTCGACGCCACGCGGGAGAAGGCGCATGGCTAGCATCGCCGCCACCTCCCTGCCGATGCAGACGGCCGCGGCGCGCGAACGCAGCGAGGCCCGCACGGCGCTGCTCTTTGCCCTGCCCGCCATCATCCTGATCGTGCTCTTCATCATTGTGCCGATCATCGCCGTCGTGGTGCTCGGCTTCACGGACTTCCAGCTCGGCGACAAGAGCCTGCGGTTCGTCGCCTTCGAAAACTACGCGCATCTGCTCAAAGATCGCGCCTTCATGAAATCGCTCTGGAACACGACTATCTATACGGCGATCGTTGCGCCGATCTCGATCGCGCTTGGCCTCGGCGTCGCGCTGCTGATCGAGAGCGAAGGCATCGGCCGCAGCTTCTTCCGCACGGCCTACTTCCTGCCCGTCGCTTCGCTGATCGTCGCGATGGCGACTGTCTGGCAATACCTCTTCCACCCGACGATCGGCCCGATCAACGCGCTTCTGGCCGAGATCGGCCTGCACGGCCCGAACTGGCTCGGCTCTTCAGCGACCGCCCTCTACAGCCTGTCGATCATCGGCGTCTGGCAGTCGGTCGGCTTCAACATGGTGCTGTTCCTGGCCGGCCTCACCACCATCCCGCGCGAGCTCTATGCCGCAGCCGAAGTCGACGGCGCGAAATCGGCCTGGGACCGCTTCTGGCTGGTCACCTGGCCGATGCTCGGGCCGACGACGCTCTTCGTCACGACCATCAGCATCATCAATGCGGTGAAGGTGTTCGACACCGTGAAGGCCCTGACCGACGGCGGCCCGAACCATGCCTCGGAAGTCCTGCTCTTCACTATCTACCAGGAAGGCTTCGTCTATCTCCGGGTCGGCTATGCCTCGGCGATGACCACTGTCTTTCTCGCCATCCTCGTGGTGCTGACCTTCCTGCAATATCGCGTCCAAGACCGGCAGGTGCATTACACATGACCTCGACAGGCTTCACTCCCGGCCGCATCCTGCGCCTCTCGCTGCTGATCTTCGGCGCGCTCGTCTTCCTGGCGCCCTACATCTTCATGATCTCGACCGCCGGCAAGGTGCAGGACGATATCTTCACCTCGGCGCTGAGGCTGATCCCGACGCATTTCTTCTATATCGAGAACATCGCCAAGGCGCTCAGCAAGGTTGATATGGGCAGGCTGCTGTTCAACGGCGTCCTCGTCTGCGGCCTGATCTTCTTCTTCCAGGTGCTGATCGCCATTCCCTGCGCCTATGCCATGGCGAAGCTGAAATTTCCGGCGGCGCGCACCATGATGGTGCTGGTCATGCTCGGTCTGCTGATCCCGATCCACGCGACGGCGCTGCCGCTCTATGTCGGCTTCAACAGCCTGTCGCTGCTGAATAGCTACATGGCTCTCGTCGCGCCTTTCTCGATCTCGGTCTTCGCGATCTTCATGTTCCTGCAGTTCTTCCGCGCCATGCCGGACGATCTGATCCATGCCGCGCGTCTCGACGGCATGTCGGAACTCGGCATCGTCGCCCGCGTCATCGTGCCGAACGCCTGGCCGGCGGTTACCGCCTTCGCGATCTTCTCGGTCGTCGCGCACTGGAATGACCTCTACTGGCCGCTGATCGTCATCAGCAAGCCGGACTATGCCACACCGCCGCTGGGCCTCATGTACTTCCGCGCCGCCGAAGCCGGCGACGACTACGGCGCGCTGATGGCGGCAACCCTGATCATTACCCTTCCCCTCGTCGTCGCATTCCTTCTCGCGCAGAAACGCTTCGTCGAGGGCATCACCATGACCGGTCTCAAAGGCTGATCGGTTCCCTAGAGCGGATGATTTTAGATCGCATCGATCTAAAATCTGAATCCGCTCTAGAATCAAAGAAGTAGAGCATGATGTCGTCCGAAATCCCCTCACACTTTTCGGCATCATGCTCGAACAGGAGAACGAGCGATGAAGCATATCACCCAGATTCTCGCCGCCGCGGCCATTTCCATGGTCGTGTCGGTCCCGGCTTACGCCGAAACCACCCTGACGGTTCATTATCCCATGCCGGGTTTCTTCAAGAACGTGATGGACACGATCTCGAAGAAGTTCATGGAAGAAAATCCCGACATCAAGATCCAGTTCGCCGCCCCTTCGGCCACCTATGAGGAAGGCATCCAGACCATCCTGCGCCAGGCCGGCACCAGCGAAATGCCGGATGTCACCTTCATCGGCCTCAACCGCCTGCGCATGATCGACGAGCGCAACGTCGCCGTCGACCTCGGCCCCTTCGTCAAGAAAGAGAGCAACATGGCCGAGAAAGGTTTCTCGGACACGATCCTGAAGCTCGCCCAGGTCAAGGGCAAGCAGGTCGGCCTCGCCTTCGCGACATCCAACCCGATCATGTACTACAACGCCGACCTGGTGAAGGCTGCCGGCGGCAACCCGGACAACCCGCCGAAGACCTGGGACGAAGTCATTGCGCTCGCCGGCAAGATCAAGGCGCTCGGCAACGGCGTCGACGGCATGGACTTCCGCTGGCAGGGCGACGACTGGATGTTCTCCGCCCTCCTCTTCGGCGCCGGCGGCAAGATGCTGAGCGACGACGAGACGAAGGTCGCCTTCAACGGTCCCGAGGGGCAGAAGGCGGTCGAACTGATCCAGCGCTTCGTCAAGGAAGGCGGCATGCCGGTCTTCACCAAGGCTGCCGGCGAGCAGGCCTTCGCTGCCGGCAAGGTCGGTTTCGAATTCCAGACGACCGGCGCTCTCGTCAACACCATCAAGAATGTCGGTGCGAAGTTCGATCTGCGCACCGCCAAGCTGCCGCTGATCGACCCGGTCAACGGCCGCCTGCCGACAGGCGGCAACGCCGTCGTCATCCTGACTCATGATCCGGTCAAGGAAGAAGCCGCCTGGAAATTCGCCAAGTTCGCCGCCGGCCCCTATGGCGCCTCGGTCGTCGTTCCCGGCACCGGCTATGTTCCGAACAACGAGCTTGCCGCCAAGTCGGCCGAATATCTCGGTGACTTCTACAAGAAGAACCCGCTGTTCCAGGCTGGCCTCAGCCAGATGTCGCTCATGATCCCCTGGTATGCCTTCCCGGGCGGCAACGGCGTCAAGGTCACGCAGACCATCGTCGACAACCTCTCGCGCATCGTCGATGGCTCGGCCACGCCGAAGGAAGCACTCGACGACGCCGCTTCCGACGTCGAAGGCCTGCTGCCGCGCAGCTGATCTTTCGATCCAGTCTGAAGAAATTGCGCCGCCTCTCGCGAAGAGGCGGCGTTTTCGTATGCAAAGCTACGTCAAGGATTGAATGGTGAGATCGCCCACCGTTCCACCCGGACGCAGCCGATAGGGCACGGTCAGATGACGCGGCGGTGCGGCATTCTCCGCCATATCGAGCAGCAGCGAGGCAGCCGCCGCCCCCATCGTCCCGTCCGGAATCTCGACAGTCGTCAGGGAAACCTCCGCGAGAAAACCGAGGGAAATTCCGTCGAAGCCGGCGACCGAAATATCGCGCGGGATCGAAAGGCCTTGGCGCCGAAGCGCACCCATGACACCAAGAGCCAGCAGATCGTTGGAAGCAATAATCGCCGTCGGATTCAGCTTCGAAACCACATCCGAAAGATCGAGCTGCTCCAGGCTGTTCACGAAGGAAATCTCCAGGGCATCGAGGGGCTGCCGGCCTGCCGTTTCCATCGCCCTGATATAGCCGAGATAACGCAGTTTTGCCCGATCCGATGCCGAGAAATGGCCTGATATGAATAGGATACGGCGATGCCCCTTGCGCAGGAGATGCTCGGTCAGATCCCGGCCCGCGCCGAAATTGTCGGTGGCGACGGCCGCGGTGAAGCGGGCGGTCGGCAGGTTGCCGAGCAGCACCGTTGGCGGCAGGGCAGATGACAGGACCAGACTGCGTTCGGGATTGCAAAGCGTGAGGATTAGCCCGGTCGGCTGCTGCTGAAGGAGCGAGGCGACGGCATCGGTCTCCTGCGCCGGATCATAGTTCGATTGCGCGATCAGCACGCTGTGTCCGGCATGCAGCGCCCTGTTCTGGATGCTGGAAAGCGATGCTGCAAAGACGGGATTGGTGATGCTGGGAATGAGCACGCCGATCGCCGGCCGACCGTTGCCGCTGCGACTGCCGGCGCGATAGCCGAGCTCCGCCGCCGCCCGGCGCACGCGCCGCACCATCTCGTCACTGACCGGACCGGTGCGATTCATCACGCGGCTGGCGGTCGCAACCGAACAACCTGCACGAAAGGCGATCTGCTGGAGCGTCGACATGATATCAATCACCTCCGGCTTCGGGTTTCAGCCCTCGACTGGCGCAGCCGACGGGAATGAAGCGGATTTATATCAGGCCGATGACACTTATTTGACGGCCACGAATGCGCGCTGCGACAACCCTGCCCTTGATCTTTGCTGCAATGCAACAGATGTTCAACATGATCACAGCGGCGAATGATGCTGTCATCAACCGATGCCATGATTGCCGCGCTGTGATCCGCAGATCCGCTCCCTTTGAAAGGATGCTCTCATGTCAGAAGCAGAAGCACGGACGCCTGCCGCCTCCGCCGACAAATCCGAAAGATTGTTCTTCCTCGACATCAACGACGGACGAATTCTCTCCTCCGCCATCGACGGCACCGATCTCAAGCTCATCGTCCAGCGGCCGGGCCGCAGCCCGGACGGCATTCTCGTCGACAGCGAGAACGGCTGGATTTACTGGACGGAAATGGGCACGGACTACAACGCCCATGACGGCTCCATCGAGCGCATGGACCTCGACGGCGGCAATCACATCACGCTGATCCCGCCCGGCAGCACGCTGGTCACGCCGAAGCAGATCCAGCTCGATCGCGATAATGGCAAGCTCTATTGGTGCGACCGCGAAGGCATGCGCGTCATGCGCGCCAATATCGACGGCAGCGACATCGAAACCCTGGTGCAGAACGGCGATAGTCCGGAAGATAGCGCCGATATCGAACGCTGGTGCGTCGGCATCGCGCTGGACCTTCCGCTCGGGCAGATCTACTGGACCCAGAAGGGCCCGCCGGATGCCGGCCTCGGCCGCATTTTCCGCGCCGGTATCAACATCCCCGCCGGCGAAACCGCGACGAGCCGTAGCGACATCGAAACCCTGCTGGACAAGCTGCCGGAACCGATCGATCTCGAACTCGATCTCGCCACCCGCACGATCTACTGGACCGACCGCGGCAATCTTCCGCGCGGCAATACCGTCAACCGCGCCCAGATTGACGATCTCGCCGCAACATCGCAAGTCGTCCTCGAAGGCCTGGACGAAGGCATCGGCCTCTCGCTCGACCTGCCTGGTAACCGCATGTTCTTCACCGACATCGGCGGCAATCTCTATTCCGCAAGCCTCGACGGCTCGGGCGAACGCGAACTGCTGCACCATGCCGGCTCGTTCACGGGGATTGTTTACGCGGAGGTTTGAGGCTTCCCAACCAACCTCGAGTCGCGAAACTGCCCCTCACCCTAGCCCTCTCCCCGTTTTGACGGGAAGAGGGAACGATCTCTGTACCCTCGCCTGGGAAGGTGGTCGGAAGGAAGGCTGTGGGTGCGTCTATCCCCTTCTCCCCGTCAGAACGGGGAGAAGGTGGCCGCCCTTCGACAAGCTCAGGAGGCCGGATGAGGGGCACTTTGCCACTCAGTTGCCCCCGCGCACGCCATCCAGCAGATGCGGCAACGACTTGACGCCATCATCCCGCAATTCCCTAGGCAGCAGCCCTTCCGGCAGGTCCTGATAGGAGACCGGACGCAGGAAGCGGCGGATGGCCAGCGTGCCGACCGAGGTCGTCCGGCTGTCCGAAGTCGCCGGGAAAGGTCCGCCATGCACCATGGCATGGGAGACTTCCACGCCGGTCGGCCAGCCGTTGGCAAGAATGCGCCCAACCTTGCGCTCCAGCACCGGCACCAGCTTGGCGGCCGTGGCGTAGTCATCCGCTTCGATCTGCAGCGTCGCGGTCAGCTGACCCTCGAGCTTTTCCGCAACCGCGATCATCTGATCGATGTTCTTGCAGCGCACGAGAAGGCTTGCCGCGCCGAAAACCTCATGCCCCAGGCGCTCGTCCGCTAGGAACTGCTCGACATCTGTCTCGAAGAAGATGCCGGGGCTACGATTGACGCCTTCGGCCGGCGCGCCATGAGCGACGGTCTTGACCGCCTCATGATCCGCCAGTGCCGCAACACCCTTGTCGAAGGCGGCGTGAATGCCCGGTGTCAGCATCGGTGCCGGTGCGCGGCCGGTCAGGGCATCGCCGGCAGCCTGGACGAAACGGTCGAGATCAGGGCTCTCGATCGCAAAAAGCAGGCCCGGATTGGTGCAGAACTGGCCGGCACCGAGCGTCAGGGAATCGATGAAGCCTGTCCCGATCGCCTCGGCGCGCGCGGCAAGGGCTGCCGGAAAGAGGAAGACGGGGTTGACGCTGCTCATTTCGGCATAGACCGGGATCGGTTCCGGACGGGTCGCGGCAATGGCGCCGAGCGCCAGGCCACCGCCACGCGAGCCGGTGAAGCCGACGGCCTTGATGCGGGGATCGCGCACCAGCGCGGCACCGGTCTCGTTGGCGCCGGTCAGCAGCGAGAAGGTGCCTTCCGGCAGCCCGCAGGTGGCGACGGCTGCGCGGATGGCGCGGCCGACAAGCTCGCCCGTGCCCGGATGGGCAAGATGTCCCTTGACGACGACCGGGCAGCCGGCAGCAAGTGCCGAAGCCGTATCACCACCGGCAACCGAGAAAGCGAGCGGAAAATTGCTGGCGCCGAAGACGGCGACCGGGCCGAGCGGAATCTGGCGCAGGCGCAGGTCCGGCCGCGGCAGCGGCTTGCGTTCCGGCAATGCCGGATCGACGCGCAGATCGAGCCACTCGCCCGAACGAACCACCTGGGCGAACAGCCGGAGCTGCCCGACGGTACGGCCGCGCTCGCCCTGCAGGCGCGCGACAGGCAGGCCGGTCTCTTCCGTTGCCCGCTCGATCAGCGCATCGCCGATGCCAATGATATTGTCGGCAATCTTTTCGAGAAAGGCAGCGCGCTGTTCGGGGCTGGTCGCACGGTAGACGTCAAATGCCTGGGCGGCCAATTCGCACGCTTTGGCAACGTCGCTTTCGCTGGCGATCGCAAAGGCCGGTTCCAGGTTTGCGCCGGTTGCCGGGTTGACGGCACGCGCGGTTCTGTTGTCGCCGGTGGAATCTGAGCCGATCAGCAGATCGCCGCGAATCTCGAAAGACTGTGTCATGGATATTCCTTGATGATGTCGGAGCGCGAAGCTCTGCGCTCTCTAAGGCAGATAGCAGGATGGGATGACAGATATAAGATGATAATCGTCATCTAATTATCAAGGTACAAGCCTTGAGATCAAGGCGTCGGCGCCAATTAATCATACTTTATCTGCATATGGCGCTGCCGTCCCTTTCGTGCCAATTTAGCGGCCATCCGAAAGACCGAGAACGGCCAAACCCCTATGTCCATTGCGCTTCTTGGTGATCCGATCGTCCAGTTCTGTATCCTGGTTGTCGTCGGCACATTCGTCAGCCGCATCGCGCTGCGTCACCAGCGGGCGGGCCGCCTGATCGGCCAGATCGTCTTCTTCGTCAGCCTGACCGTGCTTTTGCTCTATCACGGCATCGTCCCCTACGAGCCGAGCCCGCCGCAGGATTCGGTGACGCTGCGCACCTTCACCGGCTTTGCCAAGATCGTCTGGTGGATCAACGGCGCCTGGGTGCTGATCGCCTTCGTGCGGCTCTTCCTGATCTTCGAGCGCAAGCCGCGCGAAGGCCGGCTGCTGCAGGACCTGGTCGTCGGCATCATCTATCTTGGCGCCATTCTCTCTATCGTCGGCGATGTCTTCAGCGTCCCGATCGGCACGTTGATCGCAACATCGGGCGTCTTCGCCATCATTCTCGGTCTCGCCCTGCAGAGCACGTTGAGCGACGTCTTCTCCGGCATCGCCCTCAATCTCGGCCGCCCCTATACCGTCGGCGACTGGATCGTCGTCAACAACGATATTCAAGGCCGTGTTGTCGAAACGAACTGGCGGGCGACGCATCTCCTGAGCGGCACCAACGATCTGGTCGTCATTCCGAATAGCGTCCTCGCAAAGACACGGCTCACCAACCTTTCGTCACCAGATGAGAGTCACGGCGCCACCGTCGTCGTGAGAATCCAGCCGACCACCCAGCCGAACGTCGTTGCCAACGTGATGCAGAATGTGCTGATCAGCTGCAATTCCATCCAGAAGACACCCGAGCCCTCGGTCGCCATCAGCTCGATCGATGAACAGGCCATCGAATTGCAGCTTTCCTTCCGCGTGCGCGAGGTATCCCTGGCGACCACAGCCAAGAACGAGATCTACGATCTCCTCTACCGGCATACGAAAGCAGCAGGCCTGAAGCTCGCCGGCCCTCCCGGCACGTTCACCATTGCGGCGGAACATAAGACGGACACGGCCGCCGGAGGACAGCAGAACCCCAGCACGCCATGGCGATTGCTCAACAACATCCCGCTTTTCGCTTCGCTGACGGAGGACGAAAAAGAGCATCTGGCGACAAACATGCAGCGCCGCACCTATCACAAGGATGCGGTGATCGCCGAACAGGATGCCCGGCTTCGCTCGCTGACAATCGTCCGCTCGGGCGTCATCAGCATTACCCGTCGCGAAGGACATCGGCAGATTGAGCTGACGAGGCTCGCTCCAGGCGACTATTTCGGTGAAAACGGCTTGCTGATGGGCACGGGGGAAGTCGGAACCATCCGCGCCCTGACCTTTGTCGTCACCTATGAAATCGGCGAGGATTGCCTGGCGCCCTTGCTGCATGACAGGCCCGCGCTCGCCGAGGAGCTCGGCGCCATCATGGCGAAGCGCATCGATGCCGAGCGTCACCTGTTTGCCAATGCCGATATGCTTGTCCATGGCGCTCCCGTCAGCTCGCTGAGCTCACGCATCAAGCACCTGTTCCAGCTGCAGCAGCATGATTAGAGCGTGATGCCGAAAAGTGTAGGCGGTTTTCGGACGACATCACGCTCTACTTCTCTGATTCTAGAGCGGATTCAGATTTTAGGTCGAGCAGACCTAAAATCATCCGGCTCTAGGCCGCATCGGCCGTCGTCTCCGATGACGAACCGGCAAAGAGGTTTTGCCCGATGGCACGGACCGTATCGAGATGGGATGCCATATCCTGCGTTTCCGTCAGAAGCAGTTCGGAGGTCGCGACAGGCGCGCCGCAATAGCCGAAAATTCCATGGTCGATTTGTTTTGTCATAGAGCCGAAATAGCCATGTCGCGCATAGGTGCGCATGGTCGCTCCGCCAATGGCGACGAGATGGATGCGAAGATGTCGCAGCCTTTTGACCGGCCTGTCGCCGGGCATGTCCTCATAGGCCCAGCCATTGGTAAATACCCGATCGATCCATCCCTTGAGGAGACCCGGCATCGACCACCAATAGACGGGATAGACAAGCACCAGCGCATCGGCGCGATCGATCCTCGCCTGCTCGACCAACACATCGGCGGGCGCCGGCCCTTCCCTGAGGTGGGCGGCGATATCGGCAGCGGTGAACCGCGGATCGAAAGCTTCCGCCGTAAGATCGGCGATTTCGAGCGTATCTCCCTGACCAGACAACCTCACGCCTTCGGCGACATGGGCTGCAACGCTGTGGCTGAACGAATCGGGATTTGGGTGGGCAACGACGATAAGTGCGTGCATGCGAAAAACTCCTGCTGACGCATTGTGAAAGGTGGTTCAGTCTTATATACTTTTAGTAAGTTACTTTTGGTATATAGCGATGTCAAGCATGCAGACGAAGAAACCGGAGTCCCGCAACCGGCTGACGCGGCAGGAGCGCTACCGGCAGCTCATCGAGGTTGCCTGGCAAATCGCGGGAGAAGAGGGAACGGAAGCTCTGACGCTGGGGCGGCTGTCGGAGCGTGCCGGCGTGACGAAACCCGTGGTCTACGACCATTTTATCACCCGTTCCGGCCTGCTGGCCGCACTCTATCGCGAGTTCGACAACAGGCAGACGGAGGCGATGGATAAGGCGCTTGATGCAAGCACCCCGACGCTGGCAGGCCGGGCGGAGGTGATCGCCGCCTCCTATGTCGATTGCGTTCTCCTGCAGGGGCGCGAAATACCCGGCATCATCGCCGCACTCGCGGGCTCGCCGGAGCTTGAAAAGATCAAGCGTGAATATGAGACTGTTTTCATCGAAAAGTGCCGCGCGCTGCTCATTCCCTTCGCCAAAACCGGCTCGATTGCATCGGCCGGCCTCTGGGCCATGCTGGGTGCGGCCGAGGCGCTTTCCTATGCCGCCACGACGGGTGACATCAGTCCGCAGCAGGCGAAGGATGAACTCTTCGAAACCATCAAGGCCATGGTCGCGAGAAGCGCGTGAGACGAGCCTCGCAATGCTGTCGGATTCCAGGCCGAACCCGGTGAATCGGCTCCGTCAGTTCGACTGCGTTGCCGGCGCTGCCTGAACCCGCACGGCATAAAACGCCCTGGCATCGCCCGTGAACTGCTCCCGCGAAGCCGGGCGCGTGTAGAACATGTGACCACCGCGATAGAGCTTCAATGCCACACGATCGGCAAGGGCCTGCGGCATGTGGTCGAGCACATATTTGTTGACGCCGAAGGGGATGACGAGATCGCTGTATCCCTGCCCCACCAGAACCCGGAAGGACGGCGACAGCGACAGCAGCTCCTTGAGATCGTCGGTGACACCGGCGGTCGCGCGCGAGCCGCCGCTTCCGCCGCCCCATTTCCATTCCCTGTTCACGGATCCCGATAGCAGCGTGTAGGTCATGTCCGTGTGAAAGCCCAGCTCATCGCGGGCATAGCTCGAAAAGGCGCCGCCATAGGCGCGGACGAAACCGTCCAGAACCGGGTCGCCGCCATGCTCCGCCTCCGATTGCGGATAGGGATCCGGCGCCAGGAAGGAGGCGTCGTAGGCACTTGCCACATCCGTCCCGCCCCCATCGGAATGCTTGCGGTAGACCTGACTGAGAAAGCCCTGGTTCTTGGCAACCACATCTTCGGGAATGCCGGTCAGTTTTGCCACGCGACCGTAGAAGGCCCGGCCGGCGTCGCCCGACGGCGGCAGCCCGGCAAGAGCGGGCAGATATTCGTTCAAGGCAAAGGTCTGGGCGTCCTGGATCGCTTTCTCGCTGAAGGCATTTTGCCGTTCCAGCTCGGCCGCCGCCAGCGAAGGCAGCTCCATGGCAGCGGCGAGAGCATCTCCGCTGTCGCCGAAGACGAAGCGGCCCTCCAGCAAGGGCGAGAGCATGACGATGCCGGAAACCAGAATGCCCTGATCCTCGCGCAGGCTGTTGGCGACCTTGACCGAGCGAAATCCGCCATAGCTTTCGCCGAGAATATATTTCGGCGATGAGGCGCGGCCGTTATGGCTAACGTAGAGAGTGATCGCTTTGGCCAGGCTTTCGGCATCGCTGTCCACGCTATAGAAATCATTCTGGTCATCAGGCTTCACCGTCCGGCTCCAGCCGGTGCCGATCGGATCGATCAGCACGAGATCGGTGAATTCGAGCCAGCTTTGCGGGTTGTCGACCAGCTTGGCATTGGCGCCATCACGCCCATCCGCGCCGAAATCGACGATGCGCGGGCCGACGAGACCGAGATTGAGAAAAGCCGAGGCAGCACCCGGTCCGCCGTTGAACACGAAGGTCACAGGCCGGTTTGCATCCCGGTTCTTCGCGACATAGGCGGTGTAGAAAATCGCCGCACTGCGCTGGCCATCCTGACCGAAGAGATCGAGGGTCCCGGCCGTTGCCGTGTAGGGAATGGTCTTGCCATCCGCATTCAGCACGTGATCGCTCACCGCATCCGGCGGCAGGAGCGAGAGCACGCCACCGCCACCGGCAGGCGCGTTATGGTTCTGCTCCGGCGGTGCGGCGGATGCGACAGTCGATAGCAGCGAAAAAGCCAGCACCAGGCCGGGAACCATCTGGCGAAAAGACATGAAATCGTATCCTCCGAAGGTTCATCGCATAGAGCCTGTTGCCGGCGATACTATGTCATGGAACATGCTTACCGAAACTCAAGAGATGTTGATCGATGGATCATCGATCTCCGCTTTTTTGCGGCAAGACGCTCTTGAGGGCCTATCGGCCATTTGCCAAGGTGCCCTGCAGCACCGGGAGTTACAAGCCGCCAGAAAATTCGCAAGGGATTCGACGATGAAACAGAATATCGAAATCAAGACGGCCGACGGGACTGCCAAGGCCGCCCTCTTCCGCGCCGACAATGGCGCTTCCTCCGGACACGGCGTGATCCTTTACATGGATGCCATGGGCCCTCGCCCGTCGCTTGACGGCATGGCGCAGCGGCTGGCGGATGCCGGCTATGTCGTGCTGCTTCCCGATCTCTTCTATCGTTTCGGCACCTATGGCCCCTTCGACGGCGGCGCCTTCGGCAATCCGGCAAGCCGCGAAACAATTATGACGATGCTGCGCGGCACGACACAGGAAATGACCAAGAACGACAGCGCCGCCTTCCTCGATGCACTGTCAGCCGCCGGCGCCAAGGGTCCGGCCGGCGTGGTCGGATATTGCATGGGCGGAGGACGCGCCCTGACCGCCGCTGCCGCCTATCCCGACCGCATCGCCGCTGCGGCGAGCTTCCATGGGGGCAATCTCGCCAGCGACGCGGAAGACAGCCCGCATCGCCTCGCCGCCAATCTCAAGGCGCGCGTCTATGTCGGTGTTGCCGGCGTCGACAACAGCTTTCCGCCGGAACAATCTGCTCGCCTCGCCGAGGCGCTCCGCACAGGTGGGGTCGATCACACCATCGAAAATTATGTCGGCATGGCGCATGGATGGACGGTGCCGGATCATGGCGTCTATGACGAGATCGGCGCCGAAAGGCATTGGAAACGGCTGCTGAACCTGTTCGACGAGGCCTTCGCCTAAACAACTCTCATGCCGACATCCGCTGCCGCGCAGGAGAGCGGGATGTTTTTCTTCCGATCGGCTGCAGGGCAAACTGCAGCGGATCAGAACTTGATCCTGTCTATGCTGGTCAGCGTCGTCTTCTGCGAGACGCCAGGCGCATTGACCATGTGCCATGCCACATATTGCTCGCCATAGAGCTCGGTGGACGACATGCCGTCGACCGGTAGCACGATGTTCATGCCATTGAGCGCTGCGTCCGTTGCGGTATCGAGCACCGCCCCCTCAGAGGCCGTGCCGGTCACGATGAGGGTCTTGATGCCCTTGTCGGAGAGAATGCTGCGCAGGTTGGTGCCGATGAACTTGTCCGGCCCGGATTTGACGATCGGCTCGCTCGCCAAAGGCGCCAGCGCCGTCGCGATATCCGGTGCCTGGCCGGCCCCCGCCAGACTGAAGACGACGAGCATCTCCTTGGCGCGGGCCTGATCGAGCAGGGTTTTGACCTTGGGCACGGAGGCAAGGCACCGAGGCTTGGTCTTCTCGTTGCACGGCCCCTTGGTCGGGTCCTGCGCGCCGTTGAAATCGAGGATCAGCAGCGCCGTCGTCTTCGGATCGACGGTAACCTGCTTCAGCTCCGGCGGCGCCGGCGGCTTCACATTCTGCCAGTCGTCGATGATCGTCTGCGCTGCCGCCGGTGACGGGAAAGCGGCGCTGAAGCCCGCACAAAGAACCGCAAGACCGGCACACAAAGCAAAGCCTGCCTTGCTTATCGCGCTGCCTTCATATCGAAGTCCATTGCTCTTCCGCATCAGCGTCCCCATGGGTTTGACGATGGTGCAGGATTGATAGGCCAGAAACTACGAGAGGGTAACGAAACTCTTCGTGATAGTCTCGCAGCGCTCGGACGATGCCATGACCGGCGGGAACCGCCTATGCGCCTGCCTCGCCCATCGGATCTTCGTCGTTCTTGTCGCTACCGCGCAGTTTTCCCAGCAGGGTCTGCAGGGCCTGCTTGAGCGCATCGATCTCTTCCGAACCAGCCATGTCTGACCAGCGCTGGTCCACGAGCCGCCCGGCTGACATTGCGACGGGCCGCACTCCCTTGCCGCGCTCCGTCAGGAAGACCAGCCGCGCACGCCGGTCATTGGGGTCGGGGCGTCGTTCGACGTAACCCAACCGCTCCAGTTCTTCCACCGCCTGCGTCATCGTCTGCTTGCGCACATGCGCAAGCCGGGTGAGTTCGCTCACCTGGATTCCGTCCGGCCGCATAAAGGTGAAGACATTGGCATGCGACGGTCGGATATCGTCGAAGCCCGCCTTTTCGAGAGCGGCATCGACATCCTGTGCCCAATGCTGGTGAACGAGCCGCAGCAGCAAGCCCAGTGACAGATGTGTCGGAACGCGTTTTTCCATGAGATATAGACAGGTACCTGACTATTATGATAAATGGTCAGGTACCTTACCATTTCCAATAAGGAAGGGATACTCGGCATGCCTTCGGTTAACGTGTTGGACTCGACAATTTACTACGAGGATGCCGGAACGGGGACGCCCTTCGTCTTCCTGCACGGCAATCCCACCTCTTCCTACCTCTGGCGGCATGTGTCGCCCGCTATCACCACGCCTGGCCGTCGCCTTGCCCCCGATCTCATCGGCATGGGCCAGTCCGGCAAACCCGATATTGCCTATCGTTTCGATGACCACGCGCGCTATCTCGACGACTGGTTCGACAGGTTGGAGCTCGATGGCGTCGTGCTTGTCGGCCACGATTGGGGCGGCGCTCTCGCCTTCGACTGGGCTGCCCGCCATGCCGAACGTGTGTGCGCCATCGCCTTCATGGAAACGATCGTGAGACCGATGACCTGGGAGGATTTCCCGAACGCCCGTCCTCGTTATGAGGCTCTGCGGGCATCCGGTGTCGGCGAAACGAAAGTGCTGGACGAGAATTTCTTCATCGAACAGGCTCTGCGGGCCACCGTTCTCAAGGGGCTTAGCGAAGAAGATCATGCCGTTTATGCAGCCCCTTATCCGACACGCGAAAGCCGCCGCCCGCTGCTGGCCTGGCCGCGGGCCATGCCGATCGAAGGCGAGCCGGCCGATGTGACCAGGCGCATCGAAACCTACGATGCCTGGCTTGCCGCGAGTGCCGATGTCCCCAAGCTGCTGCTGACCTTCGATGGACCTCCGGAGACACTTTTGATCGGGGAGACAATGGCAGCCTGGTGCCGCGCGAACATGGCCAATCTCGAAGTCAGGAATTGTGGACCGGCCAGGCACAACGCACCGGAAGATCAACCTGAAGCCATTGCAGCTGCGATTTCCGACTGGGCAGATCGTCACGCCTTGTCCAAATGAACTCCCGGCCTTCGGGTACGAAGGTTTCCGTCACTCCCGCTCGATAGGAAGTCGTCGAGGACAATCCGCCGTTGACAAAACCCTGTCAGCCCATAGTCTGCGCCTAAGCCCTTGCGATTGCCCAATTTTCTTTTGGAGATCAGGATCATGCCGGCGAATTGCATAAGACGACTGGTTCTGGCAGGCCTTGTGCTCGGCATATCCGCCTATACGGCCGTTGCCGCGCAGACCCTCGACCTCATTGCCCAGAAAGGCACCATCCGTATCGGCTATATCAGCGACGAAGAGCCATTCTCCTTCAAGAAGAAGGACGGCAGCCCGGCAGGCTATGCGATCGATCTTTGCGGCAAAATCGCCGATGCTGTGGGGAGCAAGATCGCCAATCTGAAGCGCGATTATGTGCAAACCACGCTCGCCGACGGCTTCGATGCAGTGAAGAGCGGCCAGGTCGACCTTCTCTGCGGCGCCTTGACCATCAGTCTTGGCCGGCGCCAAAACGTCGATTTCTCGCAGCCGATCTTCATTACCGGCGCAAGCGCCCTGCTGCGCAAGGATTCACCCGATTATTTGATGGCTCTGTTCCTCGACAAGCGGCTGGCGCAGGTCTCCGCCAAGCCGGCGCCCGCGACGAGCACGATCGGCGTTCGCGCCGACACGACGACGGGCGCAACGCTGCGCGATGCGCTGGGCTCCGATGTGCCGAAGACGCGGGTTGCCGATTTCGCCACGCATCAGGACGGCCTGATCGCGCTCGAAAACCATAAGATCGACGCTTATTTCGCCGATCGCGCTCTGCTCTTCGATCTCGCATCGCATGCCCGCAACCCCTCCGCGCTCGCCATCGGCAACCGCCTCTTCACGCACGAGCCCTATGGGATCGCACTCCGGCAGAATGACTCCGCCTTCCGCCTGCTCGTCGATCAGACGCTGACCGAGACCTACCAATCGGATGAATTCGCCAAATTGCTGACCACCTATTTTGGCCAGGAAGGCCCGGTCCTGCGTCGCGAGATCATGATGCAATCGATCCCGCAATAGACACATCGAAGCGATACCGTCGCCTTTGCGACATGGCTGCTGACGACAATCAACGCGGCTTCTCGATAGGGGACGGCCTTGCAGTCGTCGTGCAAGCATCTTGAATATGTCGTAGACAGGCTCTGGTCGGCGTCGCACACATCATAAAATCCGTCTCCAGTATCAATCAGGGTCGCACGAAATGGCAGTATTTCCTCAAAAGGCGAAGGTCGTAATCATCGGGCTTGGCGGCATCGTCGGCGCATCGATCGCCCACCATCTGATCGAACGCGGCTGGGACGATATTGTCGGCATCGACAAATCAGGCATCCCAACGGATATCGGCTCGACCGCCCATGCCTCCGACTTCTGCTACACGACCAGCCATGACTTCCTCTCCTGCTGGACGACCCTCTACTCCATCGATTTCTACGACAAGCTCGGTCACTATGCCCGTGTCGGCGGCCTGGAAGTCGCCCGCGTCGGCGACGACGACCGCATGGCGGAAATCAAGCGTAAGGTCACCTCGGGTAAGGCCTTCGGTACGCGCGTGAGCCTGATCGATCCCGCCGAGATCAAGGAGAAATTCCCGCTGATCGAGGAAAGCATGGTGCAGGGCGGCATGTGGGACCCCGATGCCGGCCTCGTTATTCCCCGTTCGCAGACGGTTGCCGGCAAGCTGATCGATCAGGGCGAAAAGAGCGGCAAGCTTCTCTCCTTCGCCAATACGCCGGCCCAGTCGCTGATCGTCAAGGACGGCCGCATCACCGGCGTCGTCACCCATCGCGGCACGATCGAGGCCGAATACGTCATCGTCTGCGCCGGCCTGTGGGGTCGCCTGATCGCCGAGATGGTCGGCGAAGACCTGCCGGTCATGCCGGTCGACCACCCGCTGACCTTCTTCGGCCCCTACAACGAGTTTGCCAACACGGGCAAGGAAATCGGCTTCCCTTTGATGCGCGACCAGGGCAACTCCGCCTATATGCGCGACACCGGCGATCCGAAGACCGCCGAGGGTGGCCAGATCGAATGGGGCTACTACGAAGAGAAGAACCCGCGCCTCTGCCATCCCCGCGATCTCCTCGAAAAGCACGAGGCTCGCCTCTCGCCCTCGCAGCGCGACCTCGACATGGAGCAGATCATCGAGCCGCTCGAACGCGCCATGGAACTGACGCCGATCCTCGGCGAGCTCGGCTACAATGAAGGCCATTCCTTCAACGGCCTCTTGCAAGTCACGACCGATGGCGGCCCATCCGTCGGCGAAAGCCAGAAGGTCCGCGGTCTCTGGTATTGCGTCGCCATCTGGGTGAAGGACGGCCCCGGCTTCGGCAAGCTCGTTGCCGACTGGATGACCGACGGCCGCACGCCGATCGACCATAACAGGATCGACTATTCCCGCTTCTACCCTCATATGCTGGAAGAGGCATTCATCGAAAGCCGCTGCACCGAAGCTGCCCAGAAGATCTACAACCCCGCCGTTCATCCGCGCGAACCCTATGCGACCGGCCGCAGTGTCCGCCGCTCGCCCTTCTGGGAGCGCGAAAAGGAACTCGGCGGCTACTTCATGGAACTCGGCGGCTGGGAGCGTGCGCACGGCTATGCCGCAAACGAGCACCTGCTCGAAAAATACGGCGACCGCATACCGGTGCGCGAAAACGAATGGGACAACCGCCATTTCTGGCGCGTCTCCAATGCCGAGCATCTGGCCTTGAGCGAAGATTGCGGCATCATCAACCTTTCGCATTTCGCCATGTACGACATCGAAGGCCCTGACCATGTCGAGCTGCTGGAATGGCTCTGCGCCGCCAAGATCGGCGGCGACGCCAATATCGGTAAGGGCATCTATACCCACTTCCTCGATGACGAGGGCATGGTGCGCGCCGATTTCACCGTGATCCGCATGGCCGACCGCTGCCGCCTGATCGACGGCGCCGATGCCGGCCCGCGCGATTTCCACTACATGCGCCGCGTTGCCCAGGATAAGGGTTTCGACGTCACCATTACCGACGTTACCGAACGCTATGTCACGATCGGCATCTGGGGACCGAATGCCCGCACCAACCTGCAGAAGGTGGTCGAAAGCCCGGAAAACCTCTCGCACGAGAACTTCCCCTTCGCGGCGATCAGGCAGATCCGCATCGCTGGCAAGAACGTCACGGCGTTCCGCATCTCCTATGTCGGCGAACAGGGCTGGGAACTGCACATGGCCTATAGTGACGCGCTGGCCGTCTGGGATGCGCTGCGCTCGACGGGCGCCATCGCCGTCGGCGTCGAAACCTATGCCAACAGCCGCCGTATGGAAAAGAGCCTCCGCCTGCAGAATGCCGACCTGTTGACGGAATATAATCTTCTCGAAGCCGATCTCGCCCGCCCAAAGGTCAAGGAAGCTGATTTCCGCGGCAAGGCGAAGCACCTGGAATATCGCGCCCGCGAGCATCAGCCGGCCATGCTCTGCACGCTCATCGTCACCGATAATGTGGATTCCAACGGCGTGGCACGCTACCTCGTCGGCATCCTGCCGGTCATGGACCCCGAAACCGGCGAAACCCTCGTCGACGAGCTCGGCCGCCGCTCCTTTACCACCTCGATCGCTTACGGCCCGACCATCGGCAAGAATATTGCGCTCGCCTACCTGCCCTGGTCCTATGCCCAGGAAGGCCGCAAGCTGAAGGTCGAATATTTCGGCGAGACTTACCCGGTGGAAGTCGCAGGCGTCGGCTACAAGCCGCTCTACGACGCGGAGAACCTGAAGCCGAGAAGCTGATCTCCAACAGACCGGAAAGCGAGGTCATGCCTGGCTTTCCGGACGTCCGTCAGGCCGTGTGATTGACGATGGCCTGCGCGATCTCATCAATGTCGCGCTCGTGGATTTCATGCCCTCCACCGTCGACCCGGTGCAGCCGCGCATCTCGCACGACCTGGGTGAAGGCCTCCCCATGCTCTATGGGAAACAGCGGATCGGCTGTGCCGTGGATCGCAAGGACCGGCAGCTTGATATCCGATGCCTGAAGTCTTGCGAGCCCCTCCTCACTCACGAGCGTGAAATGGTTCGTGGCGCTGGCAAATGACGGCGCCCGCGCCATGTCGCGGGCGATCAAGGTGTTTGCAGCATCAGCATCATGCGGATGCCTGGTGCCGGCAAGCATGGCCGTCTCGCTACGCAGGAAATCGGCGATGGATTCAAGATTGGACCAGTCGGTCGCTTCGGCCGACCTGGAATGCTCCTGATAGGTTTTTGTCGAGGAGGGCAAGCCCTCGACTGCAAGCGGTGATGTGCTGATCAGCGTGAGCGTCCGCACACGCCGGGGATGGCGCAACGCTACTTCTTGCGCGACGGCGCCGCCCATCGACATGCCCACCACATGTGCCGTTTCCAATCCGTAGCCGTCGAGAATAGCGATGACATCGTCGGCCAGGTCGCTGAATGAATAACGGGGTTCGCCTTGCGGATAGTGTGTCGAGAGGCCGGTGTCGCGCTGGTCGTATCGGATCACATAGCGCCGCCGGGCGGCGAGCGCCTCGCAGAACCTATCCGGCCACCACAGCATCGAAGCCATCATCCCCATGATCAATATTATGGGCGGGCTGGAGGGATCACCGAAAGCCTGGGTCTGCAGGCTCGCTCCCTTGGTCTCGACTGAGCTCTCGGTGACGGCGAATGATCTCGTTCGTTCCATGACAAATCCATCCGATTGCGAATTGCAACTGGAATCCATATTGCATAACTGATCTTATTATGCAATCAGTTTATGAGAAGGTGCAATACGGGACCCGACTTCCATGAGAGTAATTCCAGAACAAGCACCCAGCGGTTTTCTATCCGGAATTGTACGAGAATAATGAGTTAGAGCTGTTCCGAGATTTCGCGAGAACTGAACCGCGATGGCGATTAAACGAGATGAGGGAGGTTTGTAGTGTTGCAATGTGCCGATTTTTACGACGCTGAACTCTCACGGCATAACCGGCATTTGCGGGCCGTCGCCGATGTCAGGAGGCGCGACCGGGTACTCGATATCGGCTGCGGCGCCGGACAAACCACCCGGGAAGCAGCTCTTGCCGCGATGGAAGGCGGCGCGGTCGGTGTGGATACTTCCGCCGAGATGCTTGAGATTGCGCGGCAACGTTGCGCTGAAGCGGGATTGCGCAACGTCGGCTTCGAACTGGGTGACGCACAAAGCCACAACTTTCCAGCTGCCGGTTTCGATCTCTGTATCAGCCGGTTCGGCGCTATGTTCTTTGCTGATCCGCCGGCGGCATTTGCCAATATCGCCCACGCAATGCGCCCTGGTGGACGCCTCGCCTGGATGGTGTGGCAAAACCAGGAGCGCAACGAATGGTCTGGCGCCATCAGGCAAGCTTTGGCTCCGGGAAGCCCAATTTCGGAAAACGCCGGCAAGCCGTTTTCGCTTGGCGATCCCGCCATGGCCAAAGAGCTGCTGAGCGCCGGCGGCTTCACCTCGATCGACTTCATCGAGGTGGAAGAACCTGTCTTTTATGGAACGAATGTCGACACCGCCCTTGATGCTCTTAGCGGCCTCTATATGGTCAAGGACGCGCTCACGCACACCGATGAGACGCCCGACCAACCACTGCAGCGGCTGCGTGATGTGCTGGATGCGCATATGACCCCCGAAGGTGTGCTCTTCGACTCCCGAGCATGGATCATCACCGCTGATCGGGCCAGTGCCTGAGGAAGCCTAGCTCGCCGGAGTTGGGGCATCGCTAGACGATGCTTGCCCGGTTACCAGATACAAGAAAGCCCGCGCGACGGCGGACCTTTTGGAATTGGTTGCGGGTTCAGGCTTCTCGCCATTGGTTGCTTGGAACAGTCCGCTGGACTGTCCGGTCGAGCTGAAGCTCGATCGCCTCACCATTCAAGTTAGGGAAATATATCCTCACCCAACTTTGTTTCGGAGCTACCAACCCTATGCCTTGAAAGGCTCCGCTTTCTCTGAAAGCGCCGCCAAGTCCTCGGCAAGACGCACGGGCACATCCATGCGCTCATGCAAAATGCTCATCACACCGAGATCGCCGTTATCTAGTTCGCGGAAGAAGACATAGTGATGCTCGTAGCGGCTGAAATACGCCTCGCGCTTCACATCGGCGGGAATAGCAAGACGTTGCGGAAGCTTCCGCCAGATTGCCTTTTCCTCGCATAACCGCTGCAAATGCGTATGCAGGCCGGTGATGTAGGTCACCGCCTGCTTCTCACCCCACTTCTCAACGGTATCCCGCCAAATCTTGTCCTGCGCCGCGTCGGCGCGCGGATAAAAGCGAGACGCCACCATGATCAGCGGCGCTTATTGCGGCGGATAACATCTTCGGCGGAAACGGCGACAAACTCGCTGTCATCCGCGCGCATGGCCGGTGCAAGCTCCTTTTGGAGCGAGTCCCATGCCTCATCACGGGTTTGCAGGTCGCGACGGATCAAGGCACGAATGTATTCGCTGGCGTTCTCGTAGAGGCCATCGTCGCCAATCTGCTGCTGGATGTGGTCTTGCAGCGCACCGCTGACCTTCACATGAATGCTACCCGACGCCATCGGAATATCCTTTTATTATAGCTAATTGCGGGGTGTGTAGCATATATTGTCAATATTCATCACAAAATGAAGGTACTGCTCACGGAAATGCAGCACCTTCAAGCCGGCTTCGGAAGGCATCTAACATGCCGACATCCGTGGCGACGTGTAACTACCAACAGAACACGTCAATCATCGCGTGTACTTTTGGAATTGATTGCGGGTTCAGGCTTTTCGCGGTTGGCTGCTTGGAACGGCGCCACTGGACTGTGCAATCGAGCTGAAGCTCGATCGCGCCTCACCCTTCAGGTTCTGCGCCTGAGGCGCTAGCGGTCTTGGCGATATTTGCTTTTGGAAAGCTTGGTTTCGTGTGGAGGCTTTGTTGATTTGTGTCCCCCTGCGTCGGCTTTGCCTCCTTCGCAGGAGGATTTCGGGCCGATTCCGGATAGCTTCATTCTCGGCTGTCGTGCGGACGGGCTTTCCGTTCGACGCGAGGGCAATGGACTGCCGGCCATTTTGGGGACACGAACCTATCTCGGCCGCGCCTATCAATATCAATGCGAAACGGCGGCTGGCGCTATCGTCGCCAATG